>JAYRLC010000047.1:0-26060 GCA_041905405.1 Ramlibacter sp. | reverse complement strand
TGGGCGGCCCCATCGTCTTCGGCCCGGACAAGAACCTGTGGTTCGCCACGCACAACCGGTTTTACTCGAACGAGCCCACCGCCGTCATCGGCCGGCTGGACATCAAGACCGGAGGCATGACGACCTGGCGCATGCCCCCCGTCACGGCCTTCATGGCGCCGCGTGACCCGTGCTGCGCCTCATGGACCAGCAACTACATCCAGTTCGACCCCCAGGGCAAGCTCTGGTACACGATCGAGTTTGTGCCGGGCATCGGCCGCTTCGACCCGAAGGACGGCAGCTTCACGTTTTTCACCGAAGGCCACGAAGGCGAAGGGATCTTCGGCTCCAGCGTGATCGAGATCGGCAACGACGGCCTGATCTACAAGCTCGCAACACCCAGTGGGGACGTGCTGCAGATCGATCTGGACGGCCGGGTGCTGCAGAAGATCAAGAACCCCGTGCCGCGCAACTTCGCCCTGGCCCTGCGCAAGATGCCCGACGTCACCTTGTGGATGGCCGATCACCTGAAGGGCAACGTACAAAAGGTCACCGGCATACCCGACCTGCGGGGCAAGCAGCGCAACTGATCGCGCTCAGGCGTTGCGCGACTGGGAATGCGCGTCCACCCACTGAACGTACTTGCGCACCCAGTCGGAGAGGAAGGTGCGGGCGCCCTCATCGGCGATCCCGCCCTGCGCATCGAAGTAACCCTGGCCGGCCTGCACGAACGCCTCGGGCTGCCCCATCGTGGGCATGTTCAGGTAAGCCAGCACGTTGCGCAGGTGCTGCTGCGCCAGCGCCGTGCCGATGGCGCCGGGCGATGCGCCGAGCACGCCGGCGGGCTTGCCGCTCCATACGCTCTTGCCATACGGCCGGGATGCATGGTCGATCGCGTTCTTCAGCACACCGGGATATGACCGGTTGTATTCCGGCGTCACGAAGAGGATCCCGTCGGCCAGCGTGATCTGCTGCTTGAGCCGCACCACCGGCTCGCCCGGATCGCTTTCCAGGTCGGTGTTGTACAGCGGCAGGTCGTCAATGCGGATGCGGTCGAAGCTCACGCCCTGCGGCGCGAGGCCCGCCAGCGCCTGGGCCAGCCGGTCGTTGACGGACGCCTTGCGGATGCTGCCGACGATGACGCCGATGCGAAGCTGTGTCATGGGAACTCTTTCTTTGTGGTTGAGGGATGGATCAAGCCGGATCACCGATGCCGGCCATGTTGACGTATTTGACGACGAGGTAGTCGTCCATGCCGTAGCGGGACCCTTCGCGACCCAGGCCGGACTGCTTCACCCCGCCGAAGGGTGCTACCTCGTTGGAGATCAGGCCCGTGTTGACGCCCACCATGCCGTAGTCGAGCTGCCCGGCCACGCGCCAGACCCGTCCCAGGTCACGCGCGTAGAAATAGCTCGCCAGGCCGAACTCCGTGTCGTTGGCCATCGCGATCACCTCGCGCTCGCTGGTAAAGCGGAACAGCGGGGCGACGGGACCGAAGGTTTCCTCGCGGGCAATGTCCATGGCCGGCGTCACGTCCACCAGCACCGTGGGCTCGAAGAACGAATGCCCCAGCGCATGACGCCTGCCGCCGGCAATGACGCGCGCGCCCCTGGCCACGGCGTCCTGGATGTGTTGCTCGACCTTCTGGACGGCCTGCATGTCGATCAGCGGCCCGATCCGCGTCTGCGGCAGCGCACCGTCACCCACGGTCAGCTCGCCCACGGCCGTGGCCAGCTTGCGGGCAAATTCGTCATACACACGGTCGTGCACGTAGAACCGGTTGGTACACACGCAGGTCTGTCCTGCGTTGCGGTACTTGGACGCCACAGCGCCCTGCACCGCGGCATCGATGTCGGCATCGTCAAAGACGATGAACGGCGCATTGCCTCCCAGTTCCATCGACACCTTCTTGATGGTCGCCGCCGTCTTTTGCATCAGGACCCGCCCGATCTCGGTGGAGCCGGTGAAGCTGAGTTTGCGCACCGCGGGATGGGTGGCGAGTTCGTCGCCGATCTCGCTCGCGGGGCCCACCAGCACCGACAGCACGCCAGGGGGCACGCCGGCCTCCTCGGCCAGCGCCGCCAGAGCCAGCGCCGTCAGCGGCGTCTGCGACGCCGGCTTGACGACCATGGTGCAGCCGGCCGCCAGCGCGGGCGCCGCCTTGCGCGTGATCATCGCGGCAGGGAAGTTCCACGGCGTGATCGCGGCGCACACGCCGATGGGCTCCTTGAGCACCACGATGCGCTGGCCCGCCACGGGCGCCGGGATCACGTCGCCATAGACACGCTTGCCCTCCTCGGCGAACCACTCCACGAACGAGGCGGCGTAGGCGATCTCGCCACGCGCCTCGGCCAGGGGCTTGCCCTGTTCGGCCGTCATGATGCGGGCCAGGTCGTCCTGGTGAGCCATCATGAGCTGGAACCAGCGCTGCAGGATGGCGGCCCGCTCCCTGGCGGTGCGGGCGCGCCAGGGACCGAGCGCCTGTTCAGCCCGCTGGATTGCCTCACGCGTTTCGGTACGTCCGCAGCGCGCGACCTGCGCCACCAGTCCGCCCGTGGCGGGGTTGGTGACGGCCAGGGTGTCCTGTCCGGCGACCCACTGGCCGCCAATGAAGCATCGGGTTTTGAGAAGTTCAGGGCGTTGCAGTTGCATGGTCAAACCTGGGTGATCATCTTGGTAACGAGATAACTGTCGAAGGTCTCCGTGCCGCCTTCGCTGCCGATGCCGCTCTCCTTGACTCCGCCAAACGGCAGCTCCGCGGGCGCCATGCCGAAATGGTTGATGTTGACCATGCCGGCCTCCAGCCCGTTGGCCACGGTCGTTGACGTCTTGATCGACTCGGTGAACACATAGGACGCCAGACCGAACGGCAGGCTGTTGGCGCGCTGCAGTACTTCGGCCACGTCACGAAAAGGCGCAACCGGCGCGATCGGGCCGAATGGCTCCTGCGTCATCAGCATCGAGTCATCGCCGGCGTCCGCCACCACGGTAGGCATGAAGAAGTGCCCCGCACCCTCCAAGGGCTGGCCGCCCGCCAGAACGCGTGCGCCGCGTGCATGAGCATCGCCCACGAGGTCCTGCATGGCCTGCACCCGCCGGCGGTGGATCAGCGGCCCCATCTGCACGTGCGGCTCCAGGCCGCTGCCCACCCGGATGGACGAGATCGTTTCACAGAACACGTCCAGGAACCGGGCGTATGCGCCCTGCTGCACGTAGAAGCGGGACGGCGAAACGCAGACCTGGCCGGCGTTGCGCACTTTGTAGCGGGCCAGCATCGTTGCCGCGCGGTCCACGTCGGCGTCGTCGAACACCAGCACGGGCGAATGCCCGCCCAGCTCCATGGTGAATCGCTTCATGTGCAGCGCGGCCAAGCTGGCCAGCTGCTTGCCCACAGGCACCGATCCGGTGAAGGACACCTGCCGCACCACCGGCGACTCGATAAGGAATTTAGACACCTGCGCGGGCTCGCCCCAGACGGCGTTGAACACGCCCGGCGGAAGCCCCGCGTCGTGCAGCGCACGCGCCAGTTCCACGATTGCGACAGGCGACTCCTCCGGACCCTTGAGCACGATGGTGCAGCCCGCTGCAATGGCCGCGGCCACCTTGCGGATCGCCTGGTTCAGCGGGAAGTTCCACGGACTGAAGGCCGCGCATACCCCTACCGGTTCGCGCACTACGAGCTGGCGAACGTCGCGCTGGCGCGGTGGCACCACGCGCCCGTAAATGCGCCGCCCTTCCTCGGCGTGCCATTCGGCCTGCTCGGCACTGCCGTGCACCTCGGCCACCGCCTCGGCCAACGGCTTTCCGTTGTCCAGCGTGATGGCATGACCGATCGCGGATGCCCGTTCACGCAGCAGCGCCGCGGCCTGCCTCAGGATCTGCGAACGCTCCAGCGGCGAGACATGGCGCCATGTGGCGAACGCGGCCTGCGCGGCCGAGACAGCGCGCTGCAGGTCGTCCTGGCCCGCCAGCGGCAGTTGCCCCAGCACGTCCAGGCTCGCGGGGTTGTGCACCGCGCGCGTCGCGCGGCCGCCGGCGATGAACTCGCCGCCGATGTACAGACTCAGCTCGGGGTACATGCAACGCTTTCTTCGGGGATGGCGCCGGCGGGCGCTGCGGGCGCCGCGAACTCGGCGCAGTAGCGCTCCAGCTGCGCGGCCAGGTCACCGCTGACGCCCAATGCGCCGACGTAGCGGTCAGGGCGCAGCAGCACCCAGTCCGCCCCGGTGCGCTGGAACCAGAAGTGCAGCGCGTTCTCGTGGTCCTGGACCGCCTCGGCCCCCGGGCCGGTCCGGGCCGCCAGCGCCATCGCCTGCACGCTGCGGCTGCGCGCGGCCACCACGGCGCGGGCACCCAGCCGCGCCAGCAGGTCCGGCACGGCAGCGTCGCGCGCAGCCAGATCGTCCTGCCAGCACAGCAGCGCAAAGCCCGGCCCCAGCACGTCGTCCAGCCGCTTCACGCCGCCGTCCGCCGCTTCGACGCAGGGCTGGATGAACATGCGGCCCACGGCCTGGGCCTTCCGCGGGTCAGGGTTGTTGAGCACCATCCCGTCGCTGAAACGCGGCATGGGCTTGAAACGCATCTGGAGCACGTGGTCGCGCACCGCCGGCAGATGCCGCAGCGCCAGCAGGCAGCGGTCACGCAGCCATGCTTTCCAGGGGGAGGTGACCGACAGCACGGCGCCGAACAGGTCCGCCAGTTCGATCATGGCCTTGGCATGCGTGTGGCGCTCGGTCTGGTAGCTGGACAGCACCTGCGGCCGCAGGCGCCCGTCGACAATGCCGGCCAGTTTCCACGCGAGGTTGAAGGCATCGCGCAGCCCTGCGTTCAGGCCCTGCCCGATCCACGGCGGCGTGATGTGCGCGGCGTCTCCCGCCAGCGCCACGCGCCCGGTGACGAAGTCGCGCGCAACCCGCGAGTTGTGCGTGTACACGCGCGCGCGGATCACGTTCAGCCGCCCGGGATCCTCGACGTGCCGGGCCAGCAGCTCCCGCACCTTCTGCGGCTTGAGCATTTGCTCGCCGTCCTCGCCGGGAAACAGCATGAACTCCCACCGGCGCAGTCCGTAGGGCAGGCGCAGGCACACATAGGGCCGCACCGGGTCGCAATGCAGCGCGGTGTAGGGCGCGTCCAGGGGGTCGTTGTCGCATTCGATCACGACCCATTTGCGGGCATGCGTTTTGCCGTCGAACGGCAGCCTCAGAAGGCCTTCGCGCACGGTGCTGCGCCCGCCGTCGGCGCCCACCAGGTAGCTGCAGCGCACGGTCTGCGTCGTGCCGTCGGGCAGCCGCACGGCGGCGGCCACACCGTCGCCGTTCTGCGTCAGGGCCATCAGTTCTGCGCCGGTCAGGAGCTGAACGTGGCCGAAGCGCTTGAGCCCGTCGCGCAGCGTGCGCTCACCCAGCGGCTGCGAAAACAGGTTGCGGCGGAACCAGCCGAACTCCCGGGTCTGCGGCAGGATTTCGGCGAAGCATTGCCTGCGCGCGGAGTACATGCGCATCGGCACGTTCTGGATCATGTCGCGCAGCATCGCGTCGGCCACGCCGGCCGCCTGGAACGTCCGCATGGCCTCGTCGTCCAGGCCCACCGCGCGCGGAAAGTCGAACACCTCGGTGCTGCGCTCGATCACCAGGGTGCGCACGCCGTACACGCCCAGCAGGTTGGCCAGCGTGATGCCGACCGGCCCGCCGCCCACGACCAGGACGGGAACATGGCTTGCCAGTTGCGTCATGGTCAGGCCGCCGTGAGGAGCCGGTTCTCCTGCCTGAGCAGCAGGTGGCGGCTGGCCTTGCGGAACTGCGCGAAGCCGGCATCGGCCATCAACTCGCGCCGCCGCCGCTGGCGCTCGTCCAGCGAATCGAACGCCCACAGGAAGATGATCTGGTTGAGTTCGCCGACGTCGCTCTGGTAGATGCCCAGGAGCCGCCCCAGAATGCCCGTCTGGATTTCGCGGCCCATGGCGTTGTAGAGCTTGAGATACTCCGCCGCGCCGCCCGGCACGAGCGAGTAGGTTCGCATTTCGATGTGCATGCTGTGTTCGCGCTACCGGCTTCAGCCCAGGAGAAAGCCGCGGACCTGCCCGGCAAAGGCCTGGGGCTGGTCGTCATGGACGTAGTGGCCCGCGTCCGCGATCTCGCGCCAGCTGAAGCGCGCATTGCTGCGGCACATCGCCTCGGCCATGTCGGGCTGCAGGTAGTCGGAGCGGCCACCGCGCAGCACCAGCGCCGGGCACTGGATGCGGCTGACGGCGCCGGCCACGTCCGGGCTGCGGCCCGGCGCGGGGTTCAGCCGCGTGGCGGCGATGCCGGCATGGTCATAGCGCCACACGAAGCCGCCGTCCCCGGCGGGCTTGAGCATGGAGCGCAGCCGCTCCTCCCGCGCCGCCTCGGTCACCGTGGGCCGCAGGGTGCGCATGAACGCCGCCGCGCTGTCCCAGTCGGGAAACGACGCGGGCGTGGTCGCCAGTTCGCGGCGGATTCGCCGCGCGCCGTCCGAATCCTCGAACGCGCGCGGACCCGCGTCCTCGATCACCAGGCGGTCGACGTGCTGCGGATACGAAGCGGCATACACCAGCGCGTTGATGCCGCCCATCGAATGGCCCAGCAGGTCGAATCGCTCCAGTCCCAGCAGGCGGCGCACTTCGTCGACATCGCTCACGTAGGTGTCGGTGTAGTAGTTGCGGGCGGCGTCCCAATCGCTGCGGCCGCGGCCGCGCTGGTCGAACGCGATCACGCGGTAATGCGGCTGCAGGGCTTCAGCCAGACCGGCGAAAGTCTCGGCATAGCCACGGATGCCGTGCAGCATCAGGATGGGCCGTGCCGACGGCTCGCCCCATTCGGTTACGTACAGGGTCAGGCCGCCAACCGGCAGCGGATAGTCTCGGCGTGCGGTCATGGGCAGGCTCAGACCAGGCCGTCCTGGCCCTTGACGTCGGCGGCCTGCAGCCCTCCCAGGCGGGCATGCAGGCGCCCGCGCGTGGCGAACGCCCAGATGATCAGCAGTTCGTCCCGGTTGGGCGCGTCGTTGAACAGCGCCGTCACCGTGTCATAGTGCGAACGCACGTACAGCGCATCCTTGTGCGCCAGCGGAATGTCGATCACCGTGCCGGGCCCACCGCGCTTGCCGGTGGACGGTACCCACGACTTGCCCCCTCCCAGCGCGTCGCGGATCGGGTTGGCCGCGGGATTGGTCAGCAGCGCGTTGCCGTGCTCGTACTCTCCGTCAATGCCCACCAGACACGCCTTGCCGTAGCTTTCGATCTGCGTACCTGCGGCGGCCGCCTGGATGCGCCGGCCGAACTCCTGGCCCAGCATCGGCGATGGCTCGATGAAGGCGCTCAGGTCCTTTTCGTAGCGACCGGCATAGGGATTGTGGATCGCCGCGGCCAGCACGATCTTGCGGATCGGCTCACCATCGGCGAGTTCACCGGCCTCGTTGGCCAGCGCGTCCTCGCACTGGAAATACCACTTGCGGATGTGGTACGGACCGAAGTTGGGGGTCTTCTTCATGGCAGCTTTGGAAGTCAGGGTTGCAGGGGAGTGAGGTCCAGCGGATCGCTGGGTGCGTTGTAGAGGTGCAGGACTTTCTTGCCCTCCTCGTCGTCGGCGATCAGTTCGCAGAAGAACTCGAAACGGTGGCCGTCGGGATCGGTGAAATACAGGCCGTAGCCGACCTTGTGGTCGGTGATCTTCACGACCTGCACCCCCTTGGCCAGCAACATGGCGTAGAGGCGGCGCAGCTCGTCCACGTCACCTTCGATTTCCAGCCCGTAGTGCTGCAGGTTGATGTTGCCGCGTTCAAACGAGCCACCCGGCCCCGCATCGGCCTGAATCAGCGCCACGTCGTGGTGCTTCTGGCCAAAGGACAGGAACACCCATTGTTCGCCCCGCGCGGTCTCGGTCATGCCAAGCACCTCTTCGTACCAGGCCGCGGAGTCGAACGGGTTCTTCACGAACAGGGCAATGTGGGTCCGCCTGATGCGGGGCCGCACGCCGGAAGTCTGTTGTGTCATGGCGCGTGCCTTCAGTCGATGGATTGGGGATGCGCCCTGACGTCGGCGACGAAGGGCGTCCAGGCAACGGCGGTGATCTCGCTGAACTCGCGCCATTCCTTGAACCAGCTGCGGCCCGCGTCGGTGGAGCGCAGCAATTGCCCGTACTTGGTCCCCGCGAATACCAGCGACGGGTCCGCCGCATGGCAGCCGAAGGCCCACACCGTGGAATTCGGTGGCGTGTGCAGCAGTGTGGGCTCCCAGTGGGCGCCGCGGTCCGCGGACCGGTAGATGCGGCTGCGGCTGCCGGGCGTACCGTCGCCGATGGCGATCAACAGCGTGTCGGGCTGCCCCGGCAACTGCATGACGGTGCGCGTGTAGTACATACCGTCAAAGCGCGAGCGCGACGCGACACCGGCCCAGTGCCGCCCGTCGTCGCTGCTCGTGTACACCGAGTTGACGGTCAGCACCATGTGTTGCCGGGGCCCGCCGGCGCCGGGCGCGAGCACGGCGATGGCGTGGATGTCCGAATTGGCGATATCACCGCCTTCGTGGTCCACGCGCGCCCAGCTGTCGCCGCGGTCGCGGCTGCGCCACAGGCCGCCCTCCTCGACGCCGAACCACACGTCGTTGCCGTCATCCGGATCGACGGCGATCGACAGGATGCGCGGGCGGTTGACGCCCTTGCAGAACTCCGGCAGTTCCACGGCCAGCGGCTGCCAGTTGCGGCCGCCGTCGGTAGAGCGGAACATGTGCGCGCGCGACGGCGCACCCGTGCCCGCGAACAGGACCTGTGGATTGCGCGGATCGGCGGCCAGCGCCCACACGGTCTGGCCGTCGGCCGGCGACGCCACCCGCGAGAAATGGGCCCCGCCGTCCGTGCTCAGCGAAATGCCGCTGTCGGCGCCGGCGAAGATGCGCCGGGGGTCGGCTGCGTCGACCAGAAGGCTGCGCACGACTCCGTCAAATTCAATGCTTTCCTTCAGGCCCAGGCGGTGCCAGCTGGCGCCGTCGTCCACGCTGCGCAGAATGCCCTGCCCCGCCGTTCCCACCAGAATCGTTCCCTGCATGATGAATCCCCCTGCCCTGTTCAGATGAACACGCCGCGCGTGATGCCGCCGTCCACCGCAATCGATTCGCCCGTGATGGCGCCCGCCCGTTCGGAGGCCAGGAACAGCACGGCATCGGCGATCTCGTCGGGTTGCAGCACGCGGCGGATCGGCGTGGCCCGGGCGTAGTTCTGCTCGACCTCGGCCGGGGTCAGGCCCTGGAGCTTCGCCTCCTTGGCGTAGAGCTCGTGGATGTGCGGCGTTTCCACCACGCCGGGGTGGATCACGTTGACCGTGATGCCATCGGGGCCGAGCTGGTCCGACAGCACCTTGGTCATGTGGCAGATCGCCACGTTGCGCATGCCGGACAGCTGCTTGCTGCCGCGGCCCGTGAGCCCGCCGATGTTGATGATGCGGCCCCAGCCGTTGCGGCGCATCACCGCCGACGCGGCCTTGGCGCAGCGCATGTAGCCCACGACCTTGATGTTGATGTCTTCCAGCAGGCCTTCGGGGTCGGCCTCTTGGATGTTGCTGCGCACCAGCCCGCCGGGATGCGCCGCGCCGTTGACCAGGATGTCGATGCGTCCAAAGTGCTGGTCCACGCGGGCCATCATCTGCTCGACGGCGGCGGTCTGGCTCACGTCGGCGGGCACGGCCAGCACCTCGGTGCCGGTCTCGCGCGAGATATCCGCGGCCGCCTCCTGCAGCGGCCCCGCGCTGCGCGCGACGATCGCCACGCGCACGCCCTCGGCGGCCAGCGCCAGCGTCACGGCGCGGCCGATTCCCAGGCTGCCGCCGGTGACCACCGCCACCTTGCCTTTGAGCTTCAAATCCATGGTGTGTCCTTTGTATGGGTTGAACGCCTGACCTGCGGCGTCACAGCGCCATCTCGATCACCGCCGGACCGCCGCTTTGCACGGCAGCGGCGAATTCGGTTTCCAGTTCGGCCACGCTATGCGCGCGCGAGCCCCGCACGCCATAGGCCGCGGCCAGCGCCACCCAGTCGATCCGGGGGCTGTCCAGCGCGGTCAGCACCTGCGCCTTCGCGCCCAGCGCGGCGCCGCCGCGCTTCAGTTCGTTGCGCAGGATCGCGTACTGATGGTTGGCCGCGACCAGCACGATCACGGGCAGCGCCTCGTGCGCCAGCGTCCATAGCGTCTGGATCGTGTACTGCGTGCTGCCGTCGGACACCAGCGCCACGACCGGCCGCCCCGGACACGCGATGGCCGCGCCCAGCGCGACCGGCAACCCCTGGCCGATGGCCCCTCCGGTGTTGGTCAGCGCCGTGTGGCGCGCGGCGGCAGCCGAGACGGCATAGAAGGGATAGCCGCAGGTGCCACCCTCGACCGACACGACTGCACCTTCGGGCAGCAGGCGGGCCAGCGTCGCGCCGATGCGCTGCGGCGTGAGCTCTCCGTCCTCGCGGGGCGGCAGGGCCGCCGGCGGCGGCACGTAGGCAGGCGCGTCCAGTGCGTCGGCCAGCGCAGCGAGCCGGCCGGCCGCGTCTTCGCCGGGCGCGGCGACGACCAGCAGGCGGGCATCCTCGACGAGTTGCGATGGATGGCCTTCGTAGCCGAAGTAGGTGATGGGCGTGGCCGCGCCGGCCAGCACGACGAGGTCGGCGGCGTCCAGCACGGCGCGGGCCGGCTCCGGAAAGTAGGGCAGCCGGTCGAACGCGGGCAGGCCCGCGCCGCGCTCGGCACGGGCCGGAAACGTCTCTGCAAAAGCCTGCCCCGCGGTGGCGGCCACCAGCCGGGCGGCCGCCTTCTGCCCGCGCTCGCTCAGGGCGCTGTCCGGTCCCACGCCCCCCAGCAGAAACAGCGGGCGCCGGGCCGCCTTCAGCCTTGCCACGGCATCCCGTTCGCTCCAGCCGGCGGCGGCGCCGGCATGCGCCGCGGCCTGTGCGCCGGGCGGGGCGGCCGTCGCCGGCGCATCCTGCGGCGCGGCGGCCGCCTGATGGTCCGCCGGAAAGATCAGCGTGGCGCCTTGCCCACCGTGGCCGGCGGTTTCACGCACGGCCTGACGCGCGGCCGCGGCCACCGATGCCACGCCGTCGATGCGGTGAACCCAACCGGAGACGGGCCGTGCCAGCGACTCGATGTCGGACGCCAGCGGCGCATCGAACGGCAGGTGCCAGGACATGTGGTCACCGATCACGTTCACGACCGGCGTGTGGGCACGGCGGGCGTTGTGCAGGTTGGCAATGCCGTTGGCAAAGCCAGGCCCCAGGTGCAGCAGCGTGGCCGCGGGCCGCCCCGTCATCCGGCCGTAACCGTCCGCGGCGCCAGTGCACACGTTTTCCTGCAGGCCCAGGACAAAGCGCATGGGCGAGCGCTCCACCGACCTGACCAGATCCAGCTCGGTGGTGCCGGGGTTGGCGAAACAGACGCTCACGCCCTCCGCCCACAACGCGTCCAGCAGCACGTCGGCGCCGGTGGTTTCGTTTGCATTCATTTTGCTATTTTATCTTATAGAGATAATTTTGCAATTGAAATTCATTTCAATTGACATATCAATCGTCCATTTATCTTTAAAAGATAAATTCGTTCATAGCCAAGCGATGGATAATCGCCGCATGAACAGCCTTCGCCGCATGCTCGACGTCCTGGCCCTGATCACCCGGGACCGTCCGACGATCGAGGTCGATGAAATCTGCCGCCAGCTCGGCTATGCACCCGCCAGCGCCTACCGCTACGTCAAGGAGCTGTCCGAAGCCGGCTTCCTGGTGCGGCTGCCCGGCGGCTACGCGCTGGGCCCGCGCGTGATCGAGCTGGACCTGCAAATGCGCGAAAGCGATCCGTTGCTGAACAACAGCCGCGACCTCATGCAGCGGCTGGCGGAGGAAACCGGCCTGAACGTCCTGCTGAGCGAGCTGTATGGCGAATCCGTCATCACCACGCACCAGGAATACGGGCTGGATGCCCGGCAGCTGAATTTCGGCCGCGGCCGGCCCATGGCGCTGTTCAAGAGCGCGACCGCCACGATCATCCTGGCCCACCTTTCGCCACGGCAGTTGCGCCGCCTGTACGACGCACATGCGGATTCGGCCGACATCGTCCTGCTCGGCGCCACCTGGAAGGACTTTTCCAGGGCCATGCTGATGCTGCGCAAGAACGGCTACAGCATGTCCAAGGGCCAGCTCGATCCGGACAAGACCGGCATGGCCGCGCCGATCTTCGACGAGAAAGGCCGCATCCTCGGCAGCATCACGCTGGTGGGCACGATGGAGCGCTTCGACGCATTCAACGAGCAGTACCTGGCCCGGCTGATCTGCAAGGCGGCAGCCGAGATTTCGCGCCGGATCGCGTTCGAGGCGCCTGGCGCGGGGACGGCAACGGCAGGCGCCGCCTCCTGACCGTCCTCGGCGCACGCAAGCCACGGCCGTCACACCGTGGCGACCGGCGTGGTCGGAGAGCCGGCGGCGCCCGGCAGGTCCAGCGGCGGCGCCGTCAGCAGGAAACGGCTGCGCCCGTTGTCCGCCAGCCAGGCGGCCAGCTCACGCAGATACCACAGCTCGCCCAGGTGCATGCCGTTCTTGAAGATGCAGTGCTGGTGCAGCGGCCA
Organism: Ramlibacter sp.; assembly: GCA_041905405.1. Lineage (GTDB taxonomy): Bacteria > Pseudomonadota > Gammaproteobacteria > Burkholderiales > Burkholderiaceae_C > RAM1. The sequence goes on along the minus strand of JAYRLC010000047.1, from coordinate 13,478 downwards.
CATCGAATGGCGGTCCATGCGCGCGGTGGCCGGCGGGATTTCCACGCCGAAGTTGTCGGAGATGAGCGCGGCCACGCCGGTGTCCGTGATCCAGTCCAGAAGCCGCCCATCCGAGCCGTCCAGGCCGCTGCACATCTGGTGGATCTGCGGCGTGGGCTGGCGGTTCATCGACAGGATCGCCTGGTCCAGCCCCGTGTAGAGGCACACCATGTCGCCGCGTTCGACGGTGACGCCGTCCTGCTGCAGGACCTGCATGAGCTCGTCGAACGACACCGCATGGTGCGCGTTGCCGAAGTGGCGATGCAGGTTGATCAGCACGCCCCGGCCCTGCGCGCCGTGGCGCGCCAGGTTCTCGATGCCCAGCGCCTCGGCGCGCGGGTCTTCATAAGTGTCCCAGCGCGCCGGCCCGTCGGCATGTCCCGCCGACGGCAGCACGTCCCGGCCGGCGCGAAACCCGTTGTAGAACACCATTTCGTCCTGCCCGTCGCCGTCGGCGTCGAACTCCGCGCCGAAATGTGCCAGCCCGTCCCACTGCGTCGAATACTGCAGGTACAGCAGCGCGACGTCGTCGCTCACCACGTCGGTGTGGAACGGGTTGTCGCGCGACAGCGGGTAGCAGAAGCACTGGGCGCCCTCGTTGGCGCCACCGCGCAGGTTGGCGAAGCGCCGCGGCGGCTTGCGCCGCGGGTGCAGCACGCTGCCGCCCGGGTAGTCCAGCGGCAGCGACAGGCTGAAGGTCCTGCCGGTCTTCACCTCCTGCACCCCCTTGAGCACCTGTTCGGGCCCGACAAGGTTCATCATCCCGACCTGGTCGTCGTCGCCGAACTGTCCCCAGTTGGAGCCGTGGGGGCGCTTGAGCCATCTGCGTGTCATGTCCATTCCTTCGCTAGGTACAGGTGACCACCACGGTCCCCAGGCGGGGGCCGGACTCGACCGCTTCGTGCGCGGCCGCGATCTCGTCCAGCGCGAACGTGCGCGCCACCGCGATGCGGGCGTGCCCGCTGCGCAGCCATCCGGACAACCACTGCCGGGCGGCTTGACGCGCCGGCGCGGGCAGGGCCGAGGCCATCACGGTCCTCAGCGTCGCGCCCTTGCGCATGAAGCCGTAGAACGGAAAGGCCGGCTGCGGATCGCCGCGCGACGCGTAGGCGGCCACCACGCCACCCGGACGCAGGACCGCCAGGTCCAGCGCCAGGTTGCCGCCGAAGTCCACTTCCACGATGCGGTCCACGCCCTGGCCGGATGTCAGTTCGGCAATCCGCGCGGGCACGTCGTCCGCCACACGGTCGACGATGCCCGCGTGCGGCACGGCCTGCGTCACGTGGTCGCGCTGGGCCGCGCCGCGCACCGTCGCCAACACCCGGGCGCCGGCCGCGTGCGCGATCTGCACCGCGAACCGCCCGACAGCGCCGGCGCCGCCCTGGACCAGCACCGTCTGGCCCGCCACGGGACCGTCGCCCAGCACGCAGTGGCACGCGGTCATGGCCGGTATGCCCAGACAGGCCCCTTCGGCATGCGACACGCCGGGCGGTAGCGGCTGCACGAGGTCCTGGTCCAGCGCAATCCATTGCGCGGCCGTGCCGAACGGCCGCCCGCGCTGGCCGTTCATGAGCCACACGCGGCGCCCCATCCAGCGGGGGTCGGCGCCTTCGCCGACCTGGTCGACCACGCCCGCGCCGTCACTGTTGGGAACGATGCGGGGGAACTCCATGGCGTACCCCGCGCCGCTGCGCCGGTTGCAGTCGGACGGGTTGACCCCGCTGGCGTGCAGGCGCACCCGCAGTTGCCTGACGCCCGCCTGCGGAACGGGCAACTCGCCCGTGCGCAGGACGTCCCGCGCAGGACCCTGCCGTTCGTACCAGGCCGCCTTCACGCCATCCGCGCCGTGTTACTGGACCTTGATGTTGCGCTCGCGCACCAGCTTGCCGATGGCGGCGGCGTCACGGTCCAGCTGCGCGTCCACGGTCGCCGGCGTCGTGCCGTAGGCCTCCAGGCCGCGGGCCTTGGTGCTGGCCTGGACTTCAGGGTCCGCCAGAACAGCCGTCACTTCCTGGGCGATCTTCTGCACGATGGCAGGCGAAGTGCCGGCGCGCGCATGCAGCGTGTACGCGGTGGACAGCAGCATGTCGTCGGTGCCGCCCGCTTCGCGGATGGTGGGCACCGTCGGAGCGATCGGCGCGCGCGTGGCCGAGCCGATGGCCAGCAGCTTGATCTTCTTGTCCTCGACGAACTTCTGCACGGCCTCGATGCCGCCGGTGGTCGCCTGCACCTGGCCGCTGAGCAGCGCGGGAATGACTTCGGCGAAGGCCTTGTAGGGCACGTGCAGGATATCGACGCCCGCGCCGGCCTGGATCGCTTCCAGGTTGAGGTGCAGGATGCTGCCCGCGCCACCCGTCCCGTAGGCGATCTTGCCGGGGTTGGCCTTGGCATATGCGATGAACTCGCGGAAGTTGTTGGCCGGGAAGCCGCCGTTGACCATCAGGTACAGCTTGACGTCGGCGACGTTGCTGATGGACACGAGGTCGCGGCGCGGCTCGTAGGGCAGCGGCTTGTACAGCAGCGGGTTGACCGACAGCGTCAGGCGGTCCACCAGCAACAGCGTGGTGCCGTCGGCGGGCGACTTGACCACGTTGTCGGTGCCGATGATGGCGTTGGCGCCCGGCTTGTTGTCCACCACGAAGGTCTGGTTGGTCCGCCGGGCGAGTTTCTCGGCCACGATGCGGGCCATGATGTCGGGCCCGGTGCCCGCGGGATAGGGCACGACGATGCGAACGGGTTTGGCCGGCCAGTCCTGCGCCATCGCGGGACTGAAGGTCAACAAACTGGCCACGCAGGCCAGCAACTGGAGCAGGACTTTCATGGAAACACCTCCGGGAAGTAGTGGTTGGAGAATCAGCTTTCGAAAACCTTCATGCCGCGTTGCAGCGCGGGGCGCCGGGCCATGCGCTCGCCCCAGCGCAGCAGGTTCGGCATGTCACCTGCGGCCTCGATGGCCTGGCGCCTGAACGCAAAGTTCGGGTACAGCATGAAATCGGCCACCGACACCTCGTCGGCGAAATACTCGTGTTGCGCCAGCCATCCGTCGGCGATGGACAGCGCGCGGCGCAGGCGCGCCTGCAGCCATTCGACGTTCTCGGGATGCTTGACCGGCATCGCGCGCGCGTGATTGAACAGCCAGCTGCTGGCCGCGGTGATGTCGGTCGATACCTGGAAGAACCAGCGGTAGGCCTGGGCACGCCGTCCCGGGTCCCGCGGAATGAACAGGCCGCTGCGGTCGGCCGCGTACAGCACGATGGCGCCGGACTGCGGCAGGCACAGGGCGTCGCCTCCGGCCCCGTCCACCAGCACGGGGATGGCTGCAGAGGGATTGAGCGCCACGAACGACGGCGTGTGCTGGTCGCCCTTTTCGGTGTCGATCCGCACAAGCTCGTAGGGCAGCCCCGTTTCCTCGAGGATGACGGATGCACGCAGGCCGTTGGGCGTGGCGTCTGAATAGAGTGTGAGCATGGCGTTCAGGGCATGACCCGGCCGCCGCTCACATGGAGCACCTGGCCGGTGATGAATCGGGCGGCGGGACTGCCGAGGAACAGCATCGGACCCACCACGTCCTCGGGCGCGCACAGACGCCCCATCGGGATCGCGGCCGCCGCGGCCACGGGATCGAACCAGTCCCACTTGCCGGCGCTGCCACCCTGCGCCTGCGGCCCGCCGCCCATGAAGGGCGTGAGCATCGCGCTGGGTGCGACCGCGTTGACGCGCACGCGCGGCGCGTTTTCCAGCGCGAGCGCCTTCATCAGCCCGACGGTGCCGCCCTTGGCCGCGATGTAAGCGCCGTAGCCGCGGTTGGGCGCGACCGTCATCGTGGAGGACACCAGCACGATGCCTGGCGCGTCGCCGTTCATGTGCCTGAGCGCAGCCACCGAACACAGGTAGGCCGAGCGCAGGTTGCCGTCGATCACGCGGTCCCATTCGGTTGGGTCCGTCTCGCGCAGTGGACGCGGCGGGATGGTCGAGAAGCCAGCCACGTGGAACAGGTGGTCGATCCCGCCCAGGAACGCGGCCGCCTCGCCGAATGCGCGATCCACCGAGTCGCCGTCGGCCGCGTCGATGGGCAGGCAGACGGACTGCGCGGGGCAGGCCATCTTCGGCACCACCGCGGCCAGGTCCATCAACGCCATGCGCAGGCCCAGCGATTCGCAAGCGGCCGACAGGGCGCGGCCCAGGCCGCCGCCCGCGCCCACGATCACGACCCGGCTGCCGCGCGCCGGCGCCATGGCCGCCAGGGCGGCCGGAGTAGAAACATCAGACAAGAACCATCCCTCCATCGACGATGAACGCCGAACCGGTTACAAACGAAGCGTCGTCGGACGCCAGAAAAGCCACTGCTTTCGCAATGTCCATGGGTTGCGCGATGCGCCCGAGCGGCTGGCGAGCCAGGAACGCCTTCTCGGCGGTCTCGAAGTCGGGGAACAACTGCTGCGCCACGCCGCGTACCAGCCCCGTGTCCACGGTGCCCGGGCAGACGCAGTTCACGCGGATGCGGTCCCTGGCGAAACTGACCGCCATGCCCTTGGTCAGGGCGATGACGCCGCCCTTGGCCGCCGAATAGGCGTCACGGTTGGCCGCCGGACGGAAACCGTTGGCGGACGCGGTGTTCACGATGGCGCCGCCACCCTGCGCCCGCATGTGCGGAATGCAGGCCTTCGAGAACTGGAAGATGCCCTTGAGGTTGACGTTGATCACGGCGTCCCACTGCGCCTCTTCCAGCGTCTCGACGTTGCCGACCGCCGTGATGCCGGCGTTGTTGTGCAGCACGTCCACCCTACCGTGTCGCGCCACCGTCGCCTGCACCACCCGGCTGGCATCCGCCCAGCTGGCCACGTCGGCGACCTGGCCTTCGGCCTGCCCCCCCCGCATCGCGGATGCCCTGCACGACGGACTGGATGCCCGCTTCATTGACGTCCACCACCACGGCAACGTGGCCGGTGGCGGCCAGCAGCGCTGCGGTGGCGGCGCCGATGCCGGAGCCGCCGCCCGTGACGATGGCTACCTTGGGCCGGGGGTTATTCAATACGGTCACATTACCTCTTTACGATAATTTTCAAATTCATCCGAACAGATACAGCGCCAGCACGAGCAACAACCCGGCGCCCAGCGCCGCCGCCACACAGAGGCCGTCGGCAGACTCCCGCGCATGCGACTCCACCATGAAACAGACCCCGGGAAAGGGACTGACCGGCCAGCCGCCGTCCACTGCACCCCAGGGTGCCGGCGGGCTGACCCGCCCGGTCCCGGCCGCTTCGTCATCCGCATCCATTTCCGCTCCAGGGTTGATCGTGGTGACTTGATTGTCACCTCATTTATTGCAACATTACCCCATAGTGATAATGACGGCAAGTATTTTTATCTTTAAAAGATAAATTCTTTAGTCAATCCTCAGAGAACTGGGTCGCCACCCCGAATTCGGTCGGTTTTCGCACCATCAACGGCCAGCCATTTGCCATGAAATACTGAATTTCTCATGATGATGCACTCACAACCCACTCTGGATCCATCCATTTCCCAAGAGATTTTCCGTTTTATCGAGTTTTATTATTGATTTTTTATCGTTTAACGGGAAAATAATGATTCAACTTCTCATGAGGAATGTCCGATGAACTTGCTTCAAGCCGTTTTCCGTGGGCTGGGGACCGCCGCCGTGGCGCTGTGCACACTGGCCCCGGCCGCCCAGGCGCAGACCTATCCCGCCCGGCCGATCACGCTGGTGGTGTCCTTTGAGCCTGGCGGCTCCACCGACATCTCGGGGCGCGCGATCGCGCAGGAACTGTCGGCCATCCTCAAGCAGCCGGTCGTCGTGGAGAACCGGCCGGGCGCCGGCGGGCGCATCGGCACCAAGTACGCGGCACAGGCGCGGGCCGACGGCTACACCCTGCTGTGGGGCAGCGGCAGCAGCCTGACGGCCGCGCCCGTGCTGTACCCCGACCAGGGCCATGTGGCCACCCTGCTGCCGGTAAGCCTGGGCGCCACGCAGCCTTTCGTGTTCGCCGTGCCGCCGTCGCTGGGTGTCAAGACCACGGCCGAGTTCATCGCCCTGGCCAAAAAGGCGCCCGGCAAACTGAACTTTGCTTCCGCGGGCACGGGGTCGAGCAACCACCTGCTGGGAGAAATTTTCATGGCCGCCAGCGGCGCGCCGCTCGTGCACATTCCCTACCGCGGCGCGGCCTTGGCCAAGGACGCGCTGCTGCGCGGCGACGCCCAGCTCATGACGGAGGTCACGTCCCCCCTGATCGGCGCGCTGCGCGCCGGTCAGTTGCTGCCGCTGTTCGTCACCAGCGAGGCGCGGGACCCGCTGCTGCCGCAGGTGCCGACCGCCAGCGAGGTCGGCCTGCCGGACCTGACCGTGCAAGGGTTCTTCGGCCTGCTGGCACCCGCCGGCACCCCGCCGGCCATCGTGCAGCAGCTCAACCGCGCGATGAAGGATGCCCTGGCGTCGCCGTCGGTCCTCAAGGTCTTCGACAACGTGGGCTTCACCGCCGCTTACAGCTCGCCTGAGGAAATGGCCGCGCGCATCGCGCAGGGCAAGGCCAAGTACGCCCAGATCGTCAAGGACCGCCAGATCAAGGTCGAGTAATCCACGCGCACGCTGTTTCACCCCCTCCAAGGAATTTCATGTCTTCACTTTCACGCCGGGCTCTTCTGGCAAGTGCCACGCTTCTTGCTGCGCCATCGTTCGGCCAGTCCAACCCCTACCCGTCCAAACCGGTGACCCTGGTCGTGCCCTTTGCCGCCGGCGGCGGCACCGACACGGTCGCCCGCATGGTCGGACTGCGCCTGGGCGCGCTGCTGGGCCAGCCGGTCGTCATCGAAAACAAGCCCGGCGCCAACGGGTTGATCGCGTCGCGCCAGGTGGCCAAGGCGCCGGCCGACGGCTACACCATCCTGATGGGCAGCAATTCAACCCACGTCATCGCGCCGCTCACGGCCCGCAATCCGGCCGACGGCATCAAGGCCGCGCAGTCGGAATTCGCCATCCTCAGCGTGCTGGCGAATGCACCACTCGCACTGGCCGTGCGCAGCAGTGCGGCCGAACAGAACCTGGCCGCGCTGCTGTTGCGCGGACGGCGCGTGCGGCTGACCTATGCCACGTTCGGCGTGGGGTCGTCGGCCCACCTGATGGGCGAAGTGCTGGCCTCAAGCGCCCACATCGACCTGCTGCACGTGGCGTACAAGGGTTCTTCGCCGGCGCTCAATGACCTCGTGGCAGGCCACGTGGACAGCGCCTTCCTGACCGTGGCGGCCATCAAGGGCGCGGCAGACGGGGGCACCGTCAGGCCGCTCGCGGTCACGGGCCGCGCGCGCGTCGCGTCGCTGCCGGACGTGCCGACCTTCGAGGAGCTGGGCGTGAAAGACATGGCCAATGCGGGCTGGTTCGCCATGTTCGCGCCGGCCCGCACACCCGCGGCCGTGACCGAGCGGCTGGCCGCCGCGCTGCGCAGGATCGCCCTGGAGCCCGAGGTGCGAACCAAGCTCGTCGAGCTCGGCCTGGAGCCCGTGGGCAGCACGCTGGCGGATGCACGGTCGACATGGAACCGCTCCGTGTCGCTGGCCGCGCCGGTGGTGCAGCGCGCGAAGATCGAACTGCAGTAACCGGCGCGTCAGAGATGGCTGTCCGCGGACAGGCGGGCGCTGATCGTGTGGGCCGTCTGCATCACGAGCGCGGCGATCGCGCCCTCGTCGAACAGCGCCATGCGGCCGTCGCTGCCCAGCGTGGTCAGGCTGGCCACGGCCATGCGGCCCCGTCCGAAGATCGGGGCCGACAGGCCCGTGCGGCCCTGGTTCAGCTCGCCGCTGGTGCGGCAAAAGCCCGCCTTGCGAATGCCCTGCATCTCTTCATAGAACGATTCCCACGACGTGGGCTGGTCCAGCTCCGGCCCCAGCTCCTGGTAGAGCCGGCGCAGTCGCGCTGCGGGCAGGAAGGCCATGAGCGCTTTCGAACTGGAGCCACGCGTGAGCGGCACCGGCCGCCCGCGGCCGTAGCGCAGCGCGGGCTGCGACTCGTTGTATTCGGTATGCACGGTCACCAGGGAATGGCCGTACAGCTTGGAGATGAACACGTCCAGGCCGGTCTGGTCGGCCAGTTCGCGCATCGGGGGCGCCGCGGCGCGGATGACGGGGTCGGATTCGCGGATGGAACGGTCCAGCTGGATGATCCGGGGCCCCAGCGTGATGCTCTTGTCCAGCCGGACCACGAGACCGGCCTTGGTCAGGGCCTGAACGTAGCGGTAGCTCGTGCTTTTGGGCACGCCCATCTGCGTGGCGATCTGGTCGACCGTCAGCGACGGCACCTGCGCGGAAAAAAGGTCCAGCACGCTCAGCAGCCGCGTGAGGCTCGAGTCCTGCCGGACATCCGCATCCAGGTCCGCGTCGTCTTCTTCCTGCGGCCCGGCCGGCTCGGGCACCGGTTTTACGCCCTGTCTCAAACTCTTTCGTGCCATTCGCCAAGTATGGCACGCCGACCCGGCGCGCCAGCCCCGGGCCAGGGCGTCACACGGTGGCCACGGGCGTCACCGGCGAGCCCGCCGCGCCCGGCAGGTTCAGCGCCGGCGCGGTTAGCAGGAACCGGTTGCGTCCGTTCGCGCGCAGCCATCGCGCCAGGTCGCCCAGCCGCCAGAGTTCACCCAGGTGTATGCCGTTCTTGAACAGGCAATGCTCATGCAGCGGCAGCATGGCATGCCGCCCGTCCACGCGCATACCCTTGGGCATCAGCTCGACAGCGAAGTTGTCGGAGATCAGCGCCGCGACGCCGGTGTCGGTGATCCAGTTCAGCAAGCGCTGGTCCCCGCCGTCCAGCCCCGCGCATGACGACAGCAGCCTGGCGCCGTCGGGCTGCCCCGCCATGCCCATGATCATGTCGCCCAGGCCGCTGTGCAGGCACACCATGTCGCCGCGCTCGATCTGCACGCGGTCGGCCTCCAGGATGCGCATGAGCGCGTCGTAGCCCACGGCCTGGTTCTGCTCGCCATAGTGCGCATGAAGATCAACCATCACGCCGCGCCCCTGCCCGCCGTGTTCGGCCAGGTGCTCGATGCCCAGGGCCAGTGCGCGCGGCTCCTGCCAGGTGTCCCATTGCGCCGGGGCATCGTCCTTTCGGCGGCCGCCGCGCACGTGTTCGCCGCCCCGGTACCCGTTGTAGAACACGATCTCGTCCACGCCATCGCCATCGGCGTCGAACTCGGAGCCCGCATGGGCCAGGCCGTCCCACTGCGTGGAGTACTGCGTGTGCAGCACCACCACGTCGTCGCAGTACACATCCGTATAGAAGGGGTTGTCGCGCGAGATCGCAAAGCAGAAGCACTGCTCGCCCTCGTTCTTGCCCCCGCGCAGCGTGGAAAAATGGCGCGGCGGATGGCGCCGTGGGTGCAGCGCGTTGCCGCCCGGGTAGTCCAGCGGCAGGGACAGCGAAAAGGTCAGGCCCTCGCGCGCCTCGGCCAGGCCCTTGCGCACCTGCTCAGGCCCCACGAGGTTCATGGACCCGCGCTGGTCGTCCGGACCGAAGTCGCCCCAGTTCGAGCCGGCGGGGCGGTGTTTCCATCGCATGTTCAAGACGGCTCCCCTCAGGCGCGGGTGGCCAGTTCGGCGCGTTCGGCCGCCAGCGCGGCCTGCACGGCCGGGCGGGATTCGATGCGCTGCAGGTACGCGCGCAACGCGGGCCAGGCCGACAGGTCGATGCTGTGCAGGTGGCTCCACATCACGATCGTGTAGCAGTACGCATCAGCCACCGTGAAGCGGCCGCCCTCCAGGTACTCGCGGCCGGAAAGGATCTCGTCCAGCCACGCCAGGCGCCTGCGAAGGTTCTCCACGGCAATGGCGCGGTACTCGGGCGGCGTGGTGGGACGGAACAGCGGGGTGAAGCCCTTGTGCAGTTCGCTGCTGATGAAGCTCAGCCATTCCAGCACGCGGTAGCGGGCCAGCCCGAATTCGCGCGGCAGCAGGCCGCTGCCGGGCTTCAGGTCGGCCAGGTATTGCACGATCACGCCGCCCTCGGTGATGAGCTCCCCGCCGTCGGCCTGCAGCGTGGGCACCTGGCCCTTCGGATTGATCTGGAAGTAGTCGCTGCCGTCCTTGAGTTTTTTGGCGCGCACGTCCACCCAGACCAGGTCCAGGGGAATGCCGGCCTCGCGGGCGACGATGTCCACGGCGAGCGAACAGGCATGGGGGGTCAGAAAGAGACGCATGGAAATTTTCAATAGGTGGTGAATGGGATCTGGATCAATCCAGTGCGATGCCGGACTGCTTGGCTACGGCGGACCATTTATCGACCTCCTGCGCGAGCTTGGCGCGGAAGGCTTCGGCGCTGCCGGGCGCCAGCGTGATGCCCCGCTCGGTCAGCTTGGCCGCGACCTCGGGCATGGCCAGCACCTTGACCAGGGCCTGGTTCAGCCGCTGCACGACCGGCTGCGGTGTGCCGGGCGGCGCGAAGACACCGAGCCAGCCTTCGGCCGTCAGGTCGCGAAAGCCGGACTCCTGCAGCGTCGGCAGGTCGGGCATATCCTTCAGCCGCGCACGCGACGGCGTCGCCAGCGCACGCAGCTTGCCGGCCTTGACCTGGGGCATGGCCACCGACGCGGTTTCGAACGCAAAGTCGATCTCGCCGGCGAGCAGCGCGGCCATCGCCGGGGCGCTGCCCTGGTAGGGCACGTGCGTGGCCTTAACGCCCGCCTTCTGGATGAACAGCTCGCCGATCAGGTGGTTGGTGGACCCGATGCCGAACGACGAAAAATTGGCGCGTCCCGCGCGGTTGCGCACCAGCGAAACGAGCGAGGCCACGTCGGTGGCGGGCGACGCCGACGGCACCACGAGCGCGAACGACACCGCGCCCACCTCGGCGACCGGCTCGAAATCCTTCAGCACGTTGTACTGCGCAACCTTGCGCGTCACGGGGTTGATGACCAGCTCGGCGCCGGAGCCGAACAGCAGCGTGTAGCCGTCCGCTCGGGACTTGGACACCGCCTGCGCGGCGATGGTGCCGCCCGCGCCGGCACGGTTCTCGATCACGACGGGCTGGCCGAGTTCGGGCGCGAGCTTCTCGGCCACGATCCGCGCGGCGATATCGGTGCCCCCGCCCGCAGCGAAGCCCACCACCATCTTGACGGGGCCCCGCGGGTAGTCGTTCGCCTGCGCGGTCACCGCGCAGAAAGCGGCCATCGCGACGGCCAGGCCCGGGAATAATTTTTTCATCGCAGCATCTCCTGGTTGATGGGTCAGGCGGCGGCGCCGGCAGCCTGCCGCGCCTTCACACGCTCGCCCTGTTCGCGCGCGGCCTGTTCCGCCGCAAGGACACTGGGCCGGCCACCGACCCGCGCGAGGTAGGCGCGCAGGTGCGGCCAGGCCTGCAAGTCGATGCCGTGCACGGGCGCCCACATGGCGATCGTGTAGCAGTGGGCGTCGGCGATCGTGAACGCATCGCCCATGAGGTAGTCGCGGCCCGCAAGCTGCGAGTCCAGCCAGGCAAGCTTGCCCTGCACGTACTGCCGGGCGAGGTCCTTGTACGCGGGCGGCGTGGCCGCCTTGAACAGCGGCATGAAACCGCCCTTGTGCAGGTCCGCCGCGATGAAGCTCATCCATTCAAGGATGCGGTATCTGCGCAGGCTGTCCGCCGGCGCGATGAGTTGCGCCTGCGGCTTCTGGTCCGCCAGGTACTGCATGATTACCGCCCCTTCACTCAGGTGTTCCCCGCCCGGCAGCTCCAGCGTGGGGACCGTCCCCTTGGAATTGACGGCGAGATAGTCGCTGCCGTCCTCCAGCGTCTTGGTAGTCATGTTCACCCACTCGATTTGCAGCGGCAACCCCAGCTCGCGCGCAACGATGTCCACCGCCAGCGAACACCCACGGACCTCATGGTAGAACTTCATGGTCACTTTCAATCATTGAATTACCGTTAAATGAGAAAATTAATTAGAGTATTTATTGATAATAAATCACTAAAAATCAGGTATTTTCAGAGTATTTATCGATAATTCCTCCAGAAAATTCGTCCTCTTGCCGCAAAACTTGTTCAATTTTTATCATAATAAAGAAATTATGCAAGTTGTTAAGCCAATTTTTTGGAGAGGATGAAACATGGAAGGAACGATCCTGGTGGGCACTGCAGGCCAAGGCATCCTGCGAAGCATTGACGACGGCGCCACGTGGCACCGCCTGGGGCTGAAAGAAGCGATCGAGTTCGACGGCACCGTGCGTTGCCTGCTGGTCGATCCACGCGATCCGAAGCGCGTGTTCGCGGGCGCGGACGTCGGCCTGTGCCTGAGCGAAGACGGCGGCGCGCACTTCCGCCGGATCGACAGCCCGGCCAATGGCATGTCGGTATGGTCCATCGCCGCGGATCCGCGGCAGCCGGACGTGCTCTACGCCGGCACGGGCGCGCCCGCCCGCGCGGTCATGTTCAGATCGCTGGACGGCGGGCTCAGCTGGACGCGCCTGGGCATTGAAATGCCCGAGTTCTGCGCCGGTGTAAACCGCCCGCGCATCCTGAGCATCTGCGTCGATCCGGACGATGGCTCGGTGTGGTTCGGCGTGGAGGAAGGCGGCGCCTGGCACAGCCTGGATCGCGGCGAGACGTGGCGCCGCGTGGACGATACCGCCAGCGGCATGGTCACGGGCGACATCCATTCCATCGCCATCATGCCGGCGCGCGCGAGCCTGCCCAAGACGTACCTCATCGCCACCGTCAACTCGGTGTACACCAGCACCCGCGGCCCCGCCGGCCCGTGGCAGGGCATCGCCTCCGAGGAGCGGTTCGAGGGCATGTACTACACGCGCTCAGTCACGCCGCTGCTGGGTGACGGCGGCGGCCTGCTGGCCGCCATCGGCGACGGCACGCCCGGCACGCGCACGCGCATCTACCACTCAGGCGACCGCGGCGCCTCCTGGAGCGGCGCGGTATTCCACACGGTGCCGAATTCGACTTTCTGGGCGCTGGGCCTGCATGCGGCCGACCCGCAGCTCGTGTTCGCGGGCACCAAGTACGGCGACCTGTTCCGCTCCACCGACGGCGGGCGAAGCTGGTTCAAGGACTGGCGCGATTTCAGCGAGATCACGTCGGTGGCCTGGACGCCTTTTGTGGCGCCGGTCAAGGCTCACCCAAAATCGACGATGGCCGCCACGCGGCCGCAGACGGCCCACGCCTGAAACCGGCACACAGGTGACGCATGGGGACTGATGCCCGCGCCCTCAGCCCGTCACCGGGCCCGCCTTTGACAAAGCGCGCACCTGCTCCATGACGGTGGCGCGCAGCGCGCGCGCCGCCAGGCTTTCGGGACGTCCCCGCATCTGGGCCAGCACGCGGTCGATTTCAAAACCCTCAACCGGCACGAAACCCAGTTGCCGGGCCACGGGGTTGGAGCTCAGGGCAGATTTCGGCAGCACCGCATAGTGGCTGCCGGCCAGGGTCAGGCGTACGGCAGCGTCGATGCTGTCCA
>JAYRLC010000046.1:0-26505 GCA_041905405.1 Ramlibacter sp. | reverse complement strand
AATTGGGGGCAGGTCAGCTTGAATTCCGCGAATGATTTCCATGAAGTAGGACTGCTGCCGAGCAGTTCTCACGATCAGCCCCTCCGAGGACAGACGCAGCGCTCCGTAACGCACCAAGCGGAGAGTGCAATAAAGCCCCATGGCAGCCACCGCGATCATCGCAAGGGGCGGGCTGTAGATGAACATCATCGCCATGGTTGTGACAACCATCAACCCATCGATCAACGAAGAAACGAACCCTGTGGTGAGTGTTTGCTGAATTGCCGATATCCCCCCAAAACGCGATATGACGTCACCAATATGTCGCTTCTCAAAGAACGGCATAGGAAGCTTCAGCAGGTGATCAAGGACATTTGCCAACCATTGAACATTCAAGCTGGCGCTCATGTAGAGCAGAACCCATGAGCGGATCAATCCGACCGCCGCCCGCAAGATGCCCAGCAGCAGCATGCCAAGCGCCACTACTGTCACCAAATCCTTGTCTGCGGATACAAGCGCGTCGTCCACGATCCATTGCATCAGGAACGGTCCGGCAAGAGTGAATATCTCCAGGGCAAGGGCCAGCACTGCGACTTGGAACAGCGATCTCTTGAGGCCACGAATGTTGCCCATCAGCGTTCTGAGCCTAAGCGTCTGTCTCTCATCACACTGCTTGAAGTTCAGCGTAGGCTCAAGTTCCAAGACTACACCTGTGAAGTGCTTCGATGCTTGCTCAAGCGTCAATACTTGCACACCAAGCGCCGGATCGTGTATCGTGACCTTGCCGTTTCGAACGCTTTTGAGGACGACATAGTGATTCAGATTCCAATGCAAGATCGCGGGCATCTGAAGCTCCCGCAGCATTTGCAGTTCCACTCGAAGCGGTCGGCACGAAAGACTCAACCGGCCAGCGACTTGGATTAGCTACGCTAAATTTAGCCCCTTGAGCGATACGGCGAATCGCTGCCGCATGCTTGGGAGATCAGTTATATATCCATGGTAAGAAGCGACCATGGCGAGGCAAGCGATGCCGCATTCAGCGGCTTCCGTTTGGAGCACCACGGGCAAAGCATTTCCGAACCCGAAGTTCAGACTTTCAAATAGTCGCATCAGATACGACCAGACACGCTGTAGAGAGGTTCGAGAATCCACTCCGCAATCGTTCGGCGATCCAGCCAAATGTCTGCGTCCACTTGCATTCCCGCCTGCAATGGCTCTGGCTTTCCATAGACAAGAACATGCCCCCGATCAGGAAGCACGGTCACAACATAGTAGACGTCTGCTGCCAGAACCGGGAAAGGCAGTTCTTGCGCCGGCACAGCTATGCGGGAAACCTTAGTCACTTTTCCTGGATAGCTACCAAACTTCTGGTACGGAAACGCGTGGTACTGCAATAGCGCCGTCTGTCCGGCGCGAACAAACCCCGCAGACCGGCTCGGAATGTACAGATCAGCTTGCAGTTGGGAGCCCGCAGGAAGCAAGCTCATCAACGGCTGAGCCGGCGTCACCCGCTTACCTTGGCTCACCTGGAGCGCTGTTACCAACCCATCGTGTGGCGCGAGGACAAGCGACTCGCGTCGAGCTTCATTCTCAACGTCGTTAATTCGCATTTCGAAGATTGAGCGCTCCAGCGCCGCAACCTCATTGCGAGCTCGCAGTGGCAGCGCATACACCTCTGCCATCGCGGAAGTCAGCTCACGCTCCAGCGCGATTTTTCCTCTTTGCAACTCCCTCAACCGATTCTGCTGCTCAAGAAGTTCCGACCGTTTTTCCTGAAAGGAGGCGTCGGACAAAAAACCTTGCTGAATGAGTTGGCCATTTCGCGCCACCACTGCTTCACTAAGTATGACGCGCTGCTGCTGCGCATCGATGGTGCTCCCCATCTGCTCAATTTCAAGCCTCAACTTCTTAAGACGTGCCTGCGCAGAGTTGATTTGGCTCGTATAGATTTGATAAGTTTTCTTCTTCTCTTCTACTAGGCTCTCTTGTCGCAGCGAAAGCTGCTTTGCGATTACTTCCTGGGTTGCTCCATACTCAATGGCACGTTCGGTCGAGACAACAGCAAGCAGATCACCTCGACGTACAGATTGCCCCTCAGAGACACGAACGGACAGAATGGTGCCGTCCTGTGAAGCATGAATTTTTATGAGTCCCTTGTCAGGCACAAGATATCCGGAGACTCGTGCTTTTTTGGTGTACTCCCCGAAAATCATGTAGGCGATCAGACTTGAAGCAATCGCAAAAAACAACGCAGCTATCAGTCCAAACGACACGGGCCGCGATAGCATCACCTCTCCCAGCCAAGTATCCCGCTTGTGGTTCAGCGCCTCTTTTCGAAAAAGATCCATGACTTTTAGCCATCCATCAGCCAATCGGTGATCAGCGGATATCCGTGTAGTCGACAGTGCGGCCTGGCGTCATTGCCGCGGACGAATTAAGCCGGCAATTGGCCGGATTCAGCGCTGCATACCATTGGTCAAAATGCAGCCTTGCTGGCGGTCTCATCAAGCAAGAAGGATTCTCAAACGGGTGCCCAAGATGTAGTAGTTGATGACCAATTTCGTGGGCAAGGAGCGCTCCAGCGTACGTAGACCATTCGCTCACGCTGTAGGTTTTCCCATTTCTCAGGGCTTTGATAGTTTCATCTTCATTTACAAATGGGTACGTGCTCACCACCGAGAAAGAACCAGTCTTGGAGAGACGGCTGGAGTTTGTCAAGCCATTGCTTATCCCTCCACGCAATGCGCTATGCACCGAGTTCCCGACTTTCTCCGCGCTCGCAATCAATTGATTGGTGATGACGATTTCATACGGGAGGCGCGTGTACCCCAAGGCTATCCAGAGAAGGTATTCGCCAAAGCCATCGTCAATCAGTGGCGGCTTTCCGTCAACAGTGTTTTGCGTTCTCAGTCGGTCCAAGTACTTCTTCTGCGTGGATGCGATAGCGTTTGCAAGAGCAGCATCGCTGTCATCGCCAGGCTGTTCTGCTAGAAATTTCTCAGAGAATGACCGGATGTCCTTGGCGGTTCCACCATCGCGATAAAGCTCACCGGAAAGCGATTTACGCAGTACCTCCATGTCGGGATTGCGAGTAAGGTCCAACGACTGCGCCAGCGCCCAAGTGCGATGCCCTCCCGGCATCTTTCCCAGAATCTCTGATGTAGATGCGAAATCAACAGCCGAGAACGACAAATCTAAATTGAAGTGCCGTCTAGTTTCAGCGGTTGCAGCCAAGAGAATTGCTTTCGCCAGTTCCTCATCTACCTTCGCAAACCGTGGGTTGTTGACCACTAGAACGCGAAGTGGCTGTACGCTTCCAACTGCTGGGAGAGGTACTTTCTTTTGTGACTTTTCTTGTGAATGAGCACTTGCCGCCCAGAATGAGGCACAAGCAACAAGCAAAGACGTTATCCAGAATTTCAAGGTGAAGATTCGCATAGGCTTGCCGCAAGGCGCGTTCTGATAGGCAAAAAATCCGCTGTGCGTTGCACAGCGGAACGGTTACTAGCTCGTGCTAGCCACGAACCCCAATGGTATTGGTTCCAGTTGGAGGCGCAGCCGGATCACACAGCCCAATCGCGACGCAGACCTGTCCCAGTACACCGTCAAGTCCGGCAACATCACCCGGACTCCCTCCAGAGTCTCCTGCGCTGTCCGCGCCGCCGCCGCCTCCGCAGTCGCCATCCCCACCACAGTCACCGCCTGCGGCTTGCAGGAGTTCCTCGTCTGTCAATTCCCTGTAGCCCCAGTAATGGGTTGTTGTTCTGTCAGCAGTTTGCATGTGATCTCCAGAAAATGCCTCATTGAGGCGGTTGAGCTAGACCGAAAACCCCTCCCGGTCCAGCATTCCTATTGCTTGTGCATGTAGCACGAGACAAGGGAATCGATAGAGAGTTTTTTGCTCAAGCAGATTCGCACACTCCAATCGAACCAGTCCATCCCAGAGCTCAGAGATCGTTTCTGTTTCGACCCACTGACTGACCCAGTCGAACTTCTGTTGAGCTATGCTGACTTCGAACAATTTGGGGCGAGGAAGATTGCAGAACGCCCATACCAAGTTCTCCGCTTTACGACCGATCAACGACCTCACTTCGATGCGGCGGCTTCTGTCGATCAACACCTGCTTGAAGGCTCGTGTTCCATAGACGGAGTGGAATAAACCGGCCACACTCACATGTGCTGGGGAGTTGCTGGCTTCCAGAATTCGGTGAACACCGGCGAGGTGAGCCCAGAGCGTTGATCCACTATGAGAGATGGATGCCGCACCATGTTCTACCAGATAGGTCTTGTGCTCACTCAGGATCACCAGCAGCTCCTGGCGCGCGAGTCTTGAACATCAAAGTGACACGCATTGCGGGACAGACTCGCGACAGCGGTCGCGCAGCGTGTGTAATGCGTCCATCAAATGTCACCAGCCGCCCGGGTTTAGGCAACACCGCCTGGAAGATATCTCCGGCGTCATTCAGAAAAACCGTTTCTCCCGCCCACTCCGGTTTCCAGACTGGATTGAGATAGAAGATGGTTGTGTAGTTACCCGGAACTCGGCTATCGACATGCGGGTAGCCCTCAATGCCAAACGTATGCGCATTGGCATAGCATCGGACCAAAGAGTGCCCCGACAAACGCTCTTCTTTTAGCCTTAGCCAAAGCTCATGAAGCGGTGCCAGTTCCGCATCTGCGAGCAGAACATCCTCACGGTTCTCTTGATTTTTCCGATGCGCCTTCAGGAAGTCGTGATTCCAGTGTGCATATGGCGAAGTGTCCTTGTCGGACTGCCATCCAAAGGTCCAGAAAACACTCTGTTGAAAGAATGCCTGGATGCTCGTCAGCTGCTGATGGGGCAAGTACCCGTCTTCCTGACAAAAGCTGTTCTGCAAACTCACTGCGCCCCCTGCCAATTTAAGTGGCGCAATATTAGCTATTTTGTTTAAATTAACTCGTCTCTATTTGGAATAAATTAATTCATAAGTTTTATGAACGCCAGAGGCGAGCCATTTCCCGAACTACAAACACCACCTCGCACACACCGCATGCGGGCAGGGTCGAACAAGAAAATTTGGATCGCACACTCTGTTGTCGTGCGCAGCTACAAGTAGGAAAGAAAGCTCAGAACAGCGCGGACGCAGTGGCCGTGGGCGCCACGCGGGCGGCGGCCTGTGGCGCCGACGGATCACGCAGGGCCGCGGCCGCCATGCGCGGCGTCTGCAGCTGGGGTTGCAGCGCCACCAGGTACTGGGGAACGGCGCGGCGCGGGACCACGGCGGTTTCCAGCGGCCGGCCGCTGAGCGTCCATTCCTGCACGCCGCCCACGAACCATGTCACGCGGCCCGAGGCAAACCGTGCCATGTGCTGTTGCAGCCGCTGGGCCAGCAGGTCGCCGGGCTGGCCGACCACGACCACTTCACGCGACAGGTTCACGCCATGGCGCGACACCAGGTCCTGCAGCGCCGCGACGCTGTCCAGCGCCGCCTGGGCGTCCAGCCGCACGGCGCCAGGCAGGTGGCCCTGCTGGTAGTCGGCCGCCGCGCGGACATCCACCACGGTCGCACCGCGCGCCAGGGCCTGCGCCGCCGCGTGGGCGGAAACGGCCGTGTCCACCTGGGCCCCGGCGCTGGCGGCGGCGCCGGCAAGCAGGACGGTCAAAAGGCGGAGAAGGCGGTTCATGGCGGACTCTTTCAGCAGAAGAACCGCAACTGTAGGCAGCCCCCGCCAAAGCGTCCAATACACATTTGCCATGTGCAAATAGCGGGACCGAATAAGGCCGCAAGCCCTTGAAAGACAAGGGTTTATCCGCGCCCGGGGCTAAGTAGTTCCCGCGATGGACGCCGCGATGGCGGTGGATACGATTCACCGGCTGTTCACCTGAATACCAAGGAGTCAATATGAAACGCCTGCTCATCGTGGCCGCCGCCGTGGCTGCCGCCTTCTCTGCCCAAGCCCAGACCTTTCCGGGCAGCAAGCCCGTGTCCATCGTAGTGCCGTTCGCCGCAGGCGGCCCGACCGACCGCGTGGCCCGTGACCTGGCCATCGCCCTGGCCAAGGCCATTCCCGGTGGCAACTTTGTGGTGGAAAACGCTGCGGGCGCCGGCGGCACCATCGGCGCCAACAAGGTCGCCAAGGCCGCGCCGGACGGCCACACCATCCTGCTGCACCACATCGGCATGGCCACGTCGCCGTCGCTGTACCGCAAGCTGCCGTACAAGACGCTGGAAGACTTCGAATACGTGGGCATGGTCAACGACGTGCCCATGACGTTGATCGGCAAGCCCCAGCTGCCCGCCAACACCTACCGCGATTTCGAGAACTACATCCGCGCCAACGCCGGCAAGATCAACCTGGCGCACGCCGGCATCGGTTCCGCTTCGCACATCTGCGGCCTGCTGTGGCAGTCGGCCCTGAAGACCAAGGAACCGCTCACGACCATCCCGTTCGGCGGCACCGGCCCGGCCATGACGGCGCTGATCGGCGGTCAGGTCGACGTGATGTGCGACCAGACCACCAACACCACCGGCCAGATCGAAGGCGGCCGCGTGAAGGCCTTTGCCGTGACCACGGCCAAGCCGCTGTCCGGCCACAAGCTGCTCAAGGACTACCCCACGTTGCAGGAAATGGGCCTGAAGGGCTTCGACCTCACGATCTGGCACGGCATCTACGCCCCCAAGGGCACGCCGCCCGCCGTGGTCAAGACGCTGAACGACGGCCTGAAAAAGGCCCTGAAGGACCCCGAGTTCATCAAGAAGCAGGAAGGCCTGGGCGCCGTGGTGGTGACCGACAAGCGCGTGGAGCCCGCCGAACACAAGAAGTTCGTCGAGGCCGAGATCGCCAAGCTCAAGGGCCCGATCGACGCCGGCAAGCAGTACGCCGACTGAGTCGCGTCACTCCCGGAACAAAAGCCGCCTGCGGGCGGCTTTTTCTTTGGGCGCAACGGTGGCATCATGGCCCGCACACCGAATACCCAAGGAGACAAAGACATGGTTCCCGCCTTCATGCCCGGCCGCCGCACCTGCGTGGCTTCCCTCGCCGCTGCTGCCCTGGCCCTGCTCGCCGGCCCCGTGGCCGCCCAGAGCGCCTGGCCCAACAAGCCCGTGCGCATCGTCGTGCCGTTCGCACCGGGCGGCACCACCGACATCCTGGCGCGCGCGGTCGCGCCGGAACTGTCCAAGGCCTTCGGCCAGCAGTTCGTGGTGGAAAACCGCGCCGGCGCGGGCGGCAACATCGGCGCCGACCTGGTGGCCAAGGCGCCCAACGACGGTTACACCCTGCTCATGGGCACCGTGGGCACGCAGTCCATCAACAAGTGGCTGTACGCGCGCATGCCGTTCGATCCGCAAAAGGATTTCGTGCCGATCACGCTGGTGGCCGGCGTGCCCAACGTCATGGTGGTCAACACCGAGAAGGCCGCGGCCCGCAACATCCGCACCGTGGAAGATTTCGTGGCCTATGCCAAGGCCAACCCCGGCAAGCTCAACATGGCGTCCAGCGGCAACGGCACGTCCATTCACCTGGCGGGTGAGCTGTTCAAGTCCATGACCGGTACGTTCATGACGCACTTTCCCTATGGCGGCTCGGGCCCCGCGCTGCTGGCGCTGGTGGGCGGGGACATGGACGTGATGTTCGACAACCTGCCCTCGTCCATGCAACTCATCAAGGCCGGCAAGCTCAAGGCGCTGGCCGTCACGAGCTCGCAGCGGTCGGCGGCATTGCCCGACGTGCCCACGGTGGAGCAGGCCGGCGGTGCATCGCTCAAGGGCTTCGAGGCCAGCTCCTGGTTCGGCCTGCTGGCGCCGGCCGGCACATCCATGGACATCGTCAATCGCGTCCAGCAGGAAACCGCCAAGGCGCTGAATGCACCCGCCGTGAAAGAACGGCTGCTGGCCAACGGCGCCATTCCCAGCGGCAACACACCTGCGGAGTTCGCCAGGCTGATCGACGCCGAGCTGAAGAAGTGGCAGCCGGTGGTGAAGGCGTCCGGCGCCAAGGTGGACTGAGCGCGTTCGGCAAAGGGGGCGTCAGACGCCCCAGACCACGTCGGATTCGGCTTCCTGGCTGCGGCGCAGCATGTCCAGGAACGGCTTGGCGCGCTGGCGCAGCGTGATGCCCTCGGTTGACGACGGCCGGTCGGCAGGTTCGGCGCCCTCGGTGCCGGCGGACTTTTTCATCGCCTCTTCATGGGCGATGGCGCCTTCGATGGCGGAGATTGCAGCCGGGATCTGGCCTGCCGTGATGATGCCCTTGGGGCCTGTGTCCTTGCCGATGATTTCCAGCACACGGCGGCCTTGGGGCTCCAGCATGATGAGGTCGCCGTCGGCCTTGGATTTGAATTTGTAGATCATGCGCATTCCTTGTTGTAGATGTAGTTGCGGTTGAAAGGGTATACCGATTGGGCGCCGCGCGGGACGCCGGCGTCGCCCGCGAGCTGACCAGTGGGGTGCGTGGCCAGCATCTGGTGCAACGCGATCCAGCCCTGCTCGAACGACATGGCGCAGCCGGCCAGGTACAGGCGGTACGCCCGCAGGATGCGGCCCGCACCGTCGGCGTCACCGCCGCGCTCCAGCACGGCGCGGGCTTCATCCAGGCGCGACTCCAGGGCGTCGGACCAGGCCCAGAGCGTGCGCGCGTAGTGGGGGCGCAGGTTCTCGGTGTCCACCATCTCCAGGCCCGCATGCGCCATGTCGCGCAGCACCTGGCTCACGTGCAGCAGCTCGCCGCCGGGAAAGATGTACTTCTCGATGAATTCGCCCATGCCCGCGCCCAGCTGGTGGTTGGCCGTGCCGCCCGCGGTGATGCCGTGGTTCATGACCAGGCCGCCCGGCGCCAGCAGGCGGAAGATCTTGTCGAAGTACGCCGGCATATTGGCATGGCCTACGTGCTCGAACATGCCGATGGACGCGATCTTGTCGAAGGGCTGCGCTTCGTCCAGGTCGCGGTAGTCCAGCAGGTGGATCTGTACGCGGTCCCGCAGGCCGCGCGACTCGATCAGGTGCTGTACGTACGCATGCTGGTTGCGCGACAGCGTGATGCCGGTTGCTTGCACGCCGTAGTGTTCCGCCGCCCACAGCAGCAGACCGCCCCAGCCCGCGCCAACGTCCAGGAACCGCTCCCCCGGTTGCAGCATGAGCTTGCGGCAAATGTGCTGCAGCTTGGCCTCCTGCGCCTGGGCCAGCGTCATGGACGGCTCGCGGTAGTAGGCGCATGAATAGACGCGCCGCGGGTCCAGCCACAGCGCATAGAAATCGTCGGACACGTCGTAGTGGAACTGGATCTGCTCGGCGTCCTTGCGGTGGGTATGCGAAGCCAGCGACCGCGCGTGGTGCAGCATCTGCGTCCACCAGCCGGTGTCGGTGCCGGTGGGGTTGCCGGGCAGCAGGCGCACCGCCACGGTCATCAGGTCGCGCATGCGGCCTTCGAGCCGGACGCGGCTTTCGACGAAATCCTCGGCCAGCCGGCCGATCTGGCCCGCGGCCAGCGTCGCAATGCCCGACCAGTCGGTAAAGCCCAAAGTCACCGTGGCGTCGGACGGCCCGACGCGCTCGCCCGCAGGCAACTCCAGCGCCACGGGGACCGGCAGGCCGGCAAGCCGGTCTTCCACTTTGCGGATAAGCGTCTGCATGGAAACATTTAATTGCCGCGTCATGCAGCGGGCTGTAGGACGGCGCCGCATTTGCCGGGCCCGTCGCTGCTGGAGTCTCCCGTTGATTCCCCTGTTGACAGGGTTTTGTTTAGGCCTAAACTATTTCCCCATGAATATCCTGTGTATCGGCGGCGGCCCGGCTGGTTTGTACTTTGCACTGCTCATGAAGCAGCGCAACCCCGGCCACCGCGTGGTGGTGGTGGAACGCAACCGCCCGTTCGACACCTTCGGCTGGGGCGTGGTGCTGTCCGACCAGACGCTCGCCAACCTGCGCAGGGCCGACGCCGACAGCGCCCGGCTGATCGGCGATGCGTTCAACCACTGGGACGACATCGAGGTATTTTTCAAGGGCCGCTCGGTGCGCTCCACCGGCCACGGTTTCTGCGGCATCGGCCGCAAGCGCCTTTTGAACATCCTGCAGGAGCGATGCCAGGCCCTGGGCGTGGAGCTGGTGTTCGAGACCGACGTGACCGACGACCAGGCGCTGGCCGCGCAGTACGGTGCCGACCTTGTGATCGCCAGCGACGGGCTGAACAGCCGCATCCGCAACCGCTATGCCGACGTGTACAAGCCCGACGTGGACCTGCGGCAGTGCCGCTTCGTCTGGCTGGGCACGAAGAAGACCTTCGACGCCTTCACCTTCGCGTTCGAAAAGACCGAGCACGGCTGGTTCCAGGCCCATGCCTACAAGTTCGACGACCAGACCTCCACCTTCATCGTCGAGACGCCTGAAGAAGTCTGGAAGGCCCATGGCCTGGACACCATGCCGCAGGAAGATGCCATAGCCTTCTGCGAAAGGCTGTTCGCACCCTACCTGGACGGCAACGCGCTGATCAGCAACGCCACGCACTTGCGCGGTTCGGCGATCTGGATCCGCTTTCCGCGCGTGGTGTGCAACACCTGGGTGCACCGCGAGCAGATCGCGGGCAGGACCGTGCCCATCGTGCTCATGGGCGATGCCGCGCACACGGCGCATTTTTCGATCGGCAGCGGCACCAAGCTGGCGCTGGAAGACGCCATCGACCTGGCCGACGAATTCAGCAGCGGTCACGACCTGGACGCCGTGCTGGCCGGCTACGAGGCCCGCCGCAGCGTCGAGGTGCTGAAGATCCAGAACGCCGCGCGCAACTCCACCGAGTGGTTCGAGAATGTGGACCGCTACAGCGGCATGGAGATCGAGCAGTTCGCCTATTCACTGCTCACGCGCAGCCAGCGCATCAGCCACGAGAACCTGCGCCTGCGCGACGCCAAGTGGCTGGAGGGCTACGAGGGCTGGCTCGCGGGCGGCAAACCGGTGCTGCCCATGCTCACGCCGATCAAGGTGCGTGACGTGCAGCTGAAGAACCGCATCGTCGTCTCGCCCATGGCTACCTACAGCGCGGTTGAGGGTGTGCCGCAGGACTTTCACCTGGTGCACCTGGGCGCGCGCGCCATGGGCGGCGCGGCGCTGGTGTTCGTCGAGATGACCAGCCCGACACCCGAGGGCCGGATCACCCCCGGCTGCCCCGGTCTGTGGAACGACGCGCAGCAGGCGGCGTTCACGCGCATCGTCGATTTCGTGCACGGCTCCACCAGCGCCAGGATCGGCCTGCAGCTGGGCCACAGCGGGCCCAAAGGCTCCACCCAGGTCGGCTGGGAGCAAATGGACGAGCCACTGGCCTCGGGCAACTGGCCGCTGCTGGCCGCCAGCGCCATCGCATACGGCGAACAGAACCAGGTGCCCGCCGCGATGACCCGCGCCGACATGGACCGCGTGCGCGATGCCTTCGTCGAATCGACGCGTCGCACCGCCGCGGCCGGCTTCGACTGGCTGGAGCTGCACTGCGCGCACGGTTACCTGCTGTCCAGCTTCATCACGCCGCTGACCAACCAGCGCAGCGACGAATACGGCGGCTCGCTGGAAAACCGTTGCCGCTACCCGCTGGAAGTGTTTGCGGCGATGCGCGCCGCGTGGCCCGCCGACCGGCCCATGAGCGTGCGCATTTCGGCCCACGATTGGGCGCCGGGCGGTCACACGGCCGACGACGCCGTGGCCGTGGCGCGGCTGTTCAAGGATGCGGGCTGCGACTTCATCGACGTGTCGTCGGGCCAGACTACGCGCGCCGCCAAGCCCGTGTACGGCCGCATGTACCAGACGCCGTTTGCCGACCGCATCCGCAACGAGGCCGGTATCCGCACCATCGCTGTCGGTGCGATCAGTGAGGCCGACCATGCCAACAGCATCATCGCGGCCGGCCGCGCCGACCTGTGCGCCGTGGCCCGCCCGCATCTGGCCGACCCCGCCTGGACGCTGCACGAGGCGGCGCGCCTGGACAGCCGCGCCATCGAATGGCCGCGCGAATACCTGAGCGGGCGCGACCAGCTGTACCGCGAGCTGGCCCGCCAGCGGCAGCTGCAGGCAGCAGAGGCCCTGCAGGCCAGGAACAACGCCAACGAGGAATGACACGATGGACCTGGAAGCCCGTGCCCACAGCGAACACCCCGAGGCCCTGCGCCTGTGGCTGCGCCTGCTCACCTGCACGCAGCTGGTGGAAAAGCAGGTGCGCAGCCGGCTGCGCGAGCAGTTCGACACCACGCTGCCGCGCTTTGACCTGATGTCGCAGCTGGAGCGCGCGCCCGAGGGCCTGAAGATGAACGAGCTGTCGCGCCGCATGATGGTGACCGGCGGCAACGTTACCGGCATCACCGATCAGCTGGTGACTGAGGGCCTGGTGGAGCGCATGGATGTCGAGGGCGACCGCCGCGCCTACCGCGTGCGCCTGACGGCGCGCGGGCGCCGCCAGTTCCACGACATGGCGCGCGAGCACGAGCAGTGGATCGTCGATGCGTTCGAAGCCCTGAGCGAACGCGAGGTGGCCACCCTGCACAAGCTGCTGGGCAAGGTCAAGGAACACACCCAGACCGGCGCGGAGGCCGAATGAAGCACTACATCGGCAACAGCAATCCCATGCACGCGCAGTTCAGCGCACAGGCCGCGTACAGCGGCCGCCACTTCAACTGGTCCTTCGACGCAGGTGTGGGCACCGTCACGCTGAACCGTCCCGAGCGCAAGAACCCGCTGACCTTCGACTCGTATGCCGAGCTGCGCGACCTGTTCGGCGCGCTCAAGTACGCCACCGACGTGAAGGCCGTCGTGGTGACAGGCGCGGGCGGCAATTTCTGCTCGGGCGGCGACGTGCACGAGATCATCGGGCCGCTCACGAAGATGACCATGCCCGAGCTGCTGGAGTTCACCCGCATGACGGGCGCGCTGGTCAAGGCCATGCGCGACTGCCCACAGCCGGTGCTGGGCGCCATCGACGGTATCTGCGCTGGCGCGGGCGCCATGATGGCGCTGGCCTGCGACATGCGCTGGGGCACGGCGGGCACCAAGACCGCGTTCCTGTTCACGCGCGTGGGCCTGGCCGGCGCCGACATGGGCGCGTGCGCGCTGCTGCCGCGCGTGATCGGCCAGGGCCGGGCGTCGGAGCTGCTGTTCACCGGCCGCGCGATGACGGCGAACGAAGGCCTGGCCTGGGGCTTCTTCAATGCGTTGCACGAACCGGCCGATCTGCTGGCCAAAGTGCAGCAGACCGCACGCGACCTGGCCGACGGCCCGACGTTCGCCCACGGCATGACCAAGACCATGCTGCAGCAGGAATGGGCCATGACCATCGAGCAGGCGATCGAGGCCGAGGCGCAGGCGCAGGCGATCTGCATGCAGACGCAGGACTTCACGCGCGCATACGAGGCCTTTGCCGCGAAGCAGAAGCCCGTTTTCGGAGGCGATTGAGATGCACGCGCCGACCACCCACCTGGCCCTGCCCTTTTTCGACGACGCACACCGCGATCTGGCGCAGCGCCTGACGGCCTGGGCGCCCGGGCAGCACGTGGATGAAAGCGACGACCGCGCGGCGTGCCGTGAATGGGTGCGCCGGCTGGGCGCGGACGGGTGGCTGCGCTATTGCGTGCCGGCCGCGCACGGCGGGGCGCTGGAGCGGCTGGACTCGCGCGCGTTGGTCATCCTGCGCGAGACGCTGGCGTTTCACTCGCCGCTGGCGGACTTCGCGTTCGCCATGCAGGGCCTGGGCAGCGGCGCGATCACGCTGGCGGGTACGCGCGAGCAGCAGGCGACCTACCTGACGCGCGTGGCCAGTGGCGAGATGATTGCGGCCTTCGCGCTGAGCGAAGCCAATGCGGGTTCGGATGCCGGCGCCATGACGACCAGCGCCGTGCAGGATGGAAATGCCTGGCGGCTGAACGGCGAAAAAACCTGGATCAGCAACGGCGGCATCGCCAGCTTCTATTGCGTGTTCGCCAAGACCGATCCGCAGGGCGGTACGCGCGGCATCACGGCCTTCATCGTGGACGCCGATGCACCGGGGCTGGACACATCGCAGCACATCCAGGTGATGGCGCCGCACCCGCTGGCCACGCTGA
This sequence comes from Ramlibacter sp., assembly GCA_041905405.1. Lineage (GTDB taxonomy): Bacteria > Pseudomonadota > Gammaproteobacteria > Burkholderiales > Burkholderiaceae_C > RAM1. Next base: position 12,476 of record JAYRLC010000046.1, on the reverse strand, counting down.
CCTTCAACGACTGCCGCGTGCCGGCCAGCGGGCAACTGGGCGTGGTGAACGGCGGCTTCAAGCTGGCGATGCAGACGCTGGACATTTTTCGCGCGTCGGTCGCTGGTGCCGCGCTCGGCTTTGCCCGCCGCGCACTGGCCGAGGCCGTGGCGCATGCAAAGCAGCGGCGCATGTTCGGTCAGACGCTTGCCGATTTCCAGCTCACGCAGGCCAAACTGGGCGAGATGGCGGCGCTGGTCGATGCGGCGGCTCTCTTGACCTACCGCGCCGCGTGGCTGCGCGACGACGGCGAGAAGCGTGGCGGTGTCCGCGTGACCGCTGAGGCTGCGATGGCCAAGATGGCCGCCACCGAGAACGCGCAGCGCGTGATCGACATGGCGCTGCAGATGCATGGCGGCCTGGGCGTGAAGGTCGGCACAAGGGTCGAAAGCCTGTACCGCGACATCCGTTCGCTGCGCATCTACGAAGGCGCTACCGAGGTGCAGCAGCTGATCATCGGCAAGGCTGTTCTCCAGGAGTCCGCATGACCGCTCAGACAGATCGCTTCGTCCACGACCGGCTGCCGCCGCCCGACCAGTGCGCGCAGATGCGCTACGACCTGCCGGAGCTGCAACTGCCAGACCAGCTCAATGCCGCGGTGGAACTGCTGGACAAGGCAGCGTACAAGGGCTTTGCCGACCGGCCGCTGCTGCGCTCCAACGCCGTCACGTTCACCTACGCCCAGGCGCGCGAACGCGTGGACCGCATCGCCCACGTTCTGACCCAGGATCTGGGTCTGAAGCCCGGTAACCGCGTGCTGCTGCGCGGCGGCAACTCCGTCGGCCTGGCGCTGTCATGGCTGGCCGTGGTGAAGGCCGGCCTGATCGTCGTGGCCACGATGCCGCTGCTGCGCGCGCGCGAGCTGGGCGACATCATCGACAAGTCCGAACCCGTCGCGGCGATCTGCGACGCGAAGCTGCTGGGCGAGCTGGAGCTGGCGCAACAGGACCACCCCGCGCTCAAGACCATCCTGAAATACAACGCGCCGGGCGACCCTCACGATCTGGGTGCGCTGTGCACCGACAAGCCGGCGTTTTTCGAGCCCTGCCCCACGGCGGCGGACGACATCGCGCTGATGGCATTCACATCCGGCACCACGGGCAAGCCGAAGGCTGCCGTGCACAGCCACCGCGACGTCATGGCGGCGTGCGAGGCCTGGCCGCGCCACGTGCTCAAGGCCACACCCGACGACATCGTCATGGGATCGCCGCCGCTGGCCTTCACCTTCGGTCTGGGCGGACTGCTGGTGTTCCCGATGTGGGCCGGCGCGTCGGTGTACTTCCCCGACATTCCCTACACGCCCGAGGCCATGGTCAAGCTCATCAACGAGGTGGGCGCGACCATCTGCTACACGGCACCCACGTTCTACCGGCAGATGGCGCCGTTCGCACGCCAGCACGGCATGCCCACGCTGCGCACCTGCGTGAGCGCGGGCGAGGGCCTGCCCGACGCGACCCGTCAGCTCTGGAAGGACGCGACCGGCATCGAGATGCTGGACGGCATCGGCGCGACCGAGATGTTTCACATCTTCATCTCGTCGGCCGGCAGCGAGGTACGGCGCGGCGCGATCGGCAAGGTGGTGCCGGGTTACACCGCGAAGGTCGTGGACGACCAGGGCAATGAAGTGCCCCGAGGCACCATTGGCAAGCTCGCCGTGATCGGCCCGACGGGCTGCCGCTACCTGGACGACCCGCGGCAGGCCAACTATGTAAAAGACGGCTGGAACTACCCCGGCGACGCCTTCACGCAGGACGCGGACGGCTATTTCTTCTACCAGGCACGGGCCGACGACATGATCATCACGTCGGGCTACAACGTGGGCGGGCCCGAGGTGGAGGACGCGCTGCTCAAGCACCCGGCCGTCGCCGAATGCGGCGTGGTGGGCAAGCCCGACGACGAGCGCGGCATGATCGTCAAGGCCTACTGCGTGCTCAAGCCCGGCCACACCGGCGACGCAGCATTGACCAAGGCGCTGCAGGACCACGTCAAGGCCACCATCGCACCGTTCAAGTACCCGCGCGAGATCGAGTTCGTCACCGTCCTGCCACGCACCGAGACCGGCAAGTTGCAAAGATTCAGATTGAGACAAACATGAAATTCCTCCAACCGCCCGGCTGGGCAACCCCCAAGGGCTACGCCAATGGCGTGGCGGCACGCGGCACGCTGGTGTTTGTGGGCGGCCAGATCGGCTGGAACGCGCAGCAGCAGTTCGAGTCCGACGACTTCATCGCGCAGACCGCACAGGCCCTGCGCAACATCGCCGCCGTGCTGAAGGAAGCCGGCGCCGGCCCCGAGCACATGGTGCGCATGACCTGGTACGTGGTGGATCGCGTGGAGTACGTCGCGCGCCTGCGCGAGCTGGGCGAGGCTTACCGCGAAACGATGGGCCGCAATTTCCCGGCCATGACCTGCGTGGAAGTCAGCGCACTGGTGGAAGAGCGCGCGAAGGTCGAGATTGAAGTAACCGCCGTCGTTCCCGACTGACGCAAGGCTCAGCTCGCTGAGCCGACGACCTCAATCATGACGCGGCGGTCTGCCTGCGTGCATTGCACCAGCTCTTCGCGGCTGAGCTTGTCGCTGCAGGCGGTGGCCGTCAGCGGCTCGCGCTTGCCCTGGCCCTTGACCTGGATCGTCACGGCCTTGACGCCCAGCGACTCCAGGTACGCCTTGACGGTCTGGGCGCGCGCCACGGCGAGCTTGTCGTTGTAGTCGTCGCTGCCCAGGCGGTCGGTATAGCCAACGATGGTCAGCGACTGGATGTTGCGGTAGCCCTTGAGGCGCTTGGCGACTTCGGCCAGGCGCTCCATGCCGCCGGGCAGCATTTCCTCGCGGCCGGATTTGTCGAACTTGAACAGCGCGTCGGCCATCACGGTGAACGTTTCCTTGCCGGCGACGGCACGCACTGCGGCAGGTGCCGCGGCGGCGACCGGGGTGGGCGTGGTGGCGGCCAGCGCGGCCGCCACGGCAGCAGCCGGCTTGGCGGCGGCCAGTGCCGGCTGGCAGTTGGCGGCTTCCAGCGATGCGCGGCGCACGGCGTCTTCGGCCATCTGGACATGGGGGTTGGCCTGGCGCCAGCCGGTTTGCTGCTCGGCGTGGCCTGCGCGGACCAGGCGCACTTCGCCGCAGGCGATGGTCCGGGCGTTGCAGACCAGGCTGGATTCACGCATCTTCAGTGCGTTCAGTTGCGACCACAGATCGTCACGCAGGCGCGTGCTGCGGGCGACCAGCGGCGTGTCGTAGCCGACTTTCACCGTCTTGTCGCTTTCCAGCGCCTGGATGATCTTCTGGGACTCCGCCAACGACTCCTCTATATAGCCGGTGCGATCGTTCTCGTGGTACTGGCTCCACGCCGTGTCCAGCCAGCACTGGGCCTTGGCCAGCGGGTAGTTGTTCTGGCCCATGCCAGCCTCGCTCAGGCGGCGCAGTCGTAGTTGTAGTTCCGCCATGACCTTGCGGTCGGCGGCAATGCGGGTGTCGGTCGTACGCTGGGCTTCGGGCAACAGTCCCGTCGCGCGGGCGGCCGGACCCGGCCCGTCGGGCTGAACCGCCGTTTGCGCACAGCCTGCAAGGCCAAGCGCCGCAACGATGAAAAAGGACCGGAAAAGCATTGCTTCTTGAAGGATCAGGTAGCGATACACAATCTTACAGAAGTATGGACTGATGTAAAAATATGTTACCCTGCTAAGGCAATTTCTTAAGCTTTTTCGTGTCGAATTACACAAACTCGCAGTCTTGCACGGCCTGTGCTTGAGAAATTTTCTCGGGAAATCTTTGAAATCAAGCAGTTACATGAACTACTTTGAGTAGTTTCCGCATGCTGCCAGATGTTTCATACGCAGCCAAGACGCGCATGGATTTGAAGCACCTGTAACCGGGTCTTTGCGGCGTGCCCGCGACACACGCGCAGCTGGAACATGGCTGTTGGGGGAATCAGGCGGGCCGGGAGCCCACGGGCTCAGCGGGCCGGGGGCGTCAGCGTCTTGTTGACGGCGGCGTCGTTCTTGCGGAACAGGTCCTCGTCGAACTTGTAGCGCACGCCCAGCACCCAGCCACGGTTGGTGTAGTCGCTGCCGGTCAGCTCGTCATCGCGGAAGCCACGGAAGTTGTAGCCCAGGGTGACCCAGAGGTTGTCCACCACCACATAGCCGACTTCCACACCGTAGGCGTACTGACGGGCGCCGCCCTTGCCCACCAGCACCGTGGCCAGCGCGCCCACGGACCAGCGGTTGCTGATGTCGTATGTCACGCGGGAGCCAAACAGCTGGGCGTGGTAGCTGTCCTGGATGGTGCCCAGCAGCAGTTCATCCACGCGCTTGAGCGCGTAGCGGCCCGACACCCACCATACACGGCTGGGATGGTAGTTGGCCCGCAGGCTCACGATGTCGGTCGTGCTGTTCAGCCCGGCGGCGATGTCGCGCTCGGACTTGCGCTCGTACAGGCCGAGCGCGTCGAATTTGTTGTTGTCCACCGGCCGGTAAGCAAAGCCCAGCTGCATCTGGTTCTGGCGGCGGCCTGAACCGCCGGCCTTGGGGTCGACCAGGTTCAGGTAGTCGCGGCCCAGCAGGGTCCAGTTGCGGTCCAGCTTGCGCGCCACGCCCAGCGTGAGCACGTAGTTGGTGTTGGAGGCATCCTCGCGCCATTCAAAGCGGGTGGAGCCTTTCCACAGTTCGCTGCCCGTGTATTCCAGGCCCAGGCCCATCGCCGACGCGGCGCCGCTGCTGGTGTTCAGCCGCTCGACGTTGGTCACCAGGCGCAGGCCCTCGGACACGCGCCAGCCGTTGCGCAGGCCGACCGCGGACTGCACTTCGCGGCCTGCCGATGCATCGCGCAGGCGGTATTCGCTGTAGATCGAGCCGTCCTGCATGTACTGCGTGTCGATCCCGATCGCCAGGTTGCTGCCCGTGTCGCCCACCCCCAGGCCATAGGCGCCGGTGAACTGGCGCGAGTGTTCGTAACGCCCGTACAGGCGGGTCTTTTCCGCGACACGCCAGTCGGCCCCCACGCGGTACAGCGTGGTGGAGCCCTGGCCCATTTCCCGCTGGACTTCGCCGGTCAGCGCCACGGTGTCGGTGGCTTTCCAGGTCGCGCGGGCATACAGCGACGAGCTGTCCAGATTGGTCGCCGGCCCGGTGGGCAGGAGAACCGTGTTGCACACCACGGGCTGGCCCGTGGCCGGGTCGATCTGCTGGTTGCCGACCTGGTTGATGCCGTAGCCGACGTTGTAGCCCTGCGTCGTGCCGGTTCCGCTGCCCACGCCCAGGCAGTTGCTGCCAATCGACGGCACCAATGTGACGGCGTTCTGGCTGACGTGCCGCGCGCCGGCACCCACGGTCAGCCGGTCGCTCAGCTTGAGGTCGGCACCGACGGAGGCCGCGTCGCTCTTGCTCGCGCTGATACGGTCCTCGGAATGCAGCACCTCGGCATTCAGGGTCAGCGTCTGGTTGACCTGGTAGGCCGCGGAGACGCCCATTTCCGAGCGGCCACCCGAGATGCCGGCCGAACTGTTGTTGAAGCCGTCCTGCGCCGTCGCGGCATAGGCACGGGCGCGCAGGGCTTCGTCGGAGTGCCTGATTTCCACCCGCGCCGCGCTGCCGGACACCGGGCCAGTCACGCCGGCGAAGTTGCCGCTGTTGTTGACCGTGAAGTTGCCCGACGCCGCGCCCACCACGCTGTTGGCCCGCGCCACTTCGGCAATGACCTCGGTGTTCTTGCTGAGTTTCAGGTGCAGGTTGGCGCCCGCGACCGTGTAAGGTGCATCAGGATTGTTGTCACGCGCGGCGGCCACACCGACTGTCAGCTTGTCGGAGAGTTTCAGCGCCACGTCCCCTCCCAGCACCGTAAAGGCCGGGCCGCCGCTGTCAACCTCATACGTCACGCGGATCGATACGGGGTTGAGCTGGTCGTCGACGCTGGGCACCGGCGCGCGGAAGAGGATCTGCCCGTTGAACGGCTCGAATTCGTAGTCCAGCGACCGGGTCAGCTGCGTGGACTTGATGATGCGGGTGGTCTGGTTGCGGTCCCGCACCAGGATTTCGATCTTCTCGCTGCCGGCCACGCCGTTGGAGCGCGACACGCCGTACGGGCCGGACACCCCCCGAGCCGGGAATTCGTCCACCACCTGGGACAGCGCCTGGCGGGCGACAAAGGCGTTGGCGACGACCCGGCCTTCCTCGTAGTGACCCTGCAGTCCCGGCAGCGAGCGGCTGTACTGGCTCAGCTGGCGTGCGGGGTTGGGGTCCGTGGTGTTGTAGTCGCCGTGCTGGACATAGCTCAGGCCCTTGTCCAGCCGGACATAGAGCTTGCTGGAGCTTTGCGCATCCACGCCGCGGTAGCTGGAGTCGCCATAGACCGGGTAGAAGGCGTTGGGATCGACATCCTGGAAGAGCCGCTTGCGCGTGTCCTTTTCCGAGTCATAGGACAGCGTGAGCAGGTACTGGCCGCTGACCTTGCCCTTCAGGTAGACCGCGGCGCGCGCGCCCAGGCGCGTGCTGCCGCCGTTGAACTCCTTGGTGAAGTTGCGCAGTTCGTTGTCGAACCCGTCGTTCTCGCGCACCGGCACGATCTGGTTGGGGTCGAACTTGTCAGAGCGCAGATGGCCTTCGACCAGGCCCACGACGATCATTTCGCGCAGGTCGGGCACGTAGCGCACCACCACCTTTTCGCTGACGCTCTTGACCGAGACCTTCAGGTTCACCGATTCGGGCTTGTACGGTGCCACCAGCTTGAACTGCAGCACACCGTCCTTGACCTTGTACTGCACGCCTGGCTGGATGCGGTCGATATCGCCGCGGTCAGCGCCGGTTTCGGACGTCTGCCGGCCGGGCAGCAGGATCCGCGCGCCGGCATCAACTTCAATGGTCACGTCAATGTCGCCGCGCACACGCTGGCCGTCGCGGTCCAGCAGGCGCACCTGCACATCGGTGGCGGTAACGCCGTCGGCCAGCAGGTTGTCGGCCGCGACCTTGACTGCGATCTTGTCCACCGGGGATCCCAGGCGCTCCAGGAACGAGGTGAACGGACGCGGACCAACGCTGTCCTGCCCGCCGGTCTGGAACAGGCTGCGCGCTTCAGGCACGTCGGCGCTGGTCGTGTTGGCGGCAGGTGGCGTCTGCGCCAGCGAGATGCCATGCACCAGCGCCAGCGCCGCCGCGGCCACGGGTGCGCGCCGGGCCATGGGCAGCGGCTGCAGGTGAGCGGGCTTCACCGGTTTCATCGCTGACCTCCGTTCACGGGCGCGCCAAACGGTGCGGCGGGCGTGACGGGCTGAAGCTGCCGGTCGGGTTCGGGCAGGTTCACGCCGCCCTGGGCCCGGCGGGCCTTGACCTGTTCGAGCACTTCGGGGCTGCAGGAGCCTTCAATGAAGTCCGCACGCGCAAGCTCGCCGCCCTTCATGTCAATGAAGATGCTGTCGCCCACGCCGGCGTTGCGGTTGCTGGACGGCAGCAGGCGCGCCCCGCGCGGCAGTGTGGTGCGGTCGACCTTGATCACGTGGGTCTGGGGCTTGACGCCGCACAGGCTGTACTTGCCTTCGTTGTCCGTCACGATGAAGCTGCCGTCCAGCATGACCAGGCGCACGCCGGGGATGCCCAGTTCACGTGAGCCGCCATCGCCGCTTTGAGCGCTGTTGCCGTCGCAGTCCATGTACACCTTGCCGACGATACACCCTTCGTTGCTGAACACGCCACCCTGGACGTTGACCTTGAACATGGCCGTGTTGGACCGGATCGGCGTGCCACGCGCACCCGGGAAGATCGCCGTGGCACGGTTGATGCCGTCGCCCTGCTGCGAGCCCACGCCCAGGCGGACGAAGTACGTCAGTTCATACACCGAGTTGCCCGGTATGGTGCCGATGTTGAAGTCCAGCTGGCGCCCGATGCCGCCACCCGGATCCGCCGTGACCGTGCCGTTCAGGCGCGCGGTGCCCGGGATGTAACGGAAGCCCGCTGGCAGCAGGTCTTCCAGCACGATGCGGCTGACCGGCAGGTTGATGGTGTTGCGCATGCGAATGGTGTACTGCACCGAGTCGCCCACTTCGGCCACGGTCTTGTTACCGGTCTTGTTGACCAGGATCACGCCGGACTCGACCTCCTTGATCGCCGAAGACACCGAACCGATGTTGTTGGTGGCCGTCGGATCGGGCGTGGTGCTGGTCACGTTGGCAATGTTGGTCACCGTCCCCGTGGCCGTGTAGGCCGCCTGCACGGTCAGTGTGACGGTGATGGTCGATCCCACCCGGATGGCGGTTGCCGTGGCCACCAGTTTCTCGGGCTCGGCCACCAGGGTGACGCTGGTGCTGCTGACGGATGCGCCGATCAGCGTGAGGCCGGCCGGCATCACGTCGGTCACCGTCACGTTGCCGGCGGAGCTCGGGCCGAAGTTGCCGATCACGAGCGTGTAGGTCGCGGTGCCTGCGGCGCTGATGGTCGGCGGGCCCAGCTTGGTAATGGCCAGGTCGGCGCCCAGCACGCCGGCGGTGGTCGAGCCAGTGTTGTTGGTCGGCTGCAGGTCGGTCGTTGTGCTGGTGACGTTGGCAACGTTGGTGATACTGCCCACCACCGTGTCACCCACAGCCACTGTCAGCGCCAGGACGGCAGAGCCAGCGGGCATGGTGGCCGCGGTAGCGATCAGTGCAGCCGGCGTGGTGTTCAGTGTGAAGCTGCCAGACACCACCGACGCTGACACCAGCGTCAGGCCCGCCGGCATGACGTCCGTGACCGTCACATTGGCGGCGGTCGTTGGGCCGCTGTTGCTGATGGTCAGCACATAGCTTGCCGTGCTGCCCGCAGCCAGTGTGGCGGGACCACGCTTCGTCAGCGACAGGTCGGTTCCTTCAATGCGTGTGGTGAAGGACGCCGTGTTGTTGGTGACATTGGTTTCCGTGGTGGTGGTCGCCACGCTGGCCACGTTGGTGATCGCACCGCCCGCAGCGCCCGTGACCTGCGCGACCAGCGTGATATTGGTAACGCCTACTGCGAGGCTCGGCGACGTGGCCACGAGCCCGGCGGAGGTCACGTTGAGCGTCATCGCGTTCGCGGGTTGCACCGTCGCACTCAGCAGGGTGAGACCGGCTGGCATGACGTCGGTCACCGTCGTGTTGGCGGCTGCCGTCGGACCGGCATTGGTGATCTGCAGCGTGTAGGTGACTGTCGCACCACTTGCTGCCACCGCCGGGCCATTTTTGATGATGGACAGATCCAGCGTCCCCGTAGTGCCGCCACCGCCACCACTGGCGATCGCGTCCAGCGGGATGTTGTTGTTGAACAGTTCGCCGATGTAGCCCACGCCGAAAGCGAACGACATGGTCATCGCGTACTGCGTACCCGACACGCCCACGGCAGAGCTGCCCGTCACACCTGCCGGCGGGGTGCCAGGTGCCGCGTAGCCAGGCTGCATGTTGGTAGCCGCGCTGGGCACCACGAACGGCGAGGTCAACGCGCCGCCGATGATGTTGGGCTGCGTCACGCCGCCCAAGGTCGCCGGAGTTGCCAGATAGCCCGTCGGCACGCTCACGATGCTCAGCGTATAGACGCCCGCTGGCGGGTTATTGATGAAGATGAACTGGTACAGGCCGTTGGCATCGGTCGTGGACTCGTTGTTCGCCTGGGCACCGTTCAAGTCGATCAGGTGCGTGGCCGGCACAAAACCCGCCGGACCATTGAGGCGCACCAGCACGTTGGCGATGGGTTGGCGCGTTACGGAGTCATACACCTGGCCGCGCGGGTCCAGCGGCAGGTTCTGGTCAACCGTGTTGTCGCCTGCGTACAACGTCACGCCCGTAATGGCCTGGCCGACCGTGGTGCCCGATGTCGTCGAGGTCACCGTCGTGACGCCCGTGGACGGGTTGCCACCCTGGGTCGTGGCCGCCTGGTTGTACGGCGTGGTGCTGATGGCCGCGCAAGTGCTGACGTCGGACGCGTTCACGCAGTTGAAGAACTCCACGCGATAGCCGTTGCCGGGCGGCACGCCCTTGATCTCATAGTGACCCGTGGCATCGGTGAACCCCGTTCCCAGCACGACCGAGCTCGAGTTGTAGAGGCGTACCAGCAGGTTGGGCAGGATCGCCTCGCCGGCTTGGTAAGTCCTGTTGCGGTTGGAGTCGATCCACGCCAGGCCCTTCAGCGTGGCGCCGACACCGGCTACCAGAGTGGTCGTGTTGTTCGGCAGGTTGGAGTCCGGCGCCGCAGACGGGCTGACCACCGCAGAGAACGTCTGCGATGCGCTGGTCAGCAACGGCATGCTGTAGTTGGCCTTGAAGGTGGTGTTCTGTCCCACGGTCAACGGCGTTGCGATGGTGAAGCCCACGGTCGAAGCGTTGGGCAAGGTCAGCACCACGGTGCCGGTGGTGGCCATGCCGGAGATATGACTGATGGTCACCACCACGGTATTGCTGCCCGCCACGAGCAGCGACGGCTGGACGGACAGCGATACCGACAGATCCGGCGGCTGTGTTCCCACCATGGTCACCGCCGTGGCGGTGTTATTGGACGTGACTGCTTCTGCCGTCGTGGTGGCGATGGTGGCGGTCGCCGTCACATTGCCGGCGGCCGGCACCACATAGGTGAAGGTAAAGCTCGCCGAGCTGCCGGCCGGCATGACGCCCGTGTTGAATGTGGCCGTCACACTGCCCGCAGCGATCGTTCCCGTGCCAGCCACGGCCGTCAGCGTACCGCCGCTGAGCACCAGCGTGCGGGTCACATCGTTGGCTGGCGACACGCCCACGTTGTAGTAAGTCACCGTGCCCGACACCACCGCATTGGCTGTCGCGGACAGAGGCATGCTCAGGGTCACGCTGACATCCGCCATACTGCCCACCACCGTCGTGGCCGTGCTGATGTTGTTGGTGCGGGTCGACTCAGCCGTGGTCGTGGTGATCGTCACCGTGCCGCCCACATTGCCGGACGCCGGCAATACATAGGTGAAGGTGTAGGTCGTCGTGTTGCCCGGCGCCATGCTGGCGACGTTGAAGGTCGCCGTCACGCTGCCGGCCACAATGGTGCCGGTTCCGGAGACGGCCGTCAGGGTGCCTCCGCCCAGAACCAGCGTGCGGGTCACGTTGTCCGCCGTAACCGTGCTGGGGTTGCTGAAGGTCACTGTTCCAGTAACCGTCTGTCCAGCGGTACCCGATGCCGGCATCACAAGCGTCACACTGACATCCGTGACGCTGGCCGTGATGGTGCCCGGCGCCGTCGCCGTACCGCTGCCCAGGTTGGTCACACCGCTCATCGGTGTCAGCGTCACCGTGTTGGTGTAGCTTCCCGCAGCCGTCGCCGTCACGCTCACCACCACGCTCAACGTTCCGTTCATGGGGATCGTCACGCTGCCCGACACGCTCGTGCCGCTCAGGCTGAACGCCGTCGGCACACTCGCGCCGCCCTGAACTGCACTCTGCACCGCGTACGCCGTCAGGTTGCTCGGCAGGCTGTCCACGATGCTGGCCGTCGTCAGCGTGCTTGGGCCCGCGTTGCCAATCACGATCGTGAAGCTGGTCGTTGCGCCCACCGCGATCGTCGTGCTCGCCACCACCTTGCTCAGGCTCGGGGTCACCACGACGCCCACCGTGCCCGGCGCCGTTGCCGTCACGCTGCCCAGGTTGGTCACACCGTTCATCGGCGTCAGCGTCACCGTGTTGGTGTAGCTTCCCGCAGCCGTCGCCGTCACGCTCACCACCACGCTCAACGTTCCGTTCATGGGGATCGTCACGCTGCCTCTGACCGTGCTACCGCTCAGGTTGAACGCCGTCGGCACGCTCGCGCCGCCCTGCACTGCACTCTGCACTGCGTATGCCGTCAGGTTGCTCGGCAAGCTGTCCACGATGCTCGCCGTCGTCAGCGTGCTGGGGCCCGCGTTGCCGATCACGATGGTGAAGCTGGTCGTTCCGCCCACCGCGACAGTCGTGCTCGCCACCACCTTGCTCACGCTCGCGTTCACCACCACACCCACGGTGCCCGGCGCCGTCGCCGTACCGCTGCCCAGGTTGGTCACACCGCTCATCGGTGTCAGCGTCACCGTGTTCGTGTAGCTGCCCGCGGCCGTCGCCGTCACGCTCACCACCACGCTCACCGTTCCGTTCATGGGGATCGTCACGCTGCCCGACACGCTCGTGCCGCTCAGGCTGAACGCCGTCGGCACGCTCGCGCCGCCTTGTACTGCGCTTTGTACCGCGTACGCCGTCAGGTTCGCCGGCAGGCTGTCCACGATGCTTGCCGTGGTCAGTGTGCTCGGGCCCGCGTTGCCGATCACGATCGTGAAGCTGGTTGTCCCACCCACCGCAATCGTCGTGCTGCCCACTGTCTTGCTCAGGCTCGGCGTCACCACCACGCCCACCGTGCCCGGCGCCGTCGCCGTCGTGCTGCCCAGGTTCGTCACGTTGCTCAGCGGCGTCAGCGTCACCGTGTTCGTGTACCCGCCTGCGGCCGTCGCGCTGACGTTGATCGTCA
>JAYRLC010000045.1:0-26720 GCA_041905405.1 Ramlibacter sp. | reverse complement strand
TGGACTTCTGCACAACAAATCCACAATCCCCAACCAGCCAGCAGGAGGTATTCACCAGCGAATCCGCATCAGCCTAAACTTCGACCGTACCTGAGGCCCGGTGTCGGGGAATTACTAAACCAGAACACCTGACCATCGGAGCGCCGGTGCATGGCGCCATGGGGCGGACCGCGCAGATCAGCTACGACGCCAATGGAGCGGCAGTGAGCCAGGCAGATGCGCCAAAGCAAACAAACAGACAAACGCAGGACGCCCTGAACGCGCCACCGCCATCACCCCTCCCGCTAGGACCGCATCACGGCCTTCAAGCGGGCGGGGGCGCAAACGCGCTACACCTATGACGGCAACAGCAACCGCCTCACGTCGCTGGACCAAACCACCAGCGACATGGACCTGAACGGTGACTTTGACGCGGCGGACTACAGCAAAACGGCCAGCCAGAACCTGAACATTGCAGACGGCACAAACCGGCTGCTGGGGTTTCAGCAAACCGTCACCGAAGTGCGGGGCACCAAAACCCTGAGCACGGCCAGCACGAGCGTGACGTACAAGGTGGACGCGGCGGGCAACCTGACCAGCGACGGGCTGAAGATGTTCAGATACGACGCGGCCAACCGCATGGACCGCGTGCGGATCGTGAAAGACGGCGAAGAAGCCAACATCGACTACCTGCACAACGCGTTCGGCCAGCGGGTGTTCAAGGGCGAGCCCGAGGCGCTCAGAACCCTGCCGAGCACGAGCACCTTCAGCCAGGGCTTCATCGACTGGCTGCTGAAGAACTTCGGCTGGATGTTCAGCCAGGCCCAGGCCAACACGAGCATCGGCACAGCGTACGTGTACGGCGACGGTGTGCTGCCCGCCTACGTCCTGATGGGCGAATATGACAACGGCTCAGCCAGTGGCACCGGCAGGACCGAATACATCTGGCTGCCCACGCCAGACGGCAGCGCCCAGCTCATGGGCATCTACCGCAACGGCAGATTCTTCAGCATTCACAATCCACCGTAGGTCCGGTTTGTATCTGGCGATACCACCGAACCCTGCGCCCCTGTCCTACCATCGTCCGTTTTCAATAACAGGAGACAGGCGAATGGATCGCAGACTTTTCATGGTGGGTCTGGCGGGTACCGCCGCAGCCCCCTTAGCGCGCGCCCAGCAGGGCAAACCCATCCGCGTGATCGTTCCCTTCACCGCGGGCGGCGCGACCGACGTGACGACGCGCATCATCACCGAGAAGGCGTCCCAGATCCTGGGCACGACCATGCTGATCGAGAACCGCCCCGGCGGGGGTGGCGGCATTGGGGTGGACATCGTCGCCAAGGCGGCGCCGGACGGCCACACGATCGGCATGGCCGCCGTCGCCATGAACGCGATCAACCCCTGGCTGTTCAAGAAGCTGCCCTACGACCCCATCAAGGACTTCGCGCCGATCACGCAGATGGTGCGCATCCCCAACGTGCTGGTCATGAACGCCGACACGGCCCGGCGGCTGAAGATCGCCACGCTCAAGGACTTCATCGCCTACGCCAAGGCCAACCCCGCGCGCCTGAGCTATGCCAGCGGCGGCAACGGCAGCGGCGGCCACCTGGCCGGCGAGATGTTCAAGAACAAGGCCGGCTTCTTTGCCGTGCACATCCCCTACAACGGCGGCGGCCCGTCGCAGCTGGCCATGCTGTCGGGCACGGTGGACTACACGCTGGACAACCTGGCCACGTCGGGCGCCAACATCCGCGCGGGCAAGGTGATTCCGCTGGCGGTCACCACGCCACGGCGCAGCCCGCTGCTGCCCGATGTTCCGGCCATTGCCGAAACCTTCCCCGGTTTCGAGATCGACACCTGGTGGGGCCTGATCGCGCCGGCCGGCACGCCGCGCGACGTCGTGGCGCGGCTGAACGCCGCCTATGTGCAGGCGCTCGAATCGGCGGACGTGAAGGCACGCTTTGCCGGCATGATGGCCGAGCCCGTACCCACCACGCCCGAGCAGTTCGGCGAGCTGATGCGGCGCGAACACGCGCGCTATGAAAGCGTCGTGAAGGCCAGCGGCGCCACGGTGGACTGAGCGGCATGCCTGCAGCAGACAACCATGCGCAGCCGGCATGGCTGGGCGACACGCTGGCGGTGGTGACCGGCGCCGGCCAGGGCAACGGCGCGGCATTGGCCGAAGGGCTGGCCGCGCTGGGCGCACGCGTGCTGGCCCTGGACATCCACGGCGACGCCGCGGCGACCACGGCGGCGCGCATCACCGCCGCGGGCGGACGCGCCGGTGCACAGGCGCTGGACGTGCGCGACGCGCAGGCCTGCGGCGCGCTGGCGGCTGCGCTGCGGCTCGAACCCGGGGAACGGCTGGTGCTGGTCAACAACGCGGGCGTGCGGCCCCGCCACCCGTTCGACGATGCATCGCGCGACCAGGCCTGGCGCGACGCCATGGCCGTCAACGTGGACGGGGTGCGCAACATGATCCTGGCGCTGCGCCCGCTGCTGTCGGGCGGCGGCTGCGTCGTGAACATCGGCTCCATCTCGGCGTCGCGCGCGTCGGGGGGCGGCATCGCCTATTCGCCGTCCAAGGCGGCGGCCGAAATGCTGACCAAGGTCATGGCGCTGGAGCTGGCCGGCGAAGGCATCCGCGTGAACGCGGTGGCGCCCGGCGTGATGGAAACGCCCATGACCGAAACGTCCCGCAACGACCCGCGGCGGCGCGACTACCTGATGCAACGCATCCCGCTCAGGCGCTTCGGCCGGCCGCAGGAGCTGGTCGGGCCCGTGGCGTTTCTCGCGTCGCCGATGGCCAGCTACGTGACGGGCGCCACGCTGGCGGTGGACGGGGGGTTTCTGGCGATGTAGGGGTCCGGTCGGGCCCAAAGGCCGTGCTTTGACAGCCAACTGAAATATGTACACACTTGTGGGCATATTTGAAAGACCGCCATGCACACCTTCACCATCCGTGACCTGCGCGACCGCACCGCCGACCTGGTGCGCGACGCGGAAGCCGGCAAGCTCTCCGTCGTGACCAAGCACGGCCAACCCGTCTTCGTGGCAGTGCCGTTCAGCAACGAACTGCTCCAGCATGGCGTCCCCACAGCCCTGGCCGTGCGCCTGTTCGATGAAGAGCAGATCACCGCGGCCCAAGGCGCGAAGCTCGCCAACATGAGTCTGTCTTCGTTCATCGACCTGTTGGGCAGTCTGCATATCCCCGTGACGCGCCTGGCTGCCGGCGAACTGGCACGCGAGGTTGCGGCCTTTGAATAGGCTGGTCGTTGCCGACGCCGGCCCCCTGATCGCGCTTGCACGCCTGGGCGCGTTGGCGTTGCTGCCGGAACTGTTCTCGCAGGCGCTGGTGACACCACAGGTCCTGGCCGAGTGCGAGGCCCGTCCCGACCGGGACGAAGGTGCCGCGTTGCGCGCGGCCATCGCCTGCGGGCACCTCATGTTGCGCGCACCCCAGGCGACCGTCCCATCCTGGGGCGTGGATGCGGGCGAAAGCAGCGCCATGGCTCTGGCACTTGAAGCGGCAGCGGGTGTTTTGATGGATGACCGCGCGGGCCGCATCGTTGCCGGTCATCTGGGACTGGATGTGATCGGCACCGCCGGCCTGCTGGTGCTGGCCAAACGGCGCGGTCGCATCACCACCATTCGCAGCCACCTGGAGTTCCTGGTGGATTCGGGCTACTTCCTGGGGCCGGCGGTGGTGGCGGAGGCGCTGCGGCTGGCGGGCGAATAATCCGGGTCGCTCAGGGTGCGGATGGATCACCCGCAGCAGTGCTCGGCGGCGTCGGGACACCCCGAATCGTCGCCGCCGGCACCGCTTTGCTGCCGCCGCGTTGGGGATTGCGCGGGTCATAAATCACCGTACCCGTCCCCACCCCGACGCCCGCGCGCGCGCCGCTGTTGCCGATCGGCGTGCTGGCGCCCACGCCAACGCCGCCCGTCACCACGCCGCTCTGGTTGACACCGACACCCACGCCGACGGGACCAACGCCGGTGCCCACACCCAGCGTCGCGCCACCGGAACCCACACCCACACCGATGGACACCGGCCCCACGGGCACGCTGATGCCCGCACCCACGCCGGGCGTGCCGCAGCCGGCCAGCACCAGCAGCGCGGCGGCGGCAGGCAGGGTCAGCAAGCGGAATGAACGGGCCATGCGCTTCATTCTAGGAGCGTGGATGCGCCGCGTGTGTATCCGGCGTCAGGCCAGCAACGCGTTCACGCGCTTCACGTAGGCGGCCGGGTCGTCGGGCAGGCCGCCTTCGGCCAGCAGGGCCTGGTCGAACAGGATGTGCGCCAGGTCGTTGAAGTGCACGCTGCCGTCCAGCTTCTTCACCAGCGGGTGTTCGGCGTTCACTTCCAGCACGGGTTTGACCTCGGGCGCGGTCTGGCCCGCGGCCTTGAGCATGCGCGCAAGCTGCAGGCTCATGCCCTGGTCCTGCACGACCAGGCAGGCCGGTGAGTCGACCAGGCGCGTGGTCACGCGCACGTCCTCGGCCTTGTCCTTCAGCGCCTCTTTCAGTTTGGCCAGCACGGGCTTGAAGGTTTCGGCGGCTTCCTCGGCGGCTTTCTTTTCGGCCTCGTCCTGCAGCTTGCCCAGGTCCACCGCGCCCTTGGCCACGCTTTGCATCGGCGTGCCGTCGAAGTCGGTCAGGTAGTTCAGCGCCCACTCGTCCACGCGGTCGGTCATCAGCAGCACCTCGATGCCCTTTTTGCGGAAGACTTCGAGCTGCGGGCTGTTTTTGGCGGCGGCCAGCGTGTCGGCCGTGATGTAGTAGATCGCGTCCTGGCCTTCTTTCATGCGGGCCTTGTAGCTGGCCAGGCTCACGCTCACCGTGTCGGTCGTGGTGGACGCAAAGCGCAACAGTTTGGCCAGGCGCTCGCGGTTGGCGTGGTCTTCGCCCAGGCCTTCCTTCAGCACGGCGCCGAATTCGGCGTAGAACTTGCCGTACTTGGCCTTGTCGTCGGCGGACGCGTCCTCGGCCGTTTCCTGCCTGGCCAGGTCTTCCAGCATGGACAGCACGCGCTTGGTGGATCCGTCACGGATGGCGCGCACGTCGCGGCTTTCCTGCAGCAGTTCGCGGCTCACGTTCAGCGGCAGGTCGGCGGAGTCGATCACGCCCTTCACGAACCGCAGGTAGGCGGGCATCAGCGCCTCGGCATCGTCCATGATGAACACGCGCTTGACGTACAGCTTGACGCCAGCCTTCTTGTCGCGGTTCCACAGGTCGAACGGCGCCTTGGCCGGGATGAACAGCAGCTGCGTGTATTCGGTGTTGCCCTCCACGCGGTTGTGGCTCCAGGCCAGCGGCGCCTCGTGGTCGTGGCTGATCGCCTTGTAGAACTCGGCGTACTGCTCGTCGGTGATGTCCTTTTTGGGGCGGGTCCACAGGGCGCTGGCCTGGTTGACCGTTTCCCATTCGTCGGTCAGCACCATTTCACCGCCCTTGTTGTCCTCGCCCTCCTTCCACTCTTCCTTGCGCATCAGGATGGGCAGTGCGATGTGGTCGGAGTATTTGCCGATGATGTCCTTGAGCTTCCAGGTGTTCAGGTATTCACCGGCGTCTTCCCGCAGGTGCAAGGTGACGCTGGTTCCGCGCTGGGCACGTTCAATGGCTTCCACCTCGAAGTCACCTGCACCGCCGCTGACCCAGCGCACGCCTTCATTTGCCGGGGCGCCCGCGCGGCGCGACTCCACAGTGATCTTGTCGGCGACGATGAAGCCCGAGTAAAAGCCCACGCCGAACTGGCCGATCAGCTGTCCCTGTTCCGATGCAGTCGCCTTCTGGTCGCCCGACAGCTTGCCCATGAATTCGCGCGTGCCGCTCTTGGCGATGGTGCCCAGGTTGTCGATGGCTTCCTGTTGCGTCAGGCCGATGCCGTTGTCGGTGATGGTGAGCGTCTTCGCGTCCTTGTCGAAGCTCACGCGCACTTCCAGGTTGGGCGCGTCTTCATACAAGGCGTTGTTGTTCAACGCCTCGAAGCGCAGCTTGTCGCAGGCGTCCGACGCGTTGGAGATCAGCTCGCGAAGAAAGATCTCCTTGTTGGAGTACAGCGAGTGCGTGACGAGGTGAAGCAGCTGGGCCACTTCGGCCTGGAAGGACAGGGTTTGCTTGCTCATGGTCTTGAATGGAGTGAAAGAGCCGGACAAAGAAAATCGCCCCTGAGTTAGGGGCGTTTCTGCGATTTTTCAAGACCGGATTATCGCGGGTCCGGCGAGCGCGGCGGCCGGAAGCCGCCGGCTGCTTACAGGCTCAGTTCGCCGCTGGGGATCTGGCCCAGGCGCACGGCCTGCGCGGCTTGCGCGCGCACGGTGGCCGTGTCCAGCGTGGACTTGACCGGAGCCGCCACACGCGAGCCGGCGGGCTCGGTGCTGCGGCTCTTGGCCACCGTGGCGGCTTCGGCCATGACTTCGGCGCGGGTGCGGTTGCTGTCGATGGAGACAGCGTACTGCGAGTCGGCGGCGGGGCTTTCGGCGCGCACGGCGGTGGAAGCCAGGGCGGCGAAAGCGGCAACGGCGATGAGGGCGGTGGACTTGTTCATGATGTGTGACCTTTCAATGTTTCGGTTGGTTGAGAGACTTCGGTTTCAGGAGACTCCGGGGTTGTTGTGCTCCGGTGAATGAACTGTAGGTCTCGCAAATTAGCCATCATTGAGGGGAAACTTAGGCCGGCGTTAGCTTGCCGGGCCGGCACACTTCAGGACGTTTCGACGCGCGCAATCAGGCCGCTGGCATCCGTGCGGTTGCGCAGCGATATCTGCATGCCGCAGCGCTGCGCCGCGCTGCGCGCGATGGCCAGCCCCAGGCCGCTGCCGCGCGCGCCCGTACCGGGCACGCGGAAGAAGCGGTCAAACACACGGTCCATGAGCTCCTGCGGAATGCCGGGGCCGCTGTCGATCACTTCAATGGCCAGCTTGCCGCCCTCATGCGCCAGGCTCACGTCCACCACGCCGCCTTCGGGCGTGTAGCGCAACGCGTTTTCGATCAGGTTGTCCAGCACGCTGCGCAGGTCGGCGACCGAACAGCGCAGCGGCACCTGCGTGACCGACGTGGGCAGCAGTCCCAGGTCGATGTTGCGCTGTTCGGCCAGCAAGATCAGGCCATTGATGCTTTCGCGCAGCACCGCCGGCACGTCCACGTCCGTGGGAAGAGCGTCGCCGGTCGCAGCCTCCTGGCGCGACAGCCGAAGCAACTGGTCCACCAGGCGCTGCGCGCGCTGGATGCCCTGCTCCAGCTGGGTGAAGCGCTCGCGCGTTTCACCGCAGCACACGTCGCCCCGCAGCGTTTCCAGCTGCAGCCCGATGGCCGCGATGGGGGTGCGCAGCTCGTGCGCGGCGTCCTGCACAAAGCGGCGTTGCGTCGCGAACGCGTCGCGCAGCCGGGCCAGCAGGCTATTGAACGACTGGATCAGCGGCGTGATTTCGCGCGGCACATGGTCCATGGGCAGCTCGGCGATGTTGTGCTCGTCCTGGCGCGACGCCTTCTGCGCGATGTCCCCGATGGCACGCGAGACCATGCCCACCACGCCCCACAGGATCAGCGACGACAGGATCAGCAGCACCACGACCGGCGCCATCACGCCCAGCGCGCGGCCGGCCGCCAGGTGCGAGCGGAACTTGCCACTTTGCGCCACCTGCACCTGCAGGCCGTCGGCCGATCGCGCCACGTACACGCGCCAGGGCTCGCCGGCCACTTCCACGTCCTGAAAGCCGGTGTTTTCCAGCCGGCCCATGCGCAGCGCCGGCCATGACGTGGCGGCCGCCGTGCCGTCGCGCGCGTACACCTGGCCCACGTAGGTGCCCCATTCGTACACCTGTTCGCCGGTGAGCATGGGCCATTCGGGCAGGCCGCGCTGGGTCGCCTGGGAGTCGGCCAGCAGCTGCATCTGGTCGTCCATGAAGGTGCCGACCATGCGCGTATAGGTCCAGTAGGCGCCAGCGGCCGACACAGCCCCCACCAGCACGAAGGCCGGCAGCAGCCACATCATGAGCACGCCATGCAGCGAGCACAGGCGTCCGGCGGGAAAGACTTTCATGCCGCGCCCTCCGCGCCCGCGCCCGCAGGCAACGTGGTGACGGCGCGCCAGCCCAGCCCCCGCACGTTGCGGATGGCGTCGGGGCCGAGCTTTTTGCGCATGCCGTGGATCAGCACGTCCACGGCATTGCTCATCACCTCTTCGCCCCAGCCGTAGATGCGGTTTTCAAGCTGCTCGCGCGACAGGATGGCGCCGGGCCGCTCCAGCAGCGCGTGCAGCAGCGAGAACTCGCGCGCCGACAGCGCCGAGCGCTCGCCGCGCACCAGCACTTCGCGCGTGGTCAGGTCCAGCTGCAGGTCGCCGCCGCCGATCAGCGAGTGCGCCGCGCCGTCGCGGCGGCGGATGACGGCGCGCATGCGCGCCAGCAGTTCGCGGAATTCATAGGGCTTGAGCAGATAGTCGTCGGCCCCAAGGTCCAGGCCGGCGATGCGGTCGTCCAGCCCGTCGCGGGCCGTGAGCACCAGCACCGGCGTGGTGTTGCCCTGGGCGCGCGCCTTGGCCAGCACTTCGGTGCCGTCGCGCTTGGGCAGGCCGAGGTCCAGCAGCACGCAGGCGTAGTCGCCATCAGCCAGCGCGCTTTGCGCGAGCAGCCCGTCCTTGACCCAGTCGACCGACCAGCCATTGGCTTCGAGCGCCTGCGACAGGCTGCGCCCGATCATGTCGTCGTCTTCGACCAGCAATACACGCATACATATTCCTTTCAGCCGGCCCGGCTGCGCGGCCGCGGATTGTCCCACCGGTATTCGCGCAACCGGGCACGTCCCCACAAGCCGGCAGCACACAGCAGCGCCAGGGCGGTGAATGACAACAGGGTCAGGACAGCGGGGTCGGACAACGTGCTCATGGAAAGCGCTCCAGGTTCGCGGGATGCCCGGATGGTCGGCGCGTGGAATTAGATGGCCGTTAGAAGCTGGACTTCGGTATAGACGCAAACCGCCCATCGCGCCGTGAACACCGCTCGTCGCCCCGGACGCGTAACTTTTCGTGACAAATTATCCATTTGTTCAAACTTTAATTTGTAACCCGTTGATTTGCATAGGTTTTTTGAGTTGCAAAGTGTTTTTACAGGCGTTACAGTCTCCATACCGTTGGAACTTCCTGTTTAAGGAGATTGACTATGAAAAAGCTCGCTCTCGCCGCTCTGCTGGGTTTTGCCGCGGTCGGCATGTCCGCCCAGGCCGCCACGGCCACCGGCAACTTTGATGTGACCATCAACCTGACTTCGGCCTGCGAAATCGCATCGTCGCCCACTGCCGCCTTCACGTACACCTCGTTCCAGGCCACGGCAGCCACGTTCAGCAGTTCGTTCAACGTGCGCTGCACCAACACGCTGCCCATCACCTCCATCGCCCTGGATTCCACCTCGGTCACCGACGCTGCCACCAATCTGGCCTACACCCTGGCCCTGAGCGGCGCGCCCACCGTGGGCACCGGCGCCAACCAGAGCGTGACCATCACGGGCAGCATGGCTGCCAACCAGGCCGGTACCTGCGCCACCGCGACCTGCACCAACTCGGCCTCGGCAAACAAGCAGCGTACGCTGACCATCACCTACTGATCCACTGGGGCGCCACATGCGGCTCCTGCGCTCACTGGCCTGTGGCGTTGCCATCGGCGTCAGCGCGGCCATCTGCATGGCCGGGACGTCGTCCGCGTTTTTCCAGGTGCAGATCGTGCTGCACACCGGCCTGCCCACGCCGGGCGCGGGCGGCAGCGGTGACCCCGCGCCTTTGCCGGCCAATCCGGGAGGGGGCAGTCCACCCGTCGTACCACCCGACATTGGGGCTGGCAATCCGCTGCCCGTGCCTGCACCCGTCCCGGCCACTCCGCAACCGGCCCCGCCGCCCGTTGGCGCAGCACCCGCGCCGGACCCCGGACTGGTGGCCAGCGTGCCGCCTTCCGGCATCTGCACAAGCGCATCAGCCAGCGGCAGCACCAATGCGACGGTCCGCGTGGTGTGCTCCAGCGGCCAGTTCGTGAGCATCGAGGCCGCACCGGGCCAGCCGTTTGCCGGCACCCATGGCGCGGCGCACCGCTTCAACTTTGGCCCCGGGTTGCCGCTGCCGGCCATGGCTGCCGCTTTCGGCATGAATATTGGCGCCGGCACCGTCACCGCGCTGCGGATCCTCAACGTCAACGGACTGGATGCCCCCCTGGAAATGTTGGTAAGCTTTTGAGCATGAATACCTCAAAGCTCCTGTTCCTGCGGGTCACCGCGGCAAGCCTGCTGCTGGCTCTTGTTGCACCCGCTTTCGCGGGAGTTTTTTCTGTCACGCCGGTGCGCATCTTCATGAAGCCGCGCGACCGCGCCGTAGCCATTACGCTGGTCAACGAGGGCGACACCGTAGTGGCCCTGCAGGCGGACATCAATGTCTGGACCCAGAAGGCCGACGGCACGGACGATCTCAAGCTCACCGAGGACCTGGTCCTGTCGCCGCCCATCATCAAGCTGGCGCCCAAGGCCCGGCAGGTGGTCCGCCTGGCGCTGCTCAAACCCGCAGATGCCAGTCGCGAGCTGACCTACCGCATGGTGGTACGAGAGGTCCCCGAGGCCACGGCGCCGCGCGACAACGCGATGGAAGTTCCCATTGCCCTGGCACTGAGCCTGCCGGTTTTCATCACGCCCCCGGTGGCCAAACGCGACCTGGCCTGCGAGGTAGCACGGGGCGATGCCCAGTCGGTGCAGGCCGTCTGCGCCAACACGGGCAGCGCGTATGCGCAGATCCGCGAGATTTCGCTGCAGCGTGGCGGCCAGCCGCTGGGCCAGTTCAAGGGCGGCAGTTACGTGCTGCCCGGCGCGCGCAAACCCATTGCGCTCAAGGCCGAAGGCGCCGTCGCCGCCGGGCCTGCGCAGCTCACCGTCGTGTTTGACGATTTCAAGCAACAAGTTTTCACCGTCACGCTGCCGTGACGCCAGGGACCAATGCCCAGCGGCCATGCAGCGCACCTTGAACTCCCCACCCTGACCACAGCGCTGCTGGCGGCAGGCTGTATTTCCTGTGCGCTGGCCCAGCCGGCCTCCGCCCCGGCCGGCACTTCCGCCGCGCAGCCGCCCGCGGCTTCCACATCCCCACCTGGCCGCCTGTTGCCCCTGGAGGTCACGGTCAACGGCGGCCCCGGCGGCACGTGGACCCTGCTGGAACGCAATGGCATGCTGTATGCGCCGGCCGACGCCTTCGACGAATGGCGCGTCAAGCGCCGTCCGAATGCCGAGTCGGTCACCTATCGCGATCAGGCCTGGTATCCGCTGTCCTCGGTGCCGGGCTTCCAGTCGCGGCTGAACTTCGCCAACCAGTCGATGGACCTGGTGTTTTCGCCTGCTGCTTTCGCGGCGACCCGCGTGGTCACCGAGGTCGAGGAACGCCCCCCCCTCACCCCCGCCGTGCCGGCCGCTTTCCTCAATTTCGACACGAGCCTGACGCACACGAACAGCCGCAACGCCGCTGCCACGCGCGACCTGGGAGCGCTCACCGAACTGGGGTTTTCAAGCCGTTGGGGCGTGCTGACCTCCAGCTACGTCGCGCGCAATCTGACCAGCAACGACCCCACCCTGCCGCGCAGCACACGCAGGCTGGAGTCCACATTCGTGCGCGATTTTCCCGACAGCAACCTGACTCTGCGGCTGGGCGACAGCTCAACCCGCGCAGGCATGAGCGGGCGCGCAACCTATTTCGGCGGCATCCAGCTGTCGCGCAATTTCGCGCTGACACCCGGTTTTCTGGGCCAGCCGATTCCCACGCTGACCGGAACCTCCAGCGCGCCCAGCACCGTGGAGCTTTACATCAACGACGTGCTGCGCCAGACGTCCAACGTGCCGGCCGGGCCTTTTGCGATCGACAACTTCCCGCTGCTGACCGGCGCGGGCCAGGCCCGGCTGGTGGTGCGCGACGTGCTCGGCCGTGAAACGGTCATCGTCCAGCCGTTTTTTACCCATGCGAGTCTTCTGGAAGAGGGCCTGAGCGACTGGAGCCTCGAAGCGGGCGCGACGCGGCGCAATCTGGGCCTGGACAACGCCAATTACGGCGAAGGCTTTGCGAGCGGAATCTGGCGGCGCGGCATCAGCAACGAATTCACGCTGGAGGGCCGTGGCGAAGTGGCACGCCGCCGCAGCAGCGCCGGCGTGGGCGCAAGTTTTTCATTGCCGCTGCAGTCGTTGGGTCAGGCGGCGCTGGCACTGAGCCATGACCGTGATGCGGGCCGGGGCCATGAATGGCTGCTGGGCGTGGAGAACGACAGCCTGCGCCACGGTTTTTCGGTGCGGGCCGAAGGCGCCAGCAGGAACTACCGCACGCTCGGGCTGGACGCGGCCACGCTGCCCAACAGGCTGGAGCTGTCAGCCAACTATGCCTACACCTCCGAGTCGCTGGGGTCCGTGGGCGTCGGCCTGGCGCGCCTGGCCACCTATGACCGCGGCAACATCACCACCTATAGCGCCAACTATTCGATCCGCATCGGAGACCGGGGTGCGCTGACCCTGAGCGCCTCACGGGCCGTTGGGGCCAGTAGCGGCACATCGTTCGGCGCGACGCTGACCATGCCGCTGGGCAACCAGATCAACTCTTCCACGAGCTTTTCCAGCCGTCCAGGCCTGACCGACGGCTACAGCAGCGTGAGCAAGGGGCTGACCAGCGAGACCGGTTTGGGCTGGCGCGCGCTGGCCGGCATACGCCGCACCCGACCCTATGCGGAGGGCGGCGCGTACTACCAGGGTGACAAGATGCTGCTAACCGCCGACACCAGCGTGTCGGCCGACCAGCAGACCGTGCGGCTGGGCGCGCAAGGAGGGCTGATCTTCATTGACGGTCGCCTGTTCCGCTCGCGCTACCTCCAGGACAGCTTCGCGCTGGTCGAGGTCAAGGACTATCCCGATGTGGGGGTTGGCTTTCAGGGCGGCGCGCTGACGCGCACCGATGCGCGCGGGCAGGCCCTGCTGCCAAGGCTGATCCCGTACCAGCGCAACAGCATCCGTCTGGACCCGAGCGAACTGCCGATCAGCGCCGAGATCGACAACATCGAGCAGATTGCCGTGCCCCCGTGGCGCAGCGGCGTCAAGGTGGTGTTTCCCGTGCGTTCCGGACGGGCCGCGCTGCTGCGCATCGTGCTGGACGACGGCGAGCCCGCACCCGCAGGCGCCCCCGTCGAGCTGGTCGGAGACAGCCAGGAGTTTTTCGTGGCCCGCCGCGGCGAGGCCTTCATCACCGGCCTGCAGTCTTCCAACACACTGCGCATCCAGTGGAAGGGCGCAAGCTGCACTTTCAAGGTCGATCTGCCTGCCGGCGCACTGGATGACATCGCGCGAGTCGGGCCGATCACCTGCTCAGGAGTCAAGCGATGACGCATTCCCCCGTACGACGTCCCCTGCCCGCTGGCGCCCTGCTGCTACTGCTGGCGGCGCCCGCCGGGCCTGCCATCGCCGCCTACAGCTGCAATGTGTCGGTCACGGGCGTGGGCGTGCTCTACACCACCAGTCCGGTCAACCAGGACGCGAACGGTACGGTGACGCTGACCTGCTCGCGCGACACCGGGGACGCCAATACGCTGAGCTACCGGATCAAGGCCGATGACGGGCTGAACGCCAGCGGCACGCAGCGCCGCGTACGGCTGGGCGCCACCAACAAGCGTCTCAACTATTCTCTGCGCCGTGGCACCACGGTCGGCGGTAGTGCCAGCTGCGGCAACTCGTCGAACTGGGCGGCGCCCAACGGGGGCAACAAGTCCATCCGCGGCACCCTGGCCTTCGGTACATCGCTGACCGCTTCGGACACCTGGGGCTACTGCGCGCGCGTGCGCGGCAACCAGGGCAATCCCACGGGCGGTTCGTACACGGACGTGGTGCAGGTGTTCGCGCAGTATCCGGACTCCAACGCCGGCGCGCTGACATCGTCGGTGGCGCTGGACTACCGTGTAGGCGTGGGCAACCAGTGCGTGTTCAGCACGCCGCCGTCTGCCATGCAGTTCGACTACACATCCTTTGCCGATTCGCCGCAGATCTCCATGCAGACTCTGGAGGTGCGCTGCAATGATTCGCTCCCCTGGAGCGTCACGCTCTCACCGGCCGGCGGCACACTCATGGGACTGAACTACACACTGGACCTGACACCCGACGAAGGTACGGGAACCGGTTTGGACCAGCCCGTGCTGCTCACCGGGACGGTGCCGGCCGGGCAGTCGGGAACGTGCGCCACCGCCACATGC
Source organism: Ramlibacter sp. (assembly GCA_041905405.1). Taxonomy (GTDB): domain Bacteria; phylum Pseudomonadota; class Gammaproteobacteria; order Burkholderiales; family Burkholderiaceae_C; genus RAM1. The sequence continues at coordinate 12,503 of JAYRLC010000045.1, read as the reverse complement.
AGTGCCAGCCAATCGCACGCCATCACCATCACCTATTGACGCGCCGCCGATCACCCGCCATGAAGCCCCATTCACGTTACTTTCACCGCATGAGCCTGCTCGCCGCCGCCGGCGCAATGGGCAGCGCGCCGGCATGGGCCGCCTACGACTGCAACGTGTCCGTCACCGGCGTTGGGGTGCTGTACACCACCAGTCCGGTCAACCAGGACGCCAACGGCACCGTCACCATCACGTGCACGCGCGATGTGAGCGACGCCAACACGCTGACCTACCGCATCAAGGCAGATGACGGCCTGAACCCCAACGGCACGCAGCGTCGCGTGCGCCGCGGCACCTCGGGCAACCGGCTGGACTACTTTCTGCGCCGGGGTACAGCGGTCGGCGGCGCCGCGAGCTGTGGCAACAGCACGAACTGGATGGCGCCAGCCACTGGCAATACCCAGGTCATCCGGGACACGCTGGACTTCGGCACGGCGCTAACGGCGTCGGATACCTGGGGCTACTGCATACGGATGCGCGGCAACCAGGGTAACCCCACGGCCGGCAGCTATACCGACGTGGTGCAGGTGTTTGCCCAATACCCGGGCACCAACGCAGGCGTACTCACGTCGTCGGTGTCACTGAACTACGCCGTCGGGGTCAGCAACCAGTGCGTCTTCAGCACCTTTCCCACGAGCATGGTGTTCAACTACACCTCGTTCAGCGCCACCCCCCAGGTTCTGAGCCAATCGTTCGATCTGCGCTGCAGCACCAGCCTGCCCTGGAGCCTGGCCCTCAGCCCCGCCGGGGGCACGCTGCTGGGACTGAACTACACCCTGGGGTTGAGCCCCACCTCGGGCACCGGCACGGGCGCGGACGAGGCCATCACGTTGACCGGCACGCTGCCGGCGGGGCAGTCTGGCACCTGCGCAAGTGGCAGCTGCTCGGACACCCAGTCGCACGTGGTGACCATCACCTATTGAATACGCCGAGCCGCGCGGCCACCTCAGCGCGGGATCGACTCCACCTCTTTGGTCCAGCGGTCGATCAGCCGCCGGCGTTCCGCAGCCGAGCCGTATTTGGCGAAGTCGTAGTTGATGAGCTTGACGCCATCCATGGACGGAATGCGCGCGTCGGGCTTGAACGTCTTGTTGGCGGGCGACTGCAGGCTGCCCGCGCGGCCGCCCACGGCCTGGCCCTCGGCGCTCATCAGGAAGTTGTAGTAACGCTGGGCCGCATCCTTGTTGCGGGCTCCCTTGACGATGGCGATGCCGCCCACCTCGTAGCCCGTGCCCTCGCAGGGCGCAATGGTCTTGACCGGGTACTTGTCGTGGCGCCACTTGTCAAAGCCGAAGATGAAGCTCACGCCGATGCCTACCTCGCCCTTGGCGACGTTGGGCGCCTGGGCCTGGCCGCTGCGCGTGTAGTTGGACACGTTGCGGTGCAGCTTTTTCAGGTAATCGAACGCCTGCTCCTCGCCCATGATCTGCACGAGCGCCGCGATCACGGTGTAGGCCGTGCCGCTGGTGGCGGGGTGGGAGATTTCGATCTCGCCCTTGTACTCGGGCTTGATCAGGTCGGACCAGCACTTGGGCTCGGCCAGCTTCTTTTTGGCCAGCACGTCGGTGTTGTAGCCAAAGCCGATGGCGCTGGTGTAGAAGCCGCCGACCATGTCTTTTGACAGCGTGTACTGGCGCTGCGCCCAGTCGTACAGCTGGCCGTAGCTGGGCGGGCGGTAGGGCTCCAGCAGCCCCTGCTCGGCCGCCTGCAGGAACGGGTCGCCCGTGCCGCCCCACCAGATGTCGGTCTTGGGGTTGGCGGCCTCGGCCCGCAGCTGCGCCGCGATCTCGCCCGTGCCCTTGTGGGCCTGGTTGACCTTGATGCCGGTGGCGCGGGTGAACTCGGTGGCGGCCAGCTCGCACCACGAGGCGTCGGTGCTGCACAGCGCGTTGACGGTGCCGGTCTGGGCCCGGGCCGTGCCGGCGGCGAATGCCGCCAGCAACGCAAGGGGCCAGGCCAGGTGTTTGAGCGTGAGGGTCATGAAGTCTCCTGGTTGTCGTTTGTGCCGCCCCCATTAAGCACGAGCACCCGGTCCAGTGCAAAGCGGTGAAAGTCCCGATCAAAGGTGACCAGCCGCAGCCCCGCCGACAGCGACAGCGCGGCCAGGTAGGCGTCGGTCCACAGCCGCGTGGGCAGCGACGCCTGTACCACCAGCGCGTGCAGTTGCAGGTCGCAGCCCTGGGGCTCGGCCAGCAGGCCCACGCCCTGGGCCGCGCGAAAGCGCTGGTAGGCGGACCAGGCCGCGGCCGGCGCCAGCGCGCCCTCGCCCACAACCTTGGGCTGGCACAGCAGCCGCACCAGCCCCAGCATGGTCACGCGGCAGAACCACAGCGACGTGCCCGCCGCCTGCACGCTGGCCCAATACTGGCGCGCCGCGGCGTGGTGCGGGTGTTCCTGCACGGCCAGGGCCAGCCAGACGTTGATGTCGGGCAGATCGCCGGTGGACACGGACCAGGGCAGGCCAGGCGCCTCGCGCGCGATCAGGGGCGCCTGCGGCGGCGCCGTTGGGTAGCGTTGAGTCATGGCGGTCAGGCGTCGGGGTCGTCCAGCAGCGCGCTCAGGCGGGCGTTGCTGAGCTCGCTTGCGGCAAGCGGCATGGGCGCGCCCAGGCTCAGACTGGGCAGTTCGGTGGAGGGCGCGGGTGCCTGCGCGGCAGGCGGTGCGCTCAAGCCGCGCTCGATCAGGCCCACCACCAGGTCGCGCAATGTCGTGCCCTCCAAGGCAGCGCGCGCCTTGAGATGGCGGAACAGATCGTCGGGAACATCCAGGCTGGTACGCATATTTGCATATTGATGCAAATATGCAAATCCGTCAAGCCAAGGCCAAACCCAACCACACTACTTTTTGCTTTCTTCGGAGTGAACGCCCACGGGGCGGGGCCATTCCGGCGGGTGGGGTGCAGCGATCCCGTGGGGAGTACTGCAGCGGCTCACCCCGAAGGGGGCCGGGCTCTGGTGGCGCGGACAGGGCGCCGTCCCGTCAGGCGTTCAAGCCGGAGAGAACCATCAGGCAAGGATAGTGTTCAACACGCCCTAGAAACGTTCCTGCGGTCCCAGGTAGCGCCACTGCCCCACCGGCAGTTGGCCCAACACCACCTGCCCGATGCGGATGCGCTTGAGCCCCACCACCTTCAGGCCCACCTGCTCGCACATGCGGCGGATCTGGCGCTTTTTGCCTTCGGTCAGGACAAAGCGCAATTGCTCGGGGTTCTGCCAGTCCACCTGCGCGCGCTTGAGCGGCTGGCCGTCCAGGCTCAGGCCGTGACGCAGGCGGGCCAGCTGCGCGGGCGGGAACACCGCCTGCACGTCGCGCGCCACGTCGCCCTGCGGGCCGGTCCAGGTCACGCGCACCAGGTATTCCTTTTCGATGCCCGAGTCCTCGCCGATCAGCTGGCGCGCCACGCGCCCGTCCTGGGTCAGCACCAGCAGGCCCACCGAGTCGATGTCCAGCCGCCCCGCCGGCGCCAGGCCGCGCAGCTGGCCGGGCGCAAAACGCGTCTTCGACGCATCGCCCTTCCAGTGGTTGCGCGGCTGCACCAGCACCACGGCGGGCTCGTGCCCGTCCTCGGCCTGGCCGCTGACGTAGCCCATGGGCTTGTGCAGCAGCACCGTGACCTGCTGCTGTTGCTGGCCGCGTGCCCGGGGGTCGACCTCGATGCGCGCGTCGGGCGTGACCTGCAGGCCCATGGGCGCGACCTGCCCGTTCACGCGCACCCAGCCCTTTTCGATCCACGCGTCGGCCTCGCGGCGCGAGCACAGGCCCAGCTCGGCCATGCGTTTGTTCAGGCGGGAAGTAGCAGGTGCGGCGTCGGTCATGCAATAGGGGCGGGTTCAGGCATCGGTCACCAGCCGGTAACCCACGGCGGTTTCGGTCAACAGGTGGCGCGGTTGCGCGGGGTCGGGCTCCAGCTTCTGGCGCAGGTGGCCCATGTAGATGCGCAGGTAGTGATTCTGCCCGCCGTGCGACGGCCCCCAGACCTCGCGCAGCAGCTGGCGGTGCGTCAGCACGCGCCCGGCGTGCGCGGCCAGCACGGACAGCAGGCGGTATTCGATGGGTGTCAGGTGCACTTCCTCACCCGCGCGGCGCACGATGCGGGCCTGCCGGTCCACCTCCACGTCACCGAAGCGAAACAGGGGATCGGCATCGGCCGCCGCGGCGCGCGGACGACGCAGGTTGGCGCGCACGCGCGCCAGCAGCTCGCCGGTGCCGAAAGGCTTGGTCAGGTAGTCGTCGGCGCCGGCGTCCAGCGCGGCGATCTTGTCAGATTCGTCAGCGCGGGCCGACAGCACGATGATGGTCACGGCCGACCAGCCGCGCACGTCGCGGATGAGCTGAGTGCCGTCGCCGTCGGGTAGCCCCAGGTCCAGCACCAGCAGGTCGGGCTTGCGCGTGCCGGCTTCGGCCAGGCCGCGCTGCAGTGTGCCGGCTTCGTGCACCTGCCAGCCTTCGGCTTCCAGCGCGGCGCGTACGAAGCGGCGGATCTGGGGCTCGTCCTCGATGACGACGGCGACGGGGCTGGACATGGCTGTTTATTCAGGGCCGTCCGGCGGCAGCCGGCGCGGCAGGGTGATGGTGAATTCTGCCCCACCCCCCTGCGCGTCGGGCACGGCGTTGGCCGCGCGGATGCGGCCGCGGTGCGCGTCCACCACCGCCTTGCAGATCGCCAGCCCCAGGCCCACGCCGGGCGTGGCGGATTCGGCGCTGCCCCGCGTGAACTTCTCGAACAGCGTGTCCTCGCGCCCGCGCAGCGCGGCCGGCAGGCCGGGGCCATGGTCGCGCACGGTCAGCACCAGCGCGTCGCCGTCCACGCGCGCGCCCAGCACGATGGGCGGCGCACCGTGGCGCGCGGCGTTTTCCAGCAGGTTCACCAGCACGCGCTCCATCAGCGCCGCGTCAAATTCCACCAGCGGCAGGTCCGCGGGCAGTTGCGTCTGCACGGCGCGGCCGGCCAGCGCCGGCTGTGCGGCGCGGATCGCCGCGCCCACAACCTCCTCGACCGACTGCCAGTCCATGCGCAGGTTCACCGTGCCGCCTTCCAGCCGCGCCATTTCCAGCAGGTTGCCCACCAGCGCGTTCAGCGCGCGGGCCTGAGATTCGATCGCCTGCGCGGTGTCCTGCTGGACGGGCGACAGCACGGGCGGCGTGGCGCGCAGCGTCTCGGCCAGCCCGATCAGCGCCGTGAGCGGCGTGCGCACGTCGTGCGACAAAGCGGCCAGCAGCGCGTTGCGCAACCGCTCGGACTCCATGTCCACCACGGCCTGCTGGGCGACCTCCACGTAATGCACGCGCTCCAGCGCAATGGCGATCTGGCGCGCCAGCGTGTCCAGCTGCTGCAACTGTTCAGGGATGCGCAGCCAGCGCGGCTGGCCGGGCGCGATGGCCAGCACGCCGCGCACGCGCATGGGCGCCTTCAGCGGCACGTAGTGCCAGGGCTGCGCGGCCAGCGTGCCCGTGGCCAGGCCCGCGGGCTGGCCGTTGCGCAGCGCCCAGTCAGCCACGCTCGCATCAAACCCGGCGGGCAACGTGGCGGGCAGCACCAGCCGGTCGGCGGCGTCGGTGGGCGCCACCAGCGCCTGCCCGCCGAAGTTGCGTTTGAGCGCCGCCTCACCCAGCTCGGCCACCTGCGACGCCATGAGCGCGCCCGACAGTTCGCGCGACAGCTCGAACAGCGACTGCGCGCGCCGTTCGCGCGCGGCCGCGATGCGCGCCTGAAAACGCAGGCCCGCCGTGAGCTGCCCCGTGACCAGCCCCACGCCGAGCATGACCACGAAGGTGACGAGATACTGCACGTCGCTGACGGCGAACGACAGCCTTGGCGGCACAAAGAAAAAGTCGAACGCGGCCACGTTCAGCACGGCCGCCAGCGCCGCCGGGGCGCGCCCGTAGCGCATGGCAATGGCCACCGTACCCAGAAGAAACAGCATGACGATGTTGGCCAGGTCCAGCACGCTGTGCAGCGGCGTGGCCGCCAGGGTAATGGCCACGCTGGCGGCCGCTGTGGCGGCCCAGGGCTGCCAGCGGCCCGCCGAGTCCCCGCCCTGCGCGGCGTCAGCGGGCAATGCAGGCAACGCAGGCACGGTGCGGCCCAGCGGGCGCGCGGCATCCGCATGGCCTGCCTCCAGCACATCCAGCGTGGGCGCCAGCCGGGCCAGTTGCCGCGCCAGTGGCGCGCGCGGCCACCACCCCAAGCCCCGTGCGCCCGCGCGCGGGCGGCCCAGCACATAGGTCGCGCAGTTCTGCGCGCGGCCATGGTCCAGCAGGGCCTGCGCCACGTCCCCGCCCGTGAGCACCGCCGTCTGCGCGCCCAGCTGGCGGGCCAGGTCGATGACGGTCAGGATCGCGTCGCGCCGCGCATCATCCAGCCGCTGCAGGCGCGGCGTTTCCACATAGGCGGCATGCCAGCGCACGTTGAGCTGCCCGGCCAGGCGGGCGGCCGTGCGCACGGTCTGCTCCGCGCCCGCGTGCGGGCCGATGCAGGCCAGGATCGCGCCCGACGTGGCCCAGCCCTGCGCGGGCCCTTCGGCGCCGCTGTGTTCCACGCGCCAGCTGCGCACGTCGTCTTCCACATGCTCGGCCGTGCGGCGCAGCGCGATCTCGCGCAGGGCGATGAGATTGCCCTTGCGAAAGAAGTTCTGCGCGGCCCGCTCGGCCTGCTGCGGCAGGTACACCTTGCCGGCCGACAGGCGCGCGAGCAGCTCGTCGGGCGTCACGTCCACCAGGATGATTTCGTCGGCACCGTCCAGCACGGTGTCGGGCACGGTCTCATGCACGCGCACGCCGGTGATCGCGCCCACCACGCCGTTCAGGCTTTCCAGGTGCTGCACGTTCATGGCGGACCAGACGTCGATGCCGGTGTCCAGCAGCTCCTGCACGTCCTGCCAGCGCTTGGGGTGGCGCGCGCCCGGCGCGTTGGAATGCGCCAGCTCGTCCACCAGCAGCACGGCGGGCCGGCGGGCCAGCGCCGCGTCGAGGTCGAACTCATGCAGCGTGCGGCCGCGGTGCTCGTGCGCGCGCGGCGCCAGTTGCGGCAGGCCCGCCAGCAGCGCGGCCGTGTCGGGCCGGCCATGCGTTTCCACCACGCCCACCAGCACGTCGCGCCCGCCGGCCTGCTCGCGCTGCGCCGCCTGCAGCATGGCGCAGGTCTTGCCCACCCCCGCGTTGGCGCCGAAGTAGATGCGCAGGCGGCCGCGGGCGCGTTGCGCGTCCTGCTGCTGCACGCGGCGCAGCAATGCGTCTGGGTCGGGCCGCTGGCCGTCGGCGGATGCCATGGCGGCGAGGTTACTTCATCGCGGCCGACGCCTGCGCCAGCGCCAGGTTCAGCGCCAGCACGTTCACGCGCGGCTCGCCCGGCAGGCCGGCCGGTGAATGCTCGGTCAGACGCTCCACCAACGCGCGTACCTGCACTTCGGGCACACCACGCACGCGCGCCACGCGACTGACCTGCCAGTCGGCCGCGGCGCGGCTGATGTGCGGGTCCAGGCCGCTGGCCGACGCCGTCACCAGGTCCACCGGCACGGGCGCCGTGTTGCCCGGGTCCGCCGCGCGCAGCGCGGCCACGCGCGCGCGCACCGCGTCCGCCAGCGCCGGGTTCAGCGGCCCCAGGTTGGAGCCGCCCGAAGCCTTGCCGTTGTAAGGCCCGTCGGCCGTGGCCGACGGGCGGCCCCAGAAGTTCGCGGGGTCGCTGAACGGCTGGCCGATCAGCGACGAGCCCACGGTGCGCCCGCCGTGCTGCACCAGGCTGCCCGTCGCCTGCGCGGGAAACAGCGCGCTCCCCGCGCCGGTGACGGCCAGCGGGTAGAGCAGGCCCGTGACGATGCCCAGCAGCACGAACAGGACGATGGCGGGACGCAGTGTCTGAATGATTGAACGCATGATTGCAACTCCTCAGGCCAGGCCCGCTGCCACCAGCAGCAGGTCGATGGCCTTGATACCGATGAAGGGCACCACCAGCCCGCCCAGGCCATAGATGCCGAGATTGCGGCGCAAAAGCGCGGCCGCGCCCACGGGCCGGTACGCCACGCCGCGCAGCGCCAGCGGGATGAGCGCCACGATGATCAGCGCGTTGAAGATCACCGCCGACAGAATGGCCGACTGGGGGCTGGCCAGCCCCATGACGTTCAGCGCCGCCAGCTGCGGGTAGGTGGTGACAAAGATCGCGGGCAGGATGGCGAAGTACTTGGCCACGTCGTTGGCGATCGAGAACGTGGTGAGCGCCCCGCGCGTCATGAGCAGCGCCTTGCCGGTCTCCACCACCTCCAGTAGCTTGGTCGGGTTGGAGTCCAGGTCCACCATGTTGCCGGCCTCCTTGGCGGCCTGGGTGCCGCTGTTCATGGCCACGGCCACGTCGGCCTGCGCAAGCGCGGGCGCGTCGTTGGTGCCGTCGCCGGTCATGGCCACCAGCCGGCCGTCGGCCTGGTGGCTGCGGATCAGGCGCAGTTTGTCCTCGGGTGTGGCTTCGGCCAGGAAGTCGTCCACCCCGGCCTCGGCCGCGATCGCGGCGGCCGTGAGCCGGTTGTCGCCCGTGACCATCACGGTCTTGATGCCCATGCGGCGAAGCTGCGCAAAGCGGTCGCGGATGCCGGACTTGACGATGTCCTTCAGCTCCACGATGCCCAGCACCGCGCAGCCGTCCGGCCCGCTTTCGGCCACGGCCAGCGGCGTGCTGCCGCGCCGCGCCGCATCGTCGGCGGCGCGGGCCACTTCGGCCGGCAGCGCGCCGCCCAGCGCCTGCACGTGGGCGCGCACGGCGTCCACCGCGCCCTTGCGGATGGACAGCAGGCCGCCGCCCTGGGGCATGTCCACGCCGCTCATGCGCGTCTGCGCGGTGAACGCGATGAAGGCTGCCCCATCCGCCGCGCGGTCGTCCACGCGTTCGCGCCGGGCCAGCTCGACGATGCTGCGGCCCTCGGGCGTTTCGTCGGCCACCGACGCCAGCAGCGCGGCGCGGGCCAGCCGCGCGCCGGACACGCCGGGCGCGGGCATGAAGGCCGACGCCTGGCGGTTGCCGTGGGTGATGGTGCCGGTCTTGTCCATGAGCAGCACGTCCACGTCGCCCGCGGCCTCTACCGCGCGGCCCGACGTGGCGATCACGTTGTGCCGCAGCATGCGGCTCATGCCGGCCACGCCCACGGCCGACAGCAGCCCGCCGATGGTCGTGGGGATCAGGCACACCAGCAGCGCCACCAGCGCCGTCAGGCTCACCACCGCGCCGGCCTGCGCGGCCTGCACGCTGAAGATGGAGAACGGCAGCAGCGTCGCGGTCACCACCACGAACACCAGCGTCAGCGCCACCAGCAGGATGGTGAGCGCCACCTCGTTGGGCGTTTTCTGGCGGCTCGCGCCTTCGACCATGCTGATCATGCGGTCCACGAACGACTCACCCGGGTTGGCCGTGATGCGCACGACCAGCCAGTCGGACAGCACGCGCGTGCCGCCCGTGACGGCCGAAAAGTCCCCGCCCGATTCGCGCACGACCGGCGCCGACTCACCCGTGATCGCGCTTTCGTCCACGGTGGCCACGCCCTCCACCACCTCGCCGTCCAGCGGGATGGTGTCGCCGGCCTCGACCCGCACGACGTCGCCGCGCCGCAGGTTCTCGGCCTGCTCGGGCAGCCAGCTGCGGCCCTGCCATGACGCGGCGTCCGCGTCGTGTGCGCTGTACTTTTTGGCCCAGGTGCTTTTCTTCAGCGTGCGCAGCGACGCGGCCTGCGCGCGGCTGCGGCCCTCGGCCAGCGCCTCGGCAAAATTGGCGAACAGCACGGTGAACCACAGCCAGGCCGCCACGGCCAGGATGAAGCCGGACGGCGCGTCGCCCCGGCCCGTGAGCGACTGCACCCACAGCGCGGTGGTGAACAGGCTGCCCGCGTACACCACGAACATCACGGGGTTGCGCCACTGCACGCGCGGGTCCAGCTTGGTGAACGCCGCCCGCAGCGCGGGACGCACGAGCTGCGGCGCGAACAGGGAAGAGAAGGTGTCTGTGTTTTTCATGTGAAGGGCTCCCGCTTCAATGCGCGGCAGGCAGCATCAGGTGTTCGACCACCGGGCCCAGCGCCAGGGACGGCACGTAGTTCAGCAGCCCCACCAGCAGCACCGTGCCGATCAGCAGCGCCACGAACAGCGGGCCGTGGGTGGGCAGCGTGCCGGCGGTGACAGCCAGGCGCTGGCGGCCCGCCAGCGCGCCGGCCAGGGCCAGCACCGGCACGATGACGCCGAAGCGCCCGAGCGCCATGGCCACGCCCAGCAGCGCGTTGTAGAACGGCGTGTTGGCCGACAGGCCCGCGAAGGCGCTGCCGTTGTTGTTGGCCGCCGAGGTCAGCGCGTAAAGAATCTCGGACAAGCCATGCGGCCCGGGGTTGGCAATGCCCGCGCGGCCCGCGTCCGTCAGCACCGCCAGCGCCGTGCCGGCCAGCACCAGGATGGGCGTGACCAGGATGGCCACCGACATGAGCTTCATCTCGTGCGCGCCGATCTTCTTGCCCAGGTATTCGGGCGTGCGGCCGATCATCAGCCCCGCGATGAACACGGCCAGCACCGCGAACACCAGCATGCCGTACAGGCCCGAGCCCACACCGCCAAAGACCACCTCGCCCAGCTGCATGAGCACCAGCGGCACCAGGCCGCCCAGCGGCGTGAAGGAGTCGTGCATGGCGTTCACCGCGCCGCAGGATGCGGCCGTGGTGACCGCCGCGAACAGCGCCGACGCGGTGATGCCAAAGCGCGCCTCCTTGCCTTCCATGTTGCCGCCGGGCTGCGTGGCGCTGGCGGCCTGGTCCACGCCCAGCGGGGCGAGCAGCGGGTTGCCCGCCTGTTCGGCAGGGATCACGGCCACGACGGCGGCCACGAACAGCACGGTCATGGCCGCCAGCACGGCCACGCCCTGGCGCGGGTCACCCACCATGCGGCCGAAAGCAAAGCACAGCGCCGCCGGGATCAGGAAGATGGACACCATCTGCACGAAGTTCGTGAGCGCCGTAGGGTTCTCGAACGGGTGGGCGGAGTTGGCGTTGAAGAACCCGCCGCCGTTGGTGCCCAGCATCTTGATCGCCTCCTGCGAGGCGACGGGCCCCATGGCCAGCGACTGGCGACCGCCTTCCAGCGTGGTGAGGTCCAGCGGCGCGGCGAAGTTCTGGATCACGCCCTGGCTCACCAGGAACAGCGCGAACACAAAAGCCAGCGGCAGCAGCAGCCACAGCGTGAGGCGCGTGACGTCCTGCCAGAAATTGCCCAGCTCGCCGGTGCCGCGCGCCACAAAGCCGCGCACGAGCGCGAACGCCACGGCGATGCCCGTGGCCGCCGACAGGAAGTTCTGCACGGCCAGCCCCAGCATCTGGGTCAGGTGGCTCATGGTGGACTCACCCGCGTAGCCCTGCCAGTTGGTGTTGGACACGAAGCTGATGGCGGTGTTCAGCGCCGAATCGTGCGACACCGCGCCCATGCCCGCCGGGTTCAGCGGCAACGCGCCCTGCAGCAATTGCAGGGCATACAGCACCACGAAGCCCACGGCGTTGAACGCCCCCAGCGCCAGCGCATAGCCGCGCCAGCCCATGGGCCGCGAGGCGGCCGGGCCGGCCAGCCGCCACAGCGGCGACTCCAGCCGCAGCGCCCAGGCCGGCAGCTCACCCGTGCCCAGCCGTGCAAGCCACGCGCCCAGAGGCCAGGCGGCCACAAAAAGCACCAGCAGGAACAGCGCGAGCTGCCCCCAGGCCGACGCGCTCACCCCCATCACATCCATGGTTCACTCCACATCAACAACGATGGGAGCAGTCTGGCCAGCGGCGCGTAAAAACAGGAAAGAGAGTGCGCGGGGGGGTGTCAAAAAAGCGTAAATGCCGCGGCCCGCGCCGTCCAGGGCTAGCGCCCGCCGGTCCCCCCTCAGCAGCCCATGGCAGGTTTATTCGATCAGGATGATCACAGCGGCCAGCAACAGCAATATCGTCAGTACCCAAAGCATCCACTTTTCATGGAGATCACCTCCGCTTTGCTCGCGGATACCGCAGGTTCATCTTCGCCATCCTCTTGCCGAACTGCGCGTTGTTGTCCACGTCGTCGGCGCCGTCGGCCAGGTCTTTCAGTTCTCCCTTGGCGAATGCCCAGCTTCTGTCGCGGAAGTTTCGGGCCGCGATGCTGGGCTCGTTGTCCCCAAACGCGCTGTAGCCCCACTGCCACACAGGCAGGTTGGCAGCATCCGTCATCAGCCGCGGCGTGTTCAGGTGGTCCGTGTGCACCGCGTAGGGTTGGCCATTGATGAATGCTCCCACTAAGACATTGCCTTGCTCGGTAGGCAGGTAGATGTATTCCGTGCTGCCGGTGGAGTTCGCCCCGCCCGTGCCATATTTGTTCTGGTTTAGTAATTCCCCGACACCGGGCCTCAGGTACGGTCGAAGTTTAGGCTGATGCGGATTCGCTGGTGAATACCTCCTGCTGGCTGGTTGGGGATTGTGGATTTGTTGTGCAGAAGTCCA
>JAYRLC010000092.1:0-4010 GCA_041905405.1 Ramlibacter sp. | reverse complement strand
GGCCGCGATCTCTTGGCCGGCCTGCAGATCGCCGGCCACACGCACGGTCTGGCCTGCGCTGGCCAGCACCGTGACGGGCTTGGCCACGAAGCCCTTGGGTGTGCGCACGAACACGTAGGCCTTGTCGTTCTGCCGGACCACCGAGGCTAGGGGCACGGACCAGCCCTGGGACGCGGCCATGGGGAGGCGCACCTGGACAAACTCGCCTGGACGCAGCAGCTGCGCGCCGCGCGTGACCTCGGCTCGCAGGGTGATCGTTTGGCTGTCGCTGACCGTGGCCCCCAGGCTTTGCCCGGCCGCGACGCTCTCGCGCCCCACCACGGTCATCGGCAGTCCCTTGACCGATGCGACGCCACCTTGCCAAGTAACAGGGACCTGCACGTCCAGCCACAGTCGGCTCGCATCCGCGATGCGTACCAGGGCATCGGCGGGCTGGACGCGCTGGCCGGGCTTGACGGCCAACTGGGACACCATTCCCGAAGAGCGCGCCCGCAGGATCACGACGCTGTCCACCGTGCCGCCATCGGCCACCCGGCGGATCGTGGCGTTGTCCAGGCCGGCCAGGCGCAGGGCCGCCTCGCTCTGGTGCTGGCGGGCCTGATTCTGGGCGGCCGCGGCTTCGGCTTCCTGCACGCGCCGCTGCGGAATGATGCCCTCGGCGAAGAGCTGGCGTTCCCGCTGCAACGTCCTGGCCGCGAGCCGGTTCTGCGAGGCCGCTTCCATCAGCTTGAGCTGCAGTTCGCCAAGCTCAGGACTGGCCAGGCGCGCCAACGGTTGGCCAGCCCGCACCGCGTCGTTCTCGGCGACCAGCAGTTGGTCGATGACACCGGCCAACGGCGCGCTCACCACTTGCTCCTGGCGCGGCGGCAGCACGACGCGCGCCGGATAGGTCGGGCCCTCCGTGCCGCCGCCCGGCTCGAGGCGCTGCAACTGCACGCCCAGGGACTGCATCTGCGCGGGGGTTACCGCGAATTCGTCCGCGGCCTGGGCGGGCTGCAGCACGGTCTGGCTCGCAACCACTGCGAAAGCGCAGCGCCACAGCGCGCGCCGGAAAGGACGGTCAAACATTCGAGAACTCCACAAAAGGCGCGCACTGCGCACAGGCAATGCGGCCGGACCAAAACCGGAGGCGAGGTTCAGGTGTGGAGCGGGGGAGCGCGGCCGGCGGGCGGCAAACTTCGGTGCGTGGAATGAGGTCGCGCGAACGCGGCGACGCCTTCGGCTTGCGCTTCTGCCGGGCCCGGTTGCGCGAGGGCGTAATTCTGGCTGGAGGCGAACCCGTGGTCCGGGTCATCACCCAGCGCGAGCGATCTCAGGTCCAGCTGCGGGCGCACCGCGAGCACGGCATGCGAGGCCCGCAGATCGTGATCGTCGTCTTCCAGGTGCGGCGTGGTGGCCTGTGCGCCGTGTGCGGACGCGGTGAGCCACTGGGCGTCAACTCCGGAGTCATGCCGGTGTTGATGCAGCGGTGAGCTGACCTGGTCCCAGACCAACACCAGCACCAACAGCCAGCGCAGAAGCCAAAGCGCCCGCGCGGCCACTCCGGCGGGCTGTCTGGCTTCGATGGTGCTGGCGTGCATGGTCGGTCAGGTCGCAGCTGTCACAGGTACTTGGTGATGTCTTTAAACTCAGCGACCGCGGCGCGACTGCCCCGCGGTTGCGCCCGCACCGCATCTTCGAGGCAGTGATCCAGGTGATCGTGGATCAGGGCCCTCTTGGCGGCGGAAATGGCTTTCTCCACGGCATGCAGCTGCTGGACGATCTTCAGGCAAGGCTTGCCCTCGTCGATCATCGCGACGACGTTGTGCAGGTGCCCGTCGGCACGCTTGAGCCGGTTGCGAACCTGCGGATGAGTCGTGTGGATGTGAAGAGATGTCACTGGTAAATATCCTACCCGGGAGGATACACGGCTTTGGGGTCGCCCGTGTGCTGCAAGCTCATGTTCAGGTGACTGCCAGGCGAGGCGTGGGCACCCGATTCCGAGACCCACGCTGCGTCCTCAGGCTACTTGCCCGTGAAATTGGCTGCGATGAAGTTGCCGGTCATCGTGAAGAACATGTAGAGGGTTTCCTTCGATTTGTCCTTGGCGCCGGGATCCTTGAAGGCCACCTTCCATTCCTTGCCCTTCTTGCCGTCCACCTGTTCGATCGCGTTGTGCTGCAGCGCTTGCCAGGACGACTCGAGCTTGCCGGATCTGACCAGCGCCTCCTTGCGCTGCTTGGCGCAGCCCAGCACGACGCTTTCGGCCGCGGGCTTGGAGCCGTGGAAGTGGCAGCTGCCGCCCTCGTTGGCGAGAGCGGGAGGGGCGGCGCCGAACAGGGCGATCAGCGAAGCGGTGGCGATGAGGTTTTTCATTTGAATTCCTTGTGGGGTTGAAGAAGTTGATCTAGTTGAGGGTGTTGCGGCTGTCGTCGGTGGTCTTTTCTATGTCCATGTCCTCGTGGACATGCTTATGCTCCTGCGCCGGAAAACGGAAGCCATCGGGATCGACATCGTGCTGGTAGCCGTGCAACTGCATCAGCAGCAGCAAGGCGCCCGCATAAACCAAAGCCATGTTTGCCGCGAAGCTGAAGCGCGCGAAGGAGGCCCGGCGGCGCCATAGCGCCAATACCGCCACCATGGCGCTCAAAGCAGCAATCTGGCCGAGTTCGACGCCGACGTTGAAGCTGAGAATGCGCAACAGTATGCCGGTCTTGTCGTCGCCCAGCGGCAACTGCTGCAGCCGCGTGGACAGGCCAAAGCCGTGCAGCAGTCCAAACCCGAACACCGCGGCCAGCAGGTTGGGCGACTTGATGTCGAAGTACTTTTGGAAGCCGCCGTTGTTGTCGAATCCCTTGTAGATCACGCTCACTGCGATGATCGCGTCCACCAGGTAGTAGTTCCAGGTGATCTGGTAGAAGGTCGCGAAGATCAGCGTGATGCAGTGGCCGACGGTGAAGGCCGTGACGAACTTCGCGATGTCCTTGAAGGTCGTCAGGAAGAACACCACTCCGAACAGGAACAGCAAGTGGTCGTAGCCGGTGAGCATGTGGCTCGCGCCCAGCCCGATGTATTGAAGCAGGCCGCCGTCGAGCATGCGCTGGCGATCGGCGTCGGAGATGCCATGCGCGAGCGCGAGCAGCGGCGCCGTGAGCGCCGCTGCGGCCGCCAAAGGGATGAGCAAGGGTTTGATTCTTGGCATTGGATTTGTTTGGGTTGTCGATCTACATTTGAAGTAGGCTGGGTTAGCCCACAGACGAGTCAGGCATGGCACCACCCGAAATTCACACTTCCACGCGCACGCGCGTCAGACGGGTCGCGTTCTGGGCGCTGCTGAGCTTGGCCGTTGCCGCACTTCTGTGGGGAGCGGCGCTGCTGTTTGTGGGATATGTGACGCTGGACTGAGCGCCATGAGCAGCCCGATTAGGCCGGGCTGGCTATCAGGCGGTCGCTTTGGGAGGCCGAAGGGGACTGTCGAGGAACAGCGCCAGGCCGAGGGCTTGGACCGATACATCAGGCGAGATCGGCAGCAGCCGGGCGATCTCGCCCCAGCCCGCCGTCACCAGGCAGGTCGTATTGAAGCCGGCGTCTGCGTGTTCATGTTGTGCGTCATCGGCACTGTCTTCGATGTGAAGCGACTGGTCGTCGTGATGATGGTGCTCGGTATCTTGCCAATGCAGCGTCACATGCTCGACTTCCAGCGACCGCTCGGCAATGCCCTGTGAGCTCAGCACCGGCAGCGACTGGCACAGGAAAGCGATCAGCAGAAGAAATGAGAGCAAACGGCGCGACACAGCGGCGAATTGTAGCCGTCCAACTTCACGGTTGCGGGCAACCCACTTCTACAGTTCCTTCAATGCACCTCAGTTCAGGTCGGGCAGTAGCCCCTGGCCGTGGGCCTGCTTGGCAGGTGCGCGTCTGGCTTGCTCTCTCTCGCTCCTATGCATGGTCGGTGCCGACTACTGGCTAGCCATTGCGGGTTCTCCCGCATGTCAAGGCGCAACAATCGGCACGGAAACCAAGATCACCCC
>JAYRLC010000044.1:0-27493 GCA_041905405.1 Ramlibacter sp. | reverse complement strand
TGTACTACGGCAGCAATGCCATCGTGCCCGGCAACACCACGGCCACGGCCCAACCCGCGATCCAGTTCCGGTTGACGGCGGGCCCCGGCACGCAGGTGCTGGGCGGCACGGACAGCTACGCGCTGGAAACCCTGGGCACGGGCGACCGCTGGACGCTGCGCCAGCGCACCTTTACCGCCACGGTAACTTCCGTGGTGCTGGCCCTGTGGGATGCGCGCACCGGCAGTACCAACGGCGACAGCTTTGCCACCGCGCAGGTCCACTTGCGTGAATGCACGCCCAACGCCGATCCCGTGGTGACCAAGACCGACAACACCACGACCGTGGTGACACTGTCCACCACGACGTACATCGTGACGGTGGCCAACAACGGCCCCGGGCCCGCCGATGGCGTCATCCTCAAGGACCCGCCCGACCCGGGCCTGAGCAAGCTGGACATCGTGTGCCAGGCCACCGGAGCCGGCGCGCTATGCCCCGTGTCCACCACGGTCAGCGGCCTGGAAGGGGCGGGCCTGACCATTCCGGCGCTGCCGGCGGGCACAACCGTCACGTTCACGATCACGGCATCCATCACGGCGCTGCAGGGCCTGGTGACGGCCACGGCGGCGCTGCAACTGCCACCCGGCCTGGTGGACAGCAACCTGGCGAACAACGATGCGGCGGATGTGGATAGCGTGCTGGGACTGGCCAACGTCAGCATCGCCAAGACCAACAACACGACGACCGTTGCGGCTGGCGCCACCACCACTTACCTGATCACGGTCGGCAACGCAGGACCTTCACCGGCAGACAACAGCGTGCTGCGCGATCCTGCTGCGGCCGGGCTCCAGTGCACCACGGCGGCGGGCTGCGCCGCCAGCGGCGGGGCGGCGTGCGGCGGCGCGACCATACCGATCGCTTCGCTGCAGGCGGGCTATGCGATCCCGTCGCTGCCGGCGGGCGGGCAGGTCACGGTCACCGTGGCCTGCGGGGTCACAGCCACTGGTCAGTAGCTGGCGTTCAGGACATCTCCGCGGCGGGATCGCGGCCCATCAGCATCGCCACGGCCGAGCGCGCGTCCAGGCTCGCGTCCAGCAGGCCGACCACCGATTCGGCAATGGGCATTTCCACGCCCAGGTGGCGCGCGCGCTGCACGACCGTGCGCGCACAGTACACCCCTTCGGCCACATGGCCCAACGAATCCACTGCCTGTTGAAGCGTACGCCCTTCGGCCAGCAGCAGGCCTACGCGGCGGTTGCGGCTGAGGTCACCCGTGGCCGTGAGCACCAGGTCGCCCAGGCCCCCCAGGCCCATGAAGGTTTCCGCCCGCGCGCCCAGAGCCAGCCCCAGGCGTGTCATTTCTGCAAGGCCTCGGGTAATGAGCGCCGCGCGCGCATTGAGCCCCAGCCCCAGGCCGTCGCACAGGCCGGTAGCGATGGCCAGCACGTTCTTGACGGCGCCGCCCACCTCCACGCCCGCCAGGTCGTCATTGGCATACACGCGCAGCGTGGGGCTGTGAAAGGCGTCCACCAGCGCCTGGCGCAGTGCGGCATCGGGCCCGGCCGCCACCAGGGCCGTGGGCTGGCCGCGCGCGACTTCCAGCGCAAAGCTGGGACCGCTCAGCGCCCCGGCCACAAGGCCCGGGGCCACTTCGGCCTGCACCTCGTGCGCCAGCAGCCCCCAGGGCTGCGATGCCGGAAATTCAGATATCGGGGATTCAAACCCCTTGCACAACCAGGCCACGGGCGCGGCGCAGCCACGCAGCACGGACAGCAGCCCGCGCAGCCCCGCCATGGGGGTGGCAATGATGACAAGGTCGTGCGCCGCCGCCAGGGCCGTGAGCGCCCGCACCGGCTCGCTGCGCACGGCGAGCGCGGCGGGCAGCGCAATGCCCGGCAGGTAGCGGGCGTTTTCGCGGGCGGCGACCAGTGACGCGGCCTGCTGCGCGTCGCGCGCCCACAGCGACACGGCATGACGCTGCGCCGCGCTGATGGCCAGCGCCGTGCCCCAGGCGCCCGCGCCAAGGACCAGGACTTTCAAGGCTTACTGCGTGATGATGCGGGGAGCGTCGGCGTCGGCCTGCGCCTGCTGCTGCTCGTACATGGCCTGGAAGTTGATTTCGCTCAGGTGCACGGGCGGGAAGCCGCCGCGCGTGATGAGGTCGGCCACGTTGCCACGCAGGTACGGGTACACGATCTGCGGGCAGGCGATGCCCATGATGGGGCCCATCTGCTCGGGCGGCAGGTTGCGGATCTCGAAAATGCCGGCCTGCTTGACCTCGACCAGAAACACGGTCTTGTCCTTGACCTTGGTCTGCACCGTGGCGGTCACGCACACTTCAAACACGCCGTCGGCCACCGGGGTGGCATCCACGCCCAGCTGGATGTCCACCGCCGGCTGCTCCTGCTCCAGCAGGATCTGGGGGGAATTGGGCTGCTCCAGCGACGCTTCCTTCAGGTACACGCGCTGGATCTGGAACACGGGGTCTTGGTTGTCGGCCATGGCAAAAAACTTTCAGGTCAAAAAAAGCCCGCCGTGGCGGCGGGTCGGGTCAGGCCGGATTATCCGTTCAAAAGCGGGGCCAGCCCGCCCCGGCCGTCCAGCGCCATCAGGTCGTCGCAGCCGCCCACGTGCGTGTCGCCAATGAAGATCTGCGGCACGGTACGCCGGCCGGTGATTTCCATCATCTGCATGCGGGCGTCGGGGTCCATGTCCACGCGGATTTCGTCGATCCGCTCGACGCCGCGCGCCTTGAGGATCTGCTTGGCGCGGATGCAGTAGGGGCATACGGCCGTGGTGTACATCTTGACGGTGGGCATGGTGGTGACGGGTGCAACCCGCTCAGGCTGTTTCAAGCGGCAGATTAGCCTCTTTCCAGGCATTGAGCCCGCCGCCCAGCGCTTGGGCCTGTTCGTAACCCAGTTTTTTGGCCTGGGCCGCGGCCCGGCTGGCGCGGGCGCCCACCGGGCAGATGAAGATGACCGGCAGGGCCTTGTTCTTCACGGCGTCGGGCAGCTTGTCGTCCAGCTGGCCCAGGGGAATGTTTCTGGAGCCCACGATGTGGCCCTTGGCAAACTCTTCGGGCTCGCTCACGTCCACCACCACGGCCTTTTCGCGGTTGATGAGCTGCACCGCCGCGCTGGGCGTCAGGGAGCCGGCGCGCACACCGCGCGTGACCACCGGCCACATCAGCAGGGCGCCGGAGGCAAACGCCACGGCAATCAGCATCCAGTTGTCCACAAAAAACTTCACGTCGTACCTTTCGGGTCTGCAGGAGGGCAAAGCCGGGATTCTAGAATGTCGGGCTTTGCCGCCCTCCCTCCATAGCCCTGATCTGCCCATGTACAAGCTCGTCCTCATCCGCCACGGCGAATCCACCTGGAATCTTGAAAACCGCTTTACCGGCTGGACCGACGTGGACCTGACCGATACCGGCATCGCCCAAGCCAAGGCCTCCGGCAAGCTGCTCAAGGCCGAGGGCTGGGACTTCGACCTGGCCTTCACCAGCGTGCTCAAGCGCGCCACCCGGACCCTGTGGCACGTGCTGGACGAAATGGACCGCACCTGGCTGCCCGTGGTGCACAGCTGGCGCCTGAACGAGCGCCACTACGGCGGCCTGCAGGGCCTGAACAAGGCCGACATGGCCAAACAGTACGGCGACGCCCAGGTGCTGGTCTGGCGCCGCAGCTACGACACCCCGCCCCCGCCGCTGGAGCCGTCCGACCCCCGCAGCGAGCGCGGCGACCGCCGCTACTCAGGCCTTTCGCCCGACCAGATCCCGCTGACCGAATGCCTGAAGGACACCGTGGCCCGCGTGCTGCCGTTCTGGAACGAATCCATCGCCCCGGCCATCCGCTCGGGCCAGCGGGTCGTCGTGGCCGCCCATGGCAACTCCATCCGCGCCCTGGTCAAGTACCTGGACAACATCGGCGACGACGAGATCGTGGGCCTGAACATCCCCAACGGCATCCCGCTGGTGTACGAACTGGACGCGCAGTTGCGGCCCATCCGCCACTACTACCTGGGCGACGCCGAAGCCGCAGCCAAAGCCGCCGCCGCCGTGGCGTCCCAGGGCAAGGCGTAACAGCCCGCCGGCCAGGAGTCCGAGCGTAAAGCTCGGGTAAAAGACCGGAACTTTGCCTCAAAACCCCAAAGTCCCAGGAACCCCGTCACGCAGGTGTCGTCATATGCGAATGCCGGGTGTATATTGAAAAGTCGAGAGGACTTGGAAGCATGAGCCACAAACTCAAGATTGCGGGCTGGATTTCGGTGGGCGCCATTGCCGGCGTACTCACAACAGTGTCTTTGCAGACCGTTGCCCGCGGTTCGCTGGCACCGTTGCCCCTGGAAGAACTGCAGCAGCTGGCGGCGGTGTTCGGCATGGTCAAGACCGACTATGTCGAGCCCGTGGATGAAAAGAAGCTCATCTCCGACGCCATTTCCGGCATGGTCGCGAGCCTAGACCCGCATTCGCAGTATTTCGACAAGAAGTCGTTCAAGGAATTCCGCGAAGGCACGTCGGGCCGCTTCGTCGGCGTGGGCATCGAAATCTCCCAGGAAGACGGCCTGGTCAAGGTCGTGTCCCCGATCGAAGGCTCCCCCGCTTTCCGCGCGGGCCTGAAGCCCAACGACCTCATCACCAAGATCGATGACACGGTCGTCAAGGGCCTGAGCCTGAACGAGGCCGTCAAGCGCATGCGCGGCGAGCCCAACACCAAGGTGATGCTCACCATCTTCCGCAAGGACGAGAACCGCACCTTCCCCGTCACCATCACCCGCGAAGAGATCAAGACCGTCTCGGTCAAGGGCAAGGTCGTGGAACCTGGCTACGCCTGGATCCGGCTGAGCCAGTTCCAGGAACGCACGGTGGATGATTTCGCCCGCAAGATCGACGAAATCTACAGGGCCGAGCCCAACCTCAAGGGCCTGGTGCTGGACCTGCGCAACGACCCGGGCGGCCTGCTGGACGCCGCCGTGGCCGTGTCGGCAGCTTTCCTGCCGGAAAACGTCACGGTGGTCTCCACCAACGGCCAGCTGGCCGAAAGCAAGTTCACCTACAAGGCCGCTGCCGAGTTCTATCAGCGCCGCAGCGGCGCCGACCCGCTCAAGCGCCTGCCCGCCGCGGTCAAGAACGTGCCCCTGGTGGTGCTGGTCAACGAAGGTTCCGCATCGGCCAGCGAGATCGTCGCCGGCGCGCTGCAGGACCACAAGCGCGCCACCATCCTGGGCAGCCAGACCTTCGGCAAGGGTTCCGTGCAGACGGTGCGCCCCCTGGGTC
Organism: Ramlibacter sp.; assembly: GCA_041905405.1. Taxonomy (GTDB): domain Bacteria; phylum Pseudomonadota; class Gammaproteobacteria; order Burkholderiales; family Burkholderiaceae_C; genus RAM1. Next base: position 22,236 of record JAYRLC010000044.1, on the reverse strand, counting down.
CCGACACGGGCCTGAAGCTCACCACGGCGCGCTACTACACGCCCAACGGCACGTCCATCCAGGCGCGCGGCATCATCCCCGACGTGATGGTGGACGAGACCGAGGAAGGCAACATCTTCGCCGCGCTGCGCACGCGCGAAGCCGACCTTGAAAAGCACCTGGCCAGCGGCCAGGGCCCCGAGGTCAAGGACGCCGGCCGCGAAAAGGCCCGCGAGGAAGCGCGCAAGCGCATGGAAGAAGAAGCCCGCAAACCGCCGCAGGACCGCAAGATGCCCGAGTTCGGCAGCGACAAGGACTTCCAGCTCGTGCAGGCGCTGAACCAGCTCAAGGGCCGCCCCGTGCTGGTCAGCAAGACGCAGGTCGTCGAACGCCGGGAAGAGAAAAAAGAGAATTGAGCGCCCCTTGAGCGCCGACGGGGCCGCTGGCCTGAGCGACGATCAACTGCTGCGCTATTCGCGGCACATCCTGCTGGACGACATCGGCATCGAAGGCCAGGAACGCCTGCTGGCCGCCCATGCGCTGGTGATCGGCGCGGGGGGCCTGGGCTCTCCCGTGGCGCTGTACCTGGGCAGCGCGGGCGTGGGCCGCATCACGCTGGTGGACGGCGACACCGTCGACCTGACCAACCTGCAGCGGCAGATCGCCCACAACCTGTCGCGTCTGGGCCAGCCCAAGGCCGGCTCGGCGGCGCAGGCCATCGCCGACATCAACCCGGATGTCCACGTCACGCCACTGGTGATGCGCGCCGGGCCCGACAAACTGGACGAGCTGGTTCAGGGCGCCGACGTGGTGCTGGACTGCTGCGACAACTTCGCCACCCGCCAGGCCGTCAACGCGGCCTGCGTGCGCCACCGCAAGCCGCTGGTGTCGGGCGCGGCGGTGCGGTTTGACGGGCAGCTGGCGGTGTACGACGCACGCAGCCTCACATCGCCCTGCTATGCCTGCGTGTTCCCGCCCGACGCCGATGTGCAGGAGGCGCAGTGCGCAACCATGGGCGTGTTTGCGCCGCTGGTGGGCATCATCGGCGCCATGCAGGCTGCCGAGGCGCTCAAGCTCCTGGCCGGCGCGGGCATGCCGGCGACGGGCCGCCTGCTCATGCTGGAGGCCCGCACGATGGCCTGGAGCGAGATGCGCGTGCCGCGCAATGCGGCCTGCCCCGTGTGCGGCGGCGGCCACGCCCGCGTGGCCTGACCGGGCGCACCGTCAGTTTCTGCGGTTGGCGGGCGCACCGGCGCCCTGCGCGCTCAGTTGCCGTGGCGCAAGCGCGGCATTGGCCTGGGCCAGCACCTGGGGACAGTTGGCGTCTTCGCCCGGTCCCGTTTCCACGGTGGCGGCCAGCGCCAGCAGGGGGTTGAGCGCGCCCAGCGCCAGCGCAATGCCCGCGCGGCCTGCCAGGGCGCCCTTGTCGGGGCCGGCCTTGGGGTTGGCGAACGTGCCCGTCAGCCGCAGCGGCGAGCGCAAACTCAGGATGCTCGCGTCCTTGGGCGACGGCCGCAACACCAGGTCCAGCGATTCGGCGGCCAGGCTGATGGTGCCGCTGCCCACGACCACAGTGTCCACGGTGTCCAGCACGATGGCGCGGCTGCTCATGACGCCCTGCCTGACGTCGAACGCCGCCGCAGCGCAGCGCAGCTGCACATTACGGTCGCCGCGCAGCAAGAACTTGATGATCTCGCCACCGTCCAGCCCGGCGATCTCCAGCAGCAGGTTGCTGATCTGGCCCTGCCCCATCAGCAGCGCCACGTCGCCGGATGCCGTCCCCAGCATGCGCGCGGCGCTGTTGCCCCGCCCCTGCAGATCGATGTTGCCGGCCAGCCGGCCGAAACTGCTGCGCGTGGACTCCACCGCGGGGAACAGCCGGTTCAACTGCAGGCCGCGCGCGTCCAGCTTGACCGCGACCGCGGCCGGGTTCTGTGCGCCGTCGATGCGCAGCCGCCCCGCCAGCTGGCCGCCCGCCACGCCGAGCTGAAGCGGCGCCAGGTCCAGCACGCCGGCCTTGAGCTTGATCTGAAGGTCCGCCTTGTCCAGCGGCAGCGCGCGCACGTTGGAGATGGCGGCGGCGCTGTAGCGCACGTCGGCGTCCATGGCCCGCAGGCGCTGCAGGTCCAGCGTGGCCGTAGGCAGAACACGGCCAGCGGGCGCGCCCGTGCGCTGCGCAGCGGGCGGCGTCACGGCCGGCCCCGCCGCCGCGCTGCGCGGCTGCTCGGGCAGACCGACCAGCGGCGCCAGGTCGTCAAAGTCCAGCACGCGCGACTGCAGCCGGCCGGACAGCAACGGCACTGCATGGGAGCGGTCGAACGCCAGATTGCCCGCCAGATCCGAACGTCCCAGCCGGCCCTGGATGTTCGTCACGTCCCACACAGGGCCGTTGCGCGACAGATGGCCATTGACGGCGTAGCGCGGCGTCTCGGGCAGCACCACGCCCACCAGTTGGTACAGGTCCGCCAGATTGGCGCCCCGCAGCTCGAACGTGGCGCTGGCCCCGTCCACGCTGGTCAGGTTGGCCACGGTGCCGGTGGCGCGCAGGCTGGTCTGGCCCGCGACGGCATTCACTTCCAGCGGAAAAGGCTGCGTGAGCGGCGCATTGAGCACCAGCACACTGCCCGTGCGCCCCTTCGCGGTGAAAGGCTGTCCCTGCCAGCGGCCCTTGGCCTCGTACTTCAGCGGCAACGCATTGCCCGGCTGCGCGTCAATGCCGAAGCCCACGCGGATGTCCGCGCCACGCGCGGCGGCCAGGTAGTGCAGCTCGCCGCCGTCCACCTGAAGCGACCCGATCTGCGGCACGCTGCCTTCATCGGACGTGTCGCGGCCCAGGGCCCAGGTACGGCGCCCATCCTCTTCGATCTGCAGGCCCAGGCGGGGCGATTGCAACATCAGCGTGGGCAGCTCGATGCGACCGCGCAGCAGCGGCAGCAGGCGGATGTCGAATTCGGCGGCCTGCGCCTGCACCAGGTACGGGTCATGCGCCCAGCCCGGGTTGGAGAAGGTGATGCCATCCAGGCGCACGCGCGTGGTCCAGCCCAGATCGACATCCAGGCGCCGAGTGATCTCGAACTGGCGGCCGGTGTGCTCGGACACATAGCGGCTGACGGGACCGCGCAGCCAGTCCCAGGGGAACAACGCAATGCCGGCTGCCAGCAGGGCCACGAGCACCACGGCGCCTGCCAGCCAGCGCCACAACCTGCGGAGGTCGCGGGCCGCGTGAGCCATCAATCCAGCCTCATCGCAGGCACGCCGCCACGTCCTGCGCATCCGCGGCGGTGGTGGCAGCCTGGGCCATCAGCAGATCGGCCTGCGCGGGCTCGCCAAACGCCACCAGCACGGCAGCCGCCAGCGTGCCGGCCAGGATCATGGTGTATTCGATAAAGAGTTTCATGGAAGGCTCCGTGCGCCCGTCAGCAGCGCCTGGATGCAGTGTGGGGCGGTGCGGCGCTGCAGCCCATCGGCTGGCGGCGGAAGCTGCTGTCGGCGGCTGCCTACATCCGAGCCGCGCCCTGCGCTGAACTGCAAGCAGGTGTTGCGGCACGTAGGCGCGTTCCTACACGCGCCGTGAAGACCCACTGGCACAATGCCCCTGAACGTGGCGATACATTGCGATACAGCCTTCTCGTGCATCGCGCCACCGGAAATAAAAAACGCCGCAGCAGTATTCCGGCACAACCCAGCCAACCATGGTGGAACTGAGAACCTATATCGTCGAAGACAACGCGACCATCCGGGAGAATCTGATTGGTACGCTTGAGGAGCTGACCTGTGTCAAGGCAGCCGGCTTCGCCGAGACCGAGAACGAGGGGCGCACCTGGTTGACCGACAACAGCCAGGGATGGGATCTGGCCATCGTGGACCTGTTTCTCAAGCAGGGCAGCGGGCTGGGCGTGCTGGAGGCGTGCCGCAACCGTCAGCCCCACCAGAAGGTGCTCGTGCTGAGCAACTATGCCACCACCGACATGCGCAAGCGCTGCGCACAGCTTGGCGCTGACGCGGTGTTCGACAAATCCAATGAAATCGACGCGCTGGTGGACTACTGCATCGAGCAGTGCGGCGCGCGTGGGTAAGGTGGCACGGGTGGCCGGGTTCGCCGGAACCCGCGGCGCGGGTCCGGAACCGGAATCAATCGATCAGCTTGTTCTTCAGCGCGTAGTACGTGAGGTCGCTGTTGGACGCAAGCGCCATCTTTTCCATCAGCCGCGTACGGTACGTGCTCACGGTCTTCACGCTCAGCGACAGCGACTTGGCGATGTCGCCGGCGGTTTCGCCCTTGGCCAGTTTCAGGAAGACCTGGAACTCGCGTTCAGACAGCTGCTCATGCGGCGCGCCGCCCTCTTTGCGGTTGAGCTGCTGCGCCAGCAACTCGGCCACCGTGGGCGAGATGTAGCGGCGGCCCAGGGCGATGGTACGGATCGCGTTGACGATCTCGGCCGGATCGCATTCCTTGTTCAGGTAGCCGCTGGCGCCCTGGCGGATGAGGTTCATCGCGTAATGTTCCTCGGGATAGCCGCTCAGGATCAGGATGCCCACGTCGGGTGCCTTGGCGCGGATCATGGCCAGCGCGTCGATGCCGCTTTGGCCGGGCATGGACAGGTCCATGACCAGCACGTCCAGTTCGGTCGTACGCACGAGGTCGATCGCCTCGCGGCCGCTGGCGGCTTCGCCCACCACACGCAGGTCGACCTGTTCGGCAAAGAACTGCTTGAGTCCGGCCCGCACAATGGCGTGGTCATCCACAATTCCGACTTTGATCATTTCTATATCTTTCTGAGGTGCCGTGTCGGCAGGTATCGCAGATTCTATGCACAGCGCCGTCCGCGCGGGGGAGTTCCATGCAGTTGTTTTCGTGGTTGAAGCGTTTTTCCGTATCCCGCATGGCTATCAGCATGCCGCTGGCGCTGCTGGCCGCGGGCATCCTGATCGTCATCAACGAAACGGCATACGACCGCTCCAGCGACTCGCTACAGCAAATGGCGGTCGCCTCTGAAACCCGAAGCGGCCTGAACAAGCTGCTGCAGCACATGCTGGATGCCGAAACGGGTCAGCGGGGCTATCTGCTGACAGGCGATCCCCGGTATCTGGAGCCGTATGACACGGCCTTGGGCGATATCAGCCAGACCATCGACAGGTTGCGCACGCTGTATATCAACGACCAGCAGGATTTGGGCATTTTTTCCCAACTCAGCCGCAACACGCAACGCAAACTGGCGGAAATGGACCTGAGCGTTCGCATGCGCAAACAGGGCAATGAGGACGCCTGGAAGTTCGTGCTCATGACCGACGTGGGTCGCGAGCACATGGACGCCATCCGCGAGCAGGCCACGCGCCTGATTTCATCCACGGCAAGCAAGATGGAGCTTGCTGAACTTCAGGTCAAGCGATCCTTGCAGCTCGCCCGCATCGGCATTGCCATGGTGGCGACGGCCGGCCTCCTGGCGTTCTATCTGTATTTGCGCCAGACCAATGCGCTCAAACAGACCAGCGACCGCCAGCAGGTGCTTCTGCAGCAGGAACGTGACCTGCTGGAGCGCCAGGTTCGCGAGCGCACGGCGACGCTCGCCGAGCTTGCCACCCATCTTCAGCAGGTGCGCGAGCAGGAGCGCGGCCACCTGGCGCGCGAGCTGCACGACGAGCTGGGCGCACTGCTGACGGCGGCCAAGCTGGACGTGGCGCGGCTGAAGTCCAAGCTGGGCACCGGCTCCGAGGAGCTCACCCAGCGCCTGCAGCACCTGACCGAAACGCTGAACAGCGGCATCGCACTGAAGCGCCGCATCATCGAGGACCTGCGGCCGTCGTCGCTGTCCAACCTGGGGCTGGTCGCGTCGCTGGAGATTCTGGCGCGCGAATTCTCGGAGCGATCCGGCATCGAGATCGGCAGCGTGCTGGACGAAGTGTCGCTGGACGATTCGCTGCAGTTGACCGTCTACCGGCTGGTGCAGGAGTCCCTGACCAACGTGGGCAAGTATGCGCAGGCGCGGCAGGTGGACATCAACCTCAAGCGCTATGAGAACCATGTGGAAGTGGAAATCAGGGACGACGGCCAGGGCTTCGATACGTCCGCCGTGCGGCCGTCCACGCACGGTCTGGCAGGAATGCGCCACCGCGTGGAAGCGGCCGGCGGCCGCCTGACCGTGACATCCGCCCCCGGCCAGGGCACACGCATATTCGCCGTGCTGCCGGCCAACACTGCGCAACAAGCCGCCCCGCACTGAAGCCTGCGGCGACAAGGGGAACGCACCGCGTCGGCCCGTTCCTACAGGGCGCACCGCCCGCTACCGACAAACGCTTGGGCGGCCTGCTGATCACGCAGGCGCGTTGCTTTCCGTAACCTGCTGTTCAGGCGCTCGGGGTTCCCGGCGCTGCCAACCCAACAGCAGCGGCGCCCCGGCGCCCACAAAGGAGAGCCTCATGTTGCACTACGCCGTCGTGTTCCTCGTGATTGCACTGATTGCGGCCGTCTTCGGTTTTGGCGGCATCGCCGCCGGCGCCGTGGAAATCGCCAAGATCCTGTTTTTCATCTTCGCGATCATGGCCATCGTCAGCTTCGTGGTCAGCCTCGTGCGCAAGGGATGACGGGCCGGCACACGCCGGTCCCGAACCACCCGCTGCATCGCTTCACACATCACCCCAAGGAGTACCTCCCATGACCAACGCCACGTCCCCCAAGGCCCTGCGCGAGAGCGCCGACACCGCACGCGATCTGTCCGCCAACGTGCTGCAATCCGCCGAAGACGCCGTGGAAAGCTCGCGCAGCTTTGCCAACGACCAGTTCGACCGCGCCCACGACAAGGTGCGTGACCTGCGCAGCACGGTAGAACCGGCCATTGACCGGTTCGCCACGCGCGCCCAGGAGCTGGCCAACCGCGGCATCCACGCCGCGTCCGACGCCACCGCCAAGGTGCAAAAGCAGATCAACCACTACGCCGACGCCACGGGCAAGTACGTCGCTGAACAGCCCGTCAAGTCGGTGCTGATCGCCGCCGCTGCCGGCGCCGCGCTGGCAGCGCTGGTGATCGCCGCGCGCCGCAACCACCAAAACGCCAACCGCTACTGATCTGACGCCATCGCCCGCCGACAACCATGGTTCATCCGCTTTTCTCGGTTCTTCTCAACAGACCTGAACTGGTCGTGGACCATGCGGCGGGCTACGCCGCACTCGTACGCGAGGAAGCCGCCGGCTACGGCTCCGAGGTGCTGCGCCGCGGCATCGCCTGGGGCGTCGCCGTTCTGGCGCTGGGCGCATTTCTGATTCTTTCCGGCGTCGCGCTCATGCTGGCCGCCATCCAGTCGCAGTTCCACTGGGCACTGGTTGCTGTGCCGGGCGCGTCACTGGCGCTTGCCATCGTCGCATGGGCGCAGGCGCGCAAGCCGCTGGCCTCGACCCACTTCCGCGAACTGAAGTCGCAGATCGATGCAGACGCCCATGCCCTGCGTCATGCCGGAGGCCGCGCATGAACACCCTGACGCCTGCCCAGCGCCTGCGAGCCAGCCGGCAAGCGATTGTTGTGCACCTGGCGCGCGGCAGCCGCAACCGCCCGCGTGAAGGTGCGACGGCCGATGCCAACTCTGGTGGGCATGAACACCACGACCGCCCACGCGCATCCAACGGCACCGGCTGGTGGCGTGTGGCACAGCATGCACTGGGCGCGTGGTGGCGCGGACACCCTGCGTACTCGGCCGCCATGGTGGCGCGCCCGGTGCTCGAAGGTTTTGCGCGCGAGAAGCCGGTGCAGGTAATTGCAGCGGCCGCGGCGTTGGGTGCCGCAGTCGTCGCACTCAAGCCCTGGCGGCTCGTGTCCGCCGGCGCACTGCTGGCGGCGACGCTGAAATCCACCGACATCACGCGGCTGGTTATGTCCATGATGGCCAGTGCCATGCCGTCTGAAGAACAGGCAACGAACGAGGAAGATCCCCGATGAATCCGCAACCCACTGTGGCGAACATGCCGCGCAACGGCCAGATGGCGCTGGATGAAGTCGCCCTGCAGGCCGCCGCCCGCAGCCTGGACGACGGCGCCGTCACGCCCAGCTACGGCCCGCACCGCGACGCCATTGTCAAGCTGCTGAACGACGCGCTGGCTACCGAACTGGTGTGCGTGCTGCGCTACAAGCGCCACCATTTCACGGCGGACGGCCTCGCGTCCCCCAAGATCGCCGAGGAATTCATGATCCACGCGAACGCCGAGGCCGCGCATGCCGACCGCCTGGCCCAGCGCATCGTGCAGCTGGGGGCAGAGCCCGACTTTTCGCCGGAATCCCTGAGGTCACGCAGCCATGCCGACTACGACGCGTCGCTGGACCTGCAGTCCATGATCCGTGCAAACCTGGTGGCCGAACGCATCGCGGTGGAAAGCTACCGCCAGATGATTGCCCTGATCGGCGACAAGGACCCCACCACCCGCCGCATTCTGGAAGACATCCTCGCCGACGAGGAAGAACACGCCGACGAGCTCAAGGACTGGCTGCAGAAATAACCTGCCGGCACATCCGCCCATTTTTTCAACCCAAGGAGAACGACATGCAAAACATTCAAGCCACCGCATCCCGCCACACCCGCGCCATCGCCCTCGCAGTGCTGGCCGGCATCACCGTCGTGAGCGCCGGCTGCTCGGTCATGCGCGGCCAGAGCACGGTGGGCGCCTATGTGGATGACAAGGCCATCGCCACCGCCGTCAAGGCCAAGCTGGTGGCCGACAAGACCGTGGACGCGGCCGCCGTCAACGTCGATTCGCTGAATGGCACCGTGTCGCTGTCCGGCTTCGCCAAGTCCGAGGCCGAGAAGAACCAGGCCAGCTACATCGCCCGCAACACCGGCAACGTGCGCGAAGTGATCAACAACATGGTCGTGCGGCCCTGACGCGGCGACGTGAGGATATTCCGCTGCGATCATTGCGGGCATCCGGTCTTTTTCGAGAACGTCCAGTGCCTGCATTGCGGCAGTGCGCTGGCGTTCCTGCCGGATCGCATGTACATCGCTGCCGTGGAACCCGTGCCCGCTGAAGCGGGCACGGGCGCTTGCAGCGGTGGCCTGTGGCAGCGCCGGCGGCCCAACCGCCAGGGTCAGGCGCGCAGGCAGTACCGCCTGTGCCACAACCATAATGCCCATCAGGCCTGCAACTTTGCAGTTCCGGCAGAAGACCCCAACCCGCTCTGCGTCTCATGCCGTCAGACGCGCGTCCTGCCGGACCTGTCGGTGCCGGCCAACAGCGAACGCTGGTACCGCATTGAAGTCGCCAAACGGCGGCTGTTCTATACGCTGGCGCGCCTGGGCCTGACGCCGGCCACACCCGCGGCGGATGCGCCGCCCACAGGACCGGTGTTCGAATTCCTGGCCGACCTGCCCGGGATGGCGCCTGTCATGACGGGCCACCGCAATGGCGTGATCACCCTGAACGTGGCCGAGGCCGACGACGACGAGCGTGCGCGCCGCCGCGTGGTGCTGCACGAGCCCTACCGGACCCTGCTGGGCCATCTTCGGCATGAGTCTGGCCACTACTACTGGGACAGCCTGATCGCCGCACAGCCCGATCGGCTGGCCGCGTTCCGCACGCTCTTCGGCGACGACACGCAGGACTATGGCCAGGCGCTGAGCCAGCACTACGCCCAGCATGCCAGCGGCCAGCAACCGCCCTGGCAGGGTGACTACGTGAGCGCCTACGCCACCGCCCATCCCTGGGAGGACTGGGCCGAGACCTGGGCCCACTACCTGCACATGGTGGACCTGCTGGAGACCGCCGCGGCCTACAACACGCGCGTGGTGGTGCCCGGCGATTCACCGGACGAGGCCGAGGAAGTCGGAAGCCCCTTTGCGGGAGAGACCGACTTCGACCAGCTTGTCACGCAATGGGTGCCCGTCACGCTGTTGCTCAACAGTCTGAACCGCAGCCTGGGCCAGAACGACGCCTACCCGTTCGCGCTGACGCCCGGCGCGTTGCGCAAGCTGCGCTTCGTGCACGACGTCATTCACGCCCCATGATCCACGCCCCATGAAAAAGGCCCCGCATGCGGGGCCTTTGGTTTCGCCGGATGAACAGGCCGATCAGCTCGCGGTCACGGTCAGCTGGTTGTCCACGGTGCTCACGCCCTTGACCGCCTTCGCGATCTGGGTGGCGCGGTCGCGCGCATCGGTGGACGGTGCCGGGCCCTTGAGCGTGACCTTGCCGTCGCGCGTGTCGACGTTGATCTTCAGCGCGCTCAGGGTCGCGTCCTTGGCCAGGCCCGCGTTCACTTCGGCGGTGATGGTGGCGTCGTCCAGTTTGTCGGCGATCTTCTCGCCGGTGTTCTGGATGGCGACCTTGGCGTCCTGAGCCGCGTTGGTGGCGTCGGTCTTGACCTCGCCAGCGACCTGCTCAGTCTTGTTCACGGCCGAATCAACTTTCTGACCGACGGTCGTGTCGTCCTGCTTCTGGCCACAGGCGCCCAGGGCGAGCAGCGCGGCGACGGCGGTGACGGCAACAGCGGATTTGTGCATGTTCTTCATGAGGATCTCCTTTTCTGTGGATGGATAAAAAAACGGAATCAGGCTGACGGGTGTTCCAGCCGGCGCTGGACCGGCGGGGGGCTGCGTTTGGTGGGCGCCAGCGTCTCGCGCTCGGGCGCGCGCTGGCTGGTGGCGACAAATTCCTTGGGCTTGGGCGATGGACGGCCTTCTGTACGGATGCACATGGGTTTCCCTTTCATCTCTTCCTGTGGATTTCACTGTACGGGTCGTCACCGGCGCGGCGCGTCAGCGGATGCCGATGTTTGTGTAGGACAGCAGGGATTTACGTTTGGTCACGGGCCGCGTCCGGCGGCAGCGATGCCTGCATGTCGCGCAGGATGCGCTCCAGCCGGGCGGCGAGCTGCTCGGTCGTGAGCTTTTCGCGGAAGCGTTCCACCATCAGCGGCAGGCTCAGGGGGCTGGGGTGGCGCAGCGTCACGAAGTCGACGGTCTTGCGCGCCATGCCGGCCAGGGTCTGCGACAGCTGGGCGATGTTCAGTTCCTGGCCCAGCACCTCCTGCCCGGCCTGGTGCAGCAGCAGGTTCTGCGGATCGTATTTGCGGAACACTTCAAAGAACAGGCTGCTGGACGCCTGCACCTGCCGCAGGCTCTTGGGCGCACCGGGGTAGCCCGTGAACACCAGCCCCGCCACGCGCGCGATTTCGCGAAAGCGCCGCTGCGCGAGCTCCGACGAATTGAGCGACGCCATCACGTCGTGCAGCAGGTTGCTGGTGGTGAACACGCTGCCGTCACGCACGGCCTGCACATCAAATGGCTCGGCCGCCAGCAGCTCGAAGCCATGGTCGTTGAACGACAGGCTGAAGGTGTTGGGCTGGTCCAGCGACAGGCGCCAGGCCAGCAGGCTCGCCAGCCCCAGGTGCACGTTGCGCCCCGCGAACGGGTGCACATACAGGTGCCAGCCTTCGCGCGAACGGTACTGCTCCACCAGCAGCGTGTGCGGCGTGGGCAGGCGCGACAGCTGCATCTGCGTTTGCAGCATGGGCTGCGCGGCCAGCAGTTCGGGCTCGGCGAAGTCCCCACCCGCCGCGCGGTTCATGAGTTGGAGCACGGCGTCGCCCATCTCCGTGGACAGCGCCATCTTGCTGCCGCTCCACACGGCCACCATGCCCTTGGCCTTGGTGGCGCGCTTCACATACGCCGCCATGTCCTGCACGCGGATGAATTCCAGCAGGCGCCCCGCGAAGAAGAAGCAGTCGCCCTGGCGCAGCCGGGCGATGAAGCCTTCCTCGATGGTGCCGATGCGCCCGCCGCTCAGGTACTTCACCTGCATGGCAGCGTCGCTCACGATGGTGCCGATGGACATGCGGTGGCGGCGCGCCACGCCGCGGTCGGGCACGCGGTACACGCCCTGTTTGTCAGCACGGATGCGGTGGTAGTCGGGGTAAGCCGTCAGGCTGTCGCCGCCGCGCTCACAGAACGCCAGTGCCCAGTCGAACTCTGCGCGCGTGAGGTCGCGGTAGGCGAAGGCGCCACGCACTTCGCCGTACAGCGCATCCGGCATGAAGCCGCCGCCCAGCGCGACCGTCACGAGGTGCTGCACCAGCACGTCCATGGGCTTGTGGGGTGAGTTGCGCTTTTCGATGCGGCCCGCCTGCGCGGCGCGGCGCGCGGCGGCCGCCTCGACCAGCTCCATGGTGTTGGTGGGCACCAGCGTCACGCGGCTGGCGCGGCCCGGCGCATGGCCGCTGCGGCCCGCGCGCTGCAGCAGCCGCGCCACGCCCTTGGGCGAGCCGATCTGCAACACCCGCTGCACCGGCAGAAAGTCCACGCCCAGGTCCAGCGACGACGTGGCCACCACGGCCCGCAGCGTGCCGGCCTTCAGGCCCTGCTCCACCCATTCGCGCGTGTCCTTGTCCAGGCTGCCGTGGTGCAGGGCGATCTGCCCGGCCCATTCGGGGCGGCTTTCCAGCAGGAGCTGGTACCAGATCTCGGCCTGCGAGCGCACGTTGGTGAAGACCAGCGTGGTGCCGGACTTTTCGATCTCGGCCACCACCGGGTCACGCATGCGCGCGCCCAGGTGGCCCGCCCACGAATAGCGGCCGGGGTCGGGGGGGATCAGCGTGTCGATGATGAGCTTTTTGTCCATGCGGCCCTGAACCAGTTGTGCGCCGGGTCCACACAGCACATCCATCGCCTCGGCCAGGTTGCCCAGCGTCGCGCTCAACCCCCACACGGCAAGCGCCGGGTTGAAGGCCTTCAGCCGCGCCAGCGCCAGCTGCACTTGCACGCCGCGCTTGGAGCCGATCAGCTCGTGCCATTCGTCACAGACAACGAATTGCACGTCCTTCAACTCAGCACGTGCATGCTCGCGCGCCAGCATGAGGCTCAGCGATTCGGGCGTGGTGACCAGCACCGTGGGAAAGCGCCGGTCCTGCCGCGCGCGCTCGGCCGACGGTGTGTCGCCGGTGCGCTGCCCGATCGTCCAGGCCGGCGCCAGGGCGTTCAACGGCTCGGCCAGTGCGCGCGTGGTGTCGGCTGCCAGGGCGCGCATGGGCGTGAGCCAGATCACACGCAATGGCTCGGCAGCTTTGGCGGGCGGGTGCTGGCGCAGCAGCGCGGCCAGCATGCCCAGCCAGACGGCGTACGTTTTGCCCGAGCCCGTGGTGGCATGCAGCAGGCCGCTGCGGCCCTGGGCCACAGCCTTCCACACCTCGCGCTGGAACGGGAACGGCTTCCAGCCCCGCGCGGCAAGCCAGTGGTCGATCGGCGCGCCTGCCTTCGTCATCCCATGCTTCGGTGGCTGCGTCCGCCGCGACGGCGGTCGGCCTTGGGCAACGCCGTGGAGCGCAACACGAGCTGGTCCGCGCGCTGCTGCAGCACCTGCAGTGCATGGTCCAGTCGGGCGACTTCGCGGTCGTCCAGCAGGGCCAGCAGCTCGCGGTTGATGTCGCACACCAGCGGGAACAGCGCGTCGTGCAGCACCCGTCCCGCCGGTGTCAGCGTCACGCGCGCCTGGCGGCGGTCGCCGGGCTGGGTCTGCCGGTCCAGCAGGCCCTTGGCCACCAGCGAAGTGACGGCCCGCGAGGTGCGCGCACGGTCCAGCTGGGCGCGCTCGGCCAGCTGCGACGACAGCATTCCGGCCGCCGCCCCCGGCACGCCCAGCACCGCCATCACGCGCCATTCGCGCCTCGTGATACCGAAGCGCCCCTCGCACAGGCGGATCACCATGCTGCCGGCCACACCCAGCAGCCGGTTGATGCGGTACAGCAGCAGGTCATCCAGCGATGCCGGGTCGCCCAGACGGCTTTGAAGGGAGGACATCAGGGTTAACCCAAGGAATGATTGATTAGAACAATCAATTGTCACGGGTCTACAGTGCCCTGTGTAAGGAGACACACCATGCCCACCCGAAGAAGACTCGCAACCGCCCTGCTGCTGGCGGCCACCGTGGCCCTGCCCCTGGCCGCAACAGCCCAGGAAAAACAGCCGCTCAAAATCCTGGTGGGCTTTCCGCCGGGGGGATCGGCCGACATCCTGGCCCGCCTGATCGGCGACGCGATCCGTGATGACTTCAGCACGGTTACCGTGGAGAACCGCCCCGGCGCGGCCGGCCGCATCGCGCTGGTGGCGGTCAAGAACGCCAAGCCCGACGGGCAGACCGTGATCATCCTGCCCAGCGGCCCGATGGTGCTGTTCCCCCACGTCTACAAGAAGCTGGACTACGACCCGGTGAAGGACTTCACGCCCATCTCGCAGATCGCGGCATTCCAGTTCGGCGTGGTCGCCGGCCCCGCCAGCGGCGCGAAGAACGTGACCGAGATGCTGGCTAAAGCCAAGGCTGATCCCAAGACCGCCACCTACGGCTCGCCGGGCCTGGGCACGCTGCCGCACTTCATGGGCGTGCTGATGGAGCAGAGCGTGGGCGTGCCGTTCACCCACATTCCGTTCCAGGGCGGCGCGCCGGCCAACACGGCGCTGCTGGGCGGCCACATCGGCTACAAGTTCGACGTGGTGTCCGAGACAGCCCAGCTGCACAAGGACGGCAAGGTCCGCATCGTCGCCGTGACCGGCGACAAGCGCGACCCGCAGGTGCCCGAGGTGCCCACGCTCAAGGAATCGGGCGTGAACATGGTGGCCACCGCCTGGTTCGCCATGTACGGCCCGGCCGGCCTGCCTGCGCCCGTGCTGGCCAAGCTGGAGCGCGCCGTGTCGGCCGCCGCGAAGAAGCCCGAGATGCAGCAGAAGATGACGGGCCTGGGCTACGAGCCCATTGGCTCCACATCGGCCGAGCTGGCCGCCGCGCAGCGCGCCGACCTGGCGCGCTGGGAAAAGCCGATCAAGGCCACCGGTGTGAGCCTGGACTGAGTCGGGGAACAAAGACATGCAAGCATTGACCTTCCGCCGGGCGGCGCTCGCCGCCCTGCTGGCGGCCGCGCTGCCCGCCGCGATGGCGCAGGCCTGGCCCACCAAGCCTGTGAAGATCCTGGTCGGCTCGCCACCCGGCGGCCCGTCGGACATCACAGCGCGCGTGTTCGCCGAGGCGCTGGCCAAGCGCACCGGCAAGCCCGCCGTGGTCGAGAACCGTCCCGGCGCCGGCAACAACCTGGCCGCCGGCGTCGCTGCCAAGGCAGAGCCCGACGGCCACACCCTGGTGCTTAGCCCCGACACGGTGCTGACGGTGAACCCGCTGGTATACGGCAACTCCGGCGGCTTCGACGCGCGGACCGACCTGGTGTCAGTGTCTGTCGCATCCAGCTTCAGCCAGATGCTGGTGTGCAACCCGGCTGTGGGCGTCAAGACCGCCGCGGACCTGGTCGCCAAGGCCAAGGCCGGCCGCGTGACCTACGGCTCTGGCGGCGCCGGCGTGCCGGGCCATCTGGCTGCCGAAATGTTCATTCAAAGCACGGGCGCGAAGATGGAACACGTGCCCTACCGCGGCCCCGCGCCAGCCACGCTGGCCGTGCTGTCGGGCGAAGTGAACTGCGGGTTCCTGGCCACGCCCACGGTCGTGCAGCACGTGAAGGCCGGCAAGCTCGACGCACTGGCCGTGTCGGCCGGTACGCCGTCGCCGCTGGCACCCGAGGTGCCCACGCTGGCCAGGGCGCTGAACCAGAACGGGCTGGATGTGAGCTTCCGCCTGATCCTGCAGACCGCAAGGGGTACGCCAGCGCCGGTGCTGGCCGAAATCGAGCGCGCCACGATGGACATCATGAAAGACCCCGACGTGCGCACGCGCCTGCAGGCCGCCGACGTGGTGGCCGTGGGCAGCAGCAGCACGCAGGCGCAGCAGGTGATGCGGGCGGAAATTGCCCGCTGGGAGCCGCTGGTAAAACGACTGGACCTGAAAGCAAACTGAGCAAGTGGCCCGACCCAACATCATCTTCATCGTCGCCGACGACCTCGGCTTTGCCGACCTGGGCTGCTACGGCGGCCGCGTGCCGGTATCGCCCGTGCTGGACTCGCTCGCGGCCAACGGCATCCGCTTCACGCAGGGCTATTCGAATTCACCGGTCTGCTCGCCCACGCGCTTTGCCATGATCACGGGCCGCTACCAGTACCGGCTGCGCGGCGCGGCCGAAGAGCCCATCAACAGCAAGAGCCGCGGCAGCACCATGCTGGGCCTGCCCACCGACCACCCCACACTGCCCTCGCTGCTCAAAGCCAGCGGCTACAACACGGCGCTGATCGGCAAGTGGCACCTGGGCTACCCGCCCGCGTTCGGCCCGCTGCGCTCGGGATACGACGAATTCTTCGGCCCCATGTCGGGCGGCGTCGACTACTTCACCCACTGCAGCAGCAACGGGTCGCACGACCTGTATTTCGGCGAAGAAGAGCACCGGGAGGAAGGCTACCTGACCGACCTGATCTCCCGGCGATCGGTCGACTACGTGAACCGCATGGCAGCCGATGCGAAGGCCGGCAAGCCGTTCTTCCTGAGCATGCACTACACCGCGCCGCACTGGCCCTGGGAAACGCGCGACGACGAGGCGCTGGCGCAGGAAGTCAAGGGCAACCTGTTCCACCTGCACGGCGGCAACATCCACACGTACCGCAAGATGATCCACCACATGGACGAGGGCGTCGGCTGGGTCATGGACGCGCTGCGCGCGCAGGGCCTGGACCGCGACACGCTGGTCGTGTTCACCAGCGACAACGGCGGCGAACGCTTCAGCGACAACTGGCCGCTGGTAGGCGGCAAGATGGACCTGACCGAAGGCGGCATCCGCGTGCCGTGGATCGCGCACTGGCCGCGCGCCATTGCGCCCGGCAGCGTGAGCGCCCAGCAGTGCATGACCATGGACTGGTCGGCCACGATGCTGGACGCAGCGGGCGTGGCCCCTGCTGCCGGCCACCCGCTGGACGGCGTGTCGCTGATGCCGGTGCTGCGCGACAGCGCCCACGCCTTCCGCCGGCCGCTGCACTGGCGCATGAACCACCGCGGCCAGCGCGCCCTGCGCGACGGCGACTGGAAGTACCTGCGCGTGGACGGCAATGACTACCTGTTCAACATCCCCGCCGACGAGCGCGAGCGCGCCAACCTGGGCGCGCGCGAGCCGCAGCGCCTGGCAGACATGCGCGCCGCGTGGGAGGCCTGGAACGCGACCATGCCGCCCATTCCCGCCGACGCGACCGTGAGCCTGGGCTATTCGACCAAGGACATGCCGCAGCGTTAAGCTTCGGGGCCATGCAAGACCTGTCCCGCTGGTTCCCGTTCCTGAAGTGGCCGCGGCCCGACGCCGCACTGCTACGCGGCGAAGTCGGCGCCAGCCTGACCGTCGCGGTCGTGATGATCCCGCAGTCAGTGGCCTACGCGGCGCTGGCCGGCATGCCGCTGGTCACGGGGCTGTACGCCACCTTCCTGCCGATGCTGGCCGCCGTGATGTTCAGCGGTTCCACGCGGCTGTCGGTCGGCCCGTCGGCGCTGACCAGCGTGCTGGTGGGTGCGTCACTGATCGGCCTGGCCGAACCCGGCAGCGCGCAGTGGGTGGCGCTGGCGGTGTGGCTCGCGCTGCTGTCCGGCGGCATCCAGCTGGCGCTGGGCGCAGGCGGCGCAAGCTGGGTGCTGAATCTGGTGAGCTCGCCGGTGCTCACGGGCTTCAGCCAGGCGGCGGCGCTGCTCATCATCGCGTCGCAGTTGCCGGCGCTGCTGGGGCTGAAGGGATCGCTTGCGACGCTGTGGCAGTCGCCGCAGTTCGACCTCACGGCGTTGGCCTATGGGGTCGTGAGCCTGGCGCTGTTCGTGGCGGGCAAGCGATTGGCGCCCAGGCTGCCCGTGGTGCTGATCGTGATCGCCGCGGCCGCAGCCCTGAGCGGGTGGACGGGCTATTCGGCCCATGGCGCCGTCATTGGCGCCCTGCCCGTGGGCCTGCCCGCCCCGTACTGGCCCGGCTGGCCGGGGTGGGACACGCTGAGCCTGCTGCTGGTGCCGGCGGCGGTGATCACGCTCGTGAGTTCGCTGGAGATGGCGTCCAGCGCCAAGATCGAAAGCCAGCACGACGGCAAGCGCTGGGACGCCAGCCAGGATCTGGTGGGCCAGGGCCTGGGCAAGATCGTGTCGGGCCTGTCGGGCAGCTTCCCCACCAGCACGTCGTTCTCGCGCTCGGCCATCACGCTGTACGCGGGTGCGAAGACCGGCTGGGCGACCGTGGCCGCGACCGTCGTGGTGCTGCTGGTCCTGCTGCTGCTCACGCCCGCGCTGTCGCACGTGCCGCGCGCCGTGCTGTCGGCCGTGGTGATCGCGGCGGTTGCTGGCCTGGTCAAGCCGCGGCTGCTGCCCAAGCTGTGGGGCATCAACCGGGTGGAAGCAGCCACGGCGTTCATCACCTTCGGCGTGACGATCCTCACCGCTCCGCGTATTTACTGGGGCGTGCTGACCGGCGTGCTCATGGGTCTGGCGCACTTCCTGTACCTGCGGCTGCATCCGCGCATCATCGAAGTGGGCCTGCACCCCGACGGCAGCCTGCGCGACCGCCATCTGTGGAAGCTGCCGCCGCTGGCCCTGCACCTGTATGCGCTGCGCATGGACGACGAGCTGGACTTCGCGTCGGCCAGCGCGCTGGAGCGGGCGATCGTGGAGCATCTGGCGGCGCACCCCGACGTGCGCCATGTGTGCCTGTTCGCGCAACCGATCAACCGCATCGACGCCACCGGCGTGGAGATGTTCATGCAGTTGCGCGAGCGGCTTGCAAGCGCAAACGTGGCGCTGCACATCAGCGGCATCAAGCTGCCCGTGGAAAACGTGCTGCGCCGTGCCGGCGCGCTGAACGACAGCCCGCTGCTGCACATGTACCGCACCGACGTGGACGCGCTGCAGGCCTTCGGCCGGCTCAGCGCCTGAGACGGCCTGACGGATGCTGCCGGCTCAGCGCCTGAGCCCTCAGCGCCCGCGGCGGCGGGGATTGTCGATCGCGTACAGCAGCTTGTCGGGCCCGTCGGCCGGCACCCGCACCGCCCCCTGCGGCACCATGCCCAGCCGGTCCAGCAGATGGCAGGCGCTTCGGTTGTGTGGCAGCGTGATGGCGACGATCCGGCGAAGCCCATGGTCTTCAAAGCCGTGCGCCAGTGCCGCCTGCGCAGCCTCCAGCGCATAGCCGCGGCCACGGCCCGCCGGCAGGAAGGCAAAGCCCAGGTCCACGTCGTCCAGGCCCGCGCGCCGGACCAGGCCGCAGATGCCGATGGGCTGCTCTTCCTGGGGTGCCAGCGCGCGGCGGCTGACCCGGTACAGGCCAAAGCCCAGCCGATCGTACATGTCCAGCGGACCGGTGCGCAGGTAGTTGCGGGCATCCTCGATCGTGCGCACGGATTTGTCGCCAATGAAGGCCAGCCACTGCGGATCGTTGACCAGCTTGAGGATGAATTCGGCATCGCCCAGCGTGAGCCAGTCCAGCGACAGGCGGGCAGTGGTCCCAACGTTCATCGGCGATGCCTCCTCATGCGGTGATGATCCAGCCTTCCAGGCCGTCCATGTCCTGCGGCAGACCATACCACGGCGTCCCCTGGCGACAAGCCCAGGCCGCCTGCAGCAGGCACAACACGGCGTCCAGGCTGTCGCCGCTGGCGTCGGCGGCCAGCGCATCGCGCTGCGCATGCGTGAGCTTGAGCGTCACGCCCAGCCGCGTGCGCCCGCTTTCCAGCGCGGTGATGAGGTCCTTGCGCGCAATCAGCCTGTCGGGGGTCTGCTTGGCTACGTCATCGCTTTTGTAGCTGCGGCGCTTGCCCAGCACCTCGGCGGCCAGCAGGCCGGGGTAGGCCTCCAGCGCTACGCGGGCCAGGTCGCCCGCCTGCAGGCCCGGCAGGTGCACGCCAGCGCTGCGCAGCAGCGGCACGCCGGCATGCAGCATCCAGGCCACGGGCGGGTTCACCCATTTCATGCTGGGGCTGGCGCCCGCGGGACCGTCGGTGGCACGGTGCGCGAACTTGCCACCCACCGGGCGTGCGTCACAGAACGCGGTGAACAGCTCGCGCAGGGCGGGCCGCGTCAGCGATGCGTAGCGGTCCATGCAGGGCGCCCAGTCCGTCGGCCAGCCCAGGTGCGTCACCAGTTCGCGCGGCAGCCCGAACGGAAAATCAAACCCGCCTACCCAGGCCTGCGGCTGCGAAAGCCAGGCGCCGAACGCCGGCAATGATTCGAACTTCTGCAACTGGGCCAGCACCACACGTCCGCCGCGCTCTTCGCCCACAGCCAGCACAACAGGCTTGCGGCGCGAAGGCGCGCTGGAGAAGTCACATCCCACGAGCAAAGTCATGCGCTGCGCCTGTATCAACCCAGCGCCAGCGCCACCACGCCGGCCGCGATCAGCGCCGCGCCCGCCAGCCGGGCCATGCGGTCGCCTTCGCCCAGCAGGTGGCCGCCAATCAGCGCGGCAAACAGCATGGACACCTCGCGCGCCGGCGCCACGTGCGACAGCGGCGCGACCTTCACCGCGTAGAGCACCAGCACGTACGAGACGGGGCTCACGATGCCCACGAACACGGCGTATTTCCACTGCCGCTGCCACAGCGCCCATGCACCGGACCGGTCGCGCAGCACGGTGGGCACCAGCAGCGTCAGGCGCAGCAGGTTGCCGATGTAGTCCAGCAGGATGGGCGACAGCAGCACCACCTTGACCGCATAACCGTCCACCACCGTGTACGCCGCGATGAACGCGCCCGTGAGCAGGCCGTACAGCATGCCCTTGTGGACGCGGGCACGCTGGGCGGGGTCATGCGATGCGCGCCACAGGCCGGGCCCGCCCGCGATCAGGAACACGCCGCCGATCACGCCCGCGATGCCCGCCACGCCCAGCGCCGAGATCTGCTCGCCCAGCAGCACGATGGCGCCGATAGAAGACAGCAGCGGCCCCGAGCCGCGCGCCAGCGGGTACACCACGGTGAGGTCGGCCTTGCGGTAACCGCGCAGCAGCACGATGAAGTACAGCGTGTGCAACAGGGCGCTGGCCGCGATCAGCGTCCACTCCAGCAGGCCCCAGCGCGGCAGCTCGTCGATGCCGAGGTAAATGCCCAGCGGCGCCCAGAACACCATCATGACCAGCCCGGTGAAGGTCGCAAAGCGCACGTCGCCGCGCGCCTTCTTGGCGGCGATGTTCCAGCTGGCGTGAATCAGCCCTGCAATGAGGACCAGCGCAAGGGCGTAGGTCGGCACGCAGTCCTGTTGTTCTAGGCGCGGCCGATGATGGCGGCGGTGGCCATCAGTTCTTCAAGCAGCGCGAGCGACACCTTGCCCGACACCGCATAGGGGTCGAGCTCGGGCTTCTCGGAATATTTGAGCAGGATCGAATGGTTGAGCTTGGACAGGTTGACCTGGCCCATGGTCCAGCCACCGAAGCGGCGCTCGGAGATTTCCTCGTAGTGCAGCAGGGCCACGTCCTTGTGGCGCGCATCCTTCTGGATGTGGCCGAACAGGTCGCTCACGGGCATGCGGCCGCCCTCGATCGCCTGCAGGAAGATGCCCCCGCCATAGCAGAGGATGCCGGTGATGCCGCAGGTCGGGTTGTGCTGGCGCGACTGCGACAGGATGGCCTCGATCGCGTCGGCGCTGGTGTCGACGGCGCGGCTGGCGTAGAGCAGGCGTACGAGCATGGTGGATCAGCCTTTTTGCGGAATGAGGGCGAGGAATTCGCGGCGCAGCGTCGAGTCCTTCAGGAACACGCCGCGCATGACGGAGTTGATCATCTTGCTGTCCATGTCCTTCACGCCGCGCCAGGCCATACAGTAGTGGCTGGCCTCCATGACGATGGCCAGCCCGTCGGGTTGCGTCTTTTCCATGATGAGGTCGGCCAGCTGTACGACGGCCTCTTCCTGGATCTGGGGACGGCCCATGACCCATTCGGCCAGGCGCGCGTACTTGGACAGGCCGATCACGTTGGTGTGCTCGTTGGGCATAACGCCGATCCAGATCTTGCCGATGACGGGGCAGAAATGGTGGCTGCAGGCGCTGCGCACGGTGATCGGGCCGA
The DNA here is from genome assembly GCA_041905405.1 of Ramlibacter sp. GTDB lineage: Bacteria > Pseudomonadota > Gammaproteobacteria > Burkholderiales > Burkholderiaceae_C > RAM1. Next base: position 352 of record JAYRLC010000044.1, on the reverse strand, counting down.
CGATCATCAGCTCGTTCAGGTGCTCGGCGTTGGGGAACTCGGTGATCGTGGGCGCCTTCACATACCGGCCCCTGAACACTTCCTGGATGTACATCTTGGCCACGCGGCGCGCGGTATCGCCGGTGTTGTGGTCGTGCTCGGTGTCGATGACCATGCTCTCCAGCACGCCACGCATCTTGACCTCGACCTCGTCCAGCAGCTTTTCGAGCTCGCCGGGCTGGATGAAGTCGGCAATGTTGTCGTTGGAGTGGAAACGCTTGCGGGCAGCCTGGATGCGCTCGCGGATTTTGACCGACACCGGAGTGCCAGCCTGGTCGTCGGCTGGGTTCATGGGGGACTCGGTTTTCATAAG
>JAYRLC010000043.1:0-27552 GCA_041905405.1 Ramlibacter sp. | reverse complement strand
CGGTTGCCACCCCGTACTGGCGGTGGCGATGCATCGGGTTTACCTCGTTTCCTTTGGTGCCCATCCGGCCGGCAGGCCAGACGATGGGGTCAGGGACGTTCTATCCGCCGCGCGTTCATAGGGAACAAGCAGTGGTGCATGACACACTGCTTCAGACGCGATGCCTTTTGGCCACAGCTCCCCAGATTGCTCTGGGAGACAAGAGTTAGCTGTTTCATGGTTACGGCGGTTCTGTCGAACGTTCACATGTGTTTCCCATTCCCTATACCTCGGCCACCCTCCCGCGTCTTGCTCGCGGGATTCATCCAACTCACGTCGGATTTGTGCGCTCGCGCGCGGGTCGTTTATCCATGGCTCCGCACAACCCAATTACTCGGGATGCACGCACAGACGAGGTCACGTCGTTCCAGACGTGGTTTCGGTGAAAGAAACAAGGCACCAAAAGCGGTGCCGCTTTGTTGGCCGCCAGGAGAGGCGGCGGCTGCAGTACTTTTATTTTGTAACTGTAGCGTTCAGGCAACAGAAATCCCTGCCGTGAGGCCGAATTTTGTTGCGAGGAGACCCAAGGCGGGCCCCTCCGGTCGAAAAATGCGTGGCATTTATTCGACCATTTCTGGTTGATTTCCGGGGAGGAAACCGTTGCGCTCCCAGAGGAAAACGCACTCCTATGAAGGCTGATTAGTTCAGCTACAAGAGCGACTTCGAGTCGCACCATGCGGCCATGATAGCGGCGCGCGGCGCATCAATGTGCGGGTGATTGACGCGCATCAAGTGCAACGGCAGGCACGGCCCCTACAGTCGCGGCAGCCAAACACCATTCCGGAGGCCCGCATGGCCATCGAACTCTTCCGCAACGCCAACCACGCCTGCCTGATGTTCACCGACCTGGTCGAGGAAGACGGCCAGGCCGTCCAGTCCAACCAGTTCCTCGTCATTGACCATGGCACGGGCGCCATCATCGATCCGGGCGGCAACCTCGCGTTCAACGAGCTGTTCCTGACCATGTCGCGGCATTTCACGCCGCAAAAGCTCAGCTGGCTGATCGCTTCGCATGCCGACCCGGACATCATTGCGTCGCTGGACCGGTGGATGACATCCACCCAGGCCAAGCTGGTGATTTCGCGCGTGTGGGAACGGTTCGTCCCCCACTTCACCAAGGTCGGCAAGACCCTGGACCGCGTGATCGGCGTACCCGACGCCGGCGCAAAGCTGCCGCTGGGCAAGAGCGAGCTGTGGCTGCTGCCCGCCCACTTCCTGCACGCCGAGGGCAACTTCCATTTCTACGACCCGGTCAGCAAGATCCTCTTCACGGGTGACCTGGGCGTGTCGCTGGTGTCGGGCAAGGAAGCGGCCACGCCGGTCACGGACCTGGCGCCGCACATTCCCCGCATGGAAGGCTTTCACCGCCGCTACATGGTGTCCAACAAGATTCTGCGGCTGTGGGCGCGCATGGCGCGTCAGCTGGACATCAGCATGCTGGTGCCCCAGCACGGCGCGCCCATTCAGGGCCAGCAGGCCATCAACGACTTTTTCGACTGGGTGGAAAGCCTGATGTGCGGCGTGGACCTGTTCGACGACCGGGCCTACCAGCTGCCGGTCGCGCGCATCGACCCGGCCGACGGCCGGTCCGTTCCCGCGCTGCGGGTGGCGTAGCCGGCTCGGCGCTCAGGGCAGCGCGGGCGACGGTGTCGCGAGACCCCAGCGCAGCGGCAGCGCGGCCACGCTGCGCCGCATCGCCAGCACGTGCAGCACAAGCAGGCGCTGGGCGCCGGCATGGTCCCGCAACGCAGGCCCGTCCATCACGAGTTCGGCGCGCGCGGCCAGCTGCACGAGCGTTCCGCTGTCGAAATCCACGAACAGCAGGCCGCAGCGCGGTTGCAGCAACAGGTTGCCCAGGGTGTTGAAAAAATGGTTGCCGCTGTAGTCGGGCACTTGCAACGTGCCATCACTTGCCCACCGCACAAAGCCCGGCCGGCCGCCCCGGTGTGACACATCGACGCCATGCGCTACTGCGGTCTGGCGCCCCGCATCCGGATGCGCCGTGGCGATGAAGAAGGTATCGGCCTGCCCGATCAGCGTGCGCGCGGCATCGTCCACATCCGCCGCTTCCTGCAACGTGCCCGGAGCCCACGGCCCTGCCCATTGCGGCTCGCGTGCCTGGATGTAGCGCGGGCAATTGCCGAAACTCTGACCGACACGCACGCTGAAACCCGCGTCATCCGCCGCCTGCACCACACCGTTCATGCGGTTGCGCCGCCGCGTATGGGGCTCGATGCCCAGCAGCCCCACGGGCGCACCGGGCTCCAGCACGCCCGCTTGCGTGCCCCGGGTCGCCACCGGCGCGTTCACCACCAGACGGTGCGGGTCGGGCGACTGCATGAAGCCCGGTGGCCCCGCCAGCGCCCAGGCCCACGGTTGCCCCGCGCTGTCCAGCGCACCGACGACCAGCCAGGGCAGCTGCTCGAAAAATGTGCGGTGCTGGTCCGGCATGTGGTCCCGGATCACCCGCGGCCCGGCCACCGACAAGGTGCCAAACGCGCCCGTGTCGTGCTGCAGGGCCTGCTCGCCAGCGTGGAAAGGGCTGTGAATGACGGAGTCGCCTGGGGTGTTCATGCATCCATTGTGTTTGCTGTCGCAAAGGACATCAATGGCATCGAGATCACTGAACTGCTTCATTTAACGGATTAATATGCGGCATGGACAAACTGCGCGCCATGCAGGTTTTCGTGCAGATCGCCGATCAGGGCAGCCTGACGGCGGCAGCGCGTGAGCTCGATACGTCACTGCCAGCCGTGGTGCGCGCGCTGGCGGCCTATGAGTCGCACCTGGGCGTGCGGCTGTTCAACCGCACGACGCGCCGGATCGCCCTGACCGAGGAAGGCAAGCGCCACCTGGACAGTTGCCGCCAGGTGCTGGCCGCCGTTGACGAGTCCGAAGCCGCGCTGGCGGCTGAGTCGCGCACCCCGACCGGTCACCTGCAGGTCACGGCGCCCGTACTGTTCGGCCAGATGTACGTGGCGCCGGCCATCACCCGGTTCGTGCAGCAGCACCCGGGCCTGCGCGTGAGCGTGGTATTACTGGACCGCATGGTGAACCTGCTGGAAGAGGGGCTTGACCTGGGCATCCGCATCGGCCCGCTGGACGATTCATCGCTGGTGGCACTGCCCCTGGGGCAGATCCGCCGCGTGGTGGTGGCCAGCCCCGCGCTGCTGCGCCGCCACGGGACACCGCGCACCCCGCAGGACCTGCTGAAAGCCAATTGCATCCGCCTTGCGGGAGCATCGGGCTGGGGGCCGTTTCGCGACGGCGCAAAGACCCTTCGCGTGCCAGTGCAGGGCAATCTGGATTTCAATCACGTGTTGCCGGCCGTGCATGCCTGCGTGGCCGGCGCGGGCTTCGGCCAGTTCTTTTCGTACCAGGTGGCGCCGTTCGTGGCGCAGAAGCAGCTGCGCGTCGTGCTTGAAAGATTCGAGCCGCCGCCGCGACCCATCAGCCTGGTGTACCCGCATGCGCGCCTGTTGCCCATGCGCACGCGCGTGTTCATTGACTGGATGCGCACCGAACTCATGGGCCTGGCGGCCCTGAAAGGATGAGATGAAGGATTTTGACTGCGACCTGTTCGTCATCGGCGGTGGCTCCGGCGGCGTGCGCGCCGCGCGCATGGCGGCCCAGCGCGGCGCGCGCGTGGTGCTGGCCGAGGCAGCGGCGCTGGGCGGCACCTGCGTGAACGTGGGCTGCATTCCCAAGAAGCTGTACAGCTACGCCGCGCACTATGCCGAAGCGTTTGAAGAGGCCGCCGGCTACGGCTGGACCGTGGGCGAAACGCGCTTCGACTGGGGCGCGCTGAAAGCCGCCCGCGCCCGCGAGATCACGCGCCTGAACGGCGTGTACGAACAGCTGCTGCGGGGCGCTGGCGTGCGGCTGCTGGCGGGCTGGGCGACGCTGGCCGACGCGCACACGGTGAACGTGCGCACCCCGTCGGGCGCCGAGTCGGTGCGCGCCCGCCACATCCTGATTGCCACGGGCGGCACGCCGCTGGTGCCGGCCGTGGCCGGCCGCGAGCACGTGGTCACCTCGGACAACATGTTCGACCTGCCCGAATTTCCCCAGCGGCTGCTGGTCGTGGGCGGCGGCTACATTGCGTGCGAATTCGCGTCCATCTTCAACGGGCTGGGCGCGCAGGTCACCCAGGTGCAGCGCGCGTCGCGCGTGCTGGGCGGCTTTGACGCCGACGTATCGGCCTTCGTCGCGCAGGAAATGCGCAAGCACGGCGTCGACCTGCGGCTGAACGCCACCGTGGCCGCGATCGACAAACGGGCCGACGGCCTGCTGGTCACGCTGTCCGGCGGCGCGCAGGTCATGGCCGACACCGTGCTGTACGCCACGGGCCGCTACCCCAATGTCGAAGGGCTGGGCCTGGACGCCGCCGGCGTGGCCTGCGACGAGCGGCGCAGCATCGTGGTGGACGCCCACTACCGCACCTGCGTGCCGTCCATCCATGCGCTGGGCGATGTATCCACCACCAAACAGCTCACGCCGGTGGCGCTGGGCGAGGCGATGGCGCTGGTGGACCACTTGTTTGGCCCACCGGCCGGCAAGTCCGCACGCGCAATGGACTACGACCTGATTCCCACCGCCGTCTTTACCCACCCCAACGTGGGCACGGTTGGCCTGACGGAGGAGCAGGCGCGCATGACATACGGCGACGTGCAGATCTACCGCAGCGAGTTCAGGGCGCTGAAGCACACGCTGTCGGGCAGCCAGGAGCGCACGCTCATGAAACTGGTGGTGGACGGCGCCAGCGACCGTGTGGTGGGCATGCACATGGTCGGCTCGGACGCCGGGGAAATCGTGCAGGGCTTTGCCGTAGCGATGCGCGCGGGCGCGACCAAGGCGGTCTTCGACAGCACCGTGGGCATTCACCCCACGGCCGCCGAAGAGTTTGTGACGATGCGCGAGCCGGTTGCAGCCAGTTGATCAGGCCACCAGTTCGGGAATGCCCCGCGCCACGGCGACGGGTTGTTCGTCAGGCGCCAGGTACTTGGTCTTGCGGTCGATCTTGCCGTCCCAGGCCGCCAGCTCGGCGCTGGCACTGCGGATCACGGCACGGTCCAGCGGATGGCATTCGCGGTTGCGAAGCTGGTTAAGTGACTTGGAGCGGGCAATGGCCGACTGGACACGCTGGGGGTCAACCATCAGGGCAAACGGGTTGGCGGCAAGCATGGCGGTGGTAGACATCTTTGTGAACTCCTTGTACTGATCGGTTCGATTTCCGCTTGATGCGGTGTGTGAGGCCACTGTAGGGAAAGCCCCCACCCCCGCGCAGTCGGCGGAGTCCGTAACAGCTTGTAGGGATTTGTCTGACAGGGTCGCCAGATGCACGAAATGCGGCCCGGAGCCCGCAAATGCACAATCAGGCATGCCCTACATGCCGCCTTTCATCGCGCCCAGCCGCTACACCGACCCCGCCGCCGCCCTGGCGCAGGTACGCGCAATCTACAGCCAGCAGATCGGCCACCTGCGCGACGCCATGCAGCGTTTCGTGGCCGGCGAGGAACTGCCCGGCCACGTGCGCGCCTGCTACCCGTTCGTTCGCATCCACACCGACACCGTTGCGCGGCTGAGCCCCGCGGACACCTCCCACCTGAGCTACGGCTTCGTGGCCGGCCCCGGCCGGTTCGAGACCACCCTGACCCGGCCCGACCTGTACGCCGACTACTACCTGGAGCAGTTCCGCCTGCTGCTGCAGAACCACGGCGTGGAGCTGGAGGTGGGCACCAGCACACAGCCCATCCCCGTGCACTTCTCGTTCGCCGAAAACGACCACATCGAGGGCACGCTCACGCCGATGCGCCGCCTGCTGATGCGCGACGCGTTCGACCTGCCCGACCTGGGCGCGATGGACGACGGCATCGCCAACGGCACCTGGGAGCCCCGCCCCGGCGAGGCGCAGCCCCTGAGCCTGTTCACCGCCGCGCGCGTGGACTATTCACTGCACCGGCTACGCCACTACACGGGCACGGCGCCCGAGTGGTTCCAGAACTTCGTGCTGTTCACCAACTACCAGTTCTACATCGACGAATTCGTCAAGCTCGGCCACGAGGAAATGCGCAAGCCCGACAGCGAATACATCGCGTTCATCGAACCGGGTAACGTCGTGACGCGGCGCACAGGGCTGGACGCCGAACCCGGGGACGAGCTGGGCCTGGCCCCGCCGCGGCTGCCGCAGATGCCGGGCTACCACCTGGTGCGCGCCGACCGCAGTGGCATCACCATGGTCAACATCGGCGTGGGCCCGGCCAACGCCAAGACCATCACCGACCACGTGGCCGTGCTGCGCCCGCACGCCTGGATGATGCTGGGCCACTGCGCGGGCCTGCGCAACAGCCAGCAGCTGGGCGACTACGTGCTGGCCCACGCCTACGTGCGCGAGGACCATGTGCTGGACGAGGAGCTGCCGCTGTGGGTGCCCATCCCCGCGCTGGCCGAAATCCAGCTCGCGCTGGAACAGGCGGTGGAAGACGTGACCCAGGTGCGCGGGGCGGACCTGAAACGCATCATGCGCACCGGCACCGTGGCCAGCACCGACAACCGCAACTGGGAGCTGTTGCCCGGCAACCAGCCGCAGCGCCGCTTCAGCCAGAGCCGCGCGGTGGCGCTGGACATGGAAAGCGCTACGATCGCGGCCAACGGCTTCCGCTTCCGGGTGCCCTACGGCACGCTGCTGTGCGTGAGCGACAAGCCGCTGCACGGCGAGATCAAGCTGCCCGGCATGGCCAACCACTTCTACCGCGAACGGGTGGACCAGCACCTGCGCATCGGCATGCGCGCCATCGACATCCTGCGCAACGGTGGCGTGGACCGGCTGCACAGCCGCAAGCTGCGCAGCTTTGCCGAGGTGGCGTTTCAATAAAGGAGACACCCATGCCCACCATCGACATCCCCACCCTGCACCAGATGCTGGACCCGCTGTTCCCCGGCCTCATGGGCGTGAAGCTGCTGGAGGTATCGCCCGACCGGGTAGTGGCCGAAATGGTCGTGCGCCCCGACCTGTGCACGGCCGGCGGCATCCTGCACGGGGGCGCCTACATGGCGTTCGCCGACGGGCTGGGGGCGGTGGGCACCGTGCAGAGCCTGGCGCCCGGCCAGCAGACCACGACCACCGACTCCAGCACCAAGTTCACCGCCGCCGCCAAGGTGGGCACCACCGTACGCGGTGAATGCATCGCCCTGCACCGCGGGCGCACCACCCATGTCTGGCAGACCTTCATCACCAACGACCAGGGACGGTTGTGCGCGGTGGTGACGCAGACGCAGTTGGTGATGGAGGCGAAGGGGTAATTTTTTTCGCCTTCTCGCCCTGCGGGAGTGGGTTGGGGTGAGGGCCCTCTTGGGGAAGCCGTTCCTGCGTTTGTTCTGGAGCCGGCAGGCGGGGCACTCTGCTCCGCGACTGTCCTCCGGTGGCCTTCGCCCACCGCCCCCTTTATGCCACTGCGCAGAGCGCCCCACCTACCGGCTCTTGCTGACACGGTAGCACGCCTCCGTTTGGCGTGCCAGTTTGTAGCGGGGTGGTGGCGATGGTGCCCTGCGCAGCGGCATAAAGGAGGAGCCGGGCGCAGCCCGGCGGGGGACAGCCGCGGAGCAGGGCATCGTCGCCGCCACCTCGCGGGGCCAAGGTCTTCAGGGCTTGCGCGACCTGACTTTGGACGCCGCCAGCTTCGCCGTCACCCGCGCCTTCTGCACATCCGCATCGAACGCCAGCGCCACGCCCATGCGGCGCTTTGTGAAGCTCTCGGGTTTGCCGAACAGGCGCAGTTCGGTGTTGGGGATGCGCAGCGCCTCGTCCACGCCGTCGAACACGATGCCTTGCGCCTCGACCCCGCCGTAGATCACGGCGCTGGCGCCGGGGCTCTTGAGCGCGGTGTTTACGGGCAGGCCGAGGATGGCGCGGGCGTGCAGCTCGAATTCGTTCTGCCACTGCGTGATCATCGTCACCATGCCGGTGTCGTGCGGCCGCGGGCTGACCTCGCTGAACCAGACCTGGTCGCCTTTCACAAACAGTTCGACGCCGAACAACCCCTGCCCACCCAGGTTGTCGGTCACTGCCTTCGCGATGTCGCGCGATTTCTGCAGCGCCGCCGGTGTCATGGGGTGCGGCTGCCAGCTTTCCACATAGTCGCCGCTGACCTGCACATGGCCGATGGGGTCGCAGAAATGCGTTTCAACGTTGCCGTCCCCGCCCAGCGCGCGCACGGTCAGCTGCGTGATTTCGTAGTCGAAGTCAATGAAGCCTTCGACGATGATGCGGCCCGGTCCCACACGGCCGCCCGACATCGCGTAGTCCCACGCCTTCTGAACGTCGGCTGGGCCATCGATTTTGCTTTGCCCTTTGCCGCTGGAACTCATCACCGGCTTGACGATGCAGGGGTAGCCGATGCCGGCGTCAATGGCGGCCTGCAGCTCGGCCAGCGAATCACAGAATTTGTACGGGCTGGTCGGCAGGCCCAACGTCTCCGCCGCCAGCCGGCGGATGCCCTCGCGGTCCATGGTCAGGCGCGCGGCGCGCGCCGTGGGGATCACGCGCACCACGCCGGCGGCTTCCAGTTCCTGCAGCATGGGCGTGGCGATGGCCTCGATCTCGGGCACGACCAGGTGCGGGCGCTCGGCCTTGATCAGCGCCTTGAGCTGCGCCGGGTCGCTCATGGTGATGGTGCGCGCGTGGTGGGCCACCTGTTGGCCCGGCGCGTTGTCGTAGCGATCCACCGCGATCGTCTCCACGCCCAGGCGCTGCAGCGCGATCAGCACTTCCTTGCCCAGTTCGCCACTGCCCAGCAGCATGACTTTGGTCGCATGGGGGGACAAAGGGGTTCCGAGGGTGACGGTCATGGGTCTGTCTGGCAAGTATTCGGAGGAAGAGGTAGGGCAGCTCAATGGCTGTGCAGCTTTTCCTGCAGCCACACCTTGATGAGCGACTGATACGGCACATCCCGGGCGTTCGCCGCCATCTTGATGGAGTCCAGCAAGTGCTGGGGCAACCGCAACGAGATGGTCCTGGTCGTCGGCTTGAGATTGGGCAGTGTCACGCTTCGGGCCTTGGACCAGTCAAGATGCTGCGTCGAATCATTTGACTCCCAGTATTCGCGTTCCTGCGCTTCGCTTGCGAATTTCGGGACGGGTTTAGTTTGCCTGGCCATAAATCACTCTCTCCTTGCGATGCATATCCCGCGCGGAAATGATCCGGATCATCGTTCCACCCTGGCGCAGGGTAAAGCTGATATGCAGTAACCGTGAATCGTCCGTGTTGCCCAGCGCATGAAGCCTCGCCTCCGTGCGACTATGCGCAAAGTCCTCAAGGAGCAGAAGCGGTACGTTGAAGAACACCTGCTCCGCTTCCGCCATGGAAACGCCGTGCTTGTCGTTCTTGCGGGCGTTGCCTTTGTCCCAGTCGAAGCCCGCGATCGCTTCAAGATCAATCACGGTTTGTATATTACCATCATGTACAAGCTGCTGCCTGCGAATCTGCCACGCCGTTCGCGTCAGACGCCCATGGCTTCGCCCAATTGCACCGGCCGACCGGCCGCCCAAACCGGGTTGAACCGGACCACCCCCCGCGGCCACAGCAGCACGACAGTGGAGCCCAACAGGAAGCGCCCCATCTCATCGCCCTGCTGCAGAGTGATGTCCTGATCGGCGTAGGCCCATTGGCGCAATGTGCCGGGCCGCGGCGGGTTCACCACGCCATGCCAAACGGTGGCCATGCTGCCCACGATGGTGGCGCCCACCAGCACGTTGATGAACGGGCCGCGGGCCGTGTCGAACACGCACACCACGCGCTCGTTGCGCGCGAACAGCCCCGGCACGCCGCGCGCCGTGAGCGGGTTGACCGAGAACAGGTCGCCCGGCACATGGATCATGCGCGTGAGCCGGCCCGCACATGGCATGTGGATGCGGTGGTAGTCGCGGGGGCTCAGGTAGATGGTGGCAAAGCTGCCATGGTCGAACTGCGCCGCCAGCGCGGCGTCGCCGCCCACCAGCGCGCGCGTGCTGTAGTGGTGGCCCTTGGCCTGGAATATCTGGTCGCGCTCGATCGCGCCGAACTGGCTGATGGCGCCGTCCACCGGGCAAACAAAGGGCGCGTCGGCCAACGGCCGCGCGCCGGGCTTCAGCGGGCGGGTGAAAAACTCGTTGAAGCTCGCGTAGCTCTCGATGTCGGGGCTGGCCGCTTCGGCCATGTTCACACCGTAACGCGCCACGAAGCGGCGGATGGCCGCGTGCGTCAGCCCGCCGGCTTGCGCGCTGGCCAGCTTGCCGGCCAGCACGGTGAGTGCCTGCTTGGGCAGCAGGTATTGCGGCAGGACTGCAAGGCGATCGGACACGGTGGATTTCCTCAGGTGAATGAACGGGACGACAGCTGCGACACAATACCAGCCATGACGGCTCCTTTGTTCGAAGCGCGCGATTTGAGCAAACACTATGGCGGCACGGCGGTCGTGGACGGGCTGTCATTTGCCATTGCGCCCGGCGAATGCCTGGGCGTGATCGGCCCCAACGGCGCGGGCAAGACCACCACCATCCGCATGTGCCTGGGCCTGACGGTGCCCGACAGCGGCGGCATCCATGCCCTGGGCCTGCAGATGCCGCGGGACGCGCTGGCCATCAAGGCGCAGCTGGGCGTGGTGAGCCAGTTCGACACGCTGGACCCGGATTTCACCTGCGCCGAGAACCTGCTGGTCTACGGCCGCTATTTCGGCATGAAGGACGCCGCGATCCGGGCCCGCATTCCCCAACTGCTTGAATTCGCGGCGCTGTCGCACAAGGCCGACGCCAAGCCGGGCGAGCTGTCCGGGGGCATGCGCCGGCGCCTGAGCCTGGCGCGCGCGCTGGTCAACGACCCCCGGCTGCTGCTCCTGGACGAACCCACCACCGGCCTGGACCCGCAGGCCCGCCACCTGATGTGGGAGCGGCTGCAGCTGCTGCTGCAACAGGGCAAATCCATTCTTTTGACCACCCATTTCATGGACGAGGCCGAGCGCCTGTGTTCGCGACTGCTGGTGCTGGACCATGGCCGCAAGATCGCCGAGGGCACGCCGCGTGCCCTCATCGCGCAGCACCTGGAGCCCGACGTGGTCGAAGCCTACGGCAACGGCGCGCTGGCGCTGGCGGACGACGCCGCGCTCAAGTCGCTGGCCGCCCGCGTGGAGGTCAGCGGCGAAACCGTGTTCTTCTACACGCAGGACGCGCGCCAGCTGCTGGACGCGCTGGCCGGCCACCCGCGCCTGCGCACGCTGCACCGGCCGGCCAACCTGGAGGACCTGTTCCTCAAGCTCACGGGCCGGCAGATCAGGGAAGGCGGCTGATGACCCCATCGATCTGGCGCGCCCCCGACCTGTCGTTTCGCTGGTGGCCCGTCTTCCTTCGCAACCTGCTCGTGTGGAAAAAGCTCGTTGTTCCGAGCCTGATCGGCAACATCGCCGAGCCGCTGATGTGGCTGGTGGCCTTCGGCTACGGCATGGGGGCGCTGGTGGGCCAGGTCAACTTGGGCGGCGCGCAGGTGCCCTACATCCTGTTCCTGGCCAGCGGCTCGATCTGCATGAGCGCCATGAATGCGGCGAGCTTCGAGGCGCTGTATTCGGCGTTCTCGCGAATGCACGTGCAAAAGACCTGGGACGGCATCATGAACGCGCCGGTGAACCTGGACAACGTGGTCATGGCCGAGATGCTGTGGGCCGCGTTCAAGGCCCTGTTCACCGTCACCGCCATCCTGGGCGTGATGCTGGCGCTGGACATCAGCCACAGCCCCCGGCTGCTGCTGGCCTGGCCTGTGCTGCTGCTGGCGGGCATCGCGTTCAGCTGCATCGCGCTGATCTTCAACGCGCTGGCCAAAGGCTACGACTTCTTCACCTACTACTTCACGCTGTTCCTCACGCCCATGATGTTCCTGTCGGGCGTGTTCTTTCCGCGCGACCAACTGCCCCACGCCGTGCGCGTGGTGTCCGACTGGCTGCCGCTGACCAACGCGGTGGAGCTGGTGCGTCCGCTGTTCATGGACCAGTGGCCCGCACACCCGCTGCGCCACGCCCTGGTGCTGCTGGCCTACGCGGTGCTGGCGTTCTGGCTGGCACTGGCGCTGACGCGCAAACGGTTCCAGGCCTGAGCGCCAGCGCCTGACCGACTGACCGACACCGCGCCCATCATGAGCACCGCACTGCCCCAGCTGCCCGCGCCACTGCTTGAGATCATGCAGCGCGGCGTGTCGGTCATCGTGGGTTCGCGGGACCTGGCGCACCGCCCCAGCATCATGCGCGCCGTGGGCAGTCATGTGACCGATGGCGGGCGCGAGGTGACGGTGTTTCTGGCGCGCAGCCAGTCGCGCCAGTTGCTGCAGGACCTGGCGGCGACCGGCGAGGTGGCGGTGGTTTTCAGCGAGCCGGCCACGCACCGCACGGTGCAGCTCAAGGCCCACCAGGCCACCCTGCGTGACGCCACCGACGCCGACCTTCCGGCGCTGACCCGGTACCTGCAGTCCATGGAGGTCGAAATCCAGCGCATCGGCTACCCGCCACCCATGACGCGCGCCATGCTGGCCTACCGGCTGGACGATCTGGTGGCGATCAGCTTCGCCCCCGTGCTGGCGTTTGACCAGACGCCGGGACCGCAGGCCGGCGCGCCCGTGCTGAAAGGCGGCGCATGAGCACGGCCCGCGCCGTCACGCTCGACGAGATCCGCCCCTGCTTCGAGGGGGCCATCCCCGGCGTCATGGCCACCTGCAGCGCCGATGGCGTGCCGAATGTGGCCTACATCTCGCAGGTGTACTACGTGGACGCGCGCCACGTGGCGTTGTCGTTCCAGTTCTTCAACACGACGCGCAAGAACATCCTGGCCAACCCGGTGGCCACCGTGCTGGTGCTGCACCCGCGGACGGCGGCGTTCTTCCGGCTGCATATCCGCTACCTGCGCACTGAAACCGCCGGGCCGCTGTTTGAACAGATGAAGGCGCAGCTGGCCGGGATCGCCTCGCACTCGGGCATGGACGGCGTGTTTCGCCTGCTCGGCTCGGACGTGTACGAGGTGCAGCAGATCGAGCCGGTGCCCGGCCAGCCGCTGCCCGCGCCCGTGCCGCGCGCGGGCCTGCTCAACGCGCTGCGCCGCAGCAGCGAACGCATGGCGCGCTGCAACGGCATGGACGAGCTGCTCAATGCCACGCTGGGCGCCATGACCGATTTCATGGGCATACACCATGCCATGGTGCTGATGCTGGACGCGGGCACACAGCGCCTGTACACGGTGGCCAGCAGCGGCTATGCCACGTCCGGTGTGGGCTCGGAAATCGAAATGGGCGAAGGCGTGGTGGGCGTCGCCGCGCGCGAGCGCACCCCGGTGCGCATCGGCCACATGACCAGCGCCTACCGGTACAGCCGCGCCATGCGCCGCAGCCTGCACGCCAACGTGCCCGACATCGAGCCCGCCACCGACATTCCCTACCCCGGACTGGCGCAGCCGCACAGCCAGATGGCCGCGCCCGTGCTGTCCGCGGGCCGGCTGCTGGGCGTGCTGTTCGTGGAAAGCGCGAGCGACCAGCAGTTCAGCTACGAGGACGAAGACATGCTGGTGACCGTGGCCGGCCACCTGGGCGCGGCCATGGACCTGATGCAGGCCAGCACCGAAGGCGCCGAGCCGCCCGCCCCCGTCCCTGCTGATGCCAGGCCGTCCCACACCGCCACGGGCGCCGTGGTGCAGGTGCGGCATTTCGGCGCGAACGACAGTGTCTTCATCAACGACACCTATCTGATCAAGGGTGTGGCCGGAGCGATCCTGTGGAAGCTGCTGCGCGACTACACGCAGCAGGGCCGCACCGGTTTCAGCAACCGCGAGCTGCGGCTGGACACCAGCATCGGCCTGCCGGACGTGGCCGACAACCTGGAGGCGCGGCTTGTGCTGCTGCAGCGCCGGCTGGTGGAACACAGCCCGCACATCCGCATCGAGAAAACAGGCCGCGGGCGGTTCCGGCTGGCGGTGCTGCGCCCCGTGGAGCTGGTGCAGGCATAGGTTGCCGCACCCGCTCCGCACCCACGCCTGCCCCGCGGCATTCAGGCGCTGACCAGGCCCGGCGCCACCGGGCGCCCCAGGCTGCGCATGAGCTTGGCCCATTCCACCTGCGTGAGGTGCGGACGCACCGTCTCCAGCACGGCGTCAAAGGCCGGCGCGGGCGCCTTGGCCTGCATGTCGGCCAGCATCATGGCGCGCTCGGCCGGGTTCATGAACGGCACCAGCCAGCGCACGATGCGCATCATCTCTTCCGGCGGGATGGACGCGACCAGCGCGTCATGGATCTGCACCAGCTCGGCGTCGGTGTAGCGGGCCCACAGCACGGCGTTGTGCGCGGTTTCTTCCACGTGCATGTGATGGAAGTTCTCGGCGATGAACAGGGACAGCTCGCGGTACAGCGCCAGCACGGCCGCGTCGCGCTGCGCGGACGGCGCGACCGGCAACGCCGTGGCGGCGGCGGCCAGGCGGTTGATGTGGGCGAGGTGGTCTTCGTGCTCGTGCGCGATCACGGCGCTGGCGCCGGGCGCGCGCGCTTCCAGCGCGGCGTGGATGAACTCGTTTTCATGCAACAGGTGCGACGCGCACGCATCCAGCAGCGCCAGCACCTGCTGCGTGGTTTGCGCCAGCTCCAGCGCATCATCGGCGTCCATGCGGCCCACGGCCAGCAGCGTGTCGGCCATGAAGGCGCGCATGGCCTTGTGAATGCCGGCATACATGTCAAAACGCGGCGCATCCTGGGCGGTCGCGGCGGCAGCGACCTGCTGCATTTCCTTTGAATCGATCTTCATGGTGTTCTTTCCGTCATATCCGGCGCACCGTGCGCCGCCAGGAAAGTGTCCGCAAACGGCGCCGCCCGCGCCGCTAAGAATTGCTTAAACGTTTGCTAAAAGAACCTTAAATGCCGCTTCGGATCATGTCGGCCGCCTTTTCCCCGATCATGATGACCGGCGCATTGGTGTTGCCCCCCACGATGCGTGGCATGACGGATGCATCCACCACGCGCAGGCCCTGCACGCCGTGCACGCGCAGCTGCGCATCCACCACGTCCAGCGGGCCGTTGCCCATGCGGCAGCTGCCCACGGGGTGGTAGATGGTGTCGCCATAGTTGCGGATGAACTGCGCGATCTCGTCATCGGTCTGCGCGGCCGCCGACACCGGCAGTTCCTGCCCCCGGTAGCCGGCCAGCGCCGGCTGCTGCAGCAGCTCTCGCATGAGCTTGAAGCCGCGCACCATGCGGTCCAGGTCGTCCTGCTCGGCCAGGAAATTGGGGTCGATCAGCGGCGGCGCCAGCGGGTCGGCGCTTTGCAGCGTAACACTGCCGCGGCTTTGCGGCCGCAGCAGGCAGACGTGGCATGAATAGCCGTGGCCGAACACGGTCTTGCGCCCGTGGTCCACCAGTTTGCCGATCACGAAATGCAGTTGCAGGTCGGGCAGCGCCTCGTCGGGCCGGCTTTTGATGAAGCCGCCGGCTTCGGCGAAGTTCGTGGTCAGCACGCCGGTGCGGAAGTTGCGCCATTCGGCGATGCCCCGCACCGCCCGCACCAGCCCGGCGAGCGACAGGCCGAACAGGTCCTTGAGCTGCGGGGCGTTTACGACCTGCACCACGTCCACATGGTCGTGCAGGTGCTGCCCCACCCCGGGCAGGTCGTGCGCCACTGCAATGCCGTGCGTGCGCAGGTGTTCGCCGGGGCCGATGCCCGACAGCATCAGCAGTTGCGGCGACAGCAGCGCGCCGGCGGCCAGCAGCACCTCGCGCGTGCAGCGCAGCGTGTGCAGCGTGCCGCCCTGGCGGTATTCCACCCCCACGGCGCGCCGCCCTTCCAGCAGGATGCGCGTGGCGTGCGCGCCGGTCACCACCCGCAGGTTGGGCCGTGACAGGTGCGGCGTGACGTAGGCCTTGGCCGCGCTGAAGCGTTCACCGTTTTTGTGCGTCACCTGGTACAGGCCCACGCCTTCCTGCGTGGGGCCGTTGAAGTCCGGGTTGGCCGGGTAGCCCGCCTGCACACCGGCCTGTACAAAGACGGGGCCGAAGCGGTTGGGCGACGTGAGGTCGCGCACGTTCAACGGGCCGCCGGTGCCGTGCAGCGCGTCGGCGCCGCGCTCGTTGTGCTCGGCGCGCTTGAAGTACGGCAGCACGTCGCTCCAGCCCCAGCCGGGGTTGCCCTGCTGCGCCCAGTGGTCGTAGTCCTGCGGCACGCCGCGCGCGTAAATCATGGCGTTGACCGAGCTGGAGCCGCCCAGCACCTTGCCACGCGGCTGGTAGCCCCGGCGGCCGTTCAGGCCGGGTTGCGGCGTGGTCTGCAGCGCCCAGTTGGCCTGGCCGTTTTTGGCCAGCAGCGCCAGGCCCGCCGGGCAGTGGATCAGCACACTGGTGTCGGTCGGGCCCGCTTCCAGCAGCGTGACCTGCACGGACGGATCTTCGGACAGGCGGCCCGCCAGAACGCAGCCGGCCGAGCCGCCGCCAATGATGATGTAGTCGGACATGTACGGGTCTCCCCCGGGTCGCGCCACCGCGGCGCAGGCAGATTTTGCGCGAGGTCAATATGCTGCACCGCCGCATGGCCAACAATGGCTGCAACCCATTGGAGGCCGCCATGAACCAGACCGCCGCCCTGCTGTCCCAGCAGCCCGCCCCCGCCACCGTCACACCCGCTGGCGCCCGGCTGGGCCTGTTCACCTTCCTGGACCGGGAGCACCAGGAGATCCAGCAGATGCTCACCGGCTTGCACGACGTGGCGGAGTCCGTGGACATGGACGGCCTGACGCCCGAAGTGCGCCGCCATGCGCGCGCGCTGCTGGACTGGTTCAACGGCCACGCCCGCGAACACCACCTGGACGAGGAACTGCACGTCTTTCCCGCGCTGCTGGCGCATGGCGACGAATCCACCCGCGCGCTGACCAACCGCCTGCTGCAGGACCATTGCTGGCTGGAAGAGGACTGGCTGCAGATCGCGCCGTCGCTGGCGGCCGTGGCCGACGGCTTCCAGTGGTTCGACCCCGACGTGCTGCGCCACGCGACACAGGTGTTCATCCAGCTTTACCTGGACCACATCGTGCTGGAGGAAAGCGTGGCCTACCCGCAGGCCCACCGTCACATCCCCGACGGCGAGGCCGCGCGCATGGGCCAGGAAATGGCGCGGCGGCGGGCGCTGCGCGAAGCGGCCGCGGAGGCAGACGGGCGCTGACACCGTTTAACATCCGGGTTCTTCGGCCAGCCGGGTCGGCAGCGCCGTCAGCAAAGTCGCGGGAGAACTCCAGAATGGGCAACGGATTGGGTATTGTCGGCATTATCGGCGCCGGCACCATGGGCAACGGCATCGCGCAGGCCTGCGCCGTGGCGGGTTTGCGGGCAGTGATGGTGGACGTATCGGACGCCGCCGTGGCCAAGGGCCTGGCCACCGTGGCGGGCAGCCTGGACCGCCTGGTCAAGAAAGAAAAGATCACCGACGCCGACAAGGCCGCCGCGCTCTCGCGCATCCAGGGCAGCACCTCGTATGACGACCTCAAGGCCGCGCAGATCGTGATCGAGGCCGCGACCGAGAACTACGAACTCAAGCTCAAGATCCTGCGCCAGGCCGACGCGCTGCTCGCGCCCGAGGTGATCCTGGCGTCCAACACCTCGTCGATCTCCATCACCAAGCTGGCCGCGGCCACGTCGCGCGCGGACCGCTTCATCGGCATGCATTTCTTCAACCCTGTGCCCATGATGGCGCTGGTGGAGATCATCCGCGGCCTGCAGACCAGCGACGCCACGCATGACGCCGTCAAGGCGCTGGCCCTGGCGCTGGGCAAGAGCCCCATCACCGTCAAGAATGCGCCGGGCTTCGTGGTCAACCGCATCCTGGTGCCCATGATCAACGAGGCGTTCTTCGTGCTGGCCGAGGGGCTGGCCACGCCCGAGGACATCGACGCCGGCATGAAGCTGGGCTGCAACCAGCCGATCGGCCCGCTGGCGCTGGCCGACATGATCGGGCTGGACGTGTGCCTGGCCGTGATGGACGTGTACCTGAACGAGTTCGGGGACAGCAAGTACCGCGCGTGCCCGCTGCTCAAGGAAATGGTGGCCGCCGGCCGCCTGGGCCGCAAGACCGGCCGCGGCGTGTACAGCTACTGACCCCCAGCCAGCCCCATGGCGACCGGCACCCCTGAGGCGTCCACGGCGGACCCTGCCTCGCTGCGATTGAGCCACTCGCTCGCGCAGGTGCCGGCGCCGGCGCCGGTTGACGCGGCACCCGCGGCTGCTCCCGAACCGGTAGCGGTTCAGCCTGATCCCGCGGCATCCTCAGTGCGGCCTGCCGCGCCGCCCGGATCCATTGCGCACGGTGTGTCGGTGCTGCGCGACGCCGCGGCCAATGCGCGCTCGGCGCCCGGCCTGGTGCCGCTGACGGTGGCGCTGGCCGGCGTGGCGGTGGTCACCAGCATCGGCTGGGTCATCGAGCGGCGGCGCAACCGGCGCGAGCACGACTCGGTGCTCTGGGCCGACGTGCAGCCGCAGGCGTCGTCCATCGTCACCCGCGTGAACAGCCTGGACGACATCCTGCCCGACAACCCCGACCCGGCCGAATCCGCCCGCGCCATCTATGTCACCGCCATCGGTGAAACCAATTCGCGCCGGGAAGCCACGCTGATCGACCTGCACCAGCTGGACTACAAGTTGCAGCGCCGGCGCAAGCGGGGCGACCTGAACGCCGCCGTTCTGCTGCTGCAGCAGCACCTGGTGGACTTCCGCTACACCAGCCCCTGGGTGTTCCTGGAGCTGCGCGAGCTGTACCTGGAACTGGGCCTGCAGCAGGAATGGGACGTCGCGCGCGAGGCCTTCAAGGCCCGCTTCGGGCAGAACGCGCCGGGGTGGGCGACACCGTCCACGGCTGGTGCGGAGCTGCTGAGCGACACCCACCTGTGCCAGGGCATCGTGAGCCACTGGCCACAGCGCGACGTGCGCATGTGGGTGCTGCGCTGGATGCTGGGCGAACACGACATGCGCGTGAAGTCACTGGGCCCGCCGCTGCTGCCGCTGGGCGTGTACCGCGACCTGATGCTGCTGGACGACGTGCTGGACGAAGCCGCGGCCCTGTCGGACGCGGCGGATGCCGCCCATGCGGCCACCCTGCCCGTCGTGTCGCCCACGTGATGCGCCGGCGCCCCGCGCGCCGCTAGCATGCGCCCATGAACGCACCCACCGTCACCGCCGAGCCGCCACCCGAAGGCACCATCACCACCGAACGCCGCGGCGCGCTGCTGCTGATCGGCATCAACCGTCCGGCCAAGCGCAACGGCTTCACGCCGCGCATGTACCGCGAGCTGGGCGAGGCCTACACGCTACTGGACGACGACCCCGAACTGCGCGTGGGCGTGCTGCACGCGTTCGGCGACCACTTCACCGCCGGGCTGGACCTGCCCACCATCGCCCCGCTGATGCAGCGCGGCGAAAAGGCCATCCCCCTGGGGCTGGTGGAACCCAACGATCTGGGCACACCCGGTTACCGGCGCCGCGCCAAGCCCATGGTCGTGGCCGTGAAGGGCATCACCTTCACCGTGGGCATCGAGCTCATGCTGGCGGCCGACATCGTGGTGGCGGCCGACGACTGCCGCTTCTCGCAGCTGGAAGTCAAGCGCGGCATCATGGCCACGGGCGGCGCCACGCTGCGCATGGCCGAACGCGCGGGCCTGGGCAACGCACTGCTGCATCTGCTGACGGCCGACGAGTTCGGCAGCACCGAGGCACTGCGCCTGAATTTCGTGCAGCGCGTCGTGCCCGCGGCGCAGGTGCTGGACGAAGCCCTGCGGATCGCGCAGGCCATCGCCGAACAGGCGCCGCTGGCCGTGGTGGCCACGCGGCTGAACACGCTGAAGGCCGTGGAGCATGGCCCGCTTTCGGCGATGGAAGACTTCATCTCAACCCAGCAGCGCCTGTCCAACAGCGAGGACGCCGCCGAAGGGGTGCGCTCGTTCACCGAGAAGCGCCCGCCCCGGTTTACGGGGCGCTGACCCTTGTCCGCTACACCACGCGGCAAAGCCACGTGGGCGGTGTGCGGGGCTGGGGACTTCACTGTGACGGTCGCCTGCGGCGACTTCCCTGCGCTGCTCTGGGATCGGTCGCACCGCAGAACTCACTGCGCGCTACGCGCTCCGTTCAAACAGCTGCGGTGAGTCAGAGCACGAAGCGCGCTTCGCGCGCCGACACTCACCCTTGCGCTGCTCGGCGTCACAGAGGCGCCCCCAGCCCCGCACACCGCCCACGTGGCTTTGCAGTGACATTGCTGGCGCGCCACCGGCGGCCTGCCGCGAAGCAGCGAACGATTCGGAATTTAAATTGCACGCAATTTAATTTGACGCTATAATTCACCACATGGCCACGCAAAAGCTCAACCCCGAACAGATCCTGCTGCTGGACAACCAGCTGTGCTTTGCCCTGTACTCGGCGTCGCTGGCCATGACCAGAATCTACAAGCCCCTGCTGGAAGAACTGGGCCTGACCTACCCGCAATACATCGCCATGCTGGCGCTGTGGGAACGCGACGGGCTCATGGTGTCCGAGCTGGGCGAGCGGCTGTCGCTGGACTCCGGCACGCTGACGCCGCTGCTCAAGCGGCTTGAAGCCCTGGGTTACGTCGCCCGCATCCGCGACGTGCAGGACGAACGCCGCGTGCACATCACGCTCACGCCCGCCGGCCGCAAGCTCAAAACGCGCGCCGCGAAGATCCCGGCCTGCATCCTGGAGGCCAGCCAGTGCTCCATCCCCGAACTCGTATCCCTTACCCAGCAGGTGCAAGCCCTGCGCCAGCGCCTGACGGCCTGATCCTTTCCCAACCCAACCACAACCCCCAAAGGAAACAACCATGACCACGCTCGACAAAGTCCTCTACACCGCCAAGGCCCACACCACCGGCGGCCGCGACGGCGCGTCCAAGACAGATGACGGCCGCCTCAACGTCACGCTGTCCTCGCCCGGCACGTCGGGCACGGGCACCAACCCCGAGCAGCTGTTCGCCGCCGGCTACAGCGCCTGCTTCATCGGCGCCATGAAGGCCGTGGCCGGCAAGATGAAGGTCACGCTGCCGGCCGACCTGTCCATCGACGCCGAAGTCGACCTGGGCCCCATCCCCAACGCCTACGGCATCGCCGCGCGCCTGAACGTGAACCTGCCCGGCATGGACCGCGCCGCCGCCCAGCAGTTGATCGACGCCGCCCACCAGGTGTGCCCGTACTCCAACGCCACGCGCGGCAACATCGACGTGACCATCACGCTGGTTTGAGCCCGCACTGACTGTCACCCAGGCGGCCCGCCGGTGTTGAACCGGCGGGCCGCTTCGCTTAACGTGGCAGCCATGAGCGCTGCACGGCCGCCCGAAAGCGCTCGCATCGCAGTGCGCAGCACGGAGATTCAAATGACTACCACGACCCTTCAGGTCCGCAAGGACAAGCTGACCGAAACCCGCCTCGTCACCGCCGACGACACGCCGCTGGCGCCCGGCCAGGTGCGCGTGCGCGTGGAGCATTTCGCGCTCACCTCCAACAACATCACCTACGCGGCCTTCGGTGACGCCATGAACTACTGGCAGTTCTGGCCGACCGGCGACGGCGCCTGGGGCATCGTGCCCGTGTGGGGGTTTGCCACCGTCGTGCAGAGCCTGCACCCCGGCGTGGCCGTGGGCGAGCGCCTGTACGGCTACTGGCCCATGGCCGGCCATGCGGTGCTGCAGCCCGACCGCCTGACCGAGGCCGGCTTCACCGACGCAGCGCCGCACCGCGCTGGCCTGCATGCCGTGTACAACCAGCTGCTGCGCTGCAACCGCGACCCGTTCTACACCCCGGGCACCGAGGACGTGCAGGCCCTGCTGCGGCCGCTGTTCGTCACGTCCTGGCTGATCGACGACTTCATGGCCGACAACGACTTCTTTGGCGCCAACGTCATGCTGCTGTCCAGCGCATCCAGCAAGACGGCGTACGGCACGGCGTTCCAGCTCGCGCAGCGGCCGGGCATCGAGGTAGTCGGCCTCACGTCCGCCGGCAACAAGGCGTTCTGCGAAAGCCTGGGCTGCTACACCCGCGTGCTGACCTACGAAGACCTGGGCCAGGTGCCGGCCGACGCCGCCTGCATCTACATCGACTTTGCGGGCAACGCCGGCCTGCGCCTGCAGATCCACACGCGCTTTGCGCAGCTGAAGTACAGCTGCTCCATCGGCGGCACGCATGTGGAGCAGCTGGGCGGCGCCAAAGACCTGCCCGGCCCGCGCGCAACGCTGTTCTTTGCGCCGGCGCAGATCAAGAAGCGCAACGCCGACTGGGGCGCGGCCGAACTCGGCCAGCGGCTGGTGCAGGCCTGGCAGGCGTTCAGCACGCAGGTGAGCAACCCCGCGGCGCCCTGGCTCACGGTGCAGCACCACGGCGGACCGCAAGCTGTGCAGGCCGCCTATGCGCAGGTGCTGGCCGGCCGCGGCGACCCGCGCACAGGCCACATGCTGTCCATGAGCTGACCCGCCGCAGGCTGCAGCCTGCAAGCTACGCATCAGCTTCATGCGCCACCATGCGGCCATGAAGCTTGCGCTGCTGTCCGACCTGCACGCCAACCTGCTCGCCCTGCAAGCCTGCCTGGCGCATGCCCGCCAGGCCGGGGCAACCCATTTCGCCGTGCTGGGCGACATCGTGGGCTATGGCGCCGAACCCGGTCCGGTGGTGGACGCGGTGATGGCACTGGCGCGCGACGGCGCGGTGGTGCTGGGCGGCAACCACGACGCGCTGGCCCTGAACCCGCCCGCGCGGGAAGAAGCCCAGGCTGACGCGGGCGCGCAATGGGCGCACGGGCAGCTGGACGCCGCCCAGCGGCAGTTCCTGGCGGGGCTGGCGCTGCAGGCGCAATCCGGCACCGCCTGGCTGGTGCATGCCAGCGCGGATGAGCCCGGCGCCTGGCACTACGTGGACAACCCCCAGCGCGCCGCGCGCAGCCTGGACAGCGCCTGCACCCACGATGGTGTGGCGCACGTGTTCTGCGGCCATGTGCACCACCAGCGGCTGTACTACACCGGGCGCGGCCGCGCGCTGATGGAGTTCACGCCGCAGCCCGGCGTGGCCGTGCCGGTGCCCGGCCACCGGCGCTGGCTGGCCACCGTGGGATCAGTGGGCCAGCCACGCGATGGTGACGTGCGGGCCATGTACGCGCTGTTTGACGCCACGCAACAACGGCTGGCCTTTCACCGCGTAGCCTACGACCATCGGGCTGCGGCGGCCGCCATCCGGCGCACGCCGCAACCTGCGTGGTATGCGCAACGACTGGAGGAAGGGCGATGAAAATGCTGGCGCCAGGCGACGTGCTGGACGGCTTTGCCGTACAGGCGCTGGTCCATTCGGGGGGCATGGCCCACATCTACCGCGTGCACTATGCCGACGGCCGGCCCGACCCCGGCTTTGTCATGGCCATGAAAGTGCCGCGCATGGCCGGCGGCGACGGCGCGGAAAACCTGGTGGGCTTCGAGGTGGAACAGCAACTGCTGCAGGCGCTGACGGGCGAGCACGTGCCGCGCTTCGTCGCCGCGGGCGACATGGCCCGGCTGCCCTGGCTGGTGATGGAATACATCCCCGGCCGCACGCTGCAGCAGGTGCTGGACGACGCCCAGGCCCAACACCGGCGACCCGATGCGCAGGCCGTCGCGCGGCTGGGCCAGGCGGTGGCCACCGCCGCGCACAGCCTGCATGAGCAGAACGCCGTGCACCTGGACCTGAAGCCTGCCAACGTACTGCTGCGCGGCGACGGCCGTGCCGTTCTGCTGGACTTCGGCCTGAGCTGGCATGCCCACTACCCCGACCTGCTGGCCGAGGAGCTGCGCCAGGCCGTGGGCTCGCCCGCCTGGATGGCGCCCGAGCAGGTGGTGGGCATCCGCGGCGACCCGCGCAGCGACATCTTTGCCATCGGCGTCATGCTGTACGAGCTGGCCACGGGCGAGCTGCCGTTCGGCGCGCCGGAAACCGCCGGCGGCCTGCGCCAGCGGCTGTGGATGCAGCCGCGCCCGCCGCGCAGCCTGAACCCGCAAGTGCCTGCGTGGTTGCAGGAAATCATCCTGCGCTGCCTGGAGCCGGTGGCCGCGCAGCGCTACCCGTCGGCCGCGCACCTGGCCTTTGACCTGGCCCACCCGCAGCAGGTGAACGTGACCGAGCGCGGCGAACGCCTGCGCGGCGCGGGCTTTTCCACGCACCTCAAGCGCTGGCTGCGCGCGGCGGGCATGCAGTACGAGCCCAGCCCGCTGCCGTCGCAGCGCATCCGCGAGGTGCCCATCGTCATGGTGGCGGTGCCGCACCGCGACACCACCGACGCCACGCTGTATTCGCTGCGCCAGGCGGTCAACCGTTCATTGGGCATCCGCCCCGGCGCGCGGCTGGCCTGCGTGAGCGTGATCGCGCCCGTGGGCGCGGGCGACGATGAATCGGCCACGCACCGCGAGCACCTGGAGCGCCTGCGCCAATGGGCCCAGGGCCTGCATCTGGAGGGCCACCAGGCGTCGTTCCACGTGATCGAGTCGGGCGACGTGGCGCGCGCGCTGGTCACCTATGCCCGCGGAAACCATGTGGACCTGCTGGTGCTGGGCGCGGCCACGCATGGCCTGCAAATGCAGCGGCTGGTGGCGACCGTGCCCATGCGCGTGGTGATGGATGCGCCCTGCAGCGTGCTGCTGGTGCGCCAGGCCCTGCCCTTCAGCGCGCTGGCTCATGCGCAGGCCGATGAGGAAGCCGGGGCGACAATCGGCGCATGACCGCGCCGCGCCACCCCTACGAAACCCTGACCCCCGACCTCGTCCTGGACGCGCTGGCGTCGGTGGGACTGCACGGCGACGGCCGCCTGACGGCCCTGAGCTCGTATGAAAACCGCGTCTACCTGATCCACCTGGAAACGCCGCATGACGGCCACGCCGCCGTGGTGGCCAAGTTCTACCGCCCCGGCCGCTGGAGCCAGGCGCAGATCCTTGAGGAGCATGCCTTCGCCGCCGAGCTCATGGCGGCCGAAGTGCCCGCCGTGGGTCCACTGGCGCTGCAGGGCGGCACGCTGCACCGCCACGGCGACTTCATGTTCAGCGTGAGCCCGCGCCGTGGCGGACGCCGGCCCGAGCTGGACGACGGCAACGTGCTGGAATGGATCGGCCGCTTCCTGGCGCGCATCCACACCGTGGGCGCGGCGCATCCGTTCGCGCACCGCGGCACGCTGGACCTGAACACGTTTGGCACCGAGCCCCGCGACTGGCTGCTGGCGCACGACATGATCCCGCTGGACGTGCAGGCCGCCTGGCAGGCCATGTGCGCCCGCGCGCTGGACGCGGTGGCGGCGGCGCTTTCGGCCACGCCCGCGCGCGCCATCCGCCTGCATGGCGACTGCCACCCCGGCAACATCCTGTGGACGCCCGAGGACCAGCCCGGCGGCGGCCCGCACTTCGTGGACCTGGACGACGCCCGCATGGGCCCGGCCGTGCAGGACCTGTGGATGCTACTGGACGGCGACCGCGCCCAGCGCACGCAGCAGCTGGGCGCGCTGGTGGACGGCTACGAGCAGTTCCGCGAATTCGACCGCGCCGAACTGGCGCTGGTGGAGCCCCTGCGCACACTGCGCCTGATCCACTACAGCGCCTGGCTTGCCCGCCGCTGGGACGACCCGGCCTTTCCGGCTGCGTTCCCGTGGTTCGGCACCAGCGACTACTGGCAGGGACAGGTGCAGATGCTGCAAGAGCAGCTGGAGGCGATGCAGGAGCCGCCCCTGGTGGCGTAGCAGCCATGCGCGATCCGCACGACACGCCCGCCTATGCGTCCTGGGACGCCAGCGCGGCGCTGTCCGCGCCCTGGATGCAGGCCGAAACGCTGGGAACGCCGCTGCGGCTGGATGAGGGCGACGTGCTGTACCGCCAGGGCGAACAGCACCCTTACTTCTACCTGCTGCGCGAAGGCTTCGTGCACACCACCATCCTGCAGGCCGACGGCACGCCGCTGCTGCTGGAGATCTTCGGCCCCGGCGCCATCTTTGGCGAAGCCACGGCCTTCAGCGGCCTGCCGCGGTCCGTGACCATCCAGGCCGTGACGCCATGCCAGCTCAGCCGCTACCTGCCGGCGGATGTGGAGCCGGCCATCTATGCGGACCCGGCGCTGGCGGGCGCGCTGCTGCGGCTGGCGGGCTTCAAGACGCATTTCCTGCTGCGCACGCTCAAGCGGCTGGCCACGGCCGACCCGCAGGTGCGTGTGGCGGAACTGCTGGTGCGCGTGGCGCGGCTGGAAGCGCCCGCGCCGCAGGCGCAGGCCGCCGTGGCGCTCACGCACGCCCAGATCGCATCCATGCTGGCGCTCAGCCGCGTCACCGTGACGCGGGCGCTCAAGCAGATGGCGCACCAGGGCCTGCTGCGCACCGAATCGCGGCGCGTGGTCGTGCAGGACCGGGCAGCGCTGCTGGCGCTGGTGCAAACGCGATAGGGCTGGAAATGGGTTGCGCAGGCGCTGTAAACAAAGTCACAGGCAAATAGATTCTTTTGTATTACATTTTGACCCGAACTGATCCGTGAGGGGAAGAAATGTTGCTGAAGATGTGTGTCCGCTGGGCAGGGCGGATTGTTTTGGTATTGCTGTGCGGGCTGCAAATGCTGGTGCAGGCGCAGGTTCCGACGCCAGCGCAACTGGCCAACCCGCTGCTTGCCAATCGCGCGCTGCTCAGAAGCGCGAGCGCGAGCATGCCGGACTCCTACAAAACCTACAGCAACACGAGCCTGACGGCGTGCCCTGAGGGGGAGACGCTCCAATACTTCACGGCGGACCCGGGTGTGCCGGAGCTGCAGGCGCCAGACTGGTGCGGCGCGGCCTCCGTGAACATTGCCTACGCCAACGTGCATGACCCCAACACGTGGCGCCGGCCATACATACTGGAATCGTGCACGCCAGGTGTAGCGTGGTACTACTCCCATGCGTTCAGAGACGGGACCCGGTACTACAGCCCTGCCGCCCGGGGCATCACGATGGTGTGCCAGGTGACTCCCTTGCGGATTGCGTTGAGCGGGCCAACTCAGGCTATTCCGATGGGCGCGGGGGGCCAAGTCCTGCGCCTGACAGCGACGATCACGCAGGGCGGCGCGCCCAAGGCAGGCGTTGGCATCAGCGTTGGCCTTCAAGGCGAGGCAGGCGGCAGCGTGCAGGTGCTGTCGGGCACGAGCGACGGAAGCGGCATGGTGCAGATCGACTACACGCCGCCTGCCAGCCTGGTGGGCAGCAAAGTGGACACCATCCGCGCCGACTGCAGCGGGTGCACGAACTCGGCAAACGCGGCGATCTCGGTACAGGGCGTGCAACCGCAAACCGACCCGGAGGCTGGCGGGGACCCTGGGCAACAAACCTGTCGCCCGATCGTGGCCAGCACGGGTACCAAAATCTACAGCCACGCGGACCTGCAGGACGGCGGCGCCCACCCGCTGACCTTCGTGCGGCGGTACGCGAGCCGCTGGGACATCGTGCCGCAGGCGGGGCTGGGAGCGGCGTGGACGCACAACC
>JAYRLC010000042.1:0-28812 GCA_041905405.1 Ramlibacter sp. | reverse complement strand
GGACAGGAGAAAAAGGATGGGCGCTGCGCAATCTACGCGTCAGGCTTGAAGCCAAAGCGAGTTCCCGGCATACGCCCATCCTGTTCAGGACACCCCGAACAAGACGAACAATACAAGCGAGTTCCGCAGCGCGACCGACCCCCGAGCATCGCAACGAAGTCGCCGCAGGCGACCGCCACAGTGAGAGCGATCGACGCACACCGCCCGGCGCGAAGCCGGCGCGTGGCACCTCAGTTAACGGCCGCAGCCGCTTCAGGTGCCCGCGTGCAGCCCCGGACGGTCCCAGCGCCAGGCCACCGGCCCGAACACTTTGGCGATGAATTGCGCCAGCGCCGGGTCGTATTGCAACAAGGCCTCGCGCGTGGCCACGGGGCCGTGGATGCCGTTGGCCGCCGTCAGGCCGCGCGGGTTGGCGTCAAACCAGCACTGCACGCCTTCGGCCCAGTATTCCTTGTAGTTGGTCGCCGCATAGGTGTTCTGCCACAGGCCGGCCGCCATGGCCTGCTGGTAGATCTTGTCCAGCGCCGTATCCGCGCCGCGGTCCAGCGCGCGCAGGCCCATATCGAACAGCGTGTGGCCGAACTCGTGGACCATGATGCTTTCGCCCACGTAACGGTCACCGGAAAGGCCCAACAGGTTTTCTTCGCCCGCGCTGCTGACAGGCCGCGTGGGCGTAGCACCCACCCCGCGGGTGCGCGTGTTCCACCAGTCGGCGGGCACGAGCGTTGCGTATTCGGGGATGTCGGTGGTGACTTCGGTAGCGCCGATGACCGCCACGCGCACGTTGGCCTTCTTCAGCGCACCGAGGATATCCGCCCGGTTCACCAACATGTTCAGCACGATGGAGCGCGCCGCCAGCAGCGACCGCGCTGCCGGCTTGGCCGATGCCACGACAGGCACGCCGCCCGCGTCGGTGTACTGGGTATAGAACTTCGAAAGCTTCAGCGACGCAGGCACGGCACCCACCGTGCCGGGGTAGCTGCTGACCGCCGGTGCAGGCGCTGGAGCCGGTGCGGGCGCAGGTGCCGGAGCCTTCGTGGGCGCTGATTTGGGCGCGGCCATCATCGGCAGCGGCGCCAGTGCCGACAGGCCCGCCACGAAGAGCCTGCGTGAAACAGCGTGTGGGGTGTTCATGGCAGTCAATGTAACGTTACCGTTACATTTATCCAAGCCCCGCGTTTTTACCTAAACCATAGGTTCTCAATGCGCGCCGGCCGCTGCGTCGCCAGCGCCCTGCGCTGCCTGGGGGCGCGTGAGCCAGACCAGCGGGATCAGCAGCAGGAACAGCACGGCCGACAGGTAGAAGATGTCGTTGGCCGCCAGCATGAAAGCCTGCTGGTCCACCATGCGATTGATCTGCGCCAGGGCCTGGTCATGCGTGAGCCCCGCGGCCTGCAGGCCGCCCAGCGCCGCCATGGCGGCCGGACTGCCGGGGTGCACCGCCTCCGCCAGCTGGGCATGGTGCAGCGCGGCGCGGCTTTCCCACACGGTGGTGACGATGGACGTTCCGAACGCCCCGGCCGTGATGCGCATGAAGTTGGACAGCCCCGACGCAGCGGGGATGCGCTCCGGCGCAATGCCCGACAGCGAAATGCTGACCAGCGGAATGAAGAAGAACGCCATCGAGATGCCCTGCACGAGGGTGGGCACCATGATGGTCCACAGGTCGGCCTGCGTGTTGAAGCGCGAGCGCATCCACAGCACCAGCGCGAACACCACGAACGAGAACGTCGCAAAACGCCGCGGGTCCACCCGCCCGATGTTCTTGCCCACCACGGGCGACAGCACGATGGCCAGCAGCCCTACGGGCGCCATAACCATCCCCGCCTGCGTGGCCGTATAGCCCATGAACTGCTGCAGCCACAGCGGCAGCAGCACCACGTTGCCAAAGAACAGGCCGTAGCCCACCGACGTGGCCAACGACCCCGCCCAGAAGTTGCGCCGCGCAAACAGCGGCAGGTCCACCACCGGGTGTTTGTCGGTCAGCTCCCAGATCAGGAAGAACGCAAACCCCACTGCGGCCACCACGCTCAGCGCCACGACCAGCGGCGAATGGAACCAGTCGTATTCCTTGCCGATGTCCAGCACGATCTGCATGGCCGCGATCCACAGCACCAGCAGCGCCAGGCCCACGGCGTCGATCGGCAGCTTGACGGTGCGGCTTTCGCGGCGCAGGTACAGGCGCGCGACCAGCAGAACGGTGGCAATGCCCACCGGCACGTTGATGAAGAAGATCCACGGCCACGACAGGTTGTCAGTGAGCCAGCCGCCCAGCAGCGGCCCCATGACGGGCGCCACCAGCGTGGTCATGGACCACATGGCCATGGCGGTGCCGGCCATGGCGCGCGGGTAGCTGGACAAGAGCAGCGTCTGCGACAGAGGAATGACCGGCCCGGCCACGAAACCCTGCAGCGCGCGGAATGCGATCAGCGTGGTCATGTTGGGTGCCAGGCCGCAGGCCAGTGACGCCAGCACGAACAGCACCAGGCTCGTGAGGAACAGGCGCACCTGGCCGAAGCGCTGCGACAGCCAGCCGGTGAGCGGCACCGCAATGGCGTTGGCCACCGCGAAACTCGTGATGACCCAGGTACCCTGGTTGGGGCTCACGCTCAGGTCGCCGGCGATGGCCGGCAGGGACACGTTGGCGATCGACGTGTCCAGCACGATCATGAAGGTCGCGGCCGACAGGCCCAGCGTCCCCCAGGTGCGCGCCGCGCCCTGCAGCGGTGCGGGCGGTACGTAGGCGGATTCAGCCACGACGCGCTGCCCTTCAGCGCACGGCGGCCGCGGGCGCCTGCGCCACGGACGCCGCCGGGGACGCGACGGATGATGCAACCGGGGACGTGGCAGCGCCGCGCACCATGCCGCGCGGCGCGTTGGCCAGGATCACGCGGCGCACTTCGGCGTCGGCACCCCGCTCCAGCGCGCTGTACACGGGCGTGCTGGCCGCGGCGGGTGCCGCCGTGCCGTCGGCCAGCATCTTGCCGTCACGGCGGGACACGTCCACTTCGGCATCCATCGACAGGCCCACGCGCAGCGGGTTGGCGGCCAGTTGCGCGGGGTCCAGCGCAATGCGCACGGGCACGCGCTGCACCACCTTGATCCAGTTGCCCGTCGCGTTCTGCGCCGGCAACAGCGAGAATGCCGCGCCCGTGCCCACGCCCAGGCCGGCCACCGCGCCCTTGTATTCGACCTTTTTGCCGTACACGTCGGCCGTCAGCCGCACGGGCTGGCCGATGCGGATGTTGCGCAGCTGGCCTTCCTTGAAGTTCGCGTCCACCCACACCTGGCGCAGCGGGATCACCGACATGAGCGGCGTGCCGGCCGCCACGCGCTGGCCCAGCTGCACGGTGCGGCGGGCCACGTAGCCGTCCACCGGCGCGGGCAGCGTCGCGCGCTGCAGCGCCAGCCAGGCTTCGCGCACGCGCACGGCCGCCACCTGCACGCCGGGGTGCTGGTCCACGCTGGTGCCGTCGGTCAGCGCCTGGTTGCTGGCCAGCTGTTCGCGCGCGGCGGCCACGCCGGCCTGCGCGGCAGCCAGCGCGCTTCTGGCATTGGCCAGCTGGGTCTGGGCGTGGTTGAGCTCTTCGCGCGACACGGCGCCGTTGCCGGCCAGTTGCTGGCGGCGGTTCAGGTCGTCGTTGGCGCGGGCGATCTCGCTGGTGGCGCGCACCACGTCGGCGTCGCGCGCGGCGATCTGCGCCTGCAATGATCCGTTGGTGGCGTACAGCGTGCGGACCTGGCGCACGGCCTGCGCCAGGTTGGCCTCGGCCTGGTCCAGCGCCACGCGGGCATCGGCCGGGTCCAGGCGCACCAGCGGCTGGCCAGCCTTCACGAAGTCGGTGTCGTCGGCCAGGATGGCCATCACGGTGCCGCCGGTCTGCGGCGTGATCTGCACCACGTCACCCTGCACATAGGCGTTGTCGGTGGACTCGTAGCGGATGCCGACCTGCCATTCCCAGACGGCCCAGCCGATGCCGGCGACGACGACGATGGCGGCCAGCGCCGTGAGCGCCTTCTTGCGCGGATTTGGAGTTTGCGTGGTTGTCATGGTGTTCCTCATTTCTGCGCGGTCACGGCCGCGTCCTGCCAGCCGCCGCCCAGCGCGCGCATCAGGCCCACGCGGCTGTCCAGCGCGCGGGCGGCCAGGTCCACCGCCAGGCGGCGCTGCGCCAGCACGGCGCCTTCGGCGGTGAGCACGTTCAGGTAGTTGCCCAGCCCGGCCCGGTAGCGTTGCAAGGCGATGTCGTAGGCGCCCTCGGCCGCTTCCTGCGCCGCGCGCTGCTGCACCTGCTGGCGGGCGATGGAGCCGGCCGAAGCGATCTGGTCGGCCACCTCGTGCACGGCGTCCAGCACGGCGGCGTTGTAGCTTTCCACCGCGGCGTCCAGGTCAGCTGTTTTGCCGCGCAGGCCGGCGCGCAGGCGCCCGTTGTCAAACACCGGCAGGCGCAATGCCGGGCCCACACCCCACTGCAGGCTGCCGGACTGCAGCAGGCGGTCCAGCCCGATGCTGCCAAAGCCGGCGAAGGCCACCAGGTTGATGTTGGGATAGAACTGCGCGCGCGCACTGTCCACGTCGCGCGTGGCAGCCTGCACCCGCCAGCGGGCCGCGGCAATGTCGGCGCGCCGGCCCAGCAGGTCGGCCGGAATCACGTCAACCGCCGCGGGCGCGGGCAGCGCCGCCAGCGCGGTGGGTGCCGTGGGCAGCCTGTCCAGCGGCTGCGCCGTCAGCGCGGCCAGCGCGTTGCGCGTGAGCGCGGCCTGCTCCTGCAAGGCTTCGATCTGCTGGCGCGCGTCGGGCAGCCCGCCTTCGGCCTGGCGCAGCTCCAGCCGCGTGTCCAGCCCGGCCTGCACACGGTCGCGCACCAGGGCGAGCGATTCCTCGCGCTGGCGCAGCGTGCGCTGTGCCACGGCGATCTGTTCATGGATGCGTGCGAGCTGGAACCAGGTGCGCGCCACGTTGGCGGCCAGCAGCACGCGCGCGGCCTGCGCATCGGCTTGCGCCGCGTGGGCGGCCCCCAGTGCGGCGTCCAGCGCCGCGCGGTTCCGGCCGAAGAAGTCGATCTCCCAGCTCGCGCTGAGCTGGGCCGTGCCGCTGTCGCGGATGCTGCCAGCCAGCGGGGGCGGCACCGCGCCGTTGGCGGTGTAGCGCTGGTGGGTCAGGTCCACGCCGGCATTCAGTTGCGGTCCGGTCGCCACGCCGGCCACTTCGCTTGCGGCCTGCGCGCGGACCAGCCGCGCCTGCGCAAGCCGCAGGCTGGGGTTGCCCTGCAGCGCCTGGTCGACCAGCGCGTTCAGCGACGCGTCGCCGAACTCCCGCCACCACTGCGCGTCCACGGCGGGGACGACGGGCACGGACGCGGCCTGGGTTTGTGCGGCGGGCAGCAGCCCCGCGCCCGCGGCGTCCAGGGTACGTGCCTGCGGCGTGATGCCGGAAAAGTCGGCGCAGCCCGCCAGACCCAGCGTGACGGCCAGTGCCAGCGGCACGGCAATGCGTGTGTTCATCATCTTCAGGTCTCGTCGGCCACGTTCGCCGTGGCGTTGTCCAGCACGCGGCGCAGCAGTGATTTGAGGGTGCGCCATTCCTCGGCGGTGAAGCCGGCCAGGCATTCGTTCTGGACCTGGCTGAGCACCACGGGAATGCCGCGCGCGGCCTCCTCGCCCTCGGGCGTGAGGCGCAGGTTCACCACGCGCCGGTCCTCGCTGGAGCGTTCCCGCCGGCACAGCCCCTTGGCTTCCAGGCGGTCCAGCATGCGGGTCATGGCACCGGTGTCGGTCTCACAAGCACGCGCGAGCTCTGCCACCGTTCCGGCCTGGCCCATGGACAGCTTCATGAGCGGCAGCCACTGGGCGTTGGTCAGTCCGTCGCCCACCATGCGGCGGTCGATCTGCAGCGCCATTTCGCTGACGATGCGGCGCATGAGGTAGCCCACGCTTTCCTGCGCCACATAGCCCTGCGCCCGGTAGAAGGCGGCGGGTTTGCGGGCGGGCGTCTTGGCGGGCGCGGTGGTGTTCATGAATCGGATATTATTTGCCTATGCAAATATTGTCAAGGCTGTTTTTGCCACATCAATCTTTTGTACACTGCGGGCATGAGTGAATCCAAAGACGGCCGCAAAGGCCATCCCCGCTCCCTGTCGGGCCTGCTGCCGTTTCTGCGACCGTACCGGGGCGGGCTGCTGCTGGCCGGCCTGTTCCTGGTGCTGGCGGCCGGTGCGACGCTGCTCTTTCCCGTGGCGCTGCGCAGCCTGATCGACGGCGGCCTGGTGGGCCACGGCGCCGATACAGCCGCCAAGGGTGCGCAGCTCATGGCGCTGCGCGAGCATTTCGTGGCGCTGTTCGCCGTGGCCGTGGCGCTGGGCGTGTTCAGTGCAGCGCGCTTCTACACGGTGAGCTGGCTGGGCGAGCGCGTCACGGCCGACATCCGCAACGCCGTCTACGCCCACGTGCTGCGGCAAAGCCCCGAGTTCTTCGAGACGACGCAGACCGGCGAAGTGCTGTCGCGCCTGACCACCGACACCACGCTCGTGCAGACGGTGGTGGGCTCGTCGCTGAGCATGGGCCTGCGCAACGCCGTGATGGGCCTGGGCGCCCTGGTCATGCTGGTGTGGACCAACCCCTATGTCATGACGCAGGTGCTGCTGATCATCGTGCTGGTCGTACTGCCCACCATGTGGTTCGGCCGCCGGGTGCGGCGCCTGTCGCGCGCCAGCCAGGACCGCGTGGCGGACTCCAGCGCCATCGCAGCCGAGGTGCTCAACGCCGTGCCGGTCGTGCAGAGCTACACAGGTGAAGGCCGCGAGGCCGCGCGCTTTGCGCATTCGACACAGGACGCGTTCCAGACCGCGGTGCGGCGCACGCGGGCGCGCTCGGCGCTGGTGGCGTTCGTCATCATCGCCAACGCAGCGCTGCTGTTGTGGGGCCTGTACCAGGGCACCCAGGCCGTGCTGGCCGGCAAGATCACCGCGGGCCACCTGGGCCAGACCGTGGTGTACGTGATCATCCTGGCCGGCGCGGTGGCGGTGCTGGGCGAGGTGTACGGCGACCTGCTGCGGGCCGCGGGCGCCACGGAACGGCTCATGGAGCTGCTGGACACGCGCTCGCCCATCGCGTCGCCCGACGCACCGGCCGCGCTGCCCGCCACACCCGGCGGCAGCGCCGTGGCGCTGCAGGGCGTCACCTTTCACTACCCGTCGCGGCCCTCGCAGGCGGCGCTGGTCGACTTCAACCTGGCCGTGGCGCCCGGCGAAACGGTGGCGCTGGTGGGCGCCAGCGGCGCCGGCAAGAGCACGGTGTTCCAGCTGCTGCTGCGCTTTTATGATCCTGCCGCGGGCCGCATCGCGCTGGATGGCGTGCCCATCAACAGCCTGGCGCTTGAAGACCTGCGCGGGCGCATCGGCATCGTGCCGCAGGACGCGGTGATCTTTTCAACGAGCGCGCTGGAAAACATCCGCTACGGCCGCCCCGACGCCACGGACGCCGAGGTTCACGCCGCCGCCGTTGCCGCATTTGCCGACGGCTTCATCCGCGCGCTGCCCGAGGGCTATGGCACGTTCCTGGGCGAGCGGGGTGTGCGCCTGTCGGGCGGGCAGCGCCAGCGCATCGCCATTGCCCGCGCCATGCTCAAGAATCCGCCGCTGCTGTTGCTGGACGAGGCCACCAGCGCGCTGGACGCCGAAAGCGAACGCATGGTGCAGGCCGCGCTCGAATCCGCCATGCGCGGCCGCACCACGCTGGTGATTGCACACCGGCTGGCCACCGTGCAGCAGGCCGACCGTATCGTGGTGATGGACCACGGGCGCATCGTCGAGCAGGGAACGCATGACGCGCTGATCGCCGCCGGCGGCACCTATGCGCGTCTGGCCGCGTTGCAATTCATGGATTGAACCTGACCCGCAGGCTACTGCAGTGTCTCTTTCGCAGCCTTGGGCACGGGCAGCGGCAGCACGCTGATGCCCTCTTCGATCAGCGCCGCGGCCTCCTCGCGCGAAGCCTGGCCGCGAATGCTGCGTTCATCGGCCTCGCCATAGTGGATGCGGCGCGCCTCTTCGGCGAACCGCTCGCCCACGTCCTCGGTATTGGCCATGAGCTCGCGCGCCATCTTCATCCATGCGGCCTGCAGCGCGCGGCCCTGGGGAGCCACCAGCTCCTGGCGATCGCCAGGCTCCTGCCGCGCCGCGCCAAGGTTCAGGCGCGGGGCAGACAGCATCTTGGTGATGCCCGTGTCGCCGCACAGGGGACACTCGACCAGGCCCCGCGCCAGCTGCGCCTGGAAGTCGTCTTCGGACGCAAACCAGCCTTCGAATTCATGCTGGTGCGCGCACTGCAGGTTCAAAACCTTCATGGCGGGATTATCCGGCGGCGCTGCTGCCCGGCCTTGCCTGCCAGTCCAGAGCCCATGCGCCCGACAGCACATTCTGGAGCCACACCAGGCAGGTCAGCGTCTTGGCGTCGGTGAGTTCGCCGGTACGGCTCCACTCCAGCAACTGCGCCGGCGTGGCCGTGAACACGTCCAGGAACTCGCCCTCGTCCAGCTGCCGCTGGCCGGCCTGAAGGCCGCGCGCAAAGTAGATGTGCAACACCTCGGTCGAATACGCGATGGCCAGGTGCATGACACCCGCCCGCGCCCATTCGCGTGCGCTATAGCCGGTTTCCTCCAGCAGCTCGCGCTGCGCACAAACCAGCGGGTCTTCCCCGGCGTCAAGTTTGCCGGCGGGAAACTCGATCATGTGCAGACCGACCGGGTAGCGGTACTGCCGCTCCATGAGCAGGCGGCCATCATCCAGCAGCGGCACCACCACCACCGCGCCCGGGTGGCTCACGTATTCACGCGTGGCATGGGTGCCGTCAGGCAGCTGGACGTTGTCGCGGTAGGCCTTGAGGAAGCTGCCTTCGAACAGCGTCTTGCCGCCCGTTCGGTGTTCGGTCAGGTCGCGATCCGGCAGACCGGTCGGGGGCTGTTGCATCGCTCAGCCCCGGTGCTTGACAAGGTAGCGCCAGATGAAACCCGGGAACGCCAGCGTGAGGAACAGCGCACCCGTGATGGCGTAGAACTCCCAGCCCTGGGACGCGATCTGGCCGGCGCGCCGTTCCAGCAGCAGCCCCAGCGCCCCCACGATGAAGTACATCAACACCAGCTCGGCCAGCCGCAGCGCCAACCCCTTGGGCCGGGCCACCGGCACCACGGCCAGCAGCCGGTGGTTGAGGAACGGCAGGTTGGCGGCCAGCAGCGCGACCAGGATCACGAGCCAGACCGACAGGCCTTGCGTCATGTGCCCAGCATCTTGACGATGGCCTGCGCGCACAGCGTCATCAGGCCGCCGGGCACGATGCCCAGCACCAGCACCAGCAGGCCGTTGACCGACAGCACGGCGCGCACGTCGGCCGGCGCGGACACGGTCGTGGCCGTGATGGGCGCGTCAAAGTACATGACTTTCACGACGCGCAGGTAGTAGAACGCGCCGATCAGCGACATGACCACCGCGAACACCGCCAGCCCGATGTACAGGCCCTGCCCCGACGCCACCAGCGCCTGCAGCACGGCCAGCTTGCCGTAGAACCCCACCAGCGGCGGAATACCGGCCAGCGAGAACAGGCACACGGCCATGACGCCGGCAAACAGCGGGCTGCGCTGGTTCAGGCCGGCCAGGTCGGTGATCTCCTCGCTCTCGAAACCCTCACGCGCCAGCAGCAGGATGATGCCGAAGGTCGCCAGCGTGGTCAGAACATAGGTCACGATGTAGAACATGGCCGAGCTGTAGGCATTGGCTGCGGACAGCGTGTTGCCATTGACCACGCCCGACATCAGGCCCAGCAGCACGAAGCCCATCTGCGAGATCGTGGAATACGCCAGCATGCGCTTGAGGTTGCTTTGCGCGATGGCGGCCAGGTTGCCCACCAGCAGCGACGCCACGGCCATGAGGGCCAGCATCTGCTGCCAGTCCAGCGCAAGCGGCAGCAGCCCTTCGACCAGCAGGCGGATGCAGATGGCGAAAGCCGCGAGCTTGGGCGCCCCGCCGATCAGCAGCGTGACCGCCGTGGGCGCACCCTGGTAGACGTCGGGAATCCACATGTGAAACGGCGCCGCGCCCAGCTTGAACGCCAGGCCCGCCACGATGAACACCAGGCCGAACACCAGCACCTGGTGCTTGATCTGGCCGGAATTGACCGCCTTGAACACGGCGTTGACGTCCAGCGAACCGGTCGCGCCATACAGCATGGACAGCCCGTACAGCAGGAAGCCGCTGGCCATGGCGCCCAGCACGAAGTACTTCATGGCGGCTTCGGTCGCCGTGGCGTTGTCGCGGCGCAGCGCCACCAGCGCGTAGCTGGACAGCGTGAGCAGTTCCAGGCCCAGGTAGATGACAAGGAAGTTGTTGCCCGAGATCATCACGAAGATGCCCAGTAGCGAGAACAGCGACAGCGTGAACAGCTCGCCGCCGCGCAGCATGTCGCGGTCGGCCGCGTACGGCCGGCCATAGACCAGCGTGACCATCATGGCCAGGGTGGCAAAGCACTTGAGCCAGTTGCCCATGGGGTCGCTCACCACCATGTTGCCGAAGCCGTAGCTCGTCTCGCCACCGCTGGCGTACAGGGCCTGCATCGCCGCCACGACGGCCAGCGTGGCCAGCGTGAGCACATAGGTGAAGGTACGGCGCTCGCTCGTCACACGCAGGTCGGCCAGCGCGATCACGCAGGCCATGACCAGCAGCACGACTTCGGGGTAGACGACGATCCAACTGAGTTTGTCAATCATCTCGGGGCTCTCAATTCAGCTTGGATTGCGCGACGTGTTTCAGCAGGTCGGCCACCGACGTGTCCATGATCTGCGTAAACGGATGGGGGTAGACGCCCATGTACAGCACGGCGATCGCCAGCAGCGACAGCATGAGGAACTCGCGGGCGTTGATGTCGGTGAGCTGGCGCACGTCGTCGTTGGCGACCGGGCCCAGGTACACCCGCTTGTACATCCACAGCGTATAGGCCGCGCCGAAGATCAGCGCCGTGGCAGCCGCCAGGCCCAGCCAGAAGTTGGCCTTGACCGCGCCCAAGATCACCATCCACTCGCCGACGAAACCGGCGGTGGCCGGCAGGCCGCAGTTGGCCATGGCGAACAGCAGCGCGAACGCGCTGAAGTTGGGCATGGTGTTGACCACGCCGCCGTAGCTGGCGATCTGGCGCGAATGCACGCGGTCATACAGCACGCCGATGCACAGGAACATGGCGCCCGACACGAAGCCGTGCGCAATCATCTGCACCAGC
Source organism: Ramlibacter sp. (assembly GCA_041905405.1). Lineage (GTDB taxonomy): Bacteria > Pseudomonadota > Gammaproteobacteria > Burkholderiales > Burkholderiaceae_C > RAM1. Next base: position 17,550 of record JAYRLC010000042.1, on the reverse strand, counting down.
CCGCCGGCGACGCCCAGGTCGTTGAAGATGAAGAAGCCCAGCGTCACGAAACCCATGTGCGCGACCGACGAATAGGCCACGAGCTTCTTCATGTCCTGCTGCACCATGGCGACCAGGCCCACGTAGATCACGGCGATCAGCGACAACGCGATCATCAGCCAGGCCCACTCGTGCGCGGCATCGGGGGCGATGGGCATCGAAAAGCGCAGGAAGCCATAGGCGCCCAGCTTCAGCATGATGGCCGCCAGCACGGCCGAGCCGCCCGTGGGCGCTTCCACGTGCACATCAGGCAGCCAGGTATGCACCGGCCACATCGGCACCTTCACCGCGAACGCGGCAAAGAAGGCAAAGAACAGCAGCGTCTGTGCCGTGGAGGACAGCGGCAGCTTGTGCCAGGTCAGGATGTCGAAGCTTCCGCCCGACTTGGTGTACAGAAAGATCAGCGCGATCAGCGTCAGCAGCGAGCCCAGCAGCGTGTACAGGAAGAACTTGAACGCCGCATAGATCTTGTTGGGGCCGCCCCAGATGCCGATGATGAGGTACATCGGGATCAGCGTGGCCTCGAAGAACACGTAGAACAGGATGCCGTCCAGCGCGCAGAACACGCCGATCATCAGGCCCGACAGGATCAGGAAAGCGCCCATGTACTGGTTGACGCGTTCGGTGATGGCTTCCCAGCCCGCGATGACGACCACCACGTTGATGAAAGCCGTCAGCGGCACGAACCAGAACGAAATGCCGTCCACGCCCAGGTGGTAGTTCACATTGAAGCGCTCGATCCAGGGCGCCTTTTCGACGAACTGCATGGCGGACGTACCCAGCTTGAAGCCGTCGTACAGCGGCAGCGTGACCGCCAGGCCCGCAACGGCGCCGACCAGCGCGATCCAGCGCACGGCGCGGGCATGCTCGTCACGCCCCAGCGCCAGCAGCACGACGCCGAAGAAGATCGGCGTCCAGATGGCAAGGCTCAACAATCCCATTTTTGTTGTTCTCCTACTTGTTGAACCAGACGAAGTACGTCATAAGCACGAACACGCCGACGATCATCACGAAGGCATAGTGGTACAGGTAGCCCGACTGGAACCAGCGCACGATGCCCGCGAACCAGCCCACGACCTTCCACGAACCGTTGACCAGCGTGCCATCGATGACCGCCTGGTCGCCACCCTTCCACAACCCCGTGCCCAGCGCGCGCGCGCCACGGGCCAGGATGTTCTCGTTGATCCAGTCCATGTAGTACTTGTTTTCCAGCAGCGTGTAGAGGGGCTGCACGCGCGCCTTGATCGCCGCCGGCAGCGCCGGGTTGATCATGTACATGTAGTAGGCCAGCGCTACACCGGCCAGCGCCAGGTACAGCGGCAGCGTGAAGAACGCGTGGCCGGCCATCTGCAGCGGGCCGTGGATCAGCTTGGCCAGCTCTTCCATGACCGGATGCTTCTCGGCGTTGACGAAGATGGCATCCTTGAAGAATTCGCCAAACAGCATCGGCTGGATGGTGAGGAAGCCGATGACCACGGACGGGACCGCCAGCAGCAGCAGCGGCACGGTCACGACCCAGGGCGATTCGTGCGGTTCATGATGGTCGTCATGCCCGTGCCCGTGATCGCCGTGGTGGTCGCCGTGATGTGCATCGGGGTTCTGGTCAAAGCGTTCCTTGCCGTGGAAGACCAGGAAGTACATGCGGAACGAGTAGAACGCCGTCACGAACACACCGGCCAGCACGGCGAAGTAGGCAAACTGCGCCCCCCACAGGTGGCTTTCATGCACCGCTTCGATGATGCTGTCCTTGGAATAGAAGCCCGAGAACAGCGGCGTGCCGATCAGCGCCAGCGAGCCCAGCAGCGAGGTGATCCAGGTGATGGGCATGTACTTGCGCACACCTCCCATCCAGCGGATGTCCTGGTTGTGATGCATGCCCATGATGACCGAGCCGGCCGCCAGGAACAGCAGCGCCTTGAAGAACGCGTGCGTCATCAGGTGGAACACGGCCACCGAATAGGCCGAAGCACCCAGCGCCACGGTCATGTAGCCCAGCTGCGACAGCGTGGAGTACGCCACGACGCGCTTGATGTCGTTCTGGATGATGCCCAGGAAGCCCATGAACAGCGCCGTGATTGCACCGATGACCAGGATGAAGCTCAGCGCCGTGTCCGACAGTTCGTACAACGGCGACATGCGCGCCACCATGAAGATGCCGGCCGTCACCATGGTCGCGGCGTGGATCAGCGCGGAAATCGGCGTGGGGCCCTCCATCGAATCGGGCAGCCACACGTGCAGCGGGAACTGCGCCGACTTGCCCATCGCGCCGATGAACAGGCAGATGCAGATCACGGTGATGAGCATCCAGTCAGTGCCCGGGAACGTGAGCTTGCCGAGTTCACCGGCCTTGGCGAACGCTTCACCGTAGTTCAGCGTACCGGCATAAGCCGCGATCAGGCCGATCCCCAGGATGAAACCGAAGTCGCCCACGCGGTTGACCAGGAAGGCCTTCATGTTGGCGAAGATCGCCGTGGGCTTGTTGAACCAGAAGCCGATCAGAAGGTACGACACCAGGCCCACCGCCTCCCAGCCAAAGAACAGCTGCAGCATGTTGTTGCTCATGACGAGCATCAGCATGGAGAACGTGAACAGCGAGATGTAGGCGAAGAAGCGGTTGTAGCCGTCGTCTTCTTCCATGTAGCCAATGGTGTAGATGTGCACCATCAGCGACACGAAGGTCACCACGCACATCATCATGGCCGTCAGGCCGTCGACCAGGAAGCCCACTTCCATCTTGAGCCCGCCCACCACCATCCAGGTGTAGAGCGTCTCGTTGAAGCGCGCGCCGTCCAGGGCGACGCTCTTGAGCGTCATGGCCGACAGGATGAAGGCGACCAGCACGCCCAGGATGGTGAGCGTGTGCGACAGCCGGCGGCCGATCCAGTTGCCGCCGAAGGTGGTGCCGAAGATGCCGGCCAGGACGGCGCCGGCCAAGGGCGCCAGCGGAACGGCCAGCAGGGTCGATGCGTTGAGGGTGGAAGCCATTCTTGTTTTAACCCTTCAACGTATTCAGTTCGTCCACGTTGATGCTGGACTTGTTGCGGAACAGCAGCACCAGGATGGCAAGGCCGATCGCCGATTCAGCCGCGGCGACGGTCAGGATGAAGAACACGAACACCTGGCCGTGCATGTCGCCCAGGTAGTGCGAGAACGCGACGAAGTTCATGTTCACGGCCAGCAGCATCAGCTCGATGGCCATGAGCAGCACGATGAGGTTGCGGCGGTTCAGGAAAATACCGATCACCGACAGCGCGAACAGGATCGCGCCCAGTGACAGGAAATGGCCCAGCGTCAGCGTCATGCCTTCTTCTCCTCGGCGGTGGGTTGCGCTGCGGGCGCGGCGGGGCGCGTGGCGGCGATCTTGACCACCTCGAAACGGTCACGCGCCTTCACGCGCACCTGGTCGGACGGGTCCATGTGCTTGCTGTCCTTGCGTTCACGCAGCGTCAGCGCAATGGCCGCCACCATGGCCACCAGCAGGATCACGGCGGCGATCTCCAGCGGGTACAGGTACTGCGAATAGAGCAGCTTGCCCAGTTCCTTGGTGTTGGAGAACTGCCCGGCCACCTGGCCTGCGGCCTGGACGGCGGCGACCGGCGCCTTCGGCTCGTCGGCAATGCGAAAGCCCCCCATCAGCACGGCGGCCATCTCAAGCGCGATCAGGGCGCCCACGGTGGCGGCCACGGGGAAGTGCTTCCAGAAGTTCTGGCGGATCGTGTCCATGTTGATGTCCAGCATCATCACGACGAACAGGAACAGCACCATCACCGCGCCCACGTACACGAGCACGAGCGAGATGGCGAGGAACTCGGCCTTCAGCAGCAGCCAGATGGCCGATGCCTGGAAGAACGCGAGCACGAGGTACAGCGCCGCGTACACCGGGTTGCGGGCCGTGATGACGCGGAAGGCTGCAAACAGCAGCACTGCCGCGAACAGGTAGAAGAGGCCGGTCTTGACGTCCATGGGGCGGTTTCTTTTCTGGTATCCGGGCCGTCAGATCAACGGTACTTGGCGTCGGCTGCCTTGGCCGCGGCGATTTCGCTCTCGTAGCGGTCACCCACGGCCAGCAGCATGTCCTTGGTGAAGTACAGGTCGCCGCGCTTTTCGCCGTGGTATTCGAGGATGTGCGTCTCGACGATGGAGTCCACCGGGCAGCTTTCCTCGCAGAAGCCGCAGAAGATGCACTTGGTCAGGTCGATGTCGTAGCGCGTCGTGCGGCGGGAGCCGTCGTCGCGCACGTCGGACTCGATCGTGATTGCCATGGCGGGGCAAACGGCCTCGCACAGCTTGCAGGCGATGCAGCGCTCTTCGCCGTTTTCATAGCGGCGCAGCGCGTGCAGGCCGCGGAAACGCGGCGACAGCGGCGTCTTTTCCTCGGGAAACTGGATCGTGATCTTGCGGCTGAAGGCGTACTTGCCGGTGATGGCCAAGCCCTTGAACAACTCCACCAGCATGAAGCTGGACAGGAAGTCCTTGAGCGAGAAGGGAGCGGAAACGGCGGTGCTCATGGCTTATTTCCAGATGTTGAAGGGTGTCTGCATCCAGATGCCGACCACCACAAGCCACACCAGGGTGACGGGAATGAAGATCTTCCAGCCCAGGCGCATGATCTGGTCATAGCGGTAGCGCGGGAAGGTGGAGCGAACCCACAGGAACATGGTCACGACGCAGAAGGTCTTGATCCCCAGCCAGATCCAGCCGGGAATGAAGTCCAGGAAGGCCACCGGTGCCAGCCAGCCGCCCAGGAACATGATGACCGTGAGGATGGAGACCAGCCACATGTTGGCGTATTCGGCCAGGAAGAACATGGCAAAGCTCATGCCCGAGTACTCGATCATGTGGCCCGCGACGATTTCAGACTCGCCCTCCACCACGTCGAACGGGTGACGGTTGGTTTCGGCCAGACCCGACACGAAGTACACGACGAACACCGGCAGCAGCGGCAGCCAGTTCCAGGACAGGAACGACAGGCCCATGTCGGCGAACTGGCCCTTGCCCTGCCCCATGACGATGTCGGTCATGTTCAGGCTGGCTGACACCATCAGCACGATCACGAACGCAAAGCCCATGGCGATTTCGTAGCTCACCATCTGCGCCGACGCGCGCAGCGCGCCCAGGAACGCGTACTTGGAGTTGGACGCCCAGCCGGCAATGATCACGCCATACACCTCCAGCGACGTGATGGCCATCAGGAACAGCAGGCCGGCGTTGATGTTGGCCAGCGCCACCTCGGGGCCGAACGGAATGACCACCCAGGCAGCCAGGGCCGGCATGATGGTCATGATGGGCCCGAGGAAGAACAGCCCCTTGTTGGCCACTGTCGGCGCAATGATTTCCTTGGTCAGCAGCTTCAGCGCGTCGGCGATCGGCTGCAACAAACCGAACGGCCCGATGCGGTTGGGGCCGACACGCACCTGCGTGAAGCCAATGGCCTTGCGCTCCCACAGCGTCAGGTAAGCCACCGCGCCCATCAGCGGCGCGATCACCACGACGATCTTGATCAGGTTCCAGATGACGGGCCATGCAATGCCCGTCCACCAGCCTGCGGCGAACAGCCCAAGGCCCGTGTTGTAGATCGTGTCAATCATGCGGCCACCTCATCACGCGCGACATGGCCGTTGCGGGCGTCGGCTGTCTGCTGCAGCGACGGCGCGCGGCGCACGATGCCGTCCAGCTGGTAGATTGCCGCGGTCACAGGCGCAGCACCCGGCGACGCCACACTGATGGCAGCGGTCGTCGTGTTGTCGAGCTTGCCTGCCGCGACCATGGTCTGCCCGGCGTCCTGCGGACCCCGCGCGTGGTTCAGCACGTCTTGCGAAGACTCGAAGTCAAAGCCCGGCAGGCCCAGCAGGTTGGCCAGCACGCGCAGCACTTTCCAGGCGGGGCGGGTTTCGCCCAAAGGCTTGACCACGGCATGGAAGCCCTGCACACGGCCTTCGGCGTTGACGAAGGTGCCCGAGGTTTCCGTGAACGGCGCGATGGGCAGCAGCACGTCGCTGATGTCCATGTTGGCTTTGAACGGGCTCAGCGTCACGACCATCTGGGCCTGGCCCAGGACCGCGGCGTTCGAGCCGGCCGCGCTGTCGTAGCGCGGCTCGGTGTTGAGGAGCAGCACGGCCTTGAGCGCCCCATCCGCATTTGCCAGCATCTGGCCAGCATGCAGGCCGCCGTTACCTGGTTGCGCACCGGCGAGCTGCGCACCCACGGTGTTGGCGGCTTCGGTCAGGTAGCCGACGGTCGCGCCGGTCTGCTGGCCGATCCAGTTCGCCAGGGCCAGCAGGCTGGACGCGGCGGCATGGTGGGCAGCGGCGTTGCCCAGCAGGATGGCCTTGCGTTCGCCGGCCTGCAGCGACTTGGCGACAGCTTTGGCCGCATCGGTGGCGTTGCCAGCGGCGGGCGCGTTCACCCCCTTGTCCGCGGCGATCACGCTCGCAATGTCGGCCAGCGCCTGGGCCCAACCGTCGGCGGGCAGCACGGCGCTGTTGGCCACGGGCATGGCCCAGTCATAGGCCTGGTCGGTGATGGCGGACACCACGCCGCCCTTCTTGACGGCTTGGCGGATGCGCTGGGCAAACAGCGGATGGTCCTTGCGCAGGTTGGAGCCCACGACCAGCACGCGCTGCAGCGAGGACAGCGATGCGATCGACGTGCCCAGCCAGCGGACGCCCTGCGTTTGCGTGAAATCGGCGTTGCGCAGGCGGTAATCGATGTTCTCGCTGCCCAGGCCTCGCATCAGCGCGCCGGCCAGGTACAGCTCTTCCACCGTGCTGTGCGGGCTGGCCAGCGTGCCGATGGCTTGCGCGCCATGGTCGGCCTTGATCTGCTTCAGGCCGTTGGCCACGTATTCCAGCGCGGTCTGCCAGTCCACCGTCTTCCACTCGCCACCCTGCTTGAGCATGGGCGCGGTCAGGCGGTCTTCGCCGTTGAGCGCTTCATAGGAGAAGCGGTCGCGGTCGGCGATCCAGCATTCGTTCACGTCGTCGTTTTCCAGGGGCACGACGCGCATGACCTTGTTGTTCTTGACCTGCACGATCAGGTTCGCGCCGGTGGAGTCGTGCGGACTCACCGATTTGCGGCGGCCCAGCTCCCAGGTGCGGGCGCTGTAGCGGAACGGCTTGCTCGTGAGCGCGCCCACCGGGCAAATGTCGATCATGTTGCCCGACAGCTCGGAATCCACGGTGTCGTTGAGCACCGTGGTGATCTCCGAATGCTCACCGCGGTGGATCATGCCCAGCTCCATCACGCCGGCCACTTCCTGGCCGAAGCGCACGCAGCGGGTGCAATGGATGCAGCGCGACATTTCCTGCATGGAAATCAGCGGGCCCACGTCCTTGACGGGCACGACGCGTTTCTCTTCGTCGTAGCGCGACGAAGAGCCGCCGTAGCCCACGGCCAGATCCTGCAGCTGGCATTCACCGCCCTGGTCGCAGATGGGGCAATCCAGCGGGTGGTTGATCAGCAGGAACTCCATGACCGACTGCTGGGCCTTGATGGCCTTGTCGCTCTTGGTGCGCACGATCATGCCCTGCGTGACGGGCGTGGCGCAGGCCGGCATGGGCTTGGGTGCCTTCTCCACATCCACCAGGCACATGCGGCAGTTGGCGGCGATGGACAGTTTCTTGTGATAGCAGAAGTGCGGGATGTAGGTGCCCGCCTTGTCGGCCGCATGCATGACCATGCTGCCTTCGGCGATTTCCACCTTCTTGCCGTCGAGTTCGATTTCAACCATGGGGTGCTTTCCGGGTCAGGCCTGTACGGCTGCAGGCGTGGCTTGCGGCTGGGGGTTCTGGATCATGGCCTCGAACTCGTGCCGGAAGTGCTTGATCATCGCGCGCACCGGCATGGCCGCCGCGTCACCCAGCGCGCAGATCGTGCGGCCCTGGATGTTGTCGGCGATGGAGTTCAGAAGGTCCATGTCGGTGGCCTTGCCGTGGCCCGTGTGGATGCGGTCCACCAGGCGCCACAGCCAGCCCGTGCCTTCGCGGCAGGGCGTGCACTGGCCGCAGGATTCGTGCATGTAGAAGTACGACAGCCGCTTGAGCGATTCGACCATGCAGCGCGAGTCGTCCATCACGATGACCGCGCCAGAACCCAGCATGGAGCCGGCCTTGGCGATGGAGTCGTAGTCCATCGTGCAGTTCATCATGATGTCGGCCGGCAGCACCGGGGCCGACGAGCCGCCGGGAATCACGGCCTTCAGCGTGCGGCCCTTGCGCACGCCGCCGGCGAGTTCCAGCAGCTTGCTGAAGGGCGTGCCCAGCGGGATCTCGTAGTTGCCGGGCAGCTCCACGTCGCCGGACACCGAATAGATCTTGGTGCCACCGTTGTTGGGCTTGCCGATGTCCAGGTACGCCTGACCGCCGTTGCGGATGATCCAGGGCACCGCGGCAAACGTCTCGGTGTTGTTGATCGTGGTGGGCTTGCCGTACAGGCCGAAGCTCGCCGGGAACGGCGGCTTGAAGCGCGGCTGGCCCTTCTTGCCTTCGAGCGATTCGAGCAGTGCGGTCTCTTCGCCGCAGATGTAGGCGCCGAAGCCGTGGGCTGCATGCAGCTGGAAGCTGAAGTTGCTGCCCATGATCTTGTCGCCCAGGTAGCCGGCGGCGCGCGCTTCTTCCAGGGCCTCTTCAAACCGGTCGTAGGTCTGGAAGATTTCACCGTGGATGTAGTTGTAGCCCACGCTGATGCCCATGGCATAAGCGGCGATGATCATGCCCTCGATCACGATGTGCGGGTTGAACTGCAGGATGTCGCGGTCCTTGCACGTGCCCGGCTCACCTTCGTCGGAGTTGCACACCAGGAACTTCTGGCCGGGGAACTGGCGGGGCATGAAGCTCCACTTCAGGCCCGTCGGAAAGCCTGCGCCGCCGCGGCCGCGCAGGGCTGATTCCTTGACGGTGGCGATCACCTGGTCCTGCGTCAGACCTTCGGTCAAGATCTTCTTGAGCGCCTTGTAGCCGTCGCGCGCCTCGTAGTCCTTCAGACGCCAGTTGGTGCCGTCCAGCCCCGCATAGATCTGCGGGTTGATGTGACGGTTATGGAAGCAGGTCTGCACGCCGGTGGCCTGGAACTGCGACAGGACTTGTTCCACGTTCATGCCGATGCTCCCTTCAAACCGTCGATCAACTGGTCGAGCTTGTCGTTGCTCATGAAGCTGCACATGGTGCGGTCGTTGACCAGCATGACCGGCGAATCGGCGCAGGCGCCCAGGCATTCGCTTTGCTGCACGGTGAACAGGCCGTCGGCCGTGGTGCCGCCCATCTCGACACCGAGCTTTTCGCACAGGTGATTCAGGGCCTTCTGGCCGTCGCGCAGCTGGCACGGCAGGTTGGTGCAGACGTTGAGCTTGAACTTGCCCACCGGCTGCTGGTTGTACATGTTGTAGAAGGTCGTTACCTCATGCACCGCGATGACGGGCATGCCCAGGTAGTCGGCGATCAGCTTTTCGCTGTCGCTGCTCACGAAGCCCTGTTCCTGCTGCACGATGGCCAGGCAGGCCATCACGGCGGACTGCTTCTGGTCGGCCGGGTACTTGGCGACTTCCTTGTCGAAGCGCTTGCGGGTGTTCTCGGAAATCATCGGTCAATCTCCCCGAACACGATGTCCATCGTTCCGATGATGGCAACCGCGTCGGCAATCATGTGGCCCTTGCCCATCTCGTCCAGCGCGGCCAGATGCGGAAAGCCGGGGGCGCGGATCTTCAGGCGGTAAGGCTTGTTGGCGCCGTCGCTCACCAGGTAGATGCCGAACTCGCCCTTGGGATGCTCGACGGCGGCGTAGGCCTCGCCCTCGGGCACGTGGAAACCTTCGGTGAAGAGCTTGAAGTGGTGGATCAGCTCTTCCATGCTGGACTTCATGGATTCGCGCGAAGGCGCGGCCACCTTGTGGTTGTCGGTGATGACGGGGCCGGGGTTCTTGCGCAGCCAGTCCACGCACTGGCGGATGATGCGGTTGGACTGGCGCAGCTCTTCCACGCGCACCAGGTAGCGGTCGTAGCAGTCACCCGTCTTGCCGATGGGCACGTCGAAATCCATGCGGTCGTACACGTCGTACGGCTGCTGTTTGCGCAGGTCCCAGGCAATGCCGGAGCCGCGCAGCATCGCGCCCGTGAAGCCCAGGCTCAGGGCGCGCTCGGGCGTCACCACGCCGATGCCTACCGTGCGCTGCTTCCAGATGCGGTTGTCGGTCAGCAGGGTCTCGTATTCGTCGACGTACTTCGGGAAGCGCCTGGTGAAGTCCTCGATGAAGTCCAGCAACGAGCCCTGGCGGTTCTCGTTGAGCTGGTCGATCGCGCGCGTGTTGCGGACCTTGCTGGCCTTGTACTGCGGCATGCTGTCAGGCAGGTCGCGGTACACGCCGCCCGGACGGAAGTACGCCGCGTGCATGCGCGCGCCGGACACGGCCTCGTACATGTCGAACAGGTCCTCACGCTCGCGGAAGCAGTAGATGAGCATGTTCATCGCGCCGCAGTCCATGCCGTGGCAGCCCAGCCAGAGCAGGTGGTTCAGCAGGCGCGTGATCTCGCCGAACATCACGCGGATGTACTGGGCACGTTCGGGCACCTCAATGCCCAGCAGCTTCTCGATGGCCAGGCAGTACGCGTGCTCGTTGGACATCATGGACACGTAGTCCAGCCGGTCCATGTAGGGCAGAGACTGGATGTAGGTCTTGCTTTCGGCCAGCTTTTCGGTGGCGCGGTGCAGCAGGCCGATGTGGGGGTCGGCGCGCTGGATGACCTCGCCGTCCAGTTCGAGCACGAGGCGCAGCACGCCGTGCGCGGCCGGGTGCTGCGGGCCGAAGTTCAGGGTGTAGTTCTTGATCTCAGCCATCAGTGCAGCCCGCCATAGTTTTCTTCGCGGATGATGCGCGGAGTAATTTCGCGCGGCTCGATCGTCACGGGCTGGTAGATCACGCGCTTGGTCTCGGGGTCGTAGCGCATTTCGACGTGGCCGGACGTGGGGAAGTCCTTGCGGAACGGGTGACCGATGAAGCCGTAGTCGGTCAGGATGCGGCGCAGGTCGGCATGGCCTTCGAACACGATGCCATACAGGTCGAACGCCTCGCGCTCGAACCAGTTGGCCGCGCTCCAGATGTCATTGACGGAAGCCACGACGGGCAGATCATCATCCGGCGCGTAGACCTTCAGGCGCACGCGCTGGTTCAGGCTGACCGACAGCAGGTGCGACACCACGCCGTAGCGCGCGCCGTCCCAGCGGCCCTGGCCGTATTCGGAATAGTCCATGCCGCACAGATCAATGAGCTGCTCGAACTTGCAGCCATCGGCGTCACGCAGGATCTGCGCGGACTCCAGGTAGTCGGCTGCGGACACCGTGACGGTGACCTCGCCCAGGCGGGTGGCGATGTGCTTGACCCGCGCGCCCAGCGCCGCGGTGACGGCCTGCTGGATGGCTTCGGGAAGGACGGCGAATGCGGTCATCTGTGCTCCCTCAGGCGCGTGCAATGGTGTTGGTGCGGCGGATCTTCTGCTGCAGCTGGATGATCCCGTACAGCAGCGCCTCGGCCGTGGGCGGGCAGCCGGGCACGTACACGTCCACCGGCACGATGCGGTCGCAGCCGCGCACCACGGAATAGCTGTAGTGGTAGTAGCCGCCGCCGTTGGCGCACGAGCCCATGGACAGGACCCAGCGCGGTTCGGCCATCTGGTCATACACCTTGCGCAGCGCCGGTGCCATCTTGTTGCACAGCGTGCCGGCCACGATCATCAGGTCCGACTGGCGCGGGCTGGGGCGGAACAGCATGCCGAAGCGGTCGATGTCGTAGCGCGCCGCACCGGCGTGCATCATCTCCACCGCGCAGCAGGCCAGGCCGAACGTCATGGGCCACAGCGAGCCGGTCTTGGCCCAGTTGATGACGGAGTCCACCGTGGTGGTGACAACGCCTTCCTTGAGGATGCCTTCGATTGCCATAGCTTATTCCCAGTCCAGGGCGCCTTTTTTCCACTCGTAGGCGAAGCCCACGACGAGGATGCCCAGAAAAACCATCATGGCCCAGAAGCCGGTCGCGCCGATGTCCTTGAGCGCGACGGCCCAGGGGAAGAGGAACGCGATTTCCAGGTCGAACAGGATGAAGAGGATGGCCACGAGGTAGTAGCGCACGTCGAACTTCATGCGCGCGTCCTCGAAAGCCTCGAAGCCGCACTCGTAGGGGGAGTTCTTGGCGGCGTCAGGGCGGTTGGGGCCCAGGATCCAGCCCAGTACCTGGGGCAGGACGCCGACAGCAACGCCGACCATGATGAACAAAAGGACGGGGAGGTACTGATCGAGGTTCATCTTGGGGCCAGGGTCACCGCTTGCACCCGCCGGCGTGGGACCGGCAGGCTTCTTGTGTTGGTGCCGTCGGCGAGACTCGAACTCGCACAGCTTTCGCCACTACCCCCTCAAGATAGCGTGTCTACCAATTTCACCACGACGGCGGTTTTTGCTGCCCGGATCGCATGAGGGATCCTGTGATTTTTGGCTTTCCGGACAGCCTAGGAGTTTACCCTGAAATCACCTGCTCCCCGCCCGGGAATCCAGGTGATTTGCGGGCGTCCTATTTGGTCGGAATCTGGCTTGCACCCGACGCGCCGACAGCGGGCGCGGGCGCCGCGGCCGGCGCAGTTTGCGGTGCCGCCGGCGCTGCATTGCCGGGGATCTGGCCCGCGCCAGAGGCGGCCGGTGCGGGCACCGGCGCGGTCACGGTGGCGCGGTCCAGCACGCTGCCCGAATCCGCCGGCCGTGCATTGCCAAAATAGGCCAGCATCAGTGTGCAGACGAAGAACACCGCCGCCAGCACGGCGGTGCTGCGCGACAGGAAGTTCGCGCTGCCGCTGGCGCCGAACAGGCTGCCCGAACCGCCGCTGCCAAAAGCCGCGCCCATGTCAGCGCCCTTGCCGTGCTGCACGAGGATCAGGCCGATCATGCCCAGCGCGGCCAGCATCTGCACCGCCAGAAGAATGGTCAAGAGAACGTTCATTCAATACTCCTAAATTCAGTGTGCCCGGCGGCGCTCAGGCGCGACCGGCCGCGGCGACGATCGTGAGGAAATCGGCCGCCTTGAGGGATGCGCCGCCGATCAGCCCCCCGTCGATGTCGGGTTGGGCGAGCAGCTCGGCTGCGTTGGCCGCGTTCATGCTGCCGCCGTAAAGGATTTGCACGCGGTCTGAATGCTGCGTGGCCGCTTTCAGCTGGCCGCGAATCACCGCATGGACCGCCTGCGCCATCTCGGGCGAAGCGGTTTTGCCGGTGCCGATCGCCCAGACGGGCTCATAGGCCACCACGATTTCGCTGATGCAGTGACCATTGGCATGGATCACTGCAGCCAGTTGCCGTTTGACCACTTCTTCAGTGCGGCACGCTTCGCGCTCGGCCAGCGTTTCACCCACGCAGACGACAGGGGTGATGCCCTGGGCCAGCGCGGCACGCGCCTTGTCGGCCACCACGGCGTCAGTCTCGCCATGGTACTGACGGCGCTCCGAATGCCCCGCCAGGACATAGCGCACGCCGAATTCCTTGAGCATGGCCGCGGACACCTCGCCGGTGTAGGCGCCCTTGTCATGGACCGACACGTCCTGGGCACCCAGTTCGAGGGCCGTTGCGGCGCGCAGCATCTGCAGTTGCGCCAGGTACGGCGCGGGCACGCAGACGGCCACCGCGCATGCGGGACTGTCAAGGCCCGCCAGGATCGCGCGAACGAGCGCGTCGTTGGCCTCGATCCCGCCATTCATCTTCCAGTTGCCCGCGATCAGTTTCTTCTTCGTCATGAGATCACCAGGTAAGCACAATTTTTCCGACATGCTGGTTGGACTCCATCAGCGTGTGGGCTGCAGCCGCGTCGGCAGCGGCAAAGGTGCTGTGGATCACAGGCTTGATGGCGCCACGTTCGATCAGCGGCCAGACGTTCGCCTTCAACGCCTGCGCGATCGCCGCCTTGAAGGCGACAGGCCGGGGGCGCAGCGTGGAACCCGTGATCTGCAGGCGCCTGCGCAGCACAAGCCCGGCATTGAACTCGGCCTTGGTACCGCCCTGCACGGCGATGATGACCAGGCGACCATCCTCGGCCAGGCAGTTCACTTCGCGCGCAACATAGGCGCCAGCCACCATGTCCAGGACCACGTTCACACCGGCACCGCCCGTGAAGGCCTTGGCCTCTTCGGCGAAATCCTGCGTCTTGTAGTTGATGGCATGGTCCGCGCCCAGCGACAGGCAGGCGGCGCACTTTTCGTCGCTGCCGGCCGTTGCGATCACGCGCGCGCCGAGGGCCTTGCCCATCTGGATGGCCGTCACGCCGATGCCGCTGGTGCCGCCCTGCACCAGCAGGGTCTCGCCCGGCTGCAGGCGACCCCTGTCGAACACGTTGCTCCAGACGGTGAAGAACGTCTCGGGCAGCGAGGCTGCCTCCACGTCGTTCAGGCCTTGCGGAACCGGCAGGCACTGGCCCACGGGCGCCACGCAGTATTCGGCGTAGCCGCCACCGGCCACCAGGGCGCAGACGCGGTCGCCCACCTGGAACCCGGCCTGCGCCATCGCAGCGGCATCACCGCTTTCGACGATGCCGGCCACTTCCAGCCCGGGAATGTCCGAAGCGCCCGGCGGCACAGGGTAGTTGCCCGTGCGCTGCAGCACGTCGGGGCGGTTCACACCCGATGCCGCAACGCGGATCAGCAACTCGCCGGCGCCTGCGACAGGCACGGGGCGTTCACCCTGACGCAGCACGTCAGGGGCGCCGAAACCGTTGATCTCGATGGCTTTCATGGTGGTGGACTGTTGCCGGCGCGCCGGGCGCCGGACGGTCTACACAGCGCGGGCTCAGCCCTGCTGTTCGCCGGAAGCCGGCTCGCCCTGCTGTTGCTGCTGCTGGGCAGCTTCGGCCGGGGGCGCGTTGCGATCCAGCAGCACCTTCATGGACAGCTTGATGCGGCCCTTCTCGTCGGTTTCCAGGACCTTGACCTTGACGATCTGGCCTTCGGACAGGTAGTCGGTGACCTTCTCGACGCGCTCATGGGCGATCTGGCTGATGTGCAGCAGGCCGTCCTTGCCGGGCAGCAGGTTGACCAGCGCGCCGAAGTCCAGGATCTTGGTGATCGGGCCTTCGTAGATCTTGCCGATCTCGACTTCGGCGGTGATCTGCTCGATGCGCTTCTTGGCCTCGTCGGCCTTGGCGGCGTCGGTGGCGGCGATGGTGATGGTGCCGTCTTCCTCGATGTTGATCTGGCAGCCGGTCTCTTCGGTCAGCGCGCGGATCACGGCGCCGCCCTTGCCGATCACGTCACGGATCTTCTCGGGATTGATCTTCATCGTGTACAGCTTGGGTGCGAAGCTGGACACCTCGGTCTTGGCTTCGCCCATGGCGTCCTGCATCTTGCCCAGGATGTGCATGCGCGCTTCCTTGGCCTGGGCCAGGGCGACCTGCATGATTTCCTTGGTGATGCCCTGGATCTTGATGTCCATCTGCAGCGCGGTGATGCCATTGGTCGTGCCGGCCACCTTGAAGTCCATGTCGCCCAGGTGATCTTCGTCACCCAGAATGTCGGTCAGCACCGCGAAGCGGTTACCGTCCTTGATCAGGCCCATGGCGATGCCGGCCACGTGGGCCTTCATCGGAACGCCCGCATCCATCAGCGACAGGCAGCCGCCGCAGACCGAAGCCATCGACGAGGAGCCGTTGGACTCGGTGATTTCGGACACCACGCGCAGCGTGTAGGGGAACTCCTCCTTGCTGGGCAGGCAGGCGACCAGCGCGCGCTTGGCCAGGCGGCCGTGGCCAATTTCGCGGCGCTTGGTCGAACCCATGCGGCCCACTTCGCCGGTGGCAAAGGGAGGCATGTTGTAGTGGAACATGAAGCGGTCTTCGAACTCGCCGGCCAGCGCGTCAATGCGCTGCGCGTCGCGTTCGGTGCCCAGCGTGGTCACGACCAGCGCCTGCGTTTCACCGCGGGTGAACAGGGCCGAGCCGTGGGTGCGCGGCAGCACGCTGTTGCGGATTTCGATGGGGCGCACGGTGCGCGTGTCGCGGCCGTCGATGCGCGGCTCGCCGGCCAGGATCTGGCTGCGCACGATGGACGATTCGATCGCGAACATCAGGTCGCCGACCTTGGCGGCGTCGACGTCGCCTTCGGCCTTGAGCGATGCCAGCACCGAAGCCGATGCTTCGCGCAGGGCCTGCGTACGGGCCTGCTTGCTGCGGATCTGGTAGGCGGCGCGCAGCTTCTCTTCGGCCAGGCCCTTGACCTTGGCGACGAAGGCCTCGTCCTCGGCCGGGGCCGTCCAGTCCCACACGGGCTTGCCGGCTTCACGCACCAGTTCATGGATGGCGTTGATGGCGACCTTGCCCTGGTCGTGGCCGAACACCACGGCGCCCAGCATGACCTCTTCGGGCAGTTGCAGGGCTTCGGATTCGACCATCAGCACGGCGGCTTCGGTGCCGGCGACGACCAGGTCCATCTGGCTGTCCTTGCGCTGGGTCTGGCCCGGGTTCAGCACGTATTCGCCGTTGATGTAGCCCACGCGCGCTGCGCCGATCGGGCCCGAGAACGGGATGCCGGAAATCGACAGCGCGGCGCTCACGCCGATCATGGCGGCGATGTCGGCGTCCACTTCGGGGTTCAGCGACACGGTATGAATCACCACGTGCACTTCGTTGAAGAAGCCTTCGGGGAACAGCGGGCGGATCGGGCGGTCGATCAGGCGGCTGGTCAGGGTTTCGTGTTCGCTGGGCTTGGCTTCACGCTTGAAGAAGCTGCCGGGGATCTTGCCGGCGGCGTAGGTCTTCTCGATGTAGTCCACCGTCAGGGGGAAGAAATCCTGGCCAGGCTTGGCGGTCTTGGATCCGACCACCGTGGCCAGCACAACCGTGCCTTCGATGTCGACCAGCACGGCGCCAGAGGCCTGGCGGGCGATTTCGCCGGTTTCCAGCACAACCTTGTGCTGGCCCCATTGGAAGGATTTGGTGACTTTGTTGAAAATGCTCATGTTCTTGGTTCCTTGGATTCAGGGCGCATGAGGCTGCACCCGGTGCCCGGAGGCTGGCGGTCTGAACACGATGCCATTCCAGAAGGAATCAGAAGAAATCGGGGCGATTCCTGCTGGAATGACACAGCGCGTATCCGTCTTGCCGGTCTCCGAAGTGAAAAACGCCTGAGCTAGCGGGCTAACTCAGGCGTTTTCGTTTCTGGTGTTCTTACTTGCGCAGGCCCAGCTTGGCGATCAGCGCGGCGTAACGGTCGACGTCCTTGGCCTTCAGGTAGGCCAGCAGGCTCTTGCGGCGGTTCACCATGCGCAGCAGGCCGCGGCGGCCGTGGTGATCCTTGGCGTGCGTCTTGAAGTGCGGGGTGAGTTCGTTGATGCGGGCGGTCAGCAGTGCGACTTGCACTTCGGGGCTGCCGGTGTCGTTGGCGCTGCGGGCGTTGGCCTTGACGACTTCTGCCGTGGTAGAGGCGAGCATGGGATTTCCTTTAAAAGTTTTAACTTGCGTTGAAGGCTGGAATTTGCCCTCAACGTGCGCTTGCGGAATGCA
>JAYRLC010000041.1:0-29487 GCA_041905405.1 Ramlibacter sp. | reverse complement strand
GTCGGCGCGCGCAGCGCGCTTCGTGCTCTGACTCACCGCAGCTGTCTGAGCGCAGCGCGCAGCGCGTAGCGAGTTCTGCGGTGCGACCGATCCCTGAGCAGCGCAGGGAAGTCGCCGCAGGCGACCGTCACAGTGAAGCCCCCAGCCCCGCACACCGCCCACGTGGCTTTGCCGCGCGGTACCAGGAGATGCGGCGCCTTCGCCACCGTCAGGCGTTGTCAGCCGGAGAACTCTTCAGCTGCAACGCAACGAGCGCCCTACTCGCGGCCTAGGCTGCGCACCTTCTCGGCCAGCCTCTGCTGCACCGAAGCCGACACGAACTTGTCCACCTCGCCGCCCAGCACGGCGATCTCGCGCACGAAGGTGCTGCTGATGAACTGGAATTTGTCGCTGGGCGTCAGGAACACCGTTTCCACATCGGGCATCAGGCTGCGGTTCATACCGGCGAGCTGGAACTCGTAGTCGAAGTCGGTGACGGCGCGCAGGCCGCGCACCATGGCCTTGCCGCCGCGCGCAACGACGAAGTCGCGCAGCAGGCCCGAAAAGCTTTCGACCTCGACCTGCGGGTAGTCACGCACCACCTCGCGCGCCATCTCGATGCGCTCCTGCAGCGTGAACATGGCCTTCTTGTGATGACCTGCCGCCACGGCGACGATCACCCGGTCAAACAGCTGGGTAGCGCGGCGCACCACATCTTCATGCCCCAAGGTCATGGGGTCGAAGGTGCCGGGGTACACGGCAATCACGTTATGGGCCATCCGGTTCTCCTCAGACGCAGTTCCAACGTTTTTTGTTGCAGTGCATTATGACGGCTGATGCAGCAAGTGCGCATGGACAGCCCCGGCCTTCAGGTGACGGCGCACCGCCAGGCCCAGCGGCGCGAGCCGCGCATCGTCCCAGGCCTGCGGCGCTTCCAGGTAGATGAAGCCGCCCGGCGCGAGCGCCGGGGCCGCCGCCTGCAGGGCCGCATCGAACAGCTCCGCGTCAAACGGCGGGTCCAGGAACACCAGGTCCACCGACGCGGCGGGCAACGCCTTCAGGCCCGCCACGCCGTCGCCACGCTGCACGGTCACGGCCTGCGCATCGAGCCGTGTGCGGATCGCCTTGAGCTGCGTGATGAGCGCGGCGTCCTGCTCCAGCAGCAGCACGCGCGCCGCGCCGCGCGAAGCGGCTTCGAAACCCAGCGCGCCGGTGCCGGCAAAGGCGTCCACGCAGCGCCAGCCGGACAGGTCCTGGCCCAGCCAGTTGAACAGCGTCTCGCGCACGCGGTCGGGCGTGGGGCGCAGGCCGGGTTTGTCCAGCACGGGCAGCGGCGTGCGCTTCCACTGGCCGCCGATGATGCGAACCGTGTGCGTCAACGCCGGCTCTCGCCCTGCCCGCCCGAATCGCCGTCCAGCGGCGCGAGGTCCGACGAATAGAGCCGGTCGCCCACGCGCAGCTCCTGGCCCTTGTGCCAGGCCTCCTCGAACGCGGCCAGTTCGTCGGCCGTGGCCTGTTCGTACTTTTCGCGCGCGCTCAGCAGGGGACTGGGCTGCGTGGGCGCGGTTTCGACCAGCGGCGCCCGCTCGGACGCCGGGAGTTCCTCGTTCACGCGCCAGTACACACCCTGTACCACCACGCCATAACGCGACATGGCGTTGTGGGTGATGGCATGGCCCACGGCCAGCAGCCGGTCCTGCTGGGTCTCGGGGTTGTGCAGGAAATCGGGCGACAGGTCGATCATCACCGAGTAGTGGTGGCCGCGCTTGTCGTTGCGCACCACGCGGAACTTGTAGGCCGACGCGGTCATGCCGCAGGCTTTCATGGTGACCTTGATCGCTTCATAGAGCATTTCACGGCGGAAGGCCATGCGCTCTTCCAGGTTCATCTTGACGGGCGCGGTCTCGGGTCCCGCGTCGGGGACATCCTTGGGAGAAAAGAGGCTTTTAAGCAGTGACATGGAATGGATGGAAGCCGACCTCGGCGCACCGTCACGGCACGCGTTGCAAAAGGCAAGCCATCTATGTACTTGGTGGGGCCGCGATATGCAAGGAAAAAGCAAGGAAAAAGGTGGTGGCGCGGGGCCATGTCAAAAAAAAGGCTACAGGGATCGCCCGGTGAGGGTGATCGCTGTAGCCTGAAAACCGCAGGCCAGGGGGGCCCAACCTGCGCTGCGAAGACTTCATCCCGGATTCGCGCCGCCGGGAAAAACGGCGTGTGTGACAGCACCGGGAGCAATGGTCCAACAACATCTGGATACGGTGTTGCAAACCCCTGTCAACATTGACAGGGGTTTTAGGGTAATTGCTTAGTATTAGTCTTCGGCGCGGTCAGGGGCGTTGCGCCGCGCCCACAACGACCGTGGCCATGCGCTGCGGCTGCAGCTTGCGGGCAAAGGCGGCCTTGATGTCGGCCACCGTGACCTTGTCCACCTGTTGGGTCCAGGTGTCCAGGTAGTTCAGCGGCAGGTCGTTCCAGGCGATGCCCGCGACGTTGTCCAGCAGCTTGCGGTTGGTGTCGATGCGCAGCGCAAAGCCGCCGACCAGGTTGTCCTTGGCCGCCTTGAGCTCGGCCTCGGTGGGGCCTTCGGCCACAAAGCCCTGCAGCACGTCGCGCGCGACCTGCACGGCCTGCGCCGCCTGGTCCGGCCGGGTCTGCAGGCCCACCGTGAACGCGCCCGCATGCAGGCCGGGCGAGAAGTAGCTGTACACGCTGTAGCTCAGGCCGCGCTTTTCGCGCACTTCATTGGACAGGCGCGATACGAAGCCGCCGCCGCCCAGGATGTAGTTGCCCACGATCAGCGGGAAGTAGTCCGGGTCCATGCGCCGAAAGCCCGGCTGCCCGATGAAGACGTGGGCCTGCGCCGATTCGAACGGGATGGACTGGTCGCTCGCCTGCGCGAGCGCGGGCACCTCGCCCACGGGCGGCAGCGGCGCGCAGCGCTGCGCGTCGCCGGCGGGCAGACGGGCCAGCAGTTGGCCCACCAGGGCCTGGGCCTGCACGCGCGTGACGGCGCCCACGATGCTGACCTTGGCCCGGCAGGCCAGCAGCATGCGCGAATGCAGCGCGCGCATGTGGTCCACGCCGATCGCCGCCAGGGTCTCCTGCGTCACCTCGCGGCCGTAGGGGTGCCCGCCGTAGACGGCCTGGGCATAGGCGCGGCCCGCGATGGTGGCGGGGCGGGTGTTGGCTTCGCGGATCGAGGCGGCCCACCGCTCGCGGTCACGTTGCCAGATGTCGGCGGGGAACGCCGGTTCGGCCAGCTGGCGCGCGGCCAGCGCCACGGCCCGCGGCAGCAGGTCGGGATAGGTCAGCGAGCGCAGGCTGAAGCTCATGCGGTCGCTGGTGGCGCCGCCGCCGAACGACGCGCCCAGGTCGGCCCAGGCTTCGCTGAGCTGGTTCTCGTCCAGCGCCGGCTCGCCGCGCCCGGCCACCAGACCCTTGGACATCATCGACGCGGCGGCCGCCGCCAGCCCGGTCTGCTGCGCCGGGTCGCGCCGGCTGCCGGCGTCAAAGTCGATCTGCACGTCCACCATGGGCAGCACCGGGCTTTCCACGAGCCAGACCTGCGCGCCGCCGGGCAGCGTGAATTTCTGGACCGGCAGGGCAGCCTGGGCGGCCTGCAGCCCCGCGGCCAGCGCCATGGCGGCCACAAGGCGCAGGGCCGGGAGACAGGATGTGAATGACGTCATGGGAATCCTCGATGCTCAATGGCGCGCGCCGGGCGCGGCGGCGCGGGGCTTGCGGTTCTTGTCCACGGGCTGCGGGCGCAGCGTGGCCACGGTGAGCTGCTCGTCGCCGAAGTACTTTGCGGCCACGGCCTGCACCTGCTGCGCCGTGACGGCGCGCAGGCGCTGGATCAGTTGCTCGCCCGCGTCCAGCGGCAGGCCCAGCGCCCACTGGCTGCCCAGCTCGCGCGCCTGGTTCATGACGGAGTCCAGCTTGTAGACCTCGCCCGCCACCCAGCGGGTTTTCACGCGGGTCAGCTCCGCTTCGGTGACGCCTTCGCGAGCGACGCGGGCCACCTGCTCGCGCAGCGCGGCTTCGGCCTGCGCGGCCGTCTTGCCGGGCGCGGGCACGGCGTCCAGCACGAACACCTGCGGCCCCCGGCCCCACAACCCGTTGTAGGCGCCGGCGCTGTCGGCCACGCGGTCGGGGCCCTGCTCCAGCGCCCGGCCCAGCCGCGCGCCGGCATATCCGTCCAGCACGGCGGACAGCACCGTGAGCGCCAGCGCGTCGTCGGTGTCGGGCGAAGGCTCGAACCCGCGCAGCTGCGGCACCTTGAACGACAGCGCCACATAGGCCTGCTCGGCCGGCGCGTTGAACTCCACGCGGCGCATGCCGGCCTGCACCGGCTCGGCGCGCGGCTTGCGCGCGGGCACGGCACGCGACGCGATGCCGCCGTAGTATTTCTCGGCCAGCCGGCGCACCTGCGCCACGTCCACGTCGCCGGCCACCACGACGGCGGCATTGGCGGGCACATACCACTGGCGCCAGAACGCACGCACGTCATCGGGCGTCATGGCGTCCAGGTCGCTCATCCAGCCCACGATGGGACGGCGGTAGGGCGACGCGGTGAACGCCGCCGCATGCAGCTGCTCATACAGCAGCGCGCGCGGGCTGTCCTCGGTGCGCAGGCGCCGCTCTTCCTTGACGACCTCGATCTCCTTGCGGAACTCCTCGTCGGCCCACTGGTTGCGCGCAAAGCGGTCGGATTCGAGCTTCATCACGTCTTCGAGCCGCTCGGACGGGATCTGCTGGTAGTAACCGGTGTAGTCGCGCGCGGTGAAGGCGTTTTCACGCCCGCCCAGCGCCGCCACGCGGCGCGAGAACTCGCCCACGGCCACGTCGGGCGTGCCCTTGAACATCATGTGTTCCAGCACGTGCGCGACGCCGCTGGTGCCGTCCACCTCGTCCATGGCGCCCACGCGGACCCAGACCATGTGCACGGCCGTGGGCGCGCGGCGGTCGGGCTTGATGATCAGCGTCATGCCGTTGGCCAGGGTGAACTGTTCGGCTTTGGCGGGTGCGGGGGTGGCGGCCGGCACCTGGGCCGACGCGCTGGCCAGAAAGCCCAGCGGGATCGCCAGACAGGCGGCCGCAAGCAGCCGTTGCAGGAGGTGTTTCATAGAATGGATGATTCCAGAAAACCACCAATGTTCAGTTTCTTTCGCAAAAAGACGCCCGCCCCGGCCCCGGCCCCGGGCACGCTGATCGGCAGCGCGCTGGTCGCCCCCATCGAAGTCCCCGCACCGGCCGCCGTCGCGCCCGAGCGGACACGCTGGGTGGACAAGCTCAGCGCGGGCCTGCGCAAGACCGGCTCCAGCATTTCGTCCGTGTTCACCGGCGCGCGCATCGACGACGCGCTGTATGAGGAGCTGGAGTCCGCGCTGCTGATGGCCGACACCGGCGTCAAGGCCACCACGGCGCTGCTGGAGGAGGTCAAGCGCCGCGTGAAGGACAGCGGCGCCACGCACCCTGTGCAGGTGCGCAACCTGCTCGTCGAATCGCTGGCGGCGCTGCTCAAGCCGCTGGAAAAGCCGCTGGTGATCGGCGCGCACCAGCCCACGGTCATCATGGTCGCGGGCGTCAACGGCGCGGGCAAGACGACCTCCATTGGCAAGCTCACCAAGCATCTGGCCAACGAAGGCGCGTCTGTCCTGCTGGCCGCGGCCGACACGTTCCGCGCGGCCGCGCGCGAGCAGCTGGGCGTCTGGGCGGACCGCAACACGGTGGAGATCGTCAGCCAGGAAGGCGGCGACCCCGCCGCCGTGAGCTTCGACGCCGTGACCGCGGGCCGCGCCCGCGGCAAGGACGTGGTGCTGGTGGACACGGCCGGGCGCCTGCCCACCCAGCTGCACCTGATGGACGAGCTGCGCAAGATCAAGCGCGTGGTCACCAAGGCGCAGGACACCGCGCCGCACGAAGTGCTGCTGGTGATCGACGGCAACACCGGCCAGAACGCGCTGGCGCAGGTCAAGGCATTCGACGACGCGCTGGGCCTGACCGGGCTGATCGTGACCAAGCTGGACGGCACGGCCAAGGGCGGCGTGCTGGCGGCGATCTCGCAGGAGCGGCCCATTCCCGTGTACTTCATCGGCGTGGGCGAGAAGCTGGAGGACCTGGAAACCTTCAACGCCCGCGAGTTCGCGCAGGCGCTGCTGGCCTGACCATGCACGTGCTGCGCATACCCACCCTCTCCCGCCGCCAGGCGCTGGCCGCCGTGGCCGCGGCCGCCGCCCTGCCGATATGGGCGCAGCCGTCGGCCTGGGCCGCCATCGAAGCCCGCGCGCGAGGGCAGAAGGTGTTCTTCAACGCCTGGGGCGGCAGCGAACGCACCAACGCCTACCTGCAATGGGCGGCGGCCGAGGTCCAGGCACGGTTCGGCGTGCAGGTCGAACACGTCAAGCTCACCGACACGGCCGAAGCCGTCAAGCGCGTGCGCGGCGAAAAGGCCGCGGGCCGCACGAGCGGCGGCAGCGTGGACGTGATGTGGATCAACGGCGAGAACTTCCTCACCATGAAGCGCGAAGGCCTGCTGTTCGGGCCGTTCGCCGAGGCGCTGCCAAGCTACGCCTTCGTGGACACCGTGGGCAAACCCACCACGCGCATGGATTTCTCGGAGCCGGTGGACGGGCTGGAAGCGCCCTGGGGCATGGCGCAGTTCACGCTGTATGCCGACCGCCGGCGCGTGCCGTCACCGCCGCGCAGCATGGCGGCGCTGGCGGAGTTCGCACGGGCCAACCCCGGGCGGCTCACCTACCCGCGCCCGCCGGCCTTCATAGGCACGACGTTTCTCAAGCAGGCGCTGGTGGAGCTGAACACGGACCGCGCCGCGCTGTACCGGCCCGTGACACCCGACGCGCTGGCCGCGGCCGCCGCGCCGCTGTGGGCTTACCTGGACGCGCTGCACCCGCACCTGTGGCGCGCGGGCCGGCAGTTCCCGGCCAGCCCCGCCGCCATCCGCCAGATGGTGGCCGACGGCGAGCTGCTGATCGCACTGAGCTTCAACCCCAACGAAGCCGCCAACGAGATCGCCGCCAAACGCCAGGCCGACACCGTGCACGCCTGGCAGATGGCCGCTGGCGCCATCGGCAACACGCACTTCCTGGCGATCCCGTTCAACGCCAACGCCAAAGAAGGTGCGCAGGTGCTCATCAACTTCATGCTGTCGGCCCAAGCCCAGGCCCGCAAGGCCGACATCGCCGTCTGGGGCGACCCCACGGTGCTGGCGCTGGACCGCCTGCCGCCCGCGGAGCGGGCACGCTTTGGCACCCGCCCCGCGCCGGGCCAGGTCGAACAGCCCGCCCCGGTGATCCTGGAGCCGCACGGCAGCTGGGTGGACCCGCTGGAGCGTGAATGGCTGCGCCGCTACGGGCAGTAGCACGGCGCCTGGCCCTGCCCGCGCTGCTGGCGCTGGCGGTGGCCATCCCCATCGGCTGGGCCGCCGCGTCGGCCGTCGGCGCCGCGCTGCACGCGCAGGCCTGGCGCGACCTGTGGGATCACCCCGCGTGGTTGCGCGCGCTGGCCATGACGCTGTGGACGGGCCTGGCCGCCACGGTGCTGTCGGCGGCGCTGGCCGCGTGGGTGCTGTCGCGCAGCTTCCCGGGCGAGCCGGGCCGCTCGCCGTGGCAGCGCACCGTGCAGGCGCTGCCGCCCATGCTGGCCGTGCCGCATGCGGCCTTTGCGATCGGGCTTGCGTTCCTGCTCGCGCCCAGCGGGTGGCTGCTGCGCCTGCTGTCACCCTGGGCCACGGGGTTCAACGCGCCGCCGCCCTGGGCCACCACGCAGGACCCCTGGGGCCTGGGCCTGATCGCGGCGCTGGTGGCCAAGGAGGTTCCGTTCCTGCTGTGGGCCGCCGCCACGCAGCTGCAACGCGCCGACACCGGCACGCGCTGGGCGCGCGAGCTGCAGGCGGCGCGCAGCATGGGTTATTCAGCACGGCGCGCCTGGTGGCGCGTGCTGTGGCCCCAGCTGTGGCCGCGCCTGGCGGCGCCGGGGGTGGCCGTGCTGGCCTACAGCCTGACGGTGGTGGACATGGCGCTGGTCATCGGTCCGCAGGCGCCGCCCACCCTGGCGGTACTGGCCTGGCAGTGGCTGCTGGACGCCGACCCGGCGGTCAACGCGCAGGGCGCGGCCGCGGCCTGGCTGCTGGCCGCCGCCGTGGCCGCGCTGGCCGGCGCGGCCTGGGCGCTGCGCCATGCCGTCCACCTGCGCACGCGCCGGACCAACGGCGCGCGCGGCCGCCCCGGGCAACCCGGAGGGGGTGGCGCCGTGGGTGCGTATCTGCCCGTCGCGCTGGCGGCACTGTATGGCGCCGTCATGCTGGCGCTGGCCGTGAGCAGCGCCGCCGGTGCCTGGCCTTTTCCGCAGGCGTGGCCCGGGCAATGGAGCGGGCAGGCCTGGGCATCGGTCGCGGCCAGTGCCGCCACCGTATGGACCACGCTGGGCCTGGCGCTGGCATCGTCGCTTGCGGCGCTGGCCTGGGCCGTGGCATGGCTGGAATGCGCGCCGCCCACTTGGGACGCGCGGCTGCGCCAGCTGGTGTACCTGCCGCTGCTGCTGCCGTCGGTGCTGTGGGTGGTGGGGGTGCACCAGCTGACGCTGGCGTGGCGGATCGACGCGCACGCCGCGGGCCTGTGGCTGGCCCACACGCTGGCCGCCGCGCCCTATGTGCTGATCGCGCTGAGCCCCGCGTACCTGGGCTTTGACGCGCGCTACGCGCAGGTGGCCGCGACGCTGCGCCGGGGGCGGCTTGCGTTTTTGCTGCGCGTGAAATGGCCGCTGCTGCGCGCGTCCCTGTGGGCGGCGCTGGCCGTGGGCTTTGCGGTGAGCGTGGCGCAGTACCTGCCCACGCTGTTCGTGGGCGCGGGCCGCTTCAACACCGTCACCACCGAAGCGGTCACGCTGGCCAGCGGCGCGCAGCGCCAGCTCACCGCCGCCTACGCCTGGCTGCAGTGGGCGCTGCCCGCGCTGGCGTTTGCCGCGGCGGCGCTGGCGGGACGGCCGCGGCGCTTTGCCGTGAAGGGCGCGCCATGAGCGCGGCGGCGGGCCTGTCGCTGCACGTGCGGCGCCTGTCGCTGGGCGCCACGGCGCTGGTGCGCGACCTGACGCTGCACGTGCCCCCCGGGGCGGTGCACACCGTGATGGGCGCCAGCGGCTCGGGCAAGTCCAGCCTGCTGGCCGCCGTGTGCGGCACGCTGGCGCCGGCGTTCAGCTGGGACGGCCAGGTGCTGCTGGACGGGCTGCGCATTGACGGCCTGCCCGCCGAACAGCGGCGCGTGGGCATCCTGTTCCAGGACGACCTGCTGTTCGCCCACATGACGGTGCGCGAGAACCTGCTGTTCGCCGTGCCGCCCGGCCCGCGCGCGCAGCGCGAGGCCGCCGTGGCGCAGGCGCTGGCCGACCTGGAGCTGCCCGGCTTTGCCGATGCGGACCCGGCCACGCTGTCCGGCGGCCAGCGCGCACGCGTGTCGCTCATGCGCGCCCTGCTCGCGCAGCCGCGCGCGCTGCTGCTGGACGAGCCGTTCTCGCGGCTGGACGCAGCGCTGCGCGGGCGCATGCGCGAGTTCGTGTTCGCCACCGTGCGCGCACGCGGCATTCCCGCGCTACTGGTCACGCACGACGCGGCAGACGTGGCGGACGCGGCGTTGCTGACGCGGCTTGGGGAAGCGGCCGCCTGATCCGCAGGACAACCTGCTGCTTTGGCTTTCGCGTGCTTGCGTGTGTTCGCCGGCTTGAACGCCTGACGGGACGGGCGTTCCCCCCGGAGAAAGAAAGCAAAACGCAGAAAGGTCAGCGGCTGCGCTCTGGCCGGACCCAACCCACGAACCGCGGCGCCACGCGCGCCACCACCGGTCCGTTGAAGTCCCAGGTCATGCACTTGCCCATGAAGAAGGGCGGTGTGTCGCCGTCATGACGCTCAAGACCCGCTTCGCGGCGGCGCATCTCGATGGCGTGCGGAATGGTCTGGAACGCGGCCGTGGCCAGGTTGAACAGCAGCTCGCGCAGGTGCGTGCAGCCCTGCACGCCGCCGATGGCGCGTTCGATCGCCTGACGCCAGCCCGGCCCCATGGTCTGGCCCACCATGCGCTGCAGCGATGCGCCGGCCGCGCCGCATTCGCCGAACGGCGTGACGTCCATGGACGACTCAATGGCGCGGATGCAGAGCTTGTCGTCCACCGTCGCGCGCAGGAACAGGTGGTGAATGGGCGAGCCCGCCGGCCGCGGGCCGCCATGGCCTTCGTAGCCGTACTGCTTGCTGTCGTGCAGCTCGCCTTCCATGTCCCACAAGCCGTCCTCGCGCGCGAAGCCGCGGAACGTAATGGCACGGGTGTGCAGGGGCGAGCGGGCGGCAGGGGTGCTGAGCATGGGGCGCAAATCCGGTAAGACGGCAAACCGGATTTTGCCTTCCGTGCGCGCAGGAACCTGTCGCCGCCGCGTAGCCCGGGCCAATCGCTCAGGCCGCCAGCGTTTCCCAGGCGCTGAGTGCCTCGCCGGCGTACATCAGCGCCGGTCCGCCGCCCATGTAAACGCACACGGCCAGCATCTCCTCCAGCTCGGCGCGGGTGCAGCCCAGCTTGTGCAGCGCCTTCACATGGAAAGCGATGCAGCCGGAGCAGTGTTGCGTGATGCCCACGGCCAGCGCGATCAGCTCCTTGTGCCGGGCGCTGATCGCGCCGTCGGCCATGGCTGCGCGCGCCAGCTGGCTGAAGCCTTGCAGTGCTTCGGGTTGGGTGCGACGCAGTTGCGCCAGCTGGGTATTCAGACCCTGCATCAGGGCCGCATGATCAAAAGTACTCATGGCATGAAGGCGAAGGAAAGGTACATCCACTGTGCCGCCACCTGGCTTCCTTCGCCTTGACCTGGATCACCCACACCGCCCCCCGTGCCCACCGCGCCGCACAGGCGCTATGCTCTGGCGGCTGCATCCGATCTTTTCCACCGCAATGACGTTCCATCCCTTTTCTTCACTCCCGGCCAAAGGCTGGGTACTGGCTTGGGCCCTGGCGCCAGGCTTCGCCGCGGCGCAACAGCAACAACCCCCACAACCCCTGTGGGAGGTCGGCGTGTTCGGCGCGGCCTACAGCCAGCAGGCCTATCCGGGCGCCGCGCAGCAGGTCAATGGCGCGATCGCGTTGCCGTACTTCATCTACCGCGGCAAATACTTCCGCGCGGACCGCGGCGCGCTGGGCGTGCGGGCGCTGAAGACACCCACCGTGGAACTGGACATCGGCGTATCGGGCTCGTTCGGCTCCAGCTCCGACGACATCGAGGCGCGGCGCGGCATGCCCGACCTGGGCACGCTCGTGGAATTTGGCCCGCGACTGAAGCTGGACTTGGGGCCGGCCCCCGGCGGCGGCGCATGGCGCGCGGAGCTGCCGCTGCGCGGCGTGTTCGACCTGAGCGACGGCGCGGCCCATCGCGGCGTTGCCTTTGAGCCCACGCTGTTCTATGAGCGCCGCTCGGCGTCGGGCTGGAGCTACAGCACGGGCGTAAGTGCGATCTTCGCCGACCGCAAGCTGGCGGACACCTTCTACGGCGTTGCGCCCCGCTACGCCACGGCCCAGCGGCCCGCCTACACGGCCGAAAGCGGCCTGGCGGCCTGGCGCCTGTCGCTGACGGCCACGCGCAAGCTCGCGCCCGACTGGCGCTTGTTCACCTTCGCGCGGCTGCAGACGGTGGCCGGTACCGCCAATGAGGACAGCCCGCTGGTGCGCCGCAAGACCGGCGCGACGGTGGGCGTAGGGCTGGCCTGGACCTGGGCGCAGTCGGACCGGCCGGCCGAGGACTGAACCTCAGGCCCGCAGGCCCACCAGCGACGTGTAGGCACCGCGTGTGGCGGGCGATACCGACTGCACGAGCTGCGCATGCGCCGTCTTGTGGGCGGCCAGCATGCGCGCCGACGCCACCATGCGCGACTTGCAGAACCAGTGGCAGGTGTGCTGCAGCAGAAAGATTTCCGCCGACAGCATGAACGCGCGGTCGCGCGGCGTTATGCCCTGCGCCGCCACGCCGCGGGCGATGCCGTCGGCGTGCAGAGCCAGTGCGGCGCGCATGTCGAAGGTCAGCGGCGGCGCCAGTTGCGTGAGCCAGGGAAGGTACAGGGGCAGGCGGCTCACGCGGGCGCTGACGGCGTCCACCTGGCCGAACTCCGTGGCCAGCGCGTGCACCTGATCGGCCAGTTGCTGTTCGCTGATGCGCAGCAGGGCAAAGACCTGTTCACGCCGCTGCGCATCAGGCTCGCCCAGCGCGCGCAGGTAGCCCTGGGTCAGGGCCTCCATGAGCTTTTCGATCTGGTGCTCGCGCAGGTAGCCGGCCAGCAGCGCAATGCGACGGCGCTGGTCCTGCGAGCGGACGAACCACAGGGTAATGGCGGCAAGAACCGCCAGCGACAACGAATCCATGGGGAAGGTACTGCGGAGAGGGAATGTCACCGAGTGTACTGACGCGTTCTGCTGACACGCGCGCCGCGGCCTGTCCGCTAGGCTGGCAGGACATCACTTCCCATCGAGGCCCCATCATGACCGAGACCCTCAAACCCGCCGGACAGCTGGCTGCTCTGGGCACCACACCCTTTCCCGGCGCGTCGCCCGACTATCTGGAGGCCCGGCGCGCGCTGCTCGAAGCAGAGATAGAGTTTCGCCGCCACATGACGCGGCTGACCGAGCAGCGCCGTGCCCTGCCCCCTGGCCCGGTCATAGCCCGGGACTACAGGTTCAAGGACGAACAGGGTTTCGACGCGGGCCTGCATGACCTGTTCGGCGACAAGGACACACTGGTCACCTATTTCTGGATGTACGGACCGCAGCGCGAGCGACCCTGCCCGATGTGCACCAACTGGCTGGGCGCAGTCAACGGCAACGCGGCAGACATCAAGCAGCGTGTGGCGCTGAAAATCCTGGGCCGCTCCAGCGTGTCGCGCCAATATGCGTTCGCGCAGGAGCGCGGCTGGCGCGATCTGGACTTCGTGCAGACCGTGGGCGATGACTACGCCGCGGATCTGGGCCTGCTGAACGCCGACGGGAGCGAGAACCCGGCATTGGTCGTTTTCCGGCGGGACGGCGACACGGTCCGCCTGTTCTGGTCCAGCGGCATGACCAAGGAAATGGCCGATCCCGGACAGGACCCGCGCGATGCGCCCGACATCGCGTCCCTGTGGTCGATCCTGGACCTGACGCCCGAAGGCCGGCCGCCTGCGTGGTATCCCAAGCTGCAGTACTGAGTTGACACAACTCGCAGCGGGATATTAAAGTGATATCACTTTTTGCAAACTCCCATGGAAACCAGCATGACAAACCCATCATCCACCGCGCCGCGCCGGGTGACGCGCGAAGTGTCCTATGCATCGCGCAACGGCTATGCCATGGCCGCGATCGGGCTGGCGCTGATCGCATTCGGCGTGGTGATGCTGTCGCGCCGCGCCGCACCGGCGGTGCTGGGCATCGCGGCGCTGCTGGCCGGGCTGGCGGTGCTGGTCGGGCTGTACATGCTGCAGCCCAACGAAGGCGTCATCCTCACGCTGTTCGGCAAGTACCAGGGCACGGACCGCACCGAGGGCCTGCGCTGGCGCAACCCGCTGCAAAGCGGGCGCAAGATTTCGCTGCGCGCGCGCAACCTCAACACCAACCCGCTGAAGGTGAACGACAAGCGCGGCAACCCGGTGGAGATCGGCGCGGCTATTGTCTGGCGCGTGCACGACACGGCGCAGGCCGTGTTCGACATCGACGACTACACGCGCTTCGTGACCATCCAGTCCGAGGCCGCCATCCGCCACCTGGCCACGCTGTACGCCTACGACAGCGGCGAGGACCTGGAGGAAGGCGAGGTCACGCTGCGCGCGGGGCTGGACACCGTGGCCAACGCGCTGAAAGACGACCTGAACCAGCGCTTTGCCGAGGCCGGTGTCGAGGTGCTGGACGCCAAGCTCACCCACCTGGCCTATGCGCCCGAGATCGCGCAGGTCATGCTGCGTCGCCAACAGGCCACGGCCATTGTGAGCGCCCGCCACCAGATCGTGTCGGGCGCCGTGGGCATGGTCGAGGCCGCGCTGAACGGACTGTCCGAACGCAACCTGGTCGTGCTGGACGACGAGCGCAAGGCCGCCATGGTGTCCAACCTGCTGGTCGTGCTGTGCTCGGACAACCACACGCAACCGGTCGTGAACACCGGCACGCTCTACACCTGAGAACGCCCGCGCGGCGCACCGATGGCAAGCCCTGGCAAGAAGGCTTTTCCCCTGCGCATCGATCCCGTGCTGTGGGCCGAGATCGAGCGCCTGGCCGCGCAGGAGCTGCGCAGCGCCAATGCGCAGGTGGAGTTCCTGCTGCGCGAGGCGCTGGCCAAACGCGGCCGCCTGCCCGCCAAAGCGGACGCGAAAAAGGAGAAGGGCACATGACGCGCATGATCGTGATGGACATGGCCCGAGCCTTCGCGGCCAGGTGTCTTGTCCTGCTGTCGACCCTGCCCGGGCTCTTGATCGGTGGCGAAAGCGCCGCCCCACCGCGACGGGCTTGAGGCCAGCGTCACAAGAAGTCCGAAGTCCCTTCTTTCGAGTGCCGCGAGCCTGACGGGATGGTGCCCTGTTCGCGCCACCGATCAAGAGCCCGGGCGCGAAGCACGGACCTACGGGGCGAGGTCATTCCGGTGTGTGAGGTGCAGCGAACCCGTTGGGAGTACTGCAGCGGCTCGCCCCGAAGGGGACCGGGCTCTGGTGGCGCGAACAGGGCGCCGTCCCGTCAGGCGTTCAAGCCGGCGAACACACGCAAGCACGGAGAGCAACAACACACCCAAAGCCCCGCCGTGGCGGTCAGCGGGCGACGGTCTCGTCGTCCACCGCCTTCTGCACCGCGCGGTAAAACGCCTCGCGCTGCGCGCCCAGCGCGCGATCGTTGGCGCTGGGGCCCCAGTTGGCGTTGAGCGCGATGACGAGCTTGCGCTTCGGGTCAATGAAGATGCCCTGCCCGAAGATGCCGCGCGCCGAATATGTGCCATCGGCATTCGTCCACCACTGGTAGCCGTAGCCGCGCTCGGGCACGCCGATGGACGTGCGCTCGGTGGTGGCCTCGGCCAGCCAGCCGTCGGGGACGATGCTTTTTCCGTTCACCATTGCGCCGTTCATGACGAACTGGCCCATGCGCGCGAAATCGCGCGTGGCCGCCTGCACACAGCAGCCGCTGATCTCCTGGCCCGTCTTGCTGAGAATCCAGGTGGCGGACTGTTCCATGCCGGCGGGCACCCAGATTTTTTCGGACAGGTAGGTGGCCAGCGGCTTCTTCACCGCCTCGCCCACCAGGATGCCCACCAGGTTGGTCTCGCCCGTGCTGTAGTGCCAGCGCGTGCCGGCCGGCGCCACGCGCGGCAGCTGGCGCAGGTAGCTCACCGTGGCGTTCACGCCGGGCTCTGGCTTGTGGTTGTTGAACCGCGCCACGTCGGAGTTGGGGTCGCCGTAGTCTTCGTTCCAGCGCACGCCGGACGTCATGGTCAGCAGCTGGCGGATGCTCACGTCGTCATAGGCCGAGCCCTTCATCTGCGGGATGTAGTCGCTGACCTTGTCGTCCATGCTCTTGATGAAACCGTCGCGGATGGCCGCGCCCACCAGCGTGGAGGTCATCGACTTGGCCACCGAGAAGCTGGTCCACCGGCCCGCCGCGTCAAAGCCCAGGCCGTAGCGCTCCACGCGCAGCCGGCCGTCATGCAGCACGACCACCGCGGCGCTGCGCTGCGCCGCCATGAAGGCGTCCACGTCGACCTTCAGCGGGGGCCCTGGCGGCAGCGGCGACGGCGTGGCGCCCGCGGGAATCGTGCGCGCCTTCGCCAGGATGGGCAGGCGGTCCAGCGCGCGAAACGCCGCGTCGCGCTGCGCCACGCTCCAGAACAGCAGGTCGCGGTTGGTGGGCAGCGTGGCAATGAGGCCGCGCGTTTCCTTGTCCAGCGAAGACCAGCCGATGACGGCGACTGCGCCCAATACGGCGAGCGCACCCAGTGAGGCGTTTCTGAACTTCATGGGGAGCTCCTGCTTTGGGAATGGCTCGATTGGACATCATTGCGGCCCCGGCCGCACCCCCAACCCTGTCACCCCGCCGACTGCATGCGCAGCGTGTGCACCATCATCCGGTGCAGGCGCCGCACTACCTGGCGTCAGGCCACCGCCGGTGGCAGCGCGTTGAAGAACGCGTTGAAGATCCGGTCGCGCTCCACGCCCCAGGCCTCGAACATCAGGTGCCGTCCTGGGGCCGCGGCCCAGCGTCGGTCGTCACCCAGCACCGGCGTGCGCACCAGCGCGCCGGGCACCCAGGCCGGGTTCAACAGCCAGGCGATGCAGATCACGTCCCAGATCACCCAGCTGTGGGGTTCGCCCGCCGCCGTGGGGTTGGCCCCTGTCAGGCTCCACAGCGGGTTGTGCGTGAACAGGTGGTGCAGGTAGTCGCCGATGGCGCCGCGCCCGCGCACGTGGCGGTCCATTTCGGCCAGCGACAGCCGCAGCTGCGCGCCCACCTGGTAGCCCGGCAGGTATACATGCGGCACGCCGCTGTCCAGCAGCCAGCGGCTGGCCCACAGGTCCTGCTCCAGGTTGAAGCTGTGGTTCACGTGCGGCGCATGGCTGGGCCAGCCGCTGGTCCACACGACGACGATGCGCTGCGCGATGTCCGGCGCCAGCAGCAGCGCGCTGGCAATGTTGGTCACGCAGCCCAGCGCCGCCACGTACAGCGGCGTGCCGTCGGGGTCATGCTCGCGCGCGGTGGCGATCAGGTGGTCCACCGCCGCGCTGCGCACGGGCTCGCGCGGCCCGGGCATGTAGCCGGGCGCGCCGCGCAACACGCGCCCTGCGTGCGGCAGGCCCAGCAGCTCATGGACGCGCACGATCTCGCCATGGCTGCGCTCCATGCCCTGTGACGGCGGGTTGAACGGCGGCGCATCGGCCGGCGCGCGCGGGTGGTCCGCGCGGCGGTGCGCGAACGAGAACGGCTCGGCATAGATGCCGGCCACATCCAGTTGCGTGGGGCAGCGCAGCGCCCAGGCCAGCGCGAACTGGTCGTCGATCTCGTTGGCGGTGTCGGTGTCGATCACCACGCGCACGCGGCCCGCGGGCAGCGCGAGCCGGGCCCGGTACCAGTCATCGGGACGCTGGAGTTTCAATGCATCGGTCATGAAGGTTCCCTTCGGCGCAGCTGCTGCCAGCGCTGCCAGTCCTGCGGCTCGTCCACGTCCCACAGCGCGGGCAGGTCGTACCAGCTCGCACCGGCCGCGCG
This sequence comes from Ramlibacter sp., assembly GCA_041905405.1. GTDB lineage: Bacteria > Pseudomonadota > Gammaproteobacteria > Burkholderiales > Burkholderiaceae_C > RAM1. Next base: position 12,256 of record JAYRLC010000041.1, on the reverse strand, counting down.
CAGGCGCGCGTGCGTCTGCGCCAGCACCTGCGGCGTGCTCCACGGCATGGCGTCAAACACCTGCGGCAGCGGCCGGCGCAGGCCGATCAGCACGTAGCCGCCGTCCTCGGCAGGGATCAGCACGGCGTCATGCTGCTGCAACGCGTCGGCAGCCTGCTGCAGATGGCTGGGCGCCAGCACGGGGCAGTCGGTGCCAATGATGAGCAGCGGCATGCCGGGCTGGCTGGCGAAATGCAGGTCCATGGCCGCGCGCATGCGCGCGCCCAGGTCCCCGCCGGGCTGCGGCCGGCAGGCCACGCCATGCCGCTGGCCAAGCGCCCGGAAGAAACGGTGGTCCGCATCCGGCGCGCACCACAGCGTCACCGGGCCGGTGGACGCTGCGCGCGCCGTGCCCAGCGTCTGCAGCGCAAAGCCGCGCTGCGCCCGCGCCGCACCCGCCGCGCCCAGCGCGGGGATGAGCCGCGTCTTGGCCAGCCCGGCCGCCGGCGCCTTGGCCAGGATGGCAACGGCGGCCGGCGCGCGCACGCCATAGCCGTACTGCCGCGCCAGCGCCTGGGGGCTTGCGCCCCGCCAGTACGCCAGCCGCAGCCGCCACATCAGCCACACGGTGCGCCACAGCCCGTGCTGGTCCCAGCGGCGCCCCGACGTGGTGACGCGCGCGGCCAGGCAGGCGGGCGGCGACAGGCGCTTCAGCCGCTGGCAGATGTCGATGTCTTCCATGAGCGGCTGCGGCGCAAAGCCCCCCACCGCGTCGAACGCGCTGCGCCGCATGAACAGCGCCTGGTCGCCGGTGGCAATGCCGGTGACGCGTGATCGCGCGTTCATGAACGCGGCCACCATCGGCAGCAGCGGATGCTGGCCGGTGATGCGCACGTCGAACCGGCCCCACACCCGGCCGGCCCGCAGCGCCTGCATGACGAGCCGGTCGGCATCGGGCGGCAACTGCGTGTCCGCATGCAGGAACAGAAGCGCCGCGGCCTGCGTGGCCCGCGCGCCCGCGTTCATCTGGGCGGCGCGACCCCGCGGCGCGGTTACGATGCAGTCCACCAGCGCCGCGGCCGCGTGCACACAGCCATCGGTGCTGCCGCCGTCCGCCACAACGATCTGCACGCCGCGTGCACGCAGCGGCTGCAGCGCCTGCAGCCTGGTGGCCAGCGCCGCACCTTCATTCAGCACGGGTATCACGATGGCCAGGGACATGGCCGGCTTCATGGAGCGAACGCGGCGTCCAGCGCGTCGAATTCCGCCCGCATGTGGTCCACGACTTCGGCACTCAGGTAATGGTCCACGCGGCCACGCACATGGGCCACCAGCGCCGCATCACTGCGGGCGGCGGACCAGTCCTCGCCGGGCGCCGCCTGCGGCGCGGCGGCGGACAGCACGCGCCATTTGGCGCACCAGGTCACCGACCAGAGCCACATCGCGCGGCGCAGCGGAACGTGCCAGACCTGCAGAGGGCCAGCCAGAGCCGGGCCGGCGGCGTCGGCCCAGGCCGCGTAGGCGGACCGCGCCTGCTGCGGTGTGAGCACGGCATGGCTGTCCACGTCCCAGGTCGTGGACGTGTAGAGCGTGGCATGCGCGATGTCCAGCGGCGGGTGGCTGTAGCGGCACTTTTCCAGATCGACCAGCACCGCGCGGCCGTCCGCGCGCACGACGAAGTTGCCCGGGTGGCCGTCAAAGGCGATCAGCCGGCGCGGCGGCCGTGCATCGGCGGCGCACAGCGCCTGCAGGCGGCGCAGCTCGTGCGTGACCGCCTGCGCCACGGTGGGCGCCACACCCGCGCCGGCCAGGTACTGGGCCTGCGCGGCCAGTTCCTCGTACAGCGCGGCCAGTGCATCGCCATCGTCCAGCAACGGCGCGCGCTGCCCCGGCGCGGGCAATGGCAGCGCATGCAGCGATGCCAACGCGCGCACGATGGCGTCCAGGTCCTGCGGCAGCGCCGCCGCGCGGCCCACGATTTCTTCCACCAGCAGCGCGCCGCGCGGCAGGTGAAGCGATGGCGGCAGCACGCCCTGCAGCCGCGGGGTGTGGCCGCCGGCCGCGGCGCGTTCAAAGCAGGCCGCCTGGTAAGCCAGATTGCCGGCGGGCGCCAGGCGCATCTGGCTCTGCTTGGGAATGCGCGCGAGCAGGCCGCTGCCTTCGATGCACACGTGGTCATGGGCCAGGCCCTTGTCGCGCAGCCGCTTGAGCGCCCTGCCGGCCCACGGGCTGCCCGCGTCGCGCAGCGCGGCGGCCAGCGCGTGCGTCACGGGGGAATCGGCGTCGGAGGCATGCGGCATGGTGCCCGGCAAGGATAATGCAGCGATCCTTGCAGGGGTCGAACGTGAACTTCAGGAAACTCGCCGTGCTCGCGGCCGTGGCCGCCGCCATCGCCGCCTTTGTGCTGCTGGACCTGGGCCGCTATCTGAGCCTGGACTATCTCAAGCAGAGCCAGGCCGCGTTCGCGGACCTGTACGGCCGTGAGCCGTTCGCCGTGGCGGCCGCGTATTTCGCCCTGTACGTGGTGGCGACGGCCCTGTCGTTTCCCGGCGCGGCCATTCTCACGCTGGCGGGTGGCGCAGTCTTCGGGCTGGGCTGGGGGCTGTTGATCGTGTCGTTTGCCTCCAGCGTGGGCGCGACGCTGGCGTTTCTGGCGGCGCGTTTCGTGCTGCGCGGCAGTGTGGAGTCGCGCTTCGGCCCGCGGCTGGCCGAGATCAACCGCGGCGTCGACCGCGACGGCGCGTTCTACCTGTTCACGCTGCGGCTGATTCCCGTCGTGCCGTTTTTCGTGATCAACCTGCTCATGGGCCTGACGCGCATGCGCGCCTGGACGTTCTACTGGGTCAGCCAGCTGGGCATGCTGGCGGGCACGGCGGTGTACGTCAACGCGGGCACGCAGCTGGCACGCATCGATTCGCTGCGCGGCATTTTGTCGCCGGCGCTGCTGGGCTCGTTCGTGCTGCTGGGGGTATTTCCGCTGCTGGCGCGCCGGCTCATCGCCGCGCTGCAAAAGCGCAAGGTGTATGCGCGCTGGAACGCCGTGCGACCCCGCCGCTTCGACCGCAACCTGATCGTGATCGGCGGCGGGGCCGGCGGGCTGGTGTCGGCCTACATCGCGGCGGCCGTCAAGGCACAGGTCACGCTGGTGGAATCGCACAGGATGGGCGGCGACTGCCTGAACTACGGCTGCGTGCCCAGCAAGGCGCTGATCAAGAGCGCGGCGCTCGCGCACCAGATGCGCCATGCGCACCGCTACGGGCTGCAGGATGTGCAGCCGCAGTTCAGCTTCCGCGCGGTGATGCAGCGCGTGCAGTCGGTGATCGCCGCGATCGAGCCGCACGACAGCATCGAGCGCTACAACAGCCTGGGTGTGCAGGTGCTGCAGGGTCATGCCCGCATCGTCAACCCGTGGACCGTGGAGGTTGCGCTGAACGGCGGCGGGACGCAGGTGCTGACCACACGCAGCATCGTGATCGCCGCGGGCGCGCAGCCGGCGGTGCCGCCGCTGCCGGGACTTCAGGACGTGGGTTACGTGACCAGCGACACGCTGTGGGAACGGTTCGCGGATCTGGACGCGCCGCCCGCGCGCCTGGTGGTGCTGGGCGGCGGGCCGATCGGCTGCGAGCTGGCGCAGGCGTTTGCCCGGCTGGGCAGCGCCGTGACACAGGTGGAAATGGCGCCGCGCCTGATGCTGCGCGAGGACGAGGAAGTGTCGGCCCTGGTGCGTGACGCGCTGGCCGCCGACGGCGTGCGCGTGCTGACCGGGCACAAGGCGCTGCGCTGCGAGCGCGATGGCGACGGCGGCAAAGTGCTGGTCGTCGAGCAGGGCGGCGCGCAAACACGCATCGTCTTCGACGAGCTGCTGTGCGCGGTGGGCCGTACGGCCCGGCTGACCGGTTACGGGCTGGAGGACCTGGGCATCCCCGTGCACCGCACCATCGACACCAACGAGTACCTGCAGACCCTGTACCCCAACATCTACGCGGCCGGCGACGTGGCCGGGCCATTCCAGTTCACGCACACGGCCGCGCACCAGGCCTGGTATGCGGCGGTGAACGCGCTGTTCGGCGAGTTCAGGCTGTTCAAGGCCGACTACCGTGTGATCCCCGCCGCAACGTTCATCGACCCCGAGGTCGCGCGCGTGGGCCTGAACGAGCGGGAGGCCACGGAGCAGAACATTGCGTACGAGGTCACCCGGTACGGCATCGACGACCTGGACCGCGCCATCGCCGACAGCCAGGCGCACGGCTTCGTCAAGGTGCTGACCGTGCCCGGCAAGGACACCGTGCTGGGCGTGACCATCGTGGGCGCCCACGCCGCCGAGCTGCTGGCCGAATACGTGCTGGCCATGAAGCACGGGCTGGGGCTAAACAAGATCCTGGGCACCATCCACACCTACCCCACGCTGTCCGAAGCCAACAAATACGCGGCCGGCGAATGGAAGCGCGCGCACCAGCCCCACGGGCTGCTGCAATGGGTGCGCCGCTACCACGACTGGAAGCGCGGATGAGCATCGCCGTGCCCCGCCGTGCTGGCGTGCGCGCGCTGGCGGCGGCCCTGCTGGCCGCCGCGTGCCACGCCGCACTGGCGCAGGCGCCCGTGCTCAGCGCCTTCTCATCAGGGACCGGCGACACGCCGCCCGCGCCCTGGCGCGTCGTGGGCCTGCCGCAGGGCAAAGTCCCGCTCGCACGCATCACCCTGGCCGATGTGGACGGCCAGCGCGTGGCCCGGCTTGCCACGGATGCGTCCTACGGCACGCTGGTACACGACATAGCCCCGTGGACGCCTGGCACCGCCACGCTGTCCTGGCGCTGGAGGCTGGACCAGCCGCTGGCCGCGGCCGACCTGCGCCGCAAGGAAGGCGACGACGCCGCGCTCAAGCTGTGCGTGATGTTCGACCTGCCGCTGGACGCGCTGGCCTTTGGTGAACGCACGCTGCTGCGCCTGGCACGCACCGTGTCGGGCGAAAAGCTGCCCGCCGCCACGCTGTGCTACGTGTGGGACGCCACGCTGCCCGCGGGCACGGTGCTGCCCAACGCCTGGTCGCGCCGCGTGCGCTTCATGGTGGTGGACGGCGCGGACAGCCCGCCCGGCCAGTGGCGTGCCCACCGGCGCGCGCTGCGGGCCGACTTCCTGCGCGCCTTTGGCGACGAGGCGCGCGAGCCGCCGCCGGCCGTGGCGGTGGTCGTCGGCGCGGACTCGGACAGCACCGGCGGCCGCAGCCTGGGCTACGTCGCCGACGTGGCGATCACGCCTTGATCTCGCGGGCCGTGATCGTGTACTTGAACTGGTCGGGCTCCAGCGAGTCGTAGCGGCCACCCGCGTTCTCGGCGTTGGGGTACATGAAGAAGCCGATGCGCGGCCCCTTCGAGCCGGGCAGCGCCACGTCGTGCGCGGTGTTGAACGCGAGCCAGTTGCCTTCCCAGCCGCCGTACAGCGCCTTGTACACGGGCGTCACGACGGGATGGTTGGTGGTCTTGAGCCATTCGGGCGTTTCCAGACGCATGACCTTGCCCACGTCGGCCGGGTCCATGGCCACCCAGCCGTGCTCGGCCAGGTAAACCTCGGCGCGGCAGTGCTGGGCCCGCGCCAGGTTCGCGGGGTTGCCCGACAGTTCCTTGTAGCCAAAAGCCGACGGCACCAGGCGAATGCCGTACACGTCGCGCGCGGGCACGCCCGCGGCGCGGCACAGGCCCACAAACAGCGCGTTGATGTCGCCGCACTTGCCGCCCATGTTGCCGGTCTCCAGCATGGCCTTGATGTCGCCGGTGCCGCAGCCGCGCACCTTGGGCTCGCGGTAGGTGTTGGCAATGGTCCAGTCGTAGATACGGCGGACCTTGTCGGCGTCGGTTCGCGCGCCGCGGGTGACGTCCTGCGCGGTCTTGCGCACGATGCCGTCGGTGGGCATGAGCTCGGTGGGCTGCAGCCAGTATTTCAGCGTGGCGGGGTCTTCTTTCGCGGCGGTCTTCTGGCTCCAGTCCTGCGCGCGGTTCTGCGTGCGGAAACGGCTGGTCAGCTCCACCCAGGGCCGCGCTTCGGTCTCGGCGAATTCGGCCACGAGCATCTTCGCGCCGTACTGCGCATCGGCCGCCTGCGCCATGCTGCGTGCATTGCCCTGCCAGGTGCTGTCCAGCGACTGCTGGTAGGTCGAATCGACCGACGGAATGGGCAGCCACACGCGCGTGACGCCCTTGGGGTTGGCGACCTCGACGCGCGTGGTGAACTCGAAAGTGCGCCAGGCGCCGGGCTGCGGGTTGAAGCTGCGTTCCTGGGAGGCGGCACCGCCCGCGAGCGCCGGCAGCGCGAGCGCCGACGACGCCTGGATGAAATGGCGACGTGAAAAGGCCATGGAAAGGTCTCCTTGGGTTCCTGTTGAATGAGGGGCCGTGAGCGCCACGCGCTACCGGGAGACAGTGCGCAGCAGCGGCTCGATCAGGCGCTGTGCGTCAGGTCCGTCCCAATCATACTCACCCGTCACCGTCAGGCGCGGCCGGCCTGCGGCATCGATGAGCACCGTGCTCGGGAATATGCGCCGCGTCCACGCCCGCGCCGCCTGGCCATCGCGGTCCATCACGACGGGCATCTGCAGCGGCATGCTTTCCAGAAAGCGGCGCACCCGCGCCTCGTGTTCCTGGTAGTTCACCGCCAGCACCACCAGGCGCCCGTCCGCATGGCGCTGCGCGAGCCGGTCCAGCGACGGCATCTCGGCGCGGCAGGGCTCGCACCAGGTGGCCCAGAAATTCAGCACGACCACGCGGCCCCTCAGCCGGCGCAGGTCCCAGGCCTGGCCGTCCAGCCCCTGCAGGGCGAACGCCGGCACGGCCTTGCCGGCGGGCCAGGGCGTGACCTCGTGCGCGGCGCGCGCAGGCGCTGCCGCGCAGGCCGCGGCCAGCGCCAGAAAGCGGCGGCGGTTGCTGCTGGCGGGGAACACGAACACAGACGCCATGGTGGCGGCATCGTACCGGCCGCGAGGCGCGTGCCGCTGTATAACCCCGGGATGCAGTCCCCCGACACCCCCGTGCTGCGCGACATCGTCCTGATCGGCGGCGGCCACAGCCATGTGGGCGTGCTGCGCCGCTTTGGCATGCGGCCCGAGCCGGGCGTACGCCTGACGCTGATCTGCACCGATTCGCACACGCCCTACTCGGGCATGCTTCCGGGCTACATCGCGGGGCACTACGGCTACGACGACGTGCACATCGACTTGCGCAAGCTGGCCGTGTTCGCCGGCGCGCGGTTTTACCGCGACGAGGTCACCGGCATCGACCGCGCCGCCGGCCGGGTGCTGTGCCGCCACCGCCCTGCCGTGCCCTATGACCTGTGCTCGATCAACACCGGTTCCACGCCGCAGGCCGGCCATGTGCCGGGGGCAGCCGCGCATGCGGTGCCCGTCAAGCCAATCCACCAGTTCAACGACCGCTGGCTGGCGCTGCTGGAGCGGGTGCGCCGGCACACGGCCCCCACCACCATCGCCGTCGTGGGCGGCGGCGCGGGCGGCGTGGAGCTGACCCTGGCCATGCAGTACCGGCTGCGGCGCGAGCTGCAGGCGCTGGGGCGCGACCCCGACGCGCTGGTGTTCCACCTGCTCACGCGGGATGGCGACATCATGGCCACGCACAACGCGCGCGTGCGCAGGCGCTTCGCGCAGGTGCTGGCGCAGCGCGGCGTGCGGGTGCACACCGGGGCCGACGTGCAGCAGGTGAATGCGGGCGGGCTCATCACCGCCGGGGGCGTCACGCTGGCCGCCGACGAGGTCGTGTGGGTCACGCAGGCCGGCGGCCCTGCGTGGCTGCGGGGCACGGGCCTGGCGCTGGACAGCAGCGGCTTCGTGCGCGTGAACGCGAGCCTGCAAAGCGTGAGCGACGAACGCATCTTCGCCGCGGGTGACGTGGCGGCGTTCGGGCCGCGGCCGCTGGAAAAAGCCGGCGTGTTCGCGGTGCGCATGGGCCCGCCGCTGGCCGACAACCTGCGCCGCGCGGCACGCGGCCAGGCGCCGCGCGACTGGCACCCGCAGCGCAACTGGCTGGCGCTGGTGAGCACGGGCGACCGGCATGCGGTGGCCTCGCGTGGCCACGGGCCGTTGGGCCTGCGCCTCGCGGGCGACTGGGTCTGGCGCTGGAAGGACTGGATCGACCGGCGGTTCATGCGGCGCTTCAGCGAATTTCCAGCGATGCAGCCCCAGCCGCAGGGCAACCCCGCGCCGCAGGTCGCGCTGACGGACGACGAATCGCGCCAGGCGCTGTCGGCGATTGCCATGCGCTGCGGCGGCTGCGGCGCCAAGGTCGGGGCGACGGTGCTGTCGCGCGCCCTGGCGACGCTGCAGCCGGTGCCGCGCGACGACGTGGTGATCGGCCTGCATGCGCCCGACGACGCGGCCGTGCTGCGCGTGCCGCCGGGCCAGGCGCTGGTGCACACGGTGGATTTTTTTCGCGCCTTCATCGACGACCCCTACATGTTCGGCCAGGTGGCCGCCAACCATGCGCTGGGTGACATTTACGCGATGGGCGGGCAGCCGCAGTCGGCCACCGCCATCGCCACCGTGCCGCCGGGGCTGGAGGCCAAGATCGAGGACCAGCTGTTCCAGGTGATGTCGGGCGCGATCGGCGTGCTCAACGCCGCCGGCTGCGCGCTGGTGGGCGGCCACACGGCCGAGGGCCGCGAGCTGGCCCTGGGTTTCGCCGTGAACGGTCTGGTGGACGACAGCCTGCGCACGGTGCTGCGCAAGGGCGGCCTGCGGCCCGGCGACGCACTGGTGCTGACCAAGCCCATCGGCACCGGCACGCTGTTCGCCGCGCATGCGCGCGGGGCGGCGCGGGGGCGCTGGATCGACGCCGCGCTGGCCGCCATGGTGATGTCCAACGGCCCCGCCGCGCAGATCCTGCTGGCCCACAGGGCCACCGCCTGTACCGACCTGACCGGCTTCGGCCTGCTGGGCCATCTGGTGGAGATGACCCGGCCGTCGGGCGTGGACGCGCGGCTGCGGCTGTCGGCGCTGCCGCTGCTGGATGGCGCACAGGAATGCGCGGCGGCGGGCATCACCAGTTCGCTGGCGCCGGCCAACGTGCGGCTGCGGCGGGCCCTGCGCAACGCGGGCGATTTCGCCGCCCACCCGCGGTATCCGCTGCTGTTCGACCCCCAGACCGCCGGCGGCCTGCTGGCCGGCATTCCCGCGGCCCAGGCCAGCGCCTGCCTGGACGCGCTGCACGCCGCAGGCTACGCCCAGGCCGCCGTCGTCGGCGAGGTTCTGCCCGCCGGGGAAGCCACCGAGCCTCTCCATCTGGCCGATTGAGCGAGAGTTTGCACTCGCTCACATTCAGACTCATCCTCGCCTAAGAATGCGGGGTTACCCTTACGACTTGCCATGACGACGATAGTTTTCGTCGATTAGCACTCATCGCTTGAGAGTGCTAATATTGCACCTTGAAAGGAGTTTCTGGCATGACACATCTGACTGGAGCCTCTGCACTCACCGTGGCCAACCCGTGGAGCGTGGTGCCCTCGCTGGGCAACCTGGACGCCTATATCTCGGCCGTCAACCGACTGCCCATGCTCACGCTCGAAGAAGAGCAGGCCTTCGCCCGCAAGCTCAAGAATGACAACGACCTGGAAGCCGCCGGGAAGCTGGTGCTGTCGCACCTGCGCCTGGTCGTGTCCGTGTCGCGCAAGTACCTGGGTTACGGCCTGCCGCACGGCGACCTCATCCAGGAAGGCAACATCGGCCTGATGAAGGCCGTCAAGCGCTTCGACCCCGACCAGGGCGTGCGCCTGGTGAGCTACGCGCTGCACTGGATCAAGGCCGAAATCCACGAATACATCCTGAAGAACTGGCGCATGGTCAAGGTCGCAACGACCAAGGCCCAGCGCAAGCTGTTCTTCAACCTGCGGTCCATGAAGCAGGGTTTCAAGGACGACGCCGAGACCGAGACGCACCGCGAGACGCTGACCGACGCGCAGATCGACGTGATGGCGCGTGAGCTGAACGTCAAGCGCGAGGAAGTCATCGAGATGGAAACGCGCCTGTCCGGCGGCGACGTGATGCTGGACCCCACGCCCGGCGACGACGGTGAAGAGGCCTTTGGCCCCATCGCCTACCTGGCTGATGCGGGGCACGAGCCCACGCAGATGATCGAGTCGCGCCAGCGCGACGTGATGGCCACCGACGGCATCACCGCGGCGCTGGGCGAGCTGGATGCGCGCAGCCGCCGCATCGTCGAGGAGCGCTGGCTCAAGGTCAACGACGACGGCTCGGGTGGCCTCACGCTGCACGACCTGGCGGCCGAGTACGGCGTGAGCGCCGAGCGCATCCGCCAGATCGAGGCGGCCGCCATGAAGAAGATGAAGAAGGCGCTGGCAGCCTACGCCTGATTCGTAACCCTTCGTATCGACCGCAAGGCCCGGCCAGTCCGGGCCTTTTTATTTGCAACAATTTCCGGGTGAACTACAAGACCATCTGGTGGGCGGGGCTGCTGTGGGTGCTGGGTTGCGCCCAGGCACTGGCGCAGGCCCTGCCCGGCACCATCGAACTCGACCCCCACGTGCCCCGGGTGTCGCTGGACAGCCGCAGCCAGTTCTGGATTGACCCGCAGGGCACGGCCACCATCGAGCAAGTGGCGGCCGGCGCGGACATCGACTGGACGCTTCGCCTGCCGGGCACGCAGTACAACATCGACGGCAAGGCCTTGTGGATCCGCTTTGACGTGCGGGCCCGCGACTACGGCCACTGGTTCCTGGAGCTGGCCTCGTCGGGCCTGGACCGGGTGCAGCTGTTCCACCGGGCCGCGGACGGCCAGTGGGTCACGCTGGAAGCCGGTGACAGCCGCGCCGTGTCCGACTGGCCGCTGCCCGGGCGCTTCCCCACCTTCGAGCTGGAAGGGCCGCCGGACAGCGTCATGCGCTACTGGCTGCGCATCGAGCACACGCGCGTGAATTTCGCCACCCCCGTCGCCATTGCCAGCCAGGCCACGCTGACCGCGTCGCGCGAGCGCGAACAGTTCCTGCTGGGCGCCTACTTCGGGCTGGCAGCGCTGATCACCCTCGTGGCCGCAGCCAACGCCGTGGCGTTCCGCGACCGCGTGTTCGCCGCCTATGCCGTGTACGTGCTGGCCCTGGGCGTGGCCCAGCTCGCCTACCTGGGCGTGGGCGCGCAGCACGTGTGGGACAGCTGGCTCACCTGGAACTTCCACGCCAGCTTCGTGCTGCCCGGCGTGTCGTCCGCCGTCGGCCTGTGGTTCGTGCGCATGGTCACCGAGCCCGCGCGCTTTTCACGGCACCTGGACTGGGCCGTGTGGGGAATGATCGGCCTGCTGCTGGGCGCCGTGGTGCTGGACACGGCGCTGCAGTCGCGCCCGACCTTCGGCGCCGTGATGATTCTCACCATGCTGGCGCTGGCGCTCGTCATGGTGCTGATCGGCATTGTCTGGGCGCAGGGCGACGACCCGGCCATCCGCATCATCGCGCTGGGCTTTCTGCCCGTGGCGGTCATGGCGCTGTTCCCGCTGGCGCGCGGGTTGAACCTCATTCCGTCCAGCGCGCTCACGCGCTACGGCCTGACAATCGGCGCTGCGCTGGAGATGCCCATCCTGTTCTACGCGCTCAGCCTGCGCGGCTCGCTGCGGCGCGAGGCACAGGTGCGCGCCGCAGCCCTGTCGCGTACGGACCCGCTGACCGGCCTGGCCCATGCCCGCCTGCTGCTGCTGCGCCTGGAAGGCGCGCTCGCCCGCAGCGCGAGCCAGGGCCACCGCTGCGCGCTGCTGGTGGTACGGCTGGTCAACCATGACGCCATCGTTTCGCAATACGGGCGCGAGACCGGCGACCGCGCACTGGTGCTGTCCGCGTCGCGCTTGCGCCGCGGCATCTCCGACGTGGACCTGGCCGCGCGGGTAAGCGAACAGCATTTCGCGCTGCTGCTGGAAGGCCCCACCACGGACGTGACGGCGCAGGACTGCGCTACGCGCATCGTGGCCAGCGGCCTGCGGGAATCCGAAGTGCTGCCCAGCGGCGTGACGCTGCGCTTTCATGTGGCGGTGGCCATGCTGCCCGACACCGCACGAGACCCCGCCACGGCGCTGCGCTGGTTGATGGACATGGTGGCGGAGATGGCGGACGACCACCGCAAATCCATCCGCCTTGCGAACTTCTGAGCGCTGCAACGGGGTAGCATTGCTGCGCTCAGCCACCGGCTGCACTCCATTCCCTTCGTAGTATCCAAAAGGACTCTTTCATGCTCAAACGCAACCTTCGCGGCACCGCACTGCTGGCCGCCGCCGCGCTCGCCTGC
>JAYRLC010000040.1:0-29899 GCA_041905405.1 Ramlibacter sp. | reverse complement strand
TGGCCTCCGAAGCCAAGGGTCGTGGGTTCGATCCCCGCCAGCCGCGCCAACAGGCGCACTACCGCCGCACTATCTTCACCGGCGCCCCGCCAAAGCGCCGCTTCAGGCGGAACGTGGCAACGCTGGTGTCCATTTCGCGCACGTGTTCGGGCAGCCAGAAGTTCAGCTGGTTGGCCAGCCGCTGCACCAGTGACACCTTGCCCTCTGGCGGCATGTCGTCCGCCACCAGGATAGCGTGCACTTCATCGAGCGATTTGAGAACGGCCGCGTGTTCATCCAGATGGCACTGGCTGTTGCCGTCCTGCAGGATGTTCAGGTCCTCGTCCTCAACGGCGAAATGCTGCCGGGCGTGAACGCGCAGTTCGTCCAGCACGGCCGCCATGCGCCCCGTGGGCGCGGCCAGCAGTTCGTCGATCAGCGTCTGCAGCCGGCTGTGGTCTTCATCCAGGGCCGCGTCGCCCAGCGTGTGTGGTGTGCTCATGATCCGCAACGCTACCAGACAGGCGCCCCCGCATCAGTGAAGGGGGTGACAGTCCATGAGGTGACAGCTCGCGGCCGCCGGCCTACGGCACCGCCTTCCAGTCGCCATACGTCTTTTTCACCGTCTCGGCCGACGCCTTGCAGTAGATGCCGAAGACGATGTTGTTGCAGTCGTAGTCGCTGATGGCGCTGACGCCCCAGATGAACGCGCCGCGGATCAGGTAGTTGTTGCGGGCGTTGACGTTGAAGAACGCCTGGAAGATGTTCTGCTGCTGTTGCTGCCCCGGCGACACGCCCGCGGACGCCGGCTCCGGCGTGCCCAGGGCCGCGCCCTGCAGCGCTGGCGACGCAATGTCGTCGGTGTAGCCAAATTCGGTGAACACCAGCGGCTTGCCGGGGTTGGCCGCCTGCCGGGGAATGAGGTGCCGGGTGAAGATGTCCTGCCAGATGGCCTCGAACTCGGCGACCGACATCACGCGCGTGGGCGGCGTGGGCGTCAGCTGGAAATAGGCCGACGTGCCCACCACGTCCAGGCCCAGGTCCTCGAACACGCCCGCGAACGCCTCGCTCGTGCCGGCCCCGCCAGCGAACATGTGCGCGTCGCTCATGGTCTGGTGCTGCTGGTCGTAGGTCAACAGGCCCTTGTAGTTGGCGCGGATCGCGCCGATCAGGGTCTGCAGCTGCGGCTTGAAATGATTGGTGTACGGCGCCTTGCCCGCGCGGGTGCGCACCAGGTTGTCCTGCTCGGTGGCAAAGGCATACATCTCCACGCCCGCGGCCTGGGCCAGTTTGGCGTACTTGACGGCCACCTCGGTGTAGGTCTGCCAGAAAGCCGCCGTGTTGCGGGCATGGTCCGGGTGCGCCGGGTTCCACCACCACAGCGACGGCTCGATGCACGCCTGCATCGGGTCGCTGGCGGCCACCGTGGGCTGGCCCAGCAGCCAGCGGTTGGGCTTGTGGTTGACGGTCCTGCAGTTGGGCTCGCCCGGCGTGACGTTCATGTGCACGGGCGACAGCTCCAGCCCCAGCATGATCTTGAAGCCGGCCTTGCGGGCCTTGGCCAGAAAGTACGACAGGTCCTCGTCATCGAACGTGAAGCTCGCGCCGGAGTCGATGTTGCCCAGCGGGCGGTACTTGAGGTAGGCGCGCGGATCCGACAGGTCGCCATAGAAGACGGGCACTGTCAGCGCCAGCCAGTTGATGTTCTTGTCGCGCAGGTAGTTGAAGTACGCGTTGTCATCGCGCTGGATGCCCGCCCTGAACTGCGCCATGGCCTGGACCAGCGATGCCTTGTCAAAGCCCGCGCCGGGCGCGGTGCTGAAGCTGCCCGCGGCGACCAGCGTGTCTGCATGGGCCACGACGGCCGCGATGAGATCGCGCGCGGCGGCCCGCACCTTCACCAGCTCCCACTGGTAGGCCCGCTGACCGTCGGCGGAGACGCTGATGTTCACGTCACCGCCAAAGCCGGCAATGGCCGACAGCGCGGCGTCCTGCGACGGGCGCAGGCTCAGGCTCAGCTCGCCGGTGTCGGTGCGGCGGCCGAACGTGAACACGGCCGACGCGTGGCGGGTGCCGCCCACGGTGACGCCGGTCAGGCGGACGACCGCAATGTCGTTGGTGATGGAGCGGCCGCCATCGGTGTAGGTCGAACGGAAGCTTTCGGTGGCGACGCTGTCCGCGCGCAGGGCCTGCGGCTCGTCCGTCAGGGCGGGTTTGACGATGCGGACGTTGTCCCCGTAGTTGCTGTACATGTGCGCCGCGCGCATGACCGGAAAGCCCGTGCTGCCCGTCTTGTCATTCACGCGCGCGATGTTTTCCGGCGACTCCGAGAACGACACCAGCGTGTCCGCGAAATCAAGGCGCCCCGCGTCCAGGTTGCCCTGGTGAAACGCCTGGCCCGCTGCGTCGGGTGCGCGGCCCAGCACGTTCTGGTACAGCAGTTGCACAAACGCGGCGTTGGACACGCCGTTGCCATAGCGCGACTTGAACTCCGGGCTGTTGATGAAGCCCACCGCCATGGCCTTGAGCGACATGCGGCCGGTCGCCAGCTGGTCGATGTAGAAGTCCAGCCCGCCCTGGTCCGGCGCCCGGTCGAACGCGGCCTGGTACATGCGGTAGGCCATGCCGCTGTGGCCCATGAGCAGGCCGGGGGTGGACGCGAGCATGGGAGGCTGGGGCGCCGATGCAGGCGCCACGCCGCCCGCCGCATCAGTGCCCGTCCCAGAGCCCGCGCCGCAACCGGCCAGAAGTGTCGTCATCAGTGCCGTCACCACGGCGACCAGGAACCAGGGGGAGCCAGAGCGGTATTTCATCGCTGGCATTGTGTGGACGGCCCCTGGCGCTGCCCATCCCTCGAACATGTGAGATCGCACCCGTAAACGCCCGCGCGGTGAAAATGGCGGCATGGATCCCCAATTCCTGTGTGAGCACCGGACATGAACTTCTCGCCCGCGGACATCGGCTACTTTCTGGAAATCGCCAGGCAGGGGCACATGGGCCGCGCCGCCGCGACGTTCGGCATCACGCAACCCGCCATCACCAAATCCGTGCGCCGGCTGGAAGACGCGGTGGGTGTGCCACTGTTCGAACGCGGTGCCCACGGCGCGCGTCTCACACCGCAGGGCCTTCTGTTTCTGGAGACCGCGCGGCGCTTTGACCTGCAGCATTCGGAGCTGGTGCGCTCCGCCGCGGACCTGCGCGCACAGAGCGTGGGCCTGCTGCGCCTGGGCGTGACCAACCCGGCCAGCGACAGCGAGGTAGTGAACGCCATGGCGCTGCTGACGCGGCGACGGCCCGGCCTGCGGATCAAGCTCACGCTGGGCAAGTCCGACGTGCTGAACCAGGCCGTGGAAAACGGCGAACTCGACATGGCGGTGGTGCCGGCCTATCCTGGCGTGACCTTCAGCTGCGACCAGATCCCCGTCAATGAGGACCGCATCCGCGTGGCGGCGCGCAACGGCCACCCGTTGCTGTCGGCCAGTGCGCTGTCGCTGCAGGACCTGGGACCGTACGGCTGGGTGATGCCCAGCCGCGACAGCGCGGCACGACAGGTGATCAACACGATCTTCGAGCGCGCCGGCCTGCCCCCGCCCCATGTGAACGTGGAGGTCGAATACACCTCCGAAGCCGTGCTGGGCCTGGTGACCGGCACGGACCTCATCACGCTGGCGCCGGTGTCCAGCCTGCGTGGCTGGGCCGGGCGCGTGGTGCCGCTGCCGCTGGAGATGCTGGTGATCCCGCGCACGCTGGTGCTCATCACGCGCGTCAACGCCGTCTGGTCGTCGCTGATGACCGATTTCCGCGACGCATTGCTGCCCGCGCCGTGAACGGCACCCGGATGGCTGCGCCGGGCGCATTCCAGACGGTTATTCAAAACTGCAACAACGGTAATCGGTCCTGGCTCTGTTCTGGCTAGATTGGAAGCATCACGTTTCCATTCACCAAGACAGTGCCGACCTCCACACCACCCAACATCGTTCTCATCGTCGCCGACAACCTGGGCTGGGGCGAACTCGGCTGCTACGGTGGCGGCGCCCTGCGCGGCGCGCCGACGCCGCGCATCGACGCGTTGGCGCGACAGGGCCTGCTGCTGCAGAACTTCAACGTCGAAAGCGACTGCGTGCCCACGCGTTCGGCGCTCATGACCGGGCGCCATCCGATACGCACGGGCTGCCTGCAGTCGGTTCCCCCGGGGTTGCCGCAGGGCCTGACGCGCTGGGAGGTGACGCTGCCGCAGCTGCTGTCGGCGCAAGGCTATGCGACGGCCCACTACGGCAAATGGCATCTGGGTGATGTCCAGGGCCGCTACCCGTCGGACCGCGGCTTTGACGAGTGGTACGGCATTCCGCGCACCACGGACGAGAGCCAGTTCACGTCCACCGTCGGCTTCGACCCGACGGTGGCCGATATCCCCCACATCATGGAAGGCCGCGCAGGCGAGCCGTCGCGCAACGTTTGCGAATACGACCTGCAGGCGCGCCGCGGCATCGACGAAGAGCTCACCCGACGGGCCATCGGCTTCATGGAGCGGCATGCGGGCCAAAAGCCGTTCTTCCTGTACCTGCCGCTGGTGCACCTGCACTTTCCCACGCTGCCGCACAACGACTTTGCCGGCCGCACGGGCAACGGTGATTTCGCCGACTCGATGGCCGAAATGGACCACCGCGTGGGCCAGGTGATCGACGCGGTCGATCGCCTGGGGCTGGCCGACGACACGCTGTTCGTCTTCTGCAGCGACAACGGCCCCGAGTTCCGCGCACCGTTCCGCGGCACAGCCGGCCCCTGGCGCGGCACGTACCACACGGCCATGGAGGGCAGCCTGCGGGTGCCGTTCATCGTGCGCTGGCCCGGCCGCGTGCCGGCGGGACAGGTGAGCAACGAAGTGGTGCACGTGACCGACATCTTCACCACGCTGGCCCGCTTGGGCGGCGCCGCAGTGCCGGCGGACCGGCCCATCGACGGGGTAGACCAGATGCCGTTCTTCATGGGCCGGCAGCCCAAATCGTCGCGCGAAGGGTTTCCGTTCTACATCAAGAACGACCTGCGCGCGGTGAAGTGGCGCGACTGGAAATTGCACTTTTACTGGGAGCCCGAAGTGAACGAAGGCAAGGGCAAGCTGGAGTCGCCCTACCTGTTCAACCTCACGCGCGACCCCAAGGAAGAAACCGACGTGCTGGTCTTCAACACCTGGGTGATGGGACCGATCCTGCGCATGGTGCAAGGCTTCAACGCCAGTTGCCGCGAACACCCCAACACCCCGCCCGGCCAGCCGGACTGATCCCCTATTCCCATTCCCCTGGAGCGCTTCATGACATCCGCACTATTTCGCCGAGCCCTGCTGGCCGCCGCGACCGCCTCCGTGGCCTGCGCCATGGCACCCGTTGCTGCGCTCGCCCAGGACAAGCCCTGGCCGGCGGCCAAACCCATCACCTGGGTCGTGGGCTTCGTGCCCGGCGGCTCGGTGGACGTGTTGACCCGCAGCATCGCCAAGGTGGCGTCCGAGCAGTTGGGGCAGTCCATCGTCATCGACAACCGGCCCGGCGCGTCGGGCGCGCTGGCGCTGCAGTACACCGCGCGCGCCGCGGCCGACGGCTACACGCTGGTCACCGTGCCGGGTCCGATCATCCATGCCCAGCGACAACCCGAAGTGGGCCGCGAGCTCGGCGCCATCGCGCTCATGGGCCAGGGGCCGATCGTGCTGGTGGGCGGCGCGGCCAACGCGCCCAACAGCGTGAAGGAACTGATCGCCGCCATGAAGAAAAACCCCACGCAGTGGAACTACGCAAGCTCCGGCACGGGCACGGGCCAGCACCTGGCGGGTGAGCTGTTCAACTCCATCGCCGGCACGCGCATGGTGCATGTGCCCTACAAGGGCGGCGGCCAGGCCGTGACGGATGTGATCAGCGGCCAGGTGTCGCTGGCCATGCTGGGCATGACGCCCGTGTTGCCGCATATCAAGTCAGGCAAGCTCAAGGCCTACGCCGTGACCACACCCTTCCGCGTGGACGCGCTGCCCAATGTGCCGACGCTGGACGAGGCCGGCCTGAAAGGCTACGACGCCACGCAGTTCTTCGTGGCCGCCGCGCCCGCGGCCACGCCGGCGGCGGTGGTCAACCGGCTCAACACGGTCATTGCACAGGCGCTGGCCAGCCCCGAGGTGCAGGCCACGCTGGCAGCGTCAGGCCTGATCGGCGGCAAGATGACCCCGGCGCAGACGCAGGACTTCGTCATGAAGACCATGACGCGCTTCAGCGCACTGGCCCACCGTGAAAAGCTGGATCTGAACTAGGGCCTGCCGCAGAACCCAGGCAGGCACGTCCCGTCACTGCCGCGGCACGTTCGCCCGCGCAATCACCTGTGACCAGCGGCTGATCTCCGACGCCAGCAGTTCACGCAGCTGGCCGGGCGTGCTGCGCGCGGGCGTGACGTTCAGGTCCGCCAGTTGCCGGCGCAGCTCGGGCCGCGCCAGCACGCGGTTCACGGCGGCGTTCAGCGCGTCGATCACCGCCGCGGGCGTGCGCGCCGGCGCGGCCAGTGCGTTCCATGACGCGACGTTGAAGCCGGCCACGCCGGCCTGCGCCAGTGTGGGCACGCCGTCCAGCCCCGGCGCGCGGCGCTCGCCCAGCACCGCCAGCGGGCGCACCGTGCCCGCGCCGATCTGCGCCATCATGGGCCCCAGAATTTCGACCGCCGCGTCCACCTGTCCGCCGCGCAGCGCCGCCAGCACTGCGGCCGAGCCGTTGAACGGCACGACCTGCACATCAATGCCCGCCGTGGCCTTGAGCAGTTCCGCCGCCAGGTGCTGCGTGCTGCCGATGTTGATCGTCGCCATGTTGAGCCGGCCCGGCTGGGCGCGCGCATACGCCAGCAGCTCCTGGGCCGATGCGAAGCGGCTGCCGGCGGGGACCAGCACGGCCAGGTCGAAGTAGCCGAGCAGGGCCACGGGGGCAAAGTCCTTTTGCGCGTCGAACGGCAGCGACCTGAACAGCCCCGCGCTCACGGCCGTGCCGTTGCTCATGAGCAGCAGCGTGTGGCCGTCGGGCTCGGCCCGCGCCACGGCCTCGCCCGCCACGATGCCGCCGGCGCCGGGGCGGTTTTCCACCACCACGGCCTGTCCCAGCTCTTCGCCCAGCTTGTGGCCCACCGCGCGCACGGTCAGGTCGGCGATGCCGCCCGCGCCGAAGGGCACGACGATGCGGATGGGCCTGGACGGGTAAGGTTGCGCCAGCGCCGGTGCAGCCACCAGCGCCGGCAGCGCGCCCAGCAGAAGGCGGCGGCGCGCCAGCGCCATGTCAGTCACGCGGAACGTTGATGCCCAGCAGCGAGAAGTAGCGCGACAGGTCGCCCTCCTCGCGCACGATTTCCTGCATCAGGTCGGCCAGCGACATCTGGCCCCAGGCCACCGCGCGCTTGACCAGGTAGGGCGTGGGGCTGTGCGGCTCGGTGCGCTGCAAAAATTCGGCGGCGGCCTCCAGCACGCGGTAGGCCTCCTCGCGGCTGGTGATCGGGCCCGACGGCAGGCCTGCGGCCACCGGCTGCATCGGCTGTCCATAGGCCTGGGCCATGCTGTGGCTGTCCGTCATGGTGGGCTCCTCGGGGAAATCGTCGTCGGTCGGGGCTTGCGGCGGCAGGGCGGCCGGCGGTGGCGCCACCGGGTGCGGGCTGCGCCCGTTCATCAGGCTGGTGCAGGCCCGCTGCATGCGCCGCAGGGTGTCGCTGACCCGGCCCAGGCTGGGCGCCTCCAGCGCCAGCCGCTCGTCCAGCTTGCGCGCCAGCGCATCCCAGTCCTGCAGCGCCTCGTTCACGCTGCGGCCGAAGTCGTCCAGCCAGAGCAGGCCGCGCGTGTCGATCGCGTCCACCACGCCTTCGCGGTCCACCGGGGGCTCGCCACCGCTGCCTGCCAGCGGCGTCCCCCCGATCAGTTGCTCCCACTCGGCCAGGTTGATGTGGGGCGGGCGGCGCTCGGGCAGCGGCGCCACGGGCACGTGCAGGCGCAGCGTGAGCGACAGGTTGTCGTTCATCCAGACAAAGGACGCCACGCGCGCGTCCACGTCCCCGTCCTCGATCTGCGGATACACGCTGTCCCAGAACCGGTCCACCAGCCCGTTGAGCAGGCGCACACCGGCCACGAAGCCGTCCATGCGGTGCTGGCGTGTCCACGCCTCGCACAGCCAGGCCGCCAGTTGCAGGTCCTTGCTGCGCGACGACAGCAGGCCCGCGCACTGGCTGGCGACCGCGCGCCAGTCGGCCTTTTTGAGCGGGCGCTCCCACTCGCCCATCGGCAGGCTGGCGTCGTCTTCCTCGCGCGCCTGGCGCAGTTGCAGAAAGACCGGGTCGTAGCGCAGCGACGCGCCGGCCGGCGCATCCGCCGCGATGGGCACGAGAAGGGGTTCCGTTTCAGGCTCGAACCTGTCGCGTTCGGTCATGGGCATGCAGGGATCAGCGGGTGTTCCATTCGGGCGCGCGCACGGGGAACAGGCCCGGCCACGCCAGCGGTGTTTTCTTGCCCACGGGCGACAGCGTCAGGCGCAGGTACACGCGCGAGCGTGCCTCCAAGCCCTGGGCGCGAGCGTCCTCGCCCACGGCGCCCGTGCCACCGGCGCCGTTCGCGCCCGCCAGCGGGAACTCCATGCGCAGCAGCTGTGAGCGGCCGTCGGCGCGCAGCGAGCCGTCGGGCTCGCGCTGGCGCTGGATCATGGTGATCAGCGCCCACGGGTCGGTGTAGCGGTAGCTCACGGCCTTGCCTTCGGCCAGCATGGCCGGCTGCTGCGGGTCGGCCACGGGCGACAGCGGAGAATCCTTGGCCAGGCGCAGCGTCAGCGTGACGGGCGTGCCGGGCTCCCAGCGCAGGACCTTGGGCCCGTCGCGCAGGCGCAGCACCTGCCCGCCGATTTCCAGCGTCCAGTCGATGACCTTGTTGCCGTCGATTTCGGCGGCCTGATTGGCGCGCAGCTCGGCCGTCACGTCGTAGCCCGCGACCGAGGCCTCTTCGGTCGGGTACAGCGGCGACAGGAAGGTCTTGACCCGGTCGAACTGGTCCACGAAGCGCCGCGCCTGCGGCGCCTGCGGGTTGTTGCGCATGGACGGGTCGTTCTGGATGTCCTTGAGCGTGCGCGAGGCGCGGTCGAAGGTACGGATGAGCTGGCCCACTTCTTCCAGGTCGGCCACGGGCACGTCGCGCGCAATGGCCTGGCTGAACGGCAGCCGGCCGGCCGCGCTGCGGTTGAACTGCGAGGCAAAAGCCGCCCACTGTTCCTGCTGGTCACGCGTGCGCAGTTCGTTGCAGCGCGTGAGCAGTGCCGAGTAGATCTGCTGGTGGCGATCGGCGAAATAGTCCGCGGGACGTCCGCCGGGGCCCTTGCCCACGAGCTTTTCGCTGCAGCTGTAGCGGTCCAGCTCCGCCCCCTGGGTCAACAGGAACTGCTCGAGCATGACGAGGCTGCTGTTGGGGTTCTTCAGCTTGTAGCGTTCCAGGTCGCGGCTGATGGCCTGCCAGCGCAGCGTGATCGGCCCCGGCGCGGGCAGGTCCAGCGACGCGATGTAGTTCTCGGCCTGGCGGGCCAGCGTTTCGGCGCGCGCCTGCTGCTGGGCCAGGTACTGCTGCATGCCGGCCACGTCCTGCACGCCAAAGGCCTGCAGCAGCGGGCCCTTGTCGCCGTTCCAGCCGCGGAAGTCGCGCCCACGCACCGAATACAGTTCGGACCGCGTGAGGCTTTCGTCCACCTGGCGCAGGCGCGCGATGGCATCGCGCGAGATCAGGCCGCGCAGTTCGTCGGCCTTGCCGCGCGCGTTCAGCTCCAGCAGCAGGGCCTGCGCCTTGATGAGGCGGGCGCGGGACGCATCGAAGGCCGCGGCGTCGGCCGCCACGCCGGGCTCGGGCCGCGCCGTGACGGCCAGCGCCTCGACGATCTGGTCGTTGACCAGGCGCGCGAACTGCTGGTTCACGAAGTTCTCGACACTCGGGCGCACGGCCAGCGGGAATTTCAGCAGACCTTCGGCCATGAAGCGCTTGCGCACGTCACCCAGCGCCAGCGCCTGGTCCAGCCGCTGCGCGTCCCAGGCGATGGCGCCCTGCGCCGGCACGTCGGGCAGCTCGCGGTCGCGCGGGTTGGTCATGAACGGCTGGTTCAGCAGGTTGCCCAACGCGTCGCGCAGCGCGATGCGGTCGGCCGACAGCGCAAAGCGCGCTTCCTTGTCCTGCCAGATCACGCCGCTCTGGGTTTCGGCGCCCAGGCGCGCGGAAAACTCCGCGCTGAACTTCTGGAAAGCCACCGCGGACTGCTGGCGGGTCTGGTCAGCCACGTCCGGCCCCAGCAGGCGGATCTGCGCAATGCGCGCCAGCACACGGTCGTAGGCCGGCCCCAGGGCCAGCGAGTTCTGGCGCATCCAGCCGCCCTTGCCCGACGCAAGCAGCGTTTCCTGTTCCTTCACCGCCGCCAGCACTTCGCGGTAGGCGTCCACCGTCTGCAGGTAGGAGCCGGCGGCGCCGTCCGTCACGAACAGCCGCACGGCCAGCTTGGCCAGCCGCTGCTCGGACACCAGCAGGTCGTTGTTGACGAACAGCCGCGCCTCCAGCGCGTTCATGCCCCGGCCCAGCGAGCAGCGCACCGCCTGCTGCATGGGCGTGACGCTCAGCGACGAGGGCCCGCCGCGGAAGAACTTGACGCTGCGCGCCACGCTGCCCGGCAGCTCGGCGCCCAGCGCGTACTTGACCAGCAGGCGCAGGTCGCTCGCTTCGTTCTGGCCGGGCTTTTGCAGGCGCTGCATGGCCGCGATCGCGTTGTCCAGCTGCTCCAGCTGCGACAGGTACTGCAGCATGGCGGTGAATTCGTGCAGGTCTTCCACCGCCAGCGACGGCTTGCGGGGCAGCTCGGCAATGGCCGCGAAGCCCTGCGGCGCCGCGCATTCGCCGCCGATGATGAGCTCGCCCGTGCTCAGGTCCTGCGTGACGCCGGTCATTTCGCTGGCGCGCGTGTACAGCTCGCGGCGCAGCGTGTTGATGGCGATGTCGCCAAACTCGCGCTCGATGCGCTCGGCGGCGCGCTCTTCCAGGTCGTCAAAGATGCGCCACGAGCCCGGCATGAACACCGTCCAGGGCGTGTCGATGCTGAGCTTTTCGATCGTGGCCAGCAGCGACAGCGCCTTGCGCCGGTACCAGTCGGACGGAATGATTTCGCCGCGCTCGGACGCCCGCGCCCGGAAGTCGGCATCGGTCTGGATCTGCTGCAGCGCGCGTGCCAGCTCGCTGTGGCGCGACTCGATCTGCACCGTGGCCACAACCAGGCCCACGCTCCAGGTGCCCAGCACCGCAATGGCGGTCCAGCGCGCCGCGCGGCTGAGCACCGGACGGCTCAGCTGCTGGCGCGAAGGCCGCGCAAGCCCGTATTCCAGGAAGATTTTCTTTTCGAACAGGTCGCGCAGGAACGCCGGTTCGCGCATGAGCTGCGACACCAGGTCCGCGCCGTGTTCGCCCGCGTCCAGATCGGCCGCCGTATCGGCGCTGTCCATGGCCAGGGCCTTCTGCGCCGATTCGCTGCTGTCGCCCGTGAGGTAGATGCCGCGGAAGAAGAACGGCTCGTGGTAGGCGCTGGGGCGCATGAGCTCGTCCACGTACAGCTGCAGCTGCGAGCGGATGCGCTCGATGCGCGACGGCAGCAGGAAGAACCGTCCCGCGTCGCCGGCCGGGTCGTCCTGCGCGAACAGCTCGGCGCTGGTGTCCGAGACGGTGCGCACCACGGTGTCCACCGCGTCGCCCACCCATTCGGACTGGTAGGTGGTGGACAGGTCAAACGGCGACGACCAGCCCAGCATGCTCGCCCGCATGGCGTCGGGCACGCGGCGGGCGAACTGCGCGAAGCCTTCGATCTGTTCGCATTCGGACACCACCACGTACACCGCGAACCGCATCGCAAAGCGGTTCTGCGCGAGCCACAGGCGCCGGTGGGCCAGCTTGGCCAGCTTGCCCAGCTCCAGCCGCGCGTCGGGGTTGTCGTCCAGCAGCAGGCTGGCCGGCACCGTGATCACCACCGAGTCGAACGGGCGCTGCGGCCGGTACTTGCGGCACAGGCCCAGGAACTCGTCCCAGGGTTTTTCGGCCGCGTCCTCGTCGTCGGGCGACCCCAGGTACGTGCCCTGCAGGTCGATGACCACGCCCTTGTCGAAGAAGTGCCACGAAATGCCCTGCGCCGAAGCAGCCATGGCGGCTTCGGAGCTCAGCGCGCTGGCCACGCCCGACTGTTCGATGGGCAGTTGGCCCTGGCCCTTGCCCTCGTTCAGCACCATCACCCAGGGGATGCTGTAGCGCTCGGACCGCGAGGCGATGTTCTGCTCGATGAGTTCGACCGCCTGCTTGAACGAGCTGCGCAGCGAATCAAAGCGCAGCTTGGCGATCTTGGGGTCGGCAGGCCCCTTGGCCGTGGAGCGGCGCACGGCAAAGTACAGCACCAGGCCGAGCACGACCAGCACCAGGACGATCAGTACGCCCAGCGACGCCAGGAACAGGTTGTCCCTCAGCATTGCGGGCTCCTGGTCATGCTCATGCGAAAGTCACGCAGGCTCATCGCGGCGCCTCCGTGGTGGCGGCGGGCGCGCCGCCCTGCAGCACCTGGCGCACGGGCCAGGACTGCCACAGCCACAGGATTTCGGAGATGGCCAGCAGCGCCACCATGCCCAGCAGGAACACTACCGTCCAGCGGCTGAGCGTGGGCAGCTTGCGCGGCGCGATGTGCGACAGCGTGCTGGCATAGGCCCGCTCGGACAGCACGCGCTCGCGGGTGCCGATGGCGGGCGGGCGCTGGTAGACGAACTGGAAGAGCTCTTCGCGGTAACCCGCGAAGCGCGCCGATTCGGCCGCGCCGCGGTATTTGCCCTGAAAGCCCAGTGCCAGCGCGAACAGGTACAGCCGTGCGATGTCGCGACGCGACGGCTCGCGGCTGGACAGCACTTCTTCAATGCGCTCGAATATCTTTTCGCCGGCCACGCTGGTGCGAAACAGCGACGCCTCCAGCAGGTATTCGGTCCAGTGGTCGCGGCCGATCCAGGGCGTGTTCAGCAGCATCTCGTCGGCCAGCGCCGCCTTGAGGTAACGCGCGTCGGCAATGCTTTCGAGCTCGAACCGGCTGCCGTCGCGGCGCGACTCCAGCGTTTGCAGCTCGATCAGGTTTTCCAGGTGGCGGCTCAGGTTCTGGGCGGCAGCGGCGGGGTCGGTCTCGCGCATGTCCACGGCACGGGCCTGGGCCTTGGACACTTCGTCGAAAAAGGCGCGGAACTGCTGGACCAGGTGGTCGTCGTCGGCCTTTTCCGTGGGTTGGCGTGCCATGTGCGTGGTGTTCCTTCGGTCCTTCAGCCCTTGACGAACAGGACCAGCTCCTGCGGACGCTGGGCGGCTGCACTCTCGGTGGAGTTGCTGATGATCAGCGGCTCGGCCGGCAGCGTGAGGCCCGCACTGGCCTGGATCGCGAACAGCGTGTAGCCCGCGCTGGCGCGCACGCCCAGCTCTTCGGCAAAGTCGATGGGCGCTCGCACGGCGCCCAGCACGCGGCGCTCGCGCAGCGACGCATAGGCCGACTGCGAGCCAACGATCGCCCCCTGCATCCAGGCGATGAGGTCCTTTTCGGACTGGCCGCGCAGGCCCACGACCAGCCGCTGGTCGATCCATTCGGGCAGCAGGGTGAGCTCGTAGGCGCCGTGGCGGTATTCGAACTTGATCTCGCGGTATTCCTGGCTGACCTCCTGCAGGGCGTCGTGCAGCGACGCGACCAGGGGCTCCAGCGTGCCCGACGGGTCGGCATGGTCGTAGGCCGGCGGCACCGGCGGCAGCGCGCCGGGCTTGAGCATGCTCAGCGGCCCCAGCAGCGCGCACAGCGCCAGGTACAGCGAATAGGGGTGCAGCGACGGCGTGCGCAGCACGGCCTCGATCGGCGGCAGGCCCGTGAGCAGGTTGCGCAGGCGCTCTTTGTGCTCCATGTAGGCCAGCCGGTCCTCGGTCTTGGAGGAGGGCACGGCCGTCTGCTTGGCCACGAAGGCCGCCTTGGCCCGCAGTTGGCCGACGAAGCCGGCCACGCGGTCCCACAGCTCGCCGTCCTTGGGCAGGTCCAGCAGCGGGGGCAGCGCGGCGCCCATCTTGATCAGCTCGTTGTCCTTGTAGACGGTGGCCAGGCGGAAATGCGTGTACAGGCCCGATGGCGTGCCGCCCGCCGACAGGCTGAGGTGCGGCACCAGCCGCGGCACGTCGGCGGCCACGGCTTCGGAGACTTCGTCCTCGACCGGCTGGCCGGGCACCGAGCGGAAGCGCGACGGCGCGCCGCGCTCACGCGTGCTGCGCGACAGCGGCAAAACCAGGTGGATGTCCAGCGGGCCGGCGTCCAGCTGGGCGGCAAACGGTGCCAGGTCCAGGTCGAGCGTGCCGTGCATGGGGTCGTCGGCCGAAAACGCCACGGCCGTGCCGTCGGGCAGGATGGCTTCGAGCTGGCGCACGCGGAACAGGCCGGCGGGCAGCAGGGCGGAATCCAGCGCCATGCGGCGAACGCCCCAGCCGAACGGCGAGACGGCCAGCGTATGCCACGCGACCAGCGCGTCCATCCGGGCTGAAACCTGCTGGAAATGCTGCGGCGCGAGCAGCATGCCCTCGTGCCATTCGATGCGATGCGGTACGTTCCTGGCGTCCAACTTTCCTCCGCGCCTTGCGCCGTCAATCGACCTTGTACGGCTGCACGGAGAAGCCGCGCGCCGCCAATTGGACGATTATCCCGTTTTGCAGCTGATCCACCCGCATTCTGTGCTCCCCGGGAGCCAGGTAGTCCGCAAAAACAAACACTGTGAGCACATTGGGCGAGCCAAAGACCGATCCGGACAGGCGCAGGGTCTGCCCCGGCGTGATCTCCCAGCTCCTGTAGCTGAACTCGCCCGGGAAGGTCCGCAGCAGGTCCGCGCGGCTCGCAAACCATTTGGATGCGGACAGCGCCGACAGCTTCTCGATGGCGGCTTCTTCCAGGACCAGCACGATGTCCACGGCCACGGCGCTGTTCTGGTTGGCCCCGTCGGTCGCGGCGAGGACGACTTCTTTCCAGGCCAGGCGCGTGCCCTTGAAGCCCACCAGGTTCATCACCTTGTTGACGGAGCCGCACCCCGCCAGCAGGCTGGCGCCCAGGGCTGCAAGGCCGGTAGCAAGAAATCGTTGTCGGTTCATCAGGTCGGGTCGGTTGGCACGGTCCGCACCAGTTGCGGGGCCTGGCTCAGGCTCAGGGCCGGCGCGGTATTGTCAGCCCGGCGCAGGCCCACGCCCACGCCCAGAAGCACGATCAGCAATGCCACCACTACGGAGCACGCCGCGGCGATGATAAGGTCGCTGCGGTTGAACGCAAAACGGATGGGCGCCGAGACGCCGGCCGCCACCGCCGTGTCCTGCGCGGCCTGGCGCTCCGAGGGCAGGCCGCGCGAGACCAGGGCCATGAGCGCGCACGACGCCATGAGCGTGAGCCAGTTGCGCGGCGCCTCGCAGATCAGGTCGATGGCCAGGAACAGGGCCAGGGCCGCTTCCACGGGCAACTGCAGCAGCGACAGCACCATGCTGGCGTAGCCCACATTGGCCAGGCTGTTGCTGCCCGCCGATGCAAACGCCGCGATGGCCGCGCCGCCGCAGATCAGCAGCAGTTGGTCGGGCGTGAGCGGGCGCGCATACAGGTTGGCCACGAACACGGCCAGCAGCGCGTAATAAAGCGCCGAGCCGCAGCGCAGGAACACCGACGAGATCGGCGTGACCAGCTCCACGATGCCGCGGCTGAACCCCAGGCGCGTGCTCATGGCCTCGATCGTGTCGGGGATGCTGGCGGTGGTGCTGGCGGACGTGAGGCTGATGAGCGCCGGGGCCTTCAGCGCCCGCAGCACCTGCGGCACGCCAAGCTGCGCCTGGCGCGCGATCACCAGCACGGCCAGGCCGCCCAGGATCACGGCCATGACCACGAAGCTCACCAGGAAGCCACGCATGGCCTGCACCGTACGCGGCTCGGTCACCGCGAAGAACGACGCCGCCACGCCGAACACCAGCACCGGAATGAACAGGTTGACGCGCGAGATGATGATCTCCAGCGCCCGGTAGACCGCCTCGAACACCTGGGTGAGCGCGCCACTGCCGGTTTGCGCGCGCGACAGCGCCGCGAACGCCAGCCCGAACAGGATCGTGCACACCAGGATGCCCAGGGACTTGCCTTCGGCCAGCACGCGGAAGAAGTTGTCCGGGAACACGCCCGCGAGGACCGGCCGGTCGGCGGGCAGGGCGGCATCGTCCTCCATCAGCTTCAGCTCTGTGCTGGCCGCGTCGCCGCCCGCGCTCTGGACCAGCCCGCCCAGGTACTGGCGGGCGTCATGGCCCAGGCTCTGCCCCGGCGCGGCCACCGTGCCCATCAATGTGCCGGCCGCCGCGCACACCAGCACCAGCAGCACGGCCAGGGCGGCGATCATGGCCATGCGCAGACCCGGCTGGGGCAGCGCCATGGTCTGGCGCAACCCGAAGAACGTGGCCACCAGCAGCAGTGGCAGCGCAGCCATGTTGACCACGCCCAGGTACAGCTGGCTCAGCACCGCCGCGTCCGCGCCGACGTTGGGCAGGAGCATACCCACCAGCGCACCGGCGATCAGGCAGGCGAGCAGGACCAGGGGGTTGCCGGCGAACCGTGTCAGGAATCCCATCCGGCCCGGTTCCAGCCGCGCTCCAGCGCGTAGTTGACGCAGGCGCGGGCCAGTTCCAGGGAACTGTCCACCAGCGTGAGCGGGGTGTCGCCCGCGTAGCGCGCGGCGATCGGGATTTCAGTGCAGCCCATGATGACGTCCGAGGCCCCGCGCGCCTGTGCGTCGGCCAGCGCCGCGGCCAGGTGGGCGCCGCCTTCTTCCATGCGGCCGGCCTTGACCTGGCGGATGCAGTGGTCCACCTCGACCTGGGCGCCGTCGGGGTCGGGCACCAGGTAGCCAATGCCGCGGTCGGCCAGCGCCTGCTGGTAGAAGCCCGAGGCCAGCGCGCCACGCGTGGCAAACACCGCCACGCGCGCCGCGGGCGGTCGCATGGCCGCCACGCAGGCCCGCGCAATGTGCAGGATGGGCACGGCGCTGCGTTCGCTCATCTGCGCATACCAGTGGTGCGAGGAGTTGCAGGGGATGGCGATGACCCCCACGCCGGATGTGTTGAGAAAGTCGATGCCCGACAGCAGCATGGGCAGCGGGTCGGGCCCCGTGCCCAGGATGGCGCGCGAGCGGTCGTGGATGTGCGGCAGGCTCGCCACGATCACGGGCAGGTGCTCCTGGTCGCGCGACGCGGGCGTGAGCCGCACGAGCTTGTCCATGAAGTCCACCGTGGCCTGGGGGCCCATTCCGCCAAACACACCGATGCGCGACATCCTGCGGGTCTCCTAGATCTTCAGCGGCTTGGGGCAGATCAGCGTCACCGCCGCCTGGTTGCCGATGACCAGCACCAGCGTACGCAGCATGTCGCAGATCGGGTCCACGGCCAGGAACAGGATGAACGCCGCCTCGAACGGCAGTCCGAGGTAGGTGCAGGTCATGCCCACCAGCGACACCGTGACCAGGCCCGTCATGCCGGCCGACGCGAAACCGGCCAGCACCGACGCGGCCATGACCACGGCCACGTCGGCCGGGCTCAACGCGCGGCCATACAGCTGGGCAATGAACAGCGTGGCGCACACGTAATACACCACCGGGCCGATGCGCAGCAACGACACCGACAGCGGCACCAGAAGCTCCACGCGCGAGCGCGCAAAACCCAGGCGGTCGGCCAGGCTCTCGATCATGATGGGCATGCAGGTGGCGCTGCTGCGGGTGGCCAGCGCCAGCGCGAACGGGCCGCGCAGCGCGTTCAGCGTCTGGCCGAACGAATTGTTGGAGCGCTGCCAGATGATCACGGCGGCGATGGCCAGCACGATGATGGACGCCACGAAGAACGCCACCACGAACTGGATCATGGCCTGCAGCGGCTCCATGCCGGTCTTACCCAGTTGCGCCGCGCTCATGCAGAACAGCACGATGGGCAGCGGGTAGTTCAGCCAGCGCACCAGCGTCTGGCACGAGTGGTAGATGGTCTCCAGCGAATGGGTCAGGCCGTCGGAAATGCGCGATGGCACGTGGCCCACCGCCAGCCCGAACAACATGGCGAAAACCAGCGCCTTGAGCGTGTCGCCGCTGGCCAGCGCCGAGAAGATGTTGGTGGGCACCAGGCTGAGCAGCACCTCCGAGAAGCCCACGGTTTTCTTCACGGCGTCCACGCCCTGCAGGTTCATGACCGTATCACTGGAGTTCAAGTCGTTGCCCACGATCTGGCCGAAGGTCTGCATGGTCTGCGGCGACAGGTTTTCACCGGGCCGCATGACCAGCAGGGTGATCGCCCCCAGGATGGCAACCGCCGCCGAGAACCCCAGGAACACGACCACTACCCGGCCCAGCAGCTTGCCGGTGCCGCCTTCGCGGAACAGCCGCTGCAGGCTGAAGATCACAGCCGACACCATGAAGGGCAGCGTGATCATCTTCAGCAGGTCGACATAGATGTCACCGATAAAGCCCAGCTTGACGGCGAAGGCCGGCGCCAGCATGCCCACGGCGAAGCCCGCACACAGGGCGCCGATCACGACCCAGGGGTTCAGCGCCAGCGCGTAGAGTTTTTTTGCGTCCATTGTGTGTCCCGGCGGTTATTTGGGAAGAGCGGCGAGCACCTTGTCCGTCGTCAGTTTGTCGCTGCGCTGGGTCAGGTATTCGTTGACGAAGGCCAGCAGCACCGGGTCGTGGATGCCCACCGCGATGCCCAGCGTGTCCTCCAGGTCCTTGAAGGTCACGGTGCGCAGCACCAGCGACGCCGTCGGGTCGGCCTTGAGGATGCGCTTGACCTCGAATTCGTCGCGGTACGCGCCGATGATCTCGCCCTTGTCCAGCGCCTTCAGCACGTCGCCCCAGCCGGGGTATTCCATGATCTTGGCCTGCGGGAAGTTGCGCCGCGCATAGTCCGAGAACGAGGACTTGGCGATCACGCCGATGCTGCCCGTGAAACCGCGCACCACCTGGGGCAGCGCACGGTCCTTGGCGAATTCGGCGAACTTCACGCGGTTGAGCATGAGCGCATGGTTCAGCGTCAGGTAGGGCTGGCTGAAGCTGATGACCTGGGTGCGGGCCAGCGTGCGCGACAGCTTGCTGATGGCCATGTCGGCCTCGCCGCGGGCAATGATGTCCACCACGGCGTTGAAGGTCTTGGCATCGCGGTTGAAGCGCACCTTCACACCCAGTTCCTTGCCGATCGCGCGGGCCAGGTCCACCTCCAGCCCCACCAGCTCGCCGTTCTTTTCATAAAAGAACGGCGGCGTGTCCACGCCCAGCATGGCCACGATGAGCTCGCCGCGCGTGACGATGCGGGCGATGTCGGGCGCCAGCAGCCGCCCGTCCGGCACCTTCACCAGCCCGGGCGCGGGGGACAGCGCCACGGCGGCCTGGGCAGCCTGCGCGGCCGCGCTGGGCGCGGACGCTGCGGCGGCGGGCGCCGGAGCAGCCGCCGCGGGCGCAGGCGCCGCAGCAGTTGCCGGTTTGGCGGACGCGGCGGCCGGCGCCGCGGCAGGTTTGGCCGGCTGGGTTTGCGTCAACGCGGCGCCACTGGCCAGCACACCCAGGGCCAGCAGCCCTGCGCGCAGCCAGGCGCCCGCCTGTCGGCCGGCACGGTGGTGAAGTTGATGAAAGGACATGGTCGTTCCCGGCGTTATGGTTTTGCAGAAATCGGGGTCGACGCCGGCGCCTGGGGGGCTGCGGCCGGCTCGACGGGATAGGGGGTGCGCTGTTCGATCACCACGGGCGCGGGCGGCGCGGCGGTCGCGGCGAAGCGCTTGCCCAGCTCGACGCCGAGCAGGAACAGCAGCACGCACAGCAGGAAGATGCACAGCGCCGCCAGCGCGAGCATCCGGGAGGTCATGGAGATCGTGTATTGCATGGTGTTCGCGGATCAGGGAACCATGACGGTGAACTGGCCTGGCACGGCCATCTGGATGACGCCGCCCCAGTTGCACATGAGCTTGCAGGAATTCTGCAATGCCGGCATGTTGCCGATCAGCACGGTCGGCGCGCCCGGCACCCAGGGCGCGACGGTGACGGGGATGCAGGGCATGGGGGTGAGCACGCCCAGGGCGGCGGCCGTGGCAGCGGCCACCATGGGGTTGGCCATGGAGTTGCACATGCCGAATGGCGTGATGTTGACGAAAGGCTTGTTGTCCATGATGTTGCCGGCCGGCGGCCCGCCCGCCATGACACGGTTCAAGGGCAGCACGGACAGCGTTCCAGGTGCCACGCCGAACGTGCACTGGATCATTGCCCCCGCCACTGCCTGGATTGCCATTGCCGTCTAGCCCCTTACGAGTTTTTCAAGCCGCTGGATCAGGCTCAGCTGCGCCGCGGCCTCGTCCTTTTGCGCGGCCCCCTTGCTCGTGAACCGGCTCGCCTTGCCGGCAGGCTTGCCCTGCCGGTACTGCATTTCCTCCATCACCTGGCCATTGGGCCAGTAGCGCCGCAGCCAGCCGTCCAGCAGGTTGGCCTTGTAGTCGGCGCTCTGCACTTTCGTGCCGTCCCGATCGTAGTCGATCGTTTCGCCGTCCAGAAGCCCTTTGCGGTAGCGCGCCTTGCGCACCACTTCGCCTTCGTGCATGAAAAGCGCCTCGCCCTCGATCTGGCCACGCTGGTACATCATGCGGCAGGTGGCCTGCCCGGCTTCGGAATACGACGTGGTCTCGCCATGCAGCAGGCCCAGCGCGAACATCTGCTGCGAAAGCAGCCGCCCACCGGCGTAGACGCGCGTGATCCCGTGCTGCTGGCCGTTGCGGTACGCGGCCTCCTGCACCAGCTGGCCCTTGTCGTCCCACAGGCGGGAGCTGCCGCTGAGCACGCCGCCCTGGTAGGTGGCCTGCATTTCGGGCTGGCCGCCGGGGCCGAAGCGCGTCATCTCGCCATGCGGCTTGCCGTCCTTGAACTGCGTGCGGCTGACCAGCACACCCGCTTCGTCGCGCTGCTCGAAGACCACGATGCCGTCGGCCGCGGGCGGCGGCACGGCCTTTTCGCCGGCGCCCTGCACGACCGGCGGCGCGGGCTGCGCGGCGGGCGCCGGGGGGGCGGGGGCTTTGTCCAGGGTGGCCATGTCAGTTGATCTTCACCAGGCCGCCCTTGAGCGTGAGCATGCCGCCGCCATCCACGGTCTGCATGGCCGAGCCCTTGTTGGTGACCATCGCGCCTTCGTTGTCCAGCGTGGTGCCGGCCTTGTTCTTCAGGCCCGTGCCGGCCTGGTTGGTCAGGTCCAGGCTGGCCTTGTTGGTCAGCGACGTGCCTGCCTGGTTGGTCAGCGCCGTGCCGGCCTTGTTCGTGAGCGCCGTGCCCGCTTCCGCATCGAGCGTGGTGCCGGCCTTGACGCCGATGTCCTTGGCGCCCTTGATCGTCACCGAGCCGGTCACGTCGATCACCAGGTTGCCGGTGACCTTGAGCTCGTAATTGCCGGTCACCTTGTGCGTGAAGTCGGCCTTGTTGGTGTGGGTTTCGTTGCCGGTGATTTCCAGCTCGCGCGTGCCCTTGACCTTGTGCACTTCCTTGCCGGTCTGCACGTCCACGGTGCGGTCGCCCTTTTCGAGGGTGTGCACTTCGTGGCTGGCCTTGACGGTCGTGGTGAGCATGTTCTCGATCTCGACCTTCATGTCCTTCTGGGCATGGAAGTAAAACTCCTCGGAGTCCTTCTTGTCCTCGAAGCGGATTTCATTGCCCGCCGATCCCTGCTTGGACGAGCGTGACTTGATCGTGCTCTGCGTCTGGTTGGACGGCAACGTGACGGGCGGCGTCTTTTCGGCGTTGTAGACGCTGCCGGTGACCAGCGGCCGGTCGGGGTCGCCGTCGATGTAGCTCACGATGACTTCCTGGCCGATGCGCGGCAGGAAGAGCGCGCCCCAGCCCTGGCCGGCCCAGGTCTGCGACACGCGCACCCAGCAGGAGCTGTTCTCGTCCTTCTTGCCCAGGCGGTCCCAGGGAAACTGCACCTTGATGCGGCCGTGCTTGTCGGTCCAGATCTCTTCGCCGCTGGAGCCCACCACGGTGGCGATCTGGCTGCCGGCCACGCGCGGGCGCGGCGTGCTGCGCGGCGGCCGGAACGGCACGGTGGCCGGGAAGGTTTCGAACGCGTTGCTGTAGTGCTGCTGGCTGGCCGTGTGGGTCACGGTGCGCAGCACATGGGCGGTGTTCAGGGCCGAGCGTGTGTGGCCCGACAGCGTGAACTTGGTGCCCGCCGCCAGCGGAAAGCAGAAGCTCTGGCCGCGCGCGACGGCGCTTTGCACCTGCTCGGCCTGCACGCGCACTTTGGCGCGCTGCGTGCCGTCGGCCGCCACGGTGTGGCCGCCCGGGTATTCGAACTGCGCGCCCTTGCCGGCCGTGCCGGTCTGGTCGGCCAGCAGCGAGGTGCTGGGCTTGAGGTAGTCGTAGTCGTTGGACGTGTACTGCTGCGCGACCAGGCGGGTTTCGGCTTCCATGCGGGTCACCGTGTCCACCGCTTCGCGTCCGCCGCCGGTGGACGGCAGAAAGCGCAGCGTGGCCGCGTCGGCACAGCTGGTGTGCGCGCTGCTCGCGTCGCCCAGCACCATGGTGTGGGTGCCGTCGGCGAAGGTGAAGAAGTAGAAGATGCCCTCTTCCTCCATCAGCCGCGAGATGAAGTCGAACGCCGTTTCGTCGTGCTGCACGCAGTATTCGCGCGTGGGGTAGGTGGCGGTGAGCTTGGCGTCGAAGGTCACGCCGAACTCGCCCAGCACGGCCTTGATGATGTCGGCCGCGGTCTTGTTCTGCCAGATCACGCGGTTGCGGCTGAGCGTGAGCAGCCACAGCTTGGGCACGAGCTCGGCCGAATAGGCCGAGAACTCCCGGTCGCCGCCCGAATGCACGAAGCGCGACACGATGCCGCTGAAGTAGCGCGTGGGCCCCGTGGCCAGCTTGAGCTTGACGGTGGCCGTGGCGCCCACGATGGTGGCGGCATCCAGCGTGGCGCTGGACGCGCGCATGCCCAGGGCAAAGCGGAACGGTTGCGACAGCGCCTCGGTCCCGTCGAACGTGTCCAGCAGCAGTGCGTCCGCGCCGAACGGCGTGGTGACGCTGAGGAACGCGTTGTTCTGGGTAAAGCCCGTGCGCATGGGGGTCAGGCCTTTCTCACCGGGCCGAATTCAAAGGCAAACTGTCCGGCGCCGTCCATGGACATGTGCACGCTGCCGAACGGGTCGGCCATGGAGATGCGCTCCAGCACCAGGCGCGACACCTCGGGCAGCACCGACTGCGTGAGGATGTGGTCCACGTTGCGCGCGCCGCTGTCCACTTCGGTGCAGCGGTCGCCGATGGCACGGGCCACGGCGTCGTCCCAGGTG
This sequence comes from Ramlibacter sp., assembly GCA_041905405.1. Taxonomy (GTDB): domain Bacteria; phylum Pseudomonadota; class Gammaproteobacteria; order Burkholderiales; family Burkholderiaceae_C; genus RAM1. Next base: position 6,509 of record JAYRLC010000040.1, on the reverse strand, counting down.
AATTCGGCCTTGTGGTTGCGCTCGAAGCGCGCGGCCAGCTTGCCCAGCTTGAGGTTCACGATGGACTGGATCTGCTCGTCGCCCAGCGGGTAGTACGGCGCCAGCACCAGCCGGCCCAGGAACGCGGGCGAGAACTGCTTGGTCAGCGAGGGACGCAGCCGCTCGACCAGCTCCTGCGGGTCGGGCCGGCGGCCACCCTCGCACGCATCGGTGATGACGTCCTGCGAGGCGTTGGACGTGAGCAGGATCAGCGTGTTCTTGAAGTCGATCATCACGCCTTCGCCGTCTTCCATCTGGCCCTTGTCGAACACCTGGAAGAACAGCTCCAGCACGTCGGGGTGCGCCTTTTCCATTTCGTCCAGCAGCACCACGCTGTAGGGACGGCGGCGCACGGCCTCGGTCAGCACGCCGCCGCGCCCGTAGCCCACGTAGCCGGGGGGCGCGCCCTTGAGGCTGGACACCGTGTGCGCCTCCTGGAACTCGGACATGTTGACGGTGACCATGTTGCGTTCGCCGCCGTACAGCAGGTCGGCCAGCGCGAACGCCGTTTCGGTCTTGCCCACGCCGCTGGGGCCGACCAGCATGAACACGCCCACGGGCTTGCCGGGGTCGTCCAGGTCGGCGCGGAAGGTGCGCACGCGCCGCGCGATCGCGTCCAGCGCCTGGTCCTGGCCCACCACGCGCTCGCGCAGCTTTTCCTTCAGGTTCAGCACCGTGTGCAATTCGTCGGCCAGCATGCGGCCCACGGGGATGCCCGTCCAGCCCGAGATGACCTGCGCCACCACCGCCGAGTCCACGCAGACGGGCACCATGGGCTCGTCGTCCTGCACGGCCTCCAGCCCTTTTTCCAGGCGCTGCAGGCTGGCCTTCATCCAGTCGCCGTCCTCGGCGCCGGGTTGGGCGTCCAGGCTGTCGGCAATGCGCTTGCGCAACGCGACGATTTCGGCGACGGCGTTTTTCTCGTCGCCCAGCTTGTCGGACAGGCGCTTGTGCTTCTGGCGCAGGCCTTCGAGTTCGGCCGTGAGCGTGGTGATGGTGCTGGCGTTGTCCTTGCCGGTGGCGGCTTCGTGCCGCAGGATGCGCAGCTGGTTTTCGGCGCTGCCGATGTCGCGGGCGATGTCCTCGATCTCCAGCGGCAGCGCGCTCTGGCCGATGGCCACGCGGGCGCAGGCCGTGTCCAGCACGCTGATCGCCTTGTCGGGCAGCTGCCGGCCCGAGATGTAGCGGTGCGACAGCTTGACGGCGTCGCGCACGGCGTCGTCGACGATCTCCACGCCGTGGTGCTTCTGCAACGTGGCGACCATGCCGCGCAGCATGTCGATGGCGACTTCTTCGCTGGGCTCCTCGACCTTCACGACTTGGAAGCGGCGCGCCAGCGCCGGGTCGCGCTCCACGTATTTCTTGTACTCGGCCCAGGTGGTGGCGGCCACCGTGCGCAGCTCGCCGCGCGCGAGCGCAGGCTTGAGCAGGTTGGCTGCGTCGCCCTGGCCTTCGGCGCCGCCCGCGCCAATGAGCTGGTGCGCCTCGTCGATGAACAGGATGATGGGCGTGGGCGAGGCCTTGACCTCGGCGATGACGGACTTCAGCCGGTTCTCGAACTCACCCTTCATGCCGGCGCCGGCCTGCAGGAGGCCCAGGTCCAGCGCGCGCAGCGACACGTTCTTGAGCGACGGCGGGACGTCGCCGGCCACGATGCGCTGCGCAAAGCCCTCGACCACCGCGGTCTTGCCCACGCCGGCTTCGCCGGTGAGGATGGGGTTGTTCTGGCGGCGGCGCAGCAGCACGTCCACGATCTGGCGGATTTCGGGGTCACGTCCACGGATGGGGTCGATCTTGCCCTCGCGCGCGGCCTGCGTCATGTCGATCGTGTACTGGTCCAGCGACGGCGTGTTGCCGCTGCCTTTGCGCAGGGTCGGCATCTGCCGCGGCGCATCCACCGGGGCTGCTGCGGGCTGCGCGCCCGACGCGCCCACGGGCGGCGGCGCTGCCGCGCCAGATGCGCGCGTGGCGCCGCCCGCGTCTTCCGCGGACGAGGCCAGCATATCCGCCAGGTCACGGCGCAGCGTCTCGCGCGGAATCTGCAGCAGGCCGGGCGCGGATTCCAGCAGCAGACCGCGCAGGCTGTCCACCTCCAGCAGCGCCAGCACGATGGTGCCCGAGCGGATCTGCTGCTCGCCCAGCAGCATGGAGCTGAGCAGCCAGGCCTCCTGGAACATCGGCGCGAGGTTGGGCGAGAACGCCGGCGTGCGGCTGTTGCCGCGCTTGAAGCGGTCCATGGCCTGCTGTAGCTGGGCCTGCAGCGCGTCGGCCTTGAGGTTGAACTGCGCAAGGATCAGGCCCACGTCGGGCGCCGGGCCTTCCAGCAGCTTGAACAGCAGGTGTTCGACGTCGACGTTGTAGTGGGTCTGCTGGACGCACAGTTCGGCCGCCTGGTTGAGCGTGCGCTTGCATTCGGGGTTGAGCCGTCCGAGCAGGGTCCGGATGTCGATGTCCATGAGGGTCAGGTTCCGCAGGTGGTGGTGGCGGGTTGCAGGGCGCCCAGGCGCAGGCGCACGGGCGGCAGGTGCCGCGGGCTGGCGCCCGGCTTGCCGCCAGCCAGCCAGGTGGTCCAGCCCAGTCGGGGTGCCACGGGCTGGGCTTGCGACGCCGCGGGATGGGCCGGCGCAGCGTCGCGGCGGGGCCAGGAAAGTTGCAGGGGCTTGACCTGGGCGGCGTTCACGCCCAGCACCAGCGTCACGCCCATTTCTTCCTGAACGTAGCGCTCGATCAGCCAGCGGGTCGTCTCATGCTCTGGTCCACCGGGCAGCAGCTTGCGCAGGCGTTCCAGCGCGAGCTGCCTGATTTCCACGATGATGCCCGCGCCCTGCACCCAGGCGCGGCGCCCCAGCACCGCGGTCTGGCCCAGGCGTGGCGCCGGCGCCGTGGCGCCGCCCAGCCGCGATTGATCGCCGGCACCCAGATCGCGCCAGTCGCCGTGAAACTGGGAGCCGCGCACCCGCAGGCCCAGGCGGTCGCCCAGCAGCGCGAGCAGCCCCGTCATGGAGCGCGGCGCGCCGCCCAGCAGACCCGCATGGCGCAACCAGGGCTGGATGCCATCCGGCCCCTGCACACCGGCGCGCAAGCCCAGCGAGCTCAGCGCATCCAGGCTGCCGGCCAACGCCGAGTCCTGCGGATCACGCCAGTTCAGCCCCATGTGGTGCTTCTTGCGGCTGCGGTACAGGAACGCCATGAAGCGGTGGTTGAAGATATCCAGGAAATCGGCCGTGGCGTGGTCCCGCGCCGCCTTGCGCTCCAGCACGAGTTCGGTGAACGGCAGCGGCAGCGGCCCCTGCCCACCCGCCAGCGACATCACGGGCGACAGCAGGGTGTGGGCCTCTCCCGACTCGGCGCCCGCCCTGACCGCGTTCACGTCGCTGGGCTGGAACCCCAGCGACACCACGGCGTTCAGGCGAACGGCCTCGGGCTCGCCATGGCCCAGGCCGACGGCGGGCATGTCGGGCGCGGCACGCTCCAGCAGGCTGATGGCCTGGAACAGGTTGTACCCGTGCGGGCGGCTGATGAGCCGCGCCGTCAGAGCACCAGCTGGCGGCCGCTCATCGGTTCCCATTGCTTCCATACCTCATCGCCGCGGCGCACCGCCAGGCGGACAAACGAATTGACCGACGTGTACATCGCGAAGAACCGCGCCAGCACGGCCGACATCAGGATCGGCGAGCTGCCGACAAAGGCTTCCTCGTCGAATTCGAGCAGCACTTCGGTGCCTCGGCAGTAGCCCCGCCACGCGGCCTGGCCGACGCGCGCCGTGACGCTGCGCGCCTGAAGCGCGCGGATGCCGCGGATCTGCTCGTGGTCGCGCATGCTGTCGGATGCGAACAGCATGAGCATTTCGCGCAGCTGGCTGGTGCCCGTGGTCCCGCTGACCAGTGACTGGTGGTTCAGCGTCAGCAGCGACACGAGCCGCCACAGCGTTTCGCTGCCCAGCGGCGGATCGCGCTGGCTCGTGGGTTCGTACAGGCAACTGACCTGGGTGCTCTGCGACACCCCTTCCACGACCATGCGTGCACCTGCGGGCACCTGCTCGGCCAGGCGGCGGTTCGTGCACAGGAGGTTCGCATAGATGACCGGCTCGCTCGGAGCCTTCTGCGCGTTGTCCTGGTCGACGAAGGTCAGGAACACGTCCGTGCCGGAGATGTTTTCACGCAGGCTCTGCTCGCGCCTGGACGCCCAGAAGGTGTTTTCGCCGCCCGCGCGGTTCGGCCCCATCGCCGCAAAACTGGGAACGACAATGGGCCGCTCCGCATTCGGGTCCGACGCGGTGACCGACAGGACGGAGTGAACCTCGGTCGTGGCGCCACGCTGGCGGTCCGCCGACAACAGGTATTCATAGTCCCGATGGTCGATGACGATGGGCTCGCTGGTGCGCGGAAACAGGTTGATGGCCGGCACGCAGCCCAGCCGGAAATTGTCCGCCGCAACGGTTCGCAACCCGCGCTGGGGACGGTCCAGCGTGAGCGTGATGTCGCACCGCGTGCCGCTGCCCAGCCGGCCCCGCAACTTGCCCAGCTCGAAAAAATGGAACTTGCGCGGAAATGCGAAGTACTCCTGCATGAGTCCGTACGCTGGCTGGGCGTGGCCGGGCAGTGGCAGCACCTCTTCGTCCTCGGCATAGCCCACTTCGCGCCAGGCGCCGGCCCCGAGCCGGTGGCTCATGCCATCGGCGCCCTGCACCGTGATACCGGCGACGCCGGAAACGAGCAGGTCGTACAGCGGCATGGCCGTCATCCAGTCGCCCTGCAGATGCAGGCGCAGCGTGTCGATCTCCAGCTCGGAAAAGTCCGCGCCCGGCTCGCATTCGAGCGTGAGGCGCAGGGTGCCGTCGCCCGGCAACTGCGCGGCGGTCACCGACACGGGCCACAGGGTTGTGTCCCATGCCGTGCGAAAGCGGCACTGCTCGCCTGCCGACGTGGACGCGTAAAGAATGGTGTGCCGTGGCACGCGGTAACCCGCCGTCACCTTGCCCTGTGACGGGTCCAGGCCGAACTGCGCCACGGTCATGGACGGCACGGGCTGGATCAGCGACGGACACAGGTTGTCCAGCAAGGCCGCGGCAATCTGCGGAAACTCCCGGTCCAGGTCGCGGTGCACGCGCGCCGCAAGGAATGCCACGGCTTCCACGAGCCGCTCGGTATGCGGGTCTATGGATTCGGAGCCGTGCAGCGCCAGGCGCGATGCAACCTTGGGGTAACGCCGCGCAAAGTCCGCCCCCTGCCCGCGCAAATAGGACAGTTCACGCTCGTAGTACTGAAGCAGATCGTTGTGGAGGATTTCAGCCACTGCTCAAGTCGCCTTCATGCCGCGCCCGAAGCGGGATTCATTTCCAGCTCGAAACTCACGCGCTGGGGTTTCAAGCCAATCATTACGTCGCCGGCCACCTGCACCAGGGCTGCATCGGCCCGGTCAGCCACGCCCTGCACTTTCACACTGACGTTCTGGATGCGCGGTTCAAACAGCGTCACCGCCCTGGTCAGCGAAGATTCCAGCAATGCAACGTCGTCGCCCCGACGGGCGTAGAGCGCAGAAAAATCCGGCACGCCATAGTCGATGACAGTGCCGGAATTCTGATGAAACTCCGAAGGGGGCAGACGGCTGCGCGTATTGAACAGCCGGGACAATTCCCGGCCTATCGATGCCTGCAACTGCTCCGGCAGGAGCAGCCACGACGCATTGTCATCGCCGGCATTGCCACTGGCCAGCCGGTCAAACAGCGGGACGGACGATCCTCGGACAAGCTCCGACATGTTCTAGGCCCCTTCATGACAATGACAGGGCCCGGGGACGATGACGGAGTGGTCCGCGATGCTCAGGCCGCCTTGTTGGTTTCCAGGTCCCAGCCGAAGGTGGCCGTACCCTTCTTGGTGGAGTCGGGGTTCTGCTGCGTGTACTCCGACGTGATCTTCGTGAAGTTCAGCGAGAACGAGTCCGAAGGCTGGCCGCCGCCGCCCGAGGTGTTGATGTTGGACACCATGGCGTTGGACAGCACGTACTTCATGAGCGACATGTACTTGCCGTTTTCGTTGCGGCCGATGTGAATGATCGCATCGCCCAGCTTCTTGCCTTCCGTGCACGCGGCATACAGCGCCGGCGTAGCCTGGTCCATCGTCTTGGAGAAGTTCATCTCCGAGAACATGGGCTTGCCGGTCGTCCGCTCGGTGTTGGACACGTCCATGCTTAAAGGCAGTGCAACACTGTGACCAAAGGAGTGCACCTCGATCTGATCCTTGTGGCCATCGATATGGCAGTTTCCCTTCATGTCCTTGATTTCAAGAATGATGACGTCCATGGTCTAACTCCTGGATATACGTATGAGGATGTGGATGCGGGTATCAGGCGGCGGCCGGCGGCAGTTCGGCCACCAGGCGGATTGACGCCGTGAGCTCTTCCATCTGGAAATGGGGCTTCAGGAAGCACGTCGCCTGATAGGCGCCAGGCTTGCCGGGCACTTCGGTCAC
>JAYRLC010000039.1:0-32503 GCA_041905405.1 Ramlibacter sp. | reverse complement strand
TGCTCAAGTCCATGTCGCCCCGCACGCGCCGGCCCATCCGGTTCCTGGAGCCCGAAGCCACCCAGCGCATGCCGCTGGAGGGCATCACGTCGATGATGGACAACGACAGCGAACTGCCGCGCGCGGACGGCGCGCCCGGTCAGTCGAACGCGTAGTTGGCCGTCACGGGCTGCCCCGTGCGCAGGACCAGCTCGGCGCCGGCCAGCACGATGGCGTTCATGCCGAAGGTCACCGCCCCGTTCAGCCGCGCATCCTGCCGGTAGCCTTGCAGCGTATCGCCCACCTCGGGGCTGCTGGTCCCCGCGGCCGGGTCCACGTTGGGGATGGGGCAGCGCGCACAGGGCTTCACGGGTTTGAGCCGTACTTGGCCCTGGCCGGTGTCCACGCACAGTTCGTCCAGCCGGTCCTCGTCATGGGCCTGGACATCGCCCAGCACCACGTTGGGCCGGAACCGTTCGATGCCCACCGCCGCATGGCCCGCCGCCGCCAGCCGCTCGTTGAGCAGGGCCTGCGACGCTTCGCTGGCCACCAGCACGGGATAGCCGTCGGAGAACTGGTTGGGGGCCTCCACCCCGCCCGTCCACTTCATGCTGGACAGGCGGCGGAATTCGGGGTCGAAGCGCACCAGGCGCAGCTTGCGCCCCAGAAAGTCGGTGAACCACTGCGCGGCCACGTCGCCCATGTCGTAGGCGCTGACCTCGTCGTCCCACACGCGCACCTTCACGGGCGCTTCGGCGGCGTCCATGGCCAGGTGCAGCGCCAGCATGCCGGGCGCGCGCAGCACCACGTCGCTCAGCCGGATCGTGGGCTTGACCAGGGCCATGCGCGGCAGCTCGCGCTGGCTCATGAACTCGCCCTCTTCATCCACCACCATCCAGGCGCGGTCCCATTCCAGCCCCGCTTCGGTCAGGATGGCCTGCTGCACCTCGACCCCGGCGCACGATTTGACGGGATACACGAACAGGCGTGCGATGCGGGCGGTAACGTCGGCGGGCTGGGCGCTCACGGGAATTCCTCGGGGCGAAGGGGAACGAAAGGGAGCGCTTATTGTGCCGCTCCTAAAATCCGGGTATGTCCGCCCCCCATGACGTCTGCATCCGCGGCGCCGGCATCACCGGCACCACACTGGCCCTGTTGCTCGCCAGGGACCGCCTGCGCGTGGCGCTGGTCCGCCAGCCCCCCCGCGCGGACGCGGCGCCCGACGTGCGCGCCTATGCGCTGAACGCGGCGTCGCGCCAGCTGCTGGAATCCGTGCGCGCCTGGCCGTCGGGTGACGGCGCCACACCCGTACTGGCCATGCAGGTGCATGGCGATGACGGCGGCGAGGTCACCTTCAGCGCGCAGCAGCAAAACGCCCCCGCGCTGGCCTGGATCGTGGACGTGCCGGCGCTGGAACGCGAGCTGGCCGAAGCAGCCCGCTACCAGCCACTGATCGAGGTGGTGGACGCGCCCGTGCCGGCCGCCTTGACCGTGGTGTGCGAGGGCCGGGCCAGCGCCACGCGGGCCGAGTTCGGCGTGGCGTTCGACACCACGCCGTACGGCCAGCACGGCATCGCCGCCCGGCTGGACTGTGAAAAACCGCACGGTGGCATGGCCCGGCAATGGTTTTCTGGCGGGGAAATCCTGGCTTTTTTGCCGCTGGCGGGCGCTGGCGGGAACTCGGTCGCTGTCGTGTGGTCAGTGCATGAGGCGCGCACGGCTGAGCTGGTGGCCTTGCCGGCGGATGAATTCGCCGCGCAGCTTCAATCCGCCAGCCACGGCACGCTCGGACGGCTCACGCTGTCCAGCGAGCGCGCCAGCTGGCCGCTGCAGCTGGCGCGGGCCGACCGGTGGACGGGACCGGGCTGGGCCTTGGCGGGCGACGCGGCGCACACGGTGCACCCGCTGTCGGGCCAGGGGCTGAACCTGGGCCTGGCGGACGCGCAGGCCCTGGCCCGGGTGCTGCACGAACGCGAATACTGGCGCAGTGTGAGTGATTCCAGGCTGCTGCGCCGCTACGAAAGGGAGCGCAAGGCGGGCGTGCTGCTGATGGGCAGCGCGACCGACGGGCTGCAGCAGCTGTTTGCCCGCGACAGTGCCGCGGGGCAGGCGCTGCGCAACTGGGGCATGCGCGGCTTCGAGCGCAGTGGGCCGCTGAAGGCCTGGGTGGCGCGGCAGGCGATGGGAATGAATTGACGGGCTGAATTGACGGATTGAACTGAAACGAACGGATGAACGGAACCAACATGAAGATGATCAAGACTGCCCTGGCAGCCACCCTGCTGGCCGCCACGCTGGGGGCGCAGGCCCAGGAAGCCGCCATCCGCAAAAACCTGGCCGAGCGCGTGCCCCAGCTGCAGGGCATCGACGAGATCACCAAGACCCCCATGCCGGGCCTGTACGAGGTCCGCTACAACGGCTCGGAGATCGTCTACACCGACGCCGAAGGCAACTTCATCATCCAGGGCAGCCTGATCGACACCAAGCAGAAGCGCAACCTGACCGAGGAACGCGTGGACAAGCTCACGGCCGTGGCCTTCGACAGCCTGCCGCTGAAGGACGCCTTCACCATCGTGCGCGGCAACGGCAAACGCAAGCTCGCCGTGTTCGAGGACCCCAACTGCGGCTACTGCAAGCGCTTTGAGCGCGATTTGCAGAAGGTGGACAACGTCACCGTCTACATGTTCCTCTACCCCATCCTGAGCGCCGATTCCACCGCCAAGTCGCGCAACATCTGGTGCGCCAAGGACAAGGCTGCCGCGTGGACCGACTGGATGGTGCGAGACCAGGTGCCCGCCAACGCCGCGTGCGATGCGGCGGCGCTGAACCGCAACATCGAATTCGGCAAGAAATACAAGATCACCGGCACGCCGACGCTGATCTTTGCCGACGGCTCGCGCGTGCCCGGCGCCATCAACGCGCAGCAGGTCGAAAAATTCCTGGCCGAAGCGAAGTAGGTCCACGTCCCGTCCGGCTGGCCGCCGCCGTATAGTCACCGGATGGCCGCCAGACCGACCCCCAAGACCTCTTCTTCGAGACAAGCCTCCCAGCCTGCGGGCGTGCACTACCGGGTCGAGCCCGCGGACCTGAACGCCCACCTGTTCCGCGTCACGCTCACCATTGCCCGGCCCGCGGCCGTGCAGCAGGTCTCGCTGCCGGTATGGATACCGGGCAGCTACCTGGTGCGCGAGTTTTCTAAAAGCCTGCAGTCGCTGCAGGCCGCGCAGGCGGGCGGCGACCTGACCGTGCAGCAAATGGACAAATGCACCTGGCAGGTTCACGCCGACCCCGCCGCGCCGCTCGTGCTGCGCTACGACGTCTACGCGCTGGACAACTCGGTGCGCGCGGCCTGGCTGGACGCGCAACGGGGCTTTTTCAACGGCACCAGCCTGTGCCTGCGCGTGCACGGTCAGGAGGCCACACCCCACACGCTGGAACTGGCCGAAACAACAGCGACCAAAGGCTGGCAAGCCGCCACGGGCCTCGCGCCGCACAAGGTCAACCGCCGCAGCTTCGGCACCTACGTTGCAGCCGACTACGACGAGCTGGTGGACTGCCCGGTGGAATTGGGCCGCTTCTGGATCGGCGAGTTCCGCGCGGGCGGCGTGCCGCACCGCTTCGTGGTCGCAGGCGCGGCAGGGTCGTTCGATGGCGATCGGCTGCTGGCGGACGCGCGCCGCATCTGCGAGGAAAACATCCGCTTCTGGCATGGCAAGCGCAAGCCCCCGTTCAAGAGCTACCTGTTCATGCTCAACGTCGTGGACGACGGCTACGGCGGGCTGGAGCACCGCAACAGCACGGCACTGATTGCGTCGCGCCGCGACCTGCCGCGGGTCGGCGAGGCGCGCCAGAGCGACGGCTACACCACGCTGCTGGGGTTGATCAGCCACGAGTACTTTCACACCTGGAACGTCAAGCGGCTGCGTCCGGCGGAGTTCGCGCAATACGACTACTCGCGCGAGAACTACACCGGGCTGCTCTGGTTCTTCGAGGGCTTCACCAGCTACTACGACGACCTGCTGCTGCGCCGCTGCGGCCTGCTGGACGATGCCCACTACCTGAAGCTGCTGAACAAGACCGTCAACCAGGTGCTGCAGGCGCCGGGGCGCGAGGTGCAGTCCGTCGCGCAGGCAAGCTTCGACGCGTGGGTCAAGTACTACCGCCAGGACGAAAACACGCCCAATGCCACGGTCAGCTACTACACCAAGGGTGCGCTGGTGGCGCTGTGCCTTGACCTGACCCTGCGGCGCGAGGGCCACGGCACCCTTGACGATGTGATGCGAACGCTGTGGACACGCTGCAAGGCCGGCCCCATGAGCGAGACCGACCTGGCCGCGGTACTGCGCGAACTTGGCGGACGGTCGTTCAGCCGCGAACTGCTGGCTTGGGTCCACGGCACGCGCGACCTCCCGCTGCGCGAGCTGCTGCAGGCCCATGGCGTGGCCGTGCACGACGATCCGTCCCAGCCCGCGCAGCGCCTGGGCCTGCGGGTGGCCGAAACGGGCGGCGCCATCCAGGTCAAGGCTGTGCTGCGCGGCGGCGCCGCCGAAAGCGCCGGGTTCACGAGCGGCGACGAGTGGCTGGGCGTGGAGGTTGCGGGCGATGGCTGGCGTATGGCCAAACTCGATGACCTGTCGTTGTACGCAGGCGCGCACAAGACCGTCACCGCCCTGGTGGCGCGCGACCGGCGCCTGCTACGCCTGACCCTGGCCCTGCCCGCCGCGTCCACGACCTGGCGGCTTGCGCTGCAGGATGCCGCCCAGGTCCGCAAGTGGCTCGTCGCACCGCACTGATCGCCTGCGTCCTGCTGGTGCTGGCCGGCCACCTGGTGGCAGTCGACTGGCTGGCGAACCAGTGGCAGCAGCCCGCGCTGCTGCGGCCCATGCCGCCGCCCATGTTCACACGGCTGCTGAAGGTGGCTGCGCCACCGGCACCTGTCGCCACGCCGGCACCGGCACCGGCACGCGGACAGCTTGCGACGACCGATGCCGCGGCTTCCGTACCAGACACCGTGACACCGGTCGTGGCGCAGGCAGAATTCGAAACGCCTGTGACGGCCGCGGCACCGGACAACGAGCCCACGGACACCACAACCGCACAGGCAACAACCGCGGCATCGGTCACGCCCGCTGCACCGCCGGTCGTGCCAGCGGCCGAACCTGTCGCCAGCGAGCCCCAGGCCACAGCAGCAGACCCGCTCGCAAGCTGGCCGGTCGATACACGACTGAGCTATGTGCTCAGCGGCTGGTACCGCGGCGAGCTTCAGGGCGAAGCGCGCGTGCAATGGCAGCGGACGGCCGATCGCTACCAGGTTCGCGTGGACGTGTCCGTCAACACGTTCATGAAACTCACCATGACAAGCCAGGGTCAGGCCACGACGAAAGGGCTGCGCCCGACGGCTTATGAAGAAACGCGCACCGGTCGGGGCACCCGCAGCGTACGGCTGGGCGCGGCCGACGTCGTGCTGGAGGGCGGCCGCACGATGCCGCGCCCCGACGGCCTGCAGGACACCGCGAGCCAGTTCGTCGAGCTGGCCTGGCGTTTTGCCAACCAGATCCAGCCGCTGCAGCTGGGCGGCCAGATCAGCTTTCCCATGGCGCGGCCCGGCGCGATCGACCTGTGGACCTACGACGTGGTGGACCGCACGATGCTGCAGACATCAGGCCTCGGCGTGGTCGAGGCCTTCCATCTCAAGCCGCGTCCCATCGCCAACCCGCGCGGCAACATCACGGCAGAAATGTGGTTCGCCCCCGGGCTGCAGTACCTGCCCGTGCGCATCCGCATCAACCAGGGCAGCGAGGTTCACCTGGACCTGCTGGTGGAGAAGATCGAGCAGCGCTAGCTACTTCGGCCGTTGGTCCAGGACGCGCTTTGCCTTCCCAAGACTGCGCTCCACACCACCTTCGGCGCGCAACTCGATCTTTGCGCTGGTGCCCACGTAGGTTTTGATCTCGTGCGCGAGCGTCTGCGCCGCCATCTGCGCGGCGGCCGAATCGGGCGTGGTGCCGTGGCGCGTTTCCACGGCGACGGTCAGGCTGTCCATCGGCCCGTCGCGCGTGAGGATGCACAGGTAGTGCGGCGCCAGCTCGGGCCGCTTGAGGATCAGCTCCTCGATCTGCGTGGGAAACACATTGACGCCGCGCACGATCATCATGTCGTCGCTGCGGCCGGTGATCTTTTCCATGCGGCGCATGGTGCGCGCCGTGCCGGGCAACAGCCGCGTGAGATCGCGCGTGCGGTAGCGGATGATGGGCAGCGCCTCTTTCGTCAGGCTGGTGAACACCAGCTCGCCCAGCTCGCCGTCGGCCACCGGCTCGCCCGTCTCGGGGTCGATGATCTCGGGGTAGAAATGGTCCTCCCAGATCGTGGGGCCGTCCTTGGTCTCCACGCATTCGTTGGCCACGCCGGGGCCCATGACCTCGCTCAGGCCGTAGATGTCCACGGCGTCCATCCCCATACGCTTCTCGATGGCCAGGCGCATGTCGTTGGTCCAGGGCTCGGCGCCGAAGATGCCCAGGCGCAGGCTGCTTTCGGCCGGGTTCATGCCCTGCCGCTCGAACTCGTCGGCAATCGCCAGCATGTAGCTGGGCGTGACCATGATGATGTCGGGCTTGAAGTCGGTGATGAGCTGCACCTGCCGCTCGGTCTGGCCGCCGCCGAACGGCACCACGGTCAGACCGAGCTTTTCGGCGCCGTAGTGCGCGCCCAGGCCGCCGGTGAACAGGCCGTAGCCATAGCTCACGTGCACCAGGTCCCCCGGCCGCGCGCCGCTGGCGCGGATGCTGCGCGCCATGACGTGCGACCACGTGTCGATGTCCTTCTGCGTGTAGCCGACGACGGTCGGCTTGCCCGTGGTGCCGCTGGACGCGTGGATGCGCGCGCACTGCTCGCGCGGCACGGCGAACATGCCGAACGGGTAGCTGTCGCGCAGATCCTTCTTGGTCGTGAACGGGAACTTCGCCAGATCGGCCAGCGTGCGGCAGTCGTCAGGGTGCACGCCCGCCGCATCGAACTTGGCACGGTACACGGGCGAGTTGGCGTAGGCGTGGCGCAACGTGGCTTGCAACCGCTTGAGCTGCAGGCCGCGCAGCTCGTCGATGCTGGCTTTTTCGATGGGTTCGAGCGCAAAGCTTTTCATGCGGGCTCCTCGGGCACCACGGTGCCGGCAATGCTCGCGCTCTTGCCGCGGAACATCGCCACGACCTCGCCGCGCTGGTTGCTCACCTTCATGTCGTAGATGCCGTGGCGGCCCGACAGCGTCTGCTCGATCCCTTCGCAGGTCAGCACGTCGCCGAGCTGGCCGGGCCGCAGGAATTCGATGCTGCAACCCGCCGCCACCGTGACCTTGTTGTGGCTGTTGCAGGCAAACGCAAAGGTCGAGTCGGCCAGTGTGAAGATGAAGCCGCCGTGGCAGATCTTGTGGCCGTTCAGGTGCAGTTCGCGCACCGTCATGCGCAGCACCGCGCGGCCGGGCTCGCAGCTCACAAGCTCCATGCCCATGGTGTCCTTGCTGGCGGTGTCGTGGGCCCACATCGCTTCGCCGACGCGGCGAGCCAGATCATGTCCCGTCATGGTCATTCGCCTTTGAACTGTGCGGGGCGCTTCTGCAGAAAGGCTGACACACCTTCGATGTAGTCGTGCGTTCCACCCAGCGCCGACTGCGTGTCGCGCTCCATGTCCAGTTGCCGGTCCAGGTCGTTGGACGCCGCAGCGCGCAGCAGCTTGCGTGTCTGCACCAGCGCCTGCGTAGGCAACACGGCCAGCCGCTGCGCCAGCTTCATCGCGGCGGCGACGCAGTCCTCGCCCTCGGGCGCCACATCCCAGATCATTCCCCACGCTTTGGCGTCCTGGGCCGACAGCTTGTCGCCCAGCATCGCGCAACCCATGGCGCGGGCGAGCCCCAGCTTCCTGATCAGGAACCAGGTGCCGCCCGCGTCGGGAATCAGCCCGATCTTGCTGAACGCCTGGATGAACGAGGCGTTGGACGCAGCAACCGCGAGGTCGCAGGCCATGACGATGGACGCGCCCGCACCGGCGGCCACGCCGTTGACGGCCGCGACCGTCGGCACCTTCAGCGCCATGAGGCGGCGCGTGGTGGGGTTGAACGCCTGCTCAATGATGGGACCGGGATCCGCGCGCTTGACCAGGTCGGGACCGGGCGCGAAGTCAAACTCGGCCAGATCAGCCCCGGCGCAAAAGCCGCGCCCGGCACCTGTCAGCACCACGGCGCGGATCGACTTGTCGGCCTCCACTTTGTCCAGCGCGGCCCACAGGTCGTGGTGCATCTGGCGCGTGAAGCTGTTGAGGGCCTGCGGGCGGTTCAGCGTGACAAGCGCCACGGCGCCCTGCGTCGCATACAGAACGGTGGAATCGTCGGGTGAAGCAGTCATTGAATGTCTCCTGCGCCGGAATCTACCATTAGCCAACCGATCGGTCGGCTAATGTTTTCCCTTGGTTATAGTCGCCCATTCCAACAGAAAAAGCAGGAGCATCCATGGCCTACGAAATGATTGAGGTCCGCACCGAAGGCGGCAAGGTCGGCATCGTCACGCTGAACCGCCCCAAGCAGCTCAACGCGCTGAACAACCAGCTCATGGACGAACTGGGGGCGGCGCTCAAGGCCTTTGACGCCGAACCGGCCATCGGCTGCATGATCGTCACGGGCAGCGAAAAGGCTTTCGCTGCCGGCGCGGACATCGGCGCCATGGCGACCTACACCTTTGCCGACGTCTACAAGGGCGACTACATCACCCGCAACTGGGAAACCATCCGCCAGATCCGCAAACCGGTCATCGCGGCCGTGAGCGGCTTTGCCCTGGGTGGCGGCTGCGAGCTGGCGATGATGTGCGACTTCATCATCGCCGCCGACAACGCGAAGTTCGGCCAGCCCGAGATCAAGCTGGGCATCATCCCCGGCGCGGGCGGCACGCAGCGCCTGCCGCGCGCCGTGGGCAAGTCCAAGGCCATGGATCTCGCGCTCACGGCCCGCATGATGGACGCGACCGAGGCCGAGCGCTCGGGCCTGGTCAGCCGCGTGGTGCCGCTGGACAAGCTCATGGACGAGGCGCTGGGCGCGGCGCTGGTGATCAGCGAGTTCTCGCAGATTGCCGTGATGGCCGCCAAGGAATCGGTCAACCGCGCGTTCGAGTCGGGATTGAGCGACGGCGTGATGTTCGAGCGCCGCATGTTCCATGCACTGTTCGCCACCAGCGACCAGAAAGAGGGCATGGATGCCTTCGTGAACAAGCGCAAGGCGGCGTTCAAGCACGAATAACGGCGGCGGCCGGAGTCGCGCTATAATTTTCGGCTTGGCGCTTTAGCTCAGTCGGTTAGAGCGATGGAATCATAATCCACAGGTCCGCGGTTCGAATCCGTGAAGCGCCACCAGACATGAAGCCTTGCAGGTCCGTCCTGCAAGGCTTTTTACGTTGACCTGCTTCCCAGCCTCTGGACGAACACCATGATCCGCTGCACACGAAGCCGCACCCGGGCCGCCGCGCACACCGTCGCGATGCTGGCCCTTTTGACCGGCGCATTCACCACGCTCCCACTCCCCGCCTCTGCCCAGGGCATCGTGCGCGAGGCCCCCAAGGACGTGCGCCCCGCCCGCATGGTCGTGACGGCCACGCCCCACATCACGCTGGACGAAAAGCCCGCGCAACTGTCGCCCGGCGCGCGCATCCGCGACCTGAACAACATGCTGGTGCTGTCGGCCAGCCTGACCGGCAAGGACGTACCCGTGGTGTACCGGCGCGATGCCGCCGGGCTGGTGCACGAGGTGTGGATCCTCACGCCCGACGAGTACCGCCGCCTGGGCGGCCTGGACGACGGCACGCCCGACGGCCACAAGAAGCTCACCGAGCTGCTCACGCTGATCTTCGGCGCACGCAAGTAAGTAAGCAAGGAGAGCGCGCCATGAGCAAGAAAGTCTTTATCAAAACCTTCGGCTGCCAGATGAACGAGTACGACTCGGACAAGATGGCCGACGTGATGAACGCCGCGCAAGGCTACGAACCGACGCAGGACGTCGAGGAAGCCGATCTCATTCTCTTCAACACCTGCTCGGTGCGTGAGAAGGCGCAGGAAAAGGTGTTCAGCGACCTGGGCCGCGTGCAGCACCTCAAGCAGAAGGGCGTGCTCATCGGCGTGGGTGGCTGCGTGGCCAGCCAGGAGGGCGCCGAGATCATCAAGCGCGCACCTTATGTGGACGTGGTGTTCGGCCCGCAGACCCTGCACCGCCTGCCCGAGCTGCTGGCTGCGCGCGCGCAGCACAAGCGCCCGCAGGTGGACATCAGCTTCCCCGAGATCGAGAAGTTCGACCACCTGCCGCCCGCGCGCGTCGAAGGCGCCACCGCCTTCGTGAGCATCATGGAAGGTTGCAGCAAGTACTGCAGCTATTGCGTCGTGCCCTACACGCGCGGGGAAGAAGTCTCGCGTCCGTTCGATGACGTGCTGGTAGAGATCGCCGGCCTGGCCGAGCAGGGCGTGCGCGAAGTGACGCTTTTGGGCCAGAACGTCAACGCCTACCGGGGAAAGATGGGCGACACCAGCGAGATCGCCGACTTCGCGCTGCTGATCGAGTACGTGGCCGACATCCCCGGCATCGAGCGCATTCGCTACACGACCAGCCACCCCAACGAGTTCACGCAGCGCCTGATCGACGTGTACGCGCGCGTACCCAAGCTGGTGAGCCACCTGCACCTGCCGGTGCAGCACGGCAGCGACCGCATCCTCATGGCCATGAAGCGCGGGTACACCGCCATGGAATACAAGAGCACGGTGCGCAAGCTGCGCGCGATCCGCCCCGACATGGCCATGAGCAGCGACTTCATCGTGGGTTTCCCCGGCGAGACCGACGACGACTTCAGCAAGATGATGAAGCTCATCGACGACGTGCAGTTTGACAACAGCTTCAGCTTCATCTTCAGCCCGCGTCCCGGCACGCCGGCGGCCAACTTGCACGATGACACGCCGCATGCGGTCAAGCTCGCGCGGCTGCAACAGCTGCAGGCCGTGATCGAGGCCAACATCCGCCGCTTCAGCGCCGAACGCGTGGGCACGGTGCAGCGCATCCTGGTCGAAGGCCCGTCGCGCAAGGATCCCGCCGAGCTGACCGGCCGCACCGAGTGCAACCGCGCGGTCAACTTCAAGGGCCATCCGCGCCTGGTGGGCCAGATGGTGGACGTGACCATCACGCAGGCCTACCCGCACTCACTGCGCGGCGAGGTTGTGCTGGCCCAGGACGCGCCGCTGGCCGCCACGGCCTGAGCCGCGCACCGCCTTTCGCGTCCATGGGGTCGTTCCGCCAGCTCCTGCTGATTGCCTTTTTGCTGATTGCGGCGCTGCTGGGCGGCACCGCGTTGCGCGCCGTGGTGATCCTGGAGCGGCTGGTGGCGCAGGGCAGCACCGAGGCGGCCCGCGCGCTGGACCTGAATGCGGCAGCGCAGTCGCTCGCGGCGCGCACCACCGCGATGGAGCGCGCGGCGCGCCAGTCGCTGATCCTGGGCGACAGCGTGCTGCGCCGCCAGTTCGAGACGGAATCCACCGCCGCGCGTGGCGCGGTGGACCGGCTGGTCCAGGGCGGACTGCCCGCGTCCGATACCGCGTCGTGGCGTTCGCAGATGGACACCATCCATGACTGGATGGAAGGCCCGGCCGTCACGGCGCTCGACCGCGAACGCGCGGTGGCGGCGGCCTTCCGAGAGCTGAACGCGATCAACAGCGCGCTGGCCGGCCAGGTGCAGGCACTGATCGAGGGCCGCAACCGCGCCCTGCAGGAACAGCTGGATGCCAGCCGCGCGCGGCTCACGCAGCAGGTGGTGCTGGCCATCGTCATCGCGGTCACGCTGGCGTTCGCGCTGGGCATCTGGCTGGCCCGCCCGTTCGGCCGGCTGGAGTCGGCCATTGCCGGGCTGGGCGAGAACCAGCTGGGCCAGCCCATCGACATTCCCGGGCCGTCGGACGTGCGCCGCGTGAGCCAGCGCCTGGAATGGCTGCGCTTGCGCCTGACCGAGCTGGAGGAGGACAAGTCGCGCTTTTTGCGTCACGTGTCGCATGAGCTCAAGACCCCGCTGGCTGCGATGCGTGAAGGCGTCGCGCTGCTGGAAGACGGCATCCCCGGCGAGCTGAAAGGCAACCAGCGTGAGGTGGTGCGCATCCTGCACCAGAACACGGTGTCCCTGCAGCGCCAGATCGAGGCGCTGTTGCGCTTCAACGCTGCCGCGTTCGAAGCCCGGCAGCTGCATCGCCAGCCCACCGACCTGCTGGCGCTGCTGGAAGAACAGGCCGAGACGCAGCGGCTGCAATGGCGAGGACGCGGCCTGACCGTGAGCGTGCAAGGCGCGCCGCTGGTGGTGCCCGTGGACGCCGGCAAGCTGGGCACGGCGATCGCCAACGTCCTGTCCAACGCCATCCGTTTTTCGCCGCCGGGCAGCACCATCCGCATGTCGGTCACGGCCGCGACCGGCGTGGCCCGCATCGAGATCGCCGATGCGGGGCCCGGCATCGCCCAGGCGGACCGGGAACGCGTCTTCGAGCCGTTTTACCGTGGCGAGCGCCAGCCCGACGACGCCGTCCCGGGCACCGGCATCGGACTGTCCATCGTGCGCGAGTACGTGACCGCCCATGGCGGGCAGGTCGCGCTGTTGTCTGATGGCGCAGGCACTGTTTTCCGTATAGAAATTCCCCATGCCTCCTGAATCCCCCGTCATGCTGCCGTTTTCCATGCCAGCGCGGTGCCTGCTGCTCGTGTGCGCCGCGGCCATGGCCGGTTGCGCCAGCGAGCCGCCTGCTCCCGCGCCTGTGGCACCCGTCATCATCGTTGCGCCCCCGGCACCCGCACCCGTGGCCGTGATGCCCCCGGTGGCGCCCGTCGCCGAACAGCCCCCGCCGCCCGCACCCGCGGTGCTGGCGCTGGACCAGGCCGACCGGCTGCGCGCACTGTCGGTGCCCGACCTGGCGCAGGAGATCACGCGCCTGGGCGCCGGCGACGCCACGCCACAGCAGCAGGTGCAACTGGCACTGGCACTGGCCGGCACGCGCGTGCCCTCGGACCTGCAGCGTGCCCAGGGCCTGCTGCAGCGGGTGCTGGACAACGGGTCGGCTGACGCCCGCGCACTGCATCCGCTCGCGCGGCTGCTGGCCGCGCAGTACAACGAACAGCGCCGCGCCGACGAAGCCGCCGAACGCCAGGCACAGCAGCTGCGCGACGCCCAGCGCCGCATCGACCAGCTCAATGACCGGCTGGAGGCCATGCGCGCCGTCGAGCGCAGTCTCTCGACGCGGCCGGCCGGTGCCGCGTCGGCGCCGCGGCCGCCCACGCCCTGACTGTCACAGGCTGCGCCATGAACCCCACCGCGTCCGCCCACCCTGGCCACCCCCAGCCCCGCCTGCTGGTGGTGGACGACGACGCCGACATGCTGCGACTGCTGTCCATGCGGCTGAACGCCGCGGGCTACCGCGTGAGCGCCGTCGGCTCGGCCGAGGCCGCGCTCGCGCAGCTGGACGTGGAGCGCCCGCAGCTCGTGCTGAGCGATGTGCGTCTGCCGGGACGCGACGGGCTGGCGCTGTTCGATGAAATCCGCGCGCGCCACCCGTCGCTGCCGGTGATCCTGCTCACGGCCCACGGAACCATCCCCGACGCGGTGGAAGCCACGGCACGCGGCGTGTTCACCTACCTGACCAAGCCCTACGACGGGCGCGAGCTGCTGGACAAGATCGCCCAGGCGCTGGCGCTGAGCGCGCCTCCGGCCGCGGCCGAGCCGGGCGATGGCCAATGGCGCAGCGAGCTCATCAGCCGCTCCAGCCGCATGGCCGAGCTGCTGGCCGACGCCTGGCTGGTCGCCAAGTCGGACGCAAGCGTGCTGCTGCGCGGCGACAGCGGCACCGGCAAGGAAATGCTGGCGCGCGCCATCCACCGCGCAAGCCCGCGCGCGCAGCGCCCTTTCATCGCCGTGAACTGCGGCGCCATCCCCGAGGCGCTGCTGGAGTCCGAGCTGTTCGGTCACGTCAAAGGCGCGTTCACCGACGCGGTGGCCAACCACAAGGGGCTGTTCCAGGCCGCCGACGGCGGCACGCTGCTGCTCGACGAAATCGGCGACATGCCGCCCGCGCTGCAGGTCAAGCTGCTGCGCGTGCTGCAGGAAAAGGCCGTGCGCCAGGTCGGGTCGAGCCAATCCATCCCGGTGGACGTGCGCATCATCTCGGCCACGCACCGCGACCTGGAGGCAGCGATGGCTTCAGGCCAGTTCCGCGAGGACCTGTACTGGCGACTGAACGTGGTGACGCTGTCGCTGCCGCCGCTGGCCGAGCGGCGCGAGGACATCGCCCTGCTGGCCAACCATTTCCTGCAGAAACTGGCCGGCAAGTACGGCCAGCGCCTGTCCGGCTTTGCCCCCGAAGCGCTCAAGGCGCTGACCACCGCCGCCTGGCCCGGCAACGTGCGCCAGCTCTACAACGTGGTGGAACAGGTCTGCGCGCTGTCCACCACGCCGCTGGTGCCGCTCGCGCTGGTGCAGCGCGCGCTGCGCGTGCCCTCGACCGAGGTGCTGACCTATGCCGAAGCCAAGCAGCGCTTCGAGCGCAACTACCTGGTCGGCCTGCTGAAGATGACCGACGGCAACGTGGCCGACGCCGCCCGTCTGGCCGGACGCAACCGCACCGAGTTCTACCGCCTGCTGCAGAAAAACGAGCTCACGCCTGGCCATTTCCAGGCGGATTTTCAGGCCGGCACCGGTCCGCTGTCGCCAACCGGCGACACGCCCAAGCCCTTGAAATAAAAGGATTTTTTTGCCCAAGGGCGCGTTGCGGCAGGCTTTTCGTCGCCGCCGGGCGACAAAAAACAAGGGTTTACCCGGTGTTCGGGTGTCCTGGTCGCCGAAAACA
This sequence comes from Ramlibacter sp., assembly GCA_041905405.1. GTDB lineage: Bacteria > Pseudomonadota > Gammaproteobacteria > Burkholderiales > Burkholderiaceae_C > RAM1. Next base: position 17,641 of record JAYRLC010000039.1, on the reverse strand, counting down.
CACCCGGTTACGTTGCAGATCGTTGATTCATAACGGTTTTTAAGGGGTGGCACAGGGTTTGCCCTAGTGGGCGATGACCCTGCGTTTTTTCACCGCGCTGATTGCATCCTGGCTGCTGGCCGGGACCGCCGCGCACGCACAGGGCTTTGACTTCGACACGCTGACGCAGAAGGCCCGCGAACGCGCCCGGCAAGCCTGGCAGGCCCCCGCCAACACCACCCCGCCCGAGCTCGCCAGGCTCAACTACGACGGCATGCGCGACATCCGCTGGCGTGCGGAACGCGCGCTGTGGCGCGACGCGCAACTGCCGTTCGAGGCGATGTTCTTTCACCTGGCGAGCTACCACACGGCGCCGGTGCGTATCCATGAAGTCACGCTGTCGGGTCCACAAGCCGGCGTGCGGCCGCTGGCTTTTCGCAGCGAGGACTTCGACTACGGCAAGAACCAGCTGGACCCGCAGGCCTGGGGCGACATCGGCTTTGCAGGCTTTCGCCTGCACTACCCGCTGAACACCACGGCGTACAAGGACGAACTGGCCGTGTTCCAGGGCGCGAGCTATTTCCGCGCGCTAGGCGCAGGCCAGCAGTACGGCCTGTCGGCGCGTGGCCTGGCCATCGACACGCACGGCGGCCGCGGCGAGGAGTTCCCGGCGTTCACGGAATTCTGGCTCGTTCGACCCGAGGCCGGCGCGCAGCAGGTCACCGTGCTGGCGCTGCTGGAGTCGCCCCGCGCGACCGGCGCCTACCGCTTCGACATCCGCCCCGGCACCGACAGCGTCATGGCCGTGCGCGCGCGTGTGTTCCTGCGCGAAGGCGCCAGTCCCATGCACGTGCTGGGCCTGGCACCGCTGACCAGCATGTACCTGTTCGGCGAGAACCAGCCGCGCAGCGGCGACTTCCGCCCCGAGGTGCACGACTCCGACGGCTTGATGATGGTCACAGGCGACGGCGAATGGCTGTGGCGCCCGCTGCAGAACCCCAGGCAGCCCATCATCAACTCGTTCGCGATGACGAGCCTGCGCGGCTTCGGCCTGATGCAGCGCGACCGCGACTTCCGCAGCTATGAGGACGTCGAGGCCCGCTACGAGCGCCGCCCCAGCGCCTGGGTCAAGCCCGTGGGTGAGTGGGGTCCGGGCCGCGTGGAACTCGTGCAGTTGCCCACGCCCGACGAAACGCACGACAACATCGTGGCGTACTGGGTACCGCAGCAACTGCCCGCCGCCGGCACGCCGCTGGAGTTTGCCTACGAACTGTCGTGGCAAGGCGACGCGCAGCAGCGCCCGCCGGGTAGCTGGGCGACCCAATCGCGCCGCGGCGTGGGCTACACCCAACAGGACACCGCCACGCTGGCCAGCCAGGTGCAGTACGTCATCGACTTCCAGGGCCCGGCGCTGGACACGCTGCCGCCCGACGCGGCCGTCAAGGCCGTGGTCACGGCCGCAGGCAGCGGCCGCGTCATCGAACAAATCGCCTACCGCAACCCGGCCAGCCCCCACCAGAAGGGCTGGCGCATGACGGTGCGCGTGCAACGCGACAACACCGCGCAGCCCGTCGAGCTGCGCGCATTCCTTCAACACGGCAACGACATCGTGAGCGAAACATGGACCAACATCATTCTTCCCGAGTAGCCACGCTACACAGCACGCGACCGACCTCGCGCGAGGAACGCCACCCCAACGCCGTGACGGCGCCGCCGGTCAACCGCGGCTCCATGCCGCAGCGGCCCTGGCGCGGCTTCTGGAACAGCATCGGAACGGCCCTGCTGTCGGGCGCCAACCGCGTGCTGTCGCCGCGCGCCCGCGTGCCGCAGGCCCCGGCGAAGCGTGCCCCTTGGGAACTTGCAGCGATCCGCCGCCGCGCGGTATTCGCCTTGCTGACCATCGCCACGACGATCGCTGCCGCGGCGCTGTTCGCCAACGCCCAGCCCGACTACGACAACGCCTGGCTCGAATACGGCCAGATCGCGCTGTTCACCGTGCTGACCACCTGGGTCATGACGGGCTTCGTCACCGCGCTCATGGGCTTCTGGGTCACGCTGCGCGGCGACGCGCACACGATCTCGGCGCGCGCCGTGAAGGGCCATGCGATGAACGCCGACGCCCGCACCGCGGTCATCATGCCGATCTGCAACGAAGACGTGGCCACCGTGTTCGCCGGCCTGCGCGCCACCTGCGAGTCGCTGGCCGGCACCGGCCACGGCGAACAGTTCGACGTGTTCGTGCTGTCCGACACCGGCAAGCCCGACGTCGCCGCCGCCGAGCGCAGCGCCTGGGAAGACCTGCGCGCGGCCCTGGCCGCCGACCCCACCACGGCCGGTGTCGAGGTGTACTACCGCCTGCGCACGCGCCGCACCCACCGCAAGGCCGGCAACGTCGCCGACTTCTGCCGCCGCTGGGGCAAGGACTACCGCTACATGGTCGTGCTGGACGCAGACAGCGTCATGAGCGGCGACTGCCTGGTGTCCATGGTCAAGCTCATGGAAGCCCACCCCACGGCCGGCATCATCCAGACCGCCACGCAGGCCATCGGCCACGTCACGCTGCACGCGCGCGCGCAGCAGTTCGCATCGCGCGTCACGGGCCGCCTGTTCACCCTGGGCATGCAGTACTGGCAGCTGGGCGAATCGCACTACTGGGGCCACAACGCGATCATCCGCGTCGAGCCGTTCATGCAGCACTGCGGCCTGGCCAACATCCCGGGTACCGGCGGCATGGCCGGCAGCATCATGTCGCACGACTTCGTCGAAGCCGCGCTGATGCGCCGCGCCGGCTACCACGTGTGGCTGGTGTCCGACCTGAACGGCAGCTACGAACAGCAGCCGCCGGATTTGCTGAGCGAACTGCAGCGCGACCGCCGCTGGTGCCAGGGCAACCTGCAGAACTCGCGCCTGGTGGCCGAGCCCGGCATCCACCGCGTGCACCGCGCGATGTTCGTGATCGGCGCCATGTCGTACCTGTCGGCGCCGCTGTGGCTGGCGTTCCTGACCTTCGGCACCGCGCTGTGGGTGTCGGGCGCGCGCATCCTGCCCGAATGGCACGCCGTGCCGGCCGAGCTGCGCGGCCTGTGGCTGTGGACGCTGTGCATGCTGTTCATGCCGCGCGTGCTGGGCATCGTGGCCGTGTTCCTGCGCGGCGAGCAAAAATCGTTCGGCGGCGCGGCCGCCCTGCTGCGCAGCGCCGTGGCCGAGACCGCGCTGGCCCTGGTGCAGGCGCCGGTGCGCATGCTGGGCCACTCGCTGTTCGTGGCCGTGGCGCTCACGGGCCTGAAGCTCGAATGGAAGTCGCCCCCGCGGGAAGCCGCCGGCGTGACCTGGGGCGACGCCGCCTCGCGCCTCATGCCCATGACCGCCGGCATCGGCCTGCTGGCCGTGCTGGTCGCGGCCTTCGAACCCGGCGCGCTGATCTGGCTGGCACCCGTGGCCCTGCCGCTGCTGCTGGCTGTACCGCTGGTGGTGTTCACCAGCGGAGTGGGCGTGGGCACGCGCGCACGGGCCAACGGCTGGCTGCTGATCCCTGAAGAGTCGTGGTCGCCTGCTGTGTTGCGCCGTGCATGGCGCCATGCGAGCCGGTTGGCTTTGAAGGCGGCTTGAGCCCTCGTCATTCCCGCGAAGGCGGGAATCCAGCGCGTCCGGTTTAAAAGCAGATGCCTTGGATCCCCGCCTGCGCGCACTGCTGTCCGGAATAAATTCGTCGCTTCGTCATCGACACTCGAAGACCTCGCGGCAAATCCCCGCGTGCGGGCCCAGCGGCCTGGGGGCTTCACTGCAGCGGTCGCCTGCGGCGACTTCCCTCCGCTGCTCAGGGATCGGTCGCACCGCAGAACTCGCTACGCGCTGCGCGCTTCGCTCAAACAGCTGCGGTGAGTCAGAGCACGATGCGCGCTGCGCGCGCCGACACTCACCCTTGTGCTGCTCGGCGCCGCAGAGGCGCCCCCAGGCCGCTGGGCCCGCACGCGGGGCTTCGCAGTGACGTGGTGGTATGCCTGCAATCGGTGCAACGAGCAGCACGACCGTGGCTTCGCGCCGGGCGGTGTGCGGCGGTCGCGACCTCTGGGGCGGTGAGAAGCACAGGGGGGAGTGTCGAGCGCGCCGCAGGCGCGCGACCGTTACATGCTCGCTGCGGCTGTCCGAGCGCAGCGCGTAGCGAGTTCCGCAGCGCGACCGACCCCCGAGCATCGCAACGAAGTCGCCGCAGGCGACCGCCACAGTGAGAGCGGCCGCCGCACACCGCCCGGCGCGACGCCGCCGCGGGGCACCCAAGGTTCAAGTGCGGCCGGCCACAAGGGCTTGGCGTTGATCGCTGGATTTATTCCGGACAGCAGTGCGCCTGCGCGGGGATGACGAAAATGGCGTGCCATCAGGTCATCGGTGATCAGAGGGACATGAGCGAAGTCATTCCCCCTTGGCCGCCGATGACCACTGCAGCCGGAGAAGACTGGATGCCGGATCAAGTCCGGCATGACGGGGTGGGGCTCAGCCCATCCCCGGCAACTTGGGCATCCCCTTCATGCCCCCCATGCGCTTCATCATCTTCATGAGGCCGCCGCCCTTCATCTTCTTCATCATGTCCTGCATCTGCCCGAACTCATTGAGCAGGCGGTTCACTTCCTGAACCTGCACGCCGGCACCGGCGGCGATGCGGCGCTTGCGCGTGGCCTTGATCAGCTCGGGCTTGCGGCGCTCCAGCGGCGTCATGCTCTGGATGATGCCTTCCTTGCGGCGCACGTCGCGCTCGGCCTTGTCCATGTCGACCTGGCCGGCCTTGGCCTGCATCTGGGCGGGCATCTTGTCCATCAGGCTGGACAGGCCGCCCATGCTCTTCATCTGCTGGATCTGGCTCAAGAAATCGTTCAGGTCGAAGCCGCCGCTCTTGACCTTGGCGGCCAGCTTCTGCGCGGCTTCCACGTCCACGCCGGCCGTGACCTGCTCGACCAGCGCCACGATGTCGCCCATGCCCAGGATGCGGCCCGCATGACGCTGCGCGTCAAACACCTCCAGCCCGTCGATCTTCTCGCTGGTGCCGGCGAACTTGATCGGCGCGCCCGTGACCTGCCGCACCGACAGCGCCGCGCCGCCACGTGAATCGCCGTCGGTCTTGGTCAGGATGATGCCGGTCAGCGGCAGCGCTTCCTTGAATGCTTTCGCCGTGTTGACCGCGTCCTGGCCCTGCATGGCGTCCACGACGAACAGCGTTTCCACCGGGTTCAGCGCGGCGTGCAGGTCCTTGATTTCGCGCATCAGCGCTTCGTCGATGGCCAGGCGGCCGGCCGTGTCGACCAGCAGCACGTCGAAGAAATGTTTGCGCGCATGGTCGATCGCGGCATTGGCGATGTCCACCGGCTTCTGGTCCGACGTGCTGGGAAACCATTCGGCACCGGCCTGCTTTGTCACGGTCTTGAGCTGCTCGATGGCGGCAGGCCGGTACACGTCGCCGGACACCGTCAGCACCTTCTTCTTGCGCTTCTCGATCAGGTGTTTGGCGAGCTTGGCCGTCGTGGTCGTCTTGCCCGCGCCCTGCAGGCCGGCCATCAGGATCACGGCGGGTGGCTGGGCCGCAAGGTTGATGTCGCTGACACCTTCACCCATGGTGGCCGACAACTCGCGGTTGACGATGCCCACCAGCGCCTGGCCCGGCGACAGCGAGCCCAGCACCTCCTGGCCCATCGCCTTGTCCTTGACGCGCGCAATGAAGTCGCGCACCACGGGCAAGGCCACGTCGGCTTCGAGCAGGGCCATGCGCACTTCGCGCAGCATGTCCTGGACATTGGATTCCGTGATGCGGGCCTGGCCACGGATTTCCTTGACCAGTCGGGAGAGTTTGTCGGTGAGGGCGGAGGCCATGAACGCATCGCGCTGGCGCGCGGCAAAGGGCTAAACTGTGACCATGATTCTAGCCAGTGCGTCCCCTCTGGGGCTGGTTTTTGCCCTTGCCGCCGCCACCGCCTATGCCGTGCCGGCCGCCGCCGCCACCCGGCTGGGCACCCAAGCCACGCGGGTAGCGCTGATGGCCGCGTGGGCACTGCATGCGGTGGCGCTGGCCTGGGGGCTGCTGGGCGACAACCCGCGCTTTGGCTTCGCGCCCGCGCTGTCGGTCACGGCCTGGCTGGTGCTGACGGTCTATGCGGTGGAAAGCCGTTTCTTCCCGCAAATGGGAACGCGCTGGGCGCTGGCCGCGCTGGGCGCCGCTGCCGTGCTGCTGGCGCTGGTCTTTCCAGGCAGTCCGCTGCATGTCTCGGCATCGCCCTGGCTGCCGCTGCACTGGGCGCTGGGCATCGCCTCATACGGCCTGTTCGCGGCGGCCGTCGTTCATGCCTGGCTCATGCAGCGCACCGAACGGGACATCCGCAGCGCCGTCCAGCCGCACGGCGGCGTGCCGCTGCTCACACTGGAACGGCTGACCTTCCGCTTCGTGCAGGCGGGCTTCGTGCTGCTGTCGGCCACGCTGCTGGCCGGCCTTCTGTTTTCGGAGCAGTTGTACGGCGCGGGCCGCGCCTGGAAATGGGACCACAAGAGCGTGTTCTCGGTCCTGTCGTGGCTTGCCTTCGCCGTGCTGCTGACAGGGCGCGCGCGCTTTGGCTGGCGGGGGCGCAAGGCGGTTCGCGTGCTGTATGTGGGCTCGCTGCTGCTGCTCTTGGCCTATGCGGGTTCGCGCTTCGTGCTTGAAGTGGTGCTGGGGCGGCCTTCATGAAATTCCTGTTGCTGCTGGCTGTGCTGACGGTCGCCTACTACATCTGGCGCGCCGGCCGGCGCAGCGCCGAACGCGAGCAGCCTCCCCCCGACAAGCCCGCGCGCGCGTCCACGCCCGCCAGTCCCCAGGACATGGTGCAGTGCGCGAGCTGCGCGGTACACCTGCCGCGCAGCGACGCGCTGCCCGGGCGCGGCGGCGCCGTGTACTGCAGCGACGAGCACCGCCAGCGCAGCGAAGGCTGACGCACCGCCCGATGTCCGGCCCCACCGCACTGGCATCCTGGTTCGGCCTGCCGGAACTTTCCGCCGAGGACTCCGCCTTCGTCCGCCTGTGGCGGGGCTTCATGACCGCGCGCGTGATGATCGCGCTGGTGCTGCTGGTGCTGCTGGGCAGCCTGCATATGCTGCTGCCGGCGCCGCTGGCATCGGCGACCCCATGGGCTGTCTTGCTGTGCGCCGCGTACCTCGCCGCCACCGCAGCCGTACGGTTGCTTGGCGGGCCACGCCCGCCGGGCCGTACCTTCGATGCGCAATGGGCCTCCACCATCGGGGTGGATCTGGTCGTGTTCGCGTCGCTGCAGTACATGCAGGCGGGGGGCATCAACTACGTGCCGCTGTTCGCGCTGCCCCTGCTGCTGGCATCGGTACTGAGCGCGCTGCTTCCCGCGCTGGGCACGGCGGCCGCCATCACGCTGCTGCTGCTGCTGGACGCATGGCTGGCCACGGCCGACGGCGCGCCGCGCCTGCTGCAAGCGGGCCTGACGGGCACGGGCTTCTTCATCGTGGCGCTGCTGACCAACCAGCTCGCCACGCGCCTGGCACGGGAAGAGGAGCGTTCGCGCGAGAACCAGCACCTGGCGCGGGTACAGATCGAGGTGAACGAACTGGTGATCGAAACCCTGGCCGACGGCGTGCTGGTGGTGGACGCCGATGGCACCGTGCATGCCGCCAACCCGGCCGCACGGCGCCTGCTGGGCGCCTGGCCGGACCGTGCGGCGCCGTTCGTGCTGGCGTCGGGGCCGGCGTGGCAGCCGCTTGCCGACCTGTCGCAGGAAACCTTCATGCGCCGTGCGGCGCAAACCGCCGACCTGGACATCGCCCAGCCGGGCGAAGGCGCGCGGCGCGTTCACGTGCGCACCCGGCTGACCACCACGCACGACGTGCTGGCCGAAAGCCTGTGCGTGATGTTCCTGGAGGACCTGCGCGAAATGGAGGCGCGCCTGCGCACCGAAAAGCTCGCGGCCATGGGCCGCATGTCGGCCGCGGTCGCCCACGAAATCCGCAACCCGCTGGCCGCCATCGTGCAGGCCAACGCCCTGCTGCAGGAGGACATCACAGATCCGGGCCAGCGGCAGCTCACGCTGATGATCCACCAGAACGCCCAGCGCCTGGCGCAGACGGTGGATGACGTGCTGAACATCTCGCGCGTGCAGCACGAAAGCAAGGCAGCCCTGCCGCCGCTGCTGGATCTGTCAGGCACCGTGCGGCAGATCTGCGATGACTGGAGCCGGCAAAGCGCCTGCGGCGCGCGGCTGGCACTGGACCTGGACGCACAGCCGCGGCGCGTGGCTTTCGAGCCGGACCACCTGCGCCGCGTGCTGGTCAACCTGCTGGACAACGCCGCGCGCTACGCCAGCCAGCAGCCCGGCGCGATCCGCGTCATCACCGACCTGTCCGCGCTGGGCATGCCCCGCCTGCGTGTGTGGAGCAATGGCGCGCCACTGGATCAGAGCGTGCAGCGCCACCTGTTCGAGCCGTTCTTTTCGTCCGAAAGCCGCTCCAGCGGCCTGGGGCTGTACATCTGCCGCGAGCTTTGCGAGCGGCATGGCGCGCTCATCGGCTACCAGCGTGCGCCCTGGCATCCACAGGCGGACGCCGCAGACGGCAACGACTTCTCGGTACTGTTCCAGCCGCAGGCCGCTGGCACCAGCGCCGGGTCATTTGCCACAATACCGCACTGACTACCGCACCGATGGCCACCACCACCCCGCCCCGCATCCTGGTCGTCGACGACGAACCCGACCTGCGTACGCTGTACGAGCTGACGCTGCTGCGCGAAGGCTACCGCGTGGACGCGGCGGCGTCGCTGGCCGAAGCCACGGGACTGCTCGCGGCGGGCCGCTTTGACACCGTCATCACCGACATGCGACTGCCCGACGGCCTGGGCCTGGAGCTGCTGCGCAGCCTTCAGACGCAGCAGCGCAGCGAACGCTGCATCGTCATGACGGCCTACGGCTCGGCCGAAAACGCGGTGGACGCGCTCAAGGCGGGCGCTTTCGATTACCTCACCAAGCCCGTGGACCTCAAGCAGTTCCGCACGGTGGTGGCCTCGGCAATACAGGGCGCGGCCACACATGGCGCAACAGCACGGCCGCGTGCGGCGGCGCCGGCGGCGCGCGCGGCGGCCGACCGTCCGCTGGAGGCGCACGCGGCGCTGCAGCGGCTGGTGGGGGAATCCACCGCGATGCGCACGGTCAAGGAACGCATCGCCAAGGTCGCGCGCAGCATGGCGCCCGTGCTCGTGCGCGGCGAATCCGGCACGGGCAAGGAACTGGCCGCGCGCGCGCTGCATGCCTGCAGCCACCGCGCGGAGGGCCCGTTCGTGGCCGTGAACTGCGGCGCCATCCCCGAAAACCTGCTGGAGGCGGAATTCTTCGGGGCGCGCAAGGGCTCCTACACCGGCGCCTCCCAGGACCGGGACGGCTACTTCCAGGCGGCGCGCGGCGGCACGCTGTTCCTGGACGAAATCGGCGACCTGCCACTGACCATGCAATCCAAGCTGCTGCGCGCGATCCAGGAACGCCAGGTGCGCGCACTGGGTTCCACGCAGGAAGATACGGTGGACGTGCGCGTCGTGAGCGCCACGCACAAGGACCTGGCAGCCGACGTGCAGGCCGGGCGCTTCCGCCAGGACCTGTACTACCGGCTCAACGTGATCGAAATCGCCGTGCCCCCGCTGCGCGAACGGCGCGAGGACCTGCCCCTGCTGTGCGACGCGCTGCTGACGCGCATTGCCCACGAATCCGGCGTGGCCGCGCCCGTGCTGACGCCGGACGTGCTGGCCCAACTCCAGGCCCACCCCCTGCCGGGCAATGTGCGCGAGCTTGAAAACCTGCTGCATCGCGCGGTTGCGCTGAGCGACGGCGGCTCATTGCAACTGGACGCAGCGCCTGCCGCGCCCCCGCAAGCCATACCGGCGGCCGAGGCAACAGGTACGCAAGCGCCAGCGGCGCCAGCAGCCATTCCGTCAGACCTGCAGGCCTGGCTCGATCACCAGGAGCGCGACATCCTGGTGCGTGCCCTCAACGAAAGCCGCTTCAACCGCACGGCCGCCGCCCAGCGGCTGGGCCTGAGCCTGCGCCAGATCCGCTACCGCATCGCGCGGCTGGGCATCAACGCGCCGGGCGACGACCCCCATGCCGACCCCAATTCCGACGCCTGAACCGCAGCGGCCCGGGGCGCAGGGCCTGTGGCACGGCGGCTGGTATGCACACGCGCGACGCCTGGCCTCCCCCAATTTCGGCCCGCGACCCGCAAGGGCCCACGTGGACCTGATCGTGCTGCACTCCATCAGCCTGCCGCCGGGCCGCTATGGCGGCGACGAAGTGCAGCGTCTGTTCACCAACACGCTGGACTGGGACGCGCATCCGTACTTCCAGGAAATAAAGGGCCTGGAAGTGTCGTCGCACTTCTACATCCGCCGCGGCGGGGAGTTGTGGCAATTCGTCAGCTGCGACCACCGGGCCTGGCACGCGGGCCGCTCCCGCTGGCGCGGCCGCGACAACTGCAACGACGACTCGGTGGGCATCGAGTTGGAAGGCCTGGAGGGAGAGCCGTTCGAGGACTCGCAGTACGAGGCCCTGGCCGGCCTGTGCGCCGCGATCGCGCAACGCCAGCCGATCGCGCACATCGCAGGCCACGAACATGTGGCGCCGGGCCGAAAACTGGACCCCGGTCCGGGCTTCGACTGGCTGCGGCTGCGCAACGCTCTGGCCTGGCCGACCCCGTACTTTCCCGAGGGTGTGATCGCGCCACAACGCGGCTGAGGCGCGCCGGCAACAGCGCCCGTCTGGACGGACCATGGCGGCGCACGCCCCGCATCGCAGGCGTCATGCGGCCCCGCCGGGCAAAAGCGCCCACAGGCCGCGCGCAGGCTTGATGAACGCGCCTTACCGCGCGAATTTGCAAGCCCCGCGCGGGGATCACGACAGGGCGCAAATGCCCTTGGCGCAGGCCTGCTTTGACAGCCGACAAGTAAGCATCTGTATCGATGGCGGTACACTACCGGTAGTGGCTTGAATTCACGTTGGACCCTAGATATAGTGTGCTGCGTTGCGCTGTACCGCAGCCCGAAATAGCCGGCTTCCAGCCCGCGGGAGCCCGGGTCCAAACCACAAAAACTGCGAAAGAAGAGGAAACAATGCAATCTGTCCTGAGCACGCCGTCGCCTGCCGCCCAGTCCATCCCCGTCAGCCATGGCAGCAGCCCGAGCAGTGCCGTGGCCTCCAACCCGCTGGCCAACTACCAGATCATCCGCCGCAACGGCGCGGTCGTTCCGTTCGAACCCAACAAGATCGCCATCGCCATGATGAAGGCGTTCCTGGCCGTGCACGGCACGCAGGGCGCGGCATCGGCCAGCGTGCGCGAAACGGTCGACGCGTTGACCCAGGCCGTGATCCGCGCCATGGTGCGTTCGCGTCCCGGCGGCGGCACCTTCCACATTGAAGACGTGCAGGACCAGGTCGAGCTGGGCCTGATGCGCGGCGGCCACCACGAGATCGCCCGTGCCTACGTGCTGTACCGCGAGCGCCGCACGCAGGAGCGTGCCAAACAGAACGTGCAGGAAGCGCCCGCCGCGCCCGTGCTGCACGTGATCGACGGCGGCCAGCGCGTGGCGCTGAACCTGAACGACGTCAAGTCGCTGATCGAATCCGCGTGCGCTGGCCTGGGGCAAGACATCAAGCCCGACCCGATCGTGGCCGAGACCATGCGCAACCTGTACGACGGCGTCCCCATGGACGAGGTCTACAAGGCGTCCATCCTGGCCGCGCGCACGCTGATCGAAAAAGACCCCGACTACACCTACGCCACGGCGCGCCTGCTGCTGCACACGATCTTCAAGGAAATCATCGGCCGCGAAGTCGCGCCCGCCGACCGCGCGCAGACCTACGCCGACTACTTCCCCGGCTTCATCAAGAAGGGCGTGGACAACGAACTGCTGGACGAAAAGCTCCTGCAGTACGACCTGAAGAAACTGGGCGCCGCGCTCAAGGCCGACCGTGACAACAAGTTCGACTACCTGGGCCTGCAGACGCTGTACGACCGCTACTTCCTGCACGTGCGCAAGACCCGCATCGAACTGCCGCAGGCCTTCTTCATGCGCGTGGCCATGGGCCTGGCGCTGAATGAGATCGACCGCGAAGCCCGCGCGATCGAGTTCTATGAAGTGCTGTCCAGCTTCGACTTCATGTCGTCCACGCCTACGCTGTTCAATAGCGGCACGCTGCGCTCGCAGCTGTCCAGCTGCTACCTGACCACCGTGCCCGACGACCTGGACGGCATCTACGAATCCATCAAGGAAAACGCCCTGCTGTCCAAGTTCGCCGGCGGCCTGGGAAACGACTGGACGCGCGTGCGCGCCCTGGGCTCCCACATCAAGGGCACCAACGGCGAATCGCAGGGCGTCGTGCCCTTCCTGAAGGTCGTCAACGACACGGCCGTGGCCGTCAACCAGGGCGGCAAGCGCAAGGGCGCCGTCTGCACGTACCTGGAAAGCTGGCACCTGGACATCGAGGAGTTCCTGGAACTGCGCAAGAACACCGGCGACGACCGCCGCCGCACGCACGACATGAACACGGCCAACTGGATCCCCGACCTGTTCATGCGCCGCGTGATGGAAAAGGGCGAATGGACGCTGTTCTCCCCATCCAACGTGCCCGACCTGCACGACCTGTTCGGCGCCGACTTCGAAAAGGCCTACGTTGCCTACGAAGAAAAGGCCAAGCGCGGCGAGATCAAGCCCGCCAAGACGGTGCAGGCCACCGACATGTGGCGCAAGATGCTGTCGATGCTGTTCGAGACCGGCCACCCCTGGATCACGTTCAAGGACGCCTGCAACGTCCGCAGCCCGCAGCAGCACGCCGGCGTCGTGCACTCGTCCAACCTGTGCACCGAAATCACGCTGAACACCAGCGACGAGGAAACCGCCGTCTGCAACCTGGGCTCGGTCAACCTGCTGCAGCATCTGAAAGACGGCAAGGTCGATCAGGACAAGCTGAAGAAGACGATTTCGACCGCGATGCGCATGCTCGACAACGTGATCGACATCAACTACTACGCCGTCAAGAAGGCCCGCGACTCCAACCTGCGCCACCGTCCGGTGGGCCTGGGTGTCATGGGTTTCCAGGACGCGCTGTACGAACTGCGCATCCCCTACGCGTCGCAGCAGGCCGTGCAGTTCGCCGACGAATCGATGGAAGCCATCTGCTACCACGCCTACTGGGCGTCGACCGAGCTGGCCCGCGAACGCGGCAAGTACTCCAGCTACAAGGGCTCGCTGTGGGACAAGGGCACGCTGCCCCCCGACACGCTGGACCTGCTGGCCACGGCCCGCGGCGGCTACGTGGAAGTGGACCGGTCGGCCACGCTGGACTGGGACGCGCTCCGCAAGAAGATCGCGGCCGACGGCATGCGCAACTCCAACTGCGTGGCCATCGCCCCCACGGCGACCATCTCCAACATCATCGGCGTGGACGCCTCGATCGAACCCTGCTTCGGCAACCTGTCGGTCAAGTCCAACCTGTCCGGCGAGTTCACCGTCATCAACCACTACCTGGTACGCGACCTCAAGCGCCTGGGCCTGTGGGACGACGTGATGGTCATGGACCTGAAGCACTTCGACGGTTCGCTGCGCCCCATCGACCGCGTGCCGCAGGACGTGAAGGCGCTGTATGCCACCGCGTTCGAAGTGGAACCCGTGTGGCTGGTCGAGGCCGCCGCACGCCGCCAGAAATGGATCGACCAGGCGCAGAGCCTGAACATCTACATGGCCGGCGCGTCGGGCAAGAAGCTGGACGACACCTACAAGCTCGCGTGGCTGCGTGGCCTGAAGACCACCTACTACCTGCGCACCACCAGCGCCACGCACGCCGAGAAGTCGACGGTGCAAAGCGGCAAGCTCAACGCCGTGTCGTCGGGCAGCGAATCGCATGGCGGCATGAGCGCCACAGCGAAGCCGGCGTCCGCACTCGAAGCAGCAGCGGCCGCAGCGCAAGCACAGATGAACGCAGCGCCTGCGACCGACATCAAGTTCTGCGCGATCGACGATCCCGGTTGCGAGGCTTGCCAGTGACATGCACAAGGGCGCATGCGTGATGCACGCGCCTTTGTCCGACACCTTGTCGATGCAATAGAGCAACACAATAAGGCCGCGATGCGAGTGAACACTTTTCAATTCGCATCACTGCTCACATAATCCACAGCACTGGAAAACTTATGTTGACCTGGGACGAAGAAGTCAAGCCCACACAGCCAACGACATTGCACAGCGACCCCGCAGCGGGTCGCGAGGTGGGTCACTCACCTCTTTCGCAGCCTGTTCCCCAACCCGCATTGCGCACGCTCGATGACGGTGCCGTCATGCCCGCGATGCCCGTGACGCAGCCAGTCGCTCAGGCCGTCACCGCCCACGTCACGCGCAGCGCGCCGGCAGCCGGTGCCACGCACCGCCGCGTCAACGCCGCCGACAAGCGCATCATCAACGGCCAGACCGACGTCAACCAGCTGGTGCCGTTCAAGTACAAGTGGGCCTGGGAAAAATACCTCGCCACCTGCGCCAACCACTGGATGCCGCAGGAAGTGAACATGACGCGCGACATCGCGTTGTGGAAGGACCCCAACGGCCTGAGCGAAGACGAGCGCCGCATCATCAAGCGCAACCTCGGCTTCTTCGTCACCGCCGACTCGCTGGCCGCCAACAACATCGTGCTGGGCACCTACCGCCACATCACGGCGCCCGAGTGCCGCCAGTTCCTGCTGCGCCAGGCGTTTGAAGAAGCCATCCACACCCACGCGTACCAGTACATCGTGGAATCGCTGGGTCTGGACGAGTCCGAGATCTTCAACGCCTACAACGAAGTCCAGTCCATCCGCGACAAGGACGAGTTCCTGATCCCCTTCATCGAGGCGATCATGGACCCCAACTTCCACACCGGCACGCCCGAGAACGACCAGCGCCTGCTCAAGAGCCTGATCGTCTTTGCCTGCCTGATGGAAGGCCTGTTCTTCTACGTGGGCTTCACGCAGATCCTGGCGCTGGGCCGCCAGAACAAGATGACCGGTGCCGCCGAGCAGTACCAGTACATCCTGCGCGACGAGTCCATGCACTGCAATTTCGGCATCGACCTGATCAACCAGCTCAAGCTCGAAAACCCCCACCTGTGGACGTCCGAGTTCAAGGCCGAGATCAAGGCCCTGTTCCAGAAGGCCGTCGAACTCGAATACCGCTATGCCGAGGACACCATGCCGCGTGGCGTGCTGGGCCTCAACGCGTCCATGTTCAAGGGCTACCTGCGCTACATCGCGAACCGTCGCGCCACGCAGATCGGCCTGGAAGCGCTTTTCCCGAACGAGGAAAACCCCTTCCCCTGGATGAGCGAAATGATTGACCTGAAGAAAGAGCGCAACTTCTTCGAAACCCGCGTGATTGAGTACCAGTCGGGTGGCGCGCTTTCCTGGGATTGAGCGCGGAATACAAATTCCGCGAGGCAACTGCGATATTGGACTGCGACAGTTTGAGTTTGTGATGGTTTGAGAATTTGCCTGCGTTGATGACCCGGCCACAAGAGCCGGGGCAACGCGGGCCACAGTGTTCATGAGGCTGGGCTTCGGCCCAACCTTATGGATCGCTCCCTGCCCCCAACAGGCGGTGAGTGCTCTTTTGGTTGATGTTGATCAACTTGATTAGGAGAATCGAAATGGCAACTGCAAAGAAACCGGCCGCCAAGAAGGCCGTAGCGAAGAAGCCGGCCGCCAAGAAGGCCGCTCCGGCCAAGAAGGCCGCCGCCAAGAAGCCGGCCGCCAAGAAGGCCGCTCCGGCAAAGAAGGCAGCCGCCAAGAAGCCGGCTGTGAAGAAGGTTGCGGCCAAGAAGCCCGCTGCCAAGAAGCCCGCGGCGAAGAAAGTAGCCGCCAAGAAGGCGCCGGCCAAGAAGGCCGCTGCCAAGAAGGCGCCGGCGAAAAAGGCCGCGGCCAAAAAGCCCGCTGCCAAGAAGCCTGCCGCCAAGAAAGCAGCGAAAAAGCCCGCTGCGAAGAAAGCAGCGAAAAAGCCCGCTGCCAAGCCTGCCGCCGCCCCTGCCGCCCCTGCGGCGCAGACGACGCTGAACCCGCAGGCTGCCTGGCCGTTTCCCACGGCCAGCAAGCCCTGAGGCAGGCTTTCAGCAAGCAAGCGGGTAACCGCTTCAGGCCCGGCGCCGAAAGGCCCCGGGCTTTTTCATTGTTTGCGATACTCGCGCCATGAGTGACACACCCCGCGAACGGCTCGCGCCAGCCCTGCGCCGCACCTGGCTGTTTGGCGCCGGCGCGGACCGTGCCGCGCACGAGGCCATGGCCCAAAGCGGCGCGGACGTGCTGATCCAGGACCTGGAAGACTTCACGCCACCGGCGCTGCGCCATGAAGCGCGAGCCCTGGCGCCCGCCCTGTACCGGCGCTGGCGCGAAGCGGGCGCGCTGGTGTGCGTGCGCATCAACTCACTGGACGCGGACGGCTACCTGGACCTGCAGGACGTGATGCCGGGCCGGCCCGACATCGTGGCCTATCCCAAAAGCGCGACGGCCCTGCACATGCGCGCGCTGGACGTGTCGCTGACCACGCTGGAGCGCGCTTTAGGCATCGCCGACGGCACGACCGAAATCCTGCCCGTGTGCGAAACGGCCCTGGGCGTGGTCAACGTGCGCGAGATCGCCGCGGCCAGCCACCGCATCCGCTGCGCGCTGCTGGGCGCCGAGGACCTTGCCACCGACCTGTGCGCCGAGCGCAGCCGCGAAGCCGTCGAGCTGGACCATGCGCGCCGGCGCTTCGTGCTGGAATGCCGCGCGGCGGGCATCGAACCAGTGGACGCGCCCTACACCTTCAACGACGTGGCCGGCGCCGTGCAGGAAGCACGCTACTCGCGCCGCCTGGGCTACCGCACCAAGAGCCTGGTGCGGCCCGACCACACGCTGGCGCTGCGCGACGCGCTCACGCCCAACGTGTCGGACCTGGCGGCGGCGCGGCGCATCGTCGGCGAGTTCGAGGCTGCGCGCGAGCGCGGCGAGGACCGCGTCCTGGTGGACGGGCAGTGGGTCGAAGTGCCCACCTACCTCAACGCCCGGCGCCTGCTCGGCCAGGGCTGAGTGGCCCCGCTCATCCGCGCCCCGCGTCACGACGAGACCGACAAGGGCGCGGTCGAGCGTGCACTGGTGCTGGAGTTCGCAGCGCGCTTTCGCGCCGACGTGGACATCACCACCATCCGCAGCGGCGACCCACGGCTGCGCGAGCCCGACGTCATCACAAAATCCACCGAGAGCGACGCGCCGATTGCCTTCGAGCTCGTGCGCTTGACGGGGACTGACGCAGTGGGCGCGACCGATGCGCTCGCGCGCAAATTCGACAAGGCACGCCAGGGCCTGTACAGCGGCGTAGACGACGCCGTACTGGAACTGCTGGCCTGGACCGACCGGCTCGAAACCCCGTGGGACCGTGTGCTGCAGCATGCCGCGCAACGACTCGCCGCTAACGGCGGAGGCTTCACGCGTGTATGGCTCTGGCACCGTGCGGACGGTGTTGCACCGGCCGGCGAAAGCGTCTGGCTCTGGGAGTCGGGCGGCGGCCTGAGCCGGTTTGACTGAGCGCGGCGTCAGCCGTGGCGCCAGGCTGCCCACAGCATCGTGCCCCCCGCCACCAGCAGCAGGCCTTCGATCA
>JAYRLC010000038.1:0-33078 GCA_041905405.1 Ramlibacter sp. | reverse complement strand
TCGCGCCGGGTCTTCTTGCGTTTGCCGGCGTACTCCGCGTCCGAAAAACTGATCTGGCTCATCGTGCAAGTTCCTTTGCATCAATCAACGCACGACGGCATGATCGGTGGACTTGTTCAGACCTTCCCTAAGGCAGCGTCGAGGTGAGGGCTTAGTCGAGTCTTGGTTGTTGCCGCAGGAGCCCAGCGTCATGTTCTAAAAACTCGATTTCGACGACATGACTATCGCGACGTGTCGCTGTTTGTGGAAAATAAGAACACGTTCCGCGACCGTGTCGTCGGTAGCAACATCAAAGATCATTATCGTTTCCCCGAGCTCAGGGCATTGACACAGTACTTCCCATGACCATCGAAACCCAATCCGACATCACCGCCCTGCACCGTATCGGCAAGATCGTCGCGTCCACGCTGCACCACATGCTGGACGGCGCCGAGCCCGGCATGACCACGCGCGAACTCGACGCCATCGGCGCACAGCTGCTGGCGAAGCACGGCGCCCGATCGGCCCCGCAACTGACTTACAACTTCCCCGGCGCCACCTGCATCAGCATCAATGAAGAGGCCGCGCATGGCATTCCGGGCGACCGGGTGATCCGCGCGGGCGATGTGCTGAACATCGACGTGTCGGCCGAGCTGGACGGCTACTTTGCCGACACCGGTGGCACGCGCGTGGTGCCGACGACCAATGCGCAGAAAACGCGGCTGTGCCATGCCACGCGCACGGCGCTGGCCCAGGCCATGAAGGCCGCGCGGGCCGGGCGGCCGCTGAACGGAATCGGCGCCGCGATCGAGCGCACGGCCAGGACCTATGGCTTCAAGGTCATCGAGAACCTGGGCAGCCACGGCGTGGGCCGCGCGCTGCACGAGGCGCCCGAGTACATCGCCGGCTACTACGACCCGTCGGACACGCGCGTCCTGACCGAGGGCATGGTCATCACCATCGAGCCGTTCCTGTCGACCAAGAGCCGCATCGTGTCCGAGACGGACGACGGCTGGACGCTGGCTGGCGCCCCCGGCAACCTGTCGGCGCAATACGAGCACACCATGATCATCACGCGCGGCGATCCGATCGTGGTGACCTTGCACTGAGCGGATGCTTTCAGGAGAGCACATGACACAGGTGACCTACTACCCGGCCCAAGGAAATTTCAAGGCGCCGCCGCTCTCGTCGGCCGCGCGGGTGGGCAATCTGCTGTTCGTGTCGGGCACGCCCGGCTATTACGACGACGGCAGCATCGACGAGGGCGACTTCGCCAAACAGTTCGATCAGGCCGTGCTGGTGCTGCGCCGCATTCTGGACGCCGGCGGCTCGTCCATGCGACACCTGGTCAAGGTGAACATGCTGCTCACGCGTCAGGCCGACGTGGCCGAGATGAACCGGCGCTATGCGCAGGCGTTTGGACCCGCGCCGTACCCGGTGCGAACCACCTGCGTGGTGGCGTCGCTGCCCGATCCGCGCATGCTGCTCGAAATTGAATGCGTGGCGGCGGTGGCTCGCTAAAAATCGTCCGTTATCGTGCGCGAATCCAGCAACGCCCGCAGCATGCGCGCCGGGTCCTGCAGAAAATCCCGCGTCACCTGGTAGTGCTCGGTCTCGGGGTACTCGACGCGGCGCACACCGTCCTTGTCGCACAGGTAGATCCACGCATCCGGGTACGCCATGAGGATAGGCGAGTGCGTCGCGATGATGAATTGCGACTGCTCGCCCACCAGGTCATGCAGCCGCGACAGCACGGCCAGCTGCCGCTGCGGCGACAGCGCGGCCTCGGGTTCGTCCAGAATGTACAGGCCGTTGCCATGAAAGCGCTCGGTCAGCAGCGCCAGAAACGATTCACCATGCGACTGCTCGTGCAGCGACCGCCCGCCGTACGAGTCGATGATCGGTGGGCCGGCCGTGGGGTCCTCGTCCAGATTTTCGATCTCCGTCGCAACGTTGAAAAAGCTCTCGGCCCGCAGAAAGAAGCCGCTGCGTGGGCGCTTGAACCCCTTGGCGATGCGCAGGTATTCATGCAGCGGTGAATGCGATGCGCGCGTTCCGAAGCGGAAGTTCTTGCTGCCGCCCTCGGCGTTGAAGCCGAGCGACACCGCCATGGCCTCGAGCAGCGTCGACTTGCCCGAGCCGTTCTCACCGACGAAGAAGGTGACCTTGGGGTGCAGTTCCACGCTTTCCAGCGTGCGGATGGCGGGCAGGTTGAAGGGGTACGCGTCGAACGACGCGACCTTGTCTCGCTGCAGGCTGACGCGGCTGGCGAACTGGCTGGAGATGATGGAGTTTCTATTGCCGGTCATGGCCAAATTAAAGAGGTCAGGGTAGTCAATTGCCTGTCGATCAATTCTTGTTCTTCCGCACTCGGTTTGCTGCCTTGTTCTAGCACCGAGGCATTGATGACCTCGATTTGGAGAACACATTCCATGGCTCGCGCATTCGTATCTGCATCCCAGTGGGCCTGAAGCTGCTCTATCAATAGATCCAGCCGGACCGCGAACAGGGGGAGGCCGGTGGCACCCGAGCGATAGCTGGCAAAGAGCTCGCCTAACTCGATCACGGCATTCCGATACGTTCGCAGCGATGCTTCCTCCACGCCAAGCATGTCCGTGACAGAGCGGGTGGATATCAGCGGGTTGGCTTCGATCCAGTAGAGCGGCTCATCATCATCCGGGGCGTACACCAGATCGTTCTTTGCCAGTTTGACGTTGTCCTAGCTTTGCGTGGCAATACGCTCTGAGCAAATATGCGGAGTCGAGGTACCAGAAGTCGCTCGTCTCTCGACACTGACCAATACAGCGGGATAGATGCGTGACGGCTACGCTGTACTCCCTCAGCTCCAGAGCGTACTGGCCGGCGAAGAAGTGAACGCTGTCCGCAGCGCCGTGTACCGTACTGACACGAGCCAGCAGTCGCGCCGCGTCCATGATTCTCCCCGCGCCTCGAAGGACAATCGCTTTCTGCACTTCGTAGTGCGGCACGTCGTCGGGATCAGATAGGGTCGACATGGCAGCGTCGATCGTCTTGATCGCATCAACTACATCCGTCGTCGCGATCATGGATGTAAGGTGCTTAAGCGCTTTAGAAAGTTCTTGGTCGAGCACTACGAGTTCTCGTCCCGGCGGACTCAGTCAGCCGTTTCATCGTCGTGGCCTTGCGGCTTGACGTGCGGATGATTGGAGTGAAGCGCATTGGTCAGGTCGACAACGGCTGCCATGATGTGAGCGACAGCGAGGCGATAGTCTTCGAACTCGACTGCATCTGAGTTAACCATCACGATCCGAACGGATTCATTCAGACGAACAAGAATGGCGTTCATTTCGTCGCTGATTTGTTGGGCGACTTCGGTTTTCATGACTTCGTCCAGCTTGTCATGGCCGACATTTTTCCGTTGGAAAGAAGCTATTGGGCTTAGTCACTGTTGGGCTTGAGCAATGGAAGCGAGGGCGCCATCAATCTCATCCGAATCACTGAAAAACTGAACAAAGAAGGGCAGGCCTGCCCTGAGGATCAGCAGTCTTTTTCTATCTTCAAGGTGAAACAGGATCCCGAAGTCCAGTTGGGCATCGAGCGGCTCCTTTTCTTTCCGCTCGTATCGGATGGTGAATCTGATCTTCTCCCAACTGCGGACTGTGCCCAGCGCGTCCGGCGCTATCTGGACGCTGCGCGCCTGCGCGCGGTACTCCGCCAGGTTGACTTGCTGTGCAGAGGCGATCGAAAGCCAGAAGATCTCCAAGTCACCGAACTCTTCGCAGGTCGGCTTGACGACCAGTTCACTCGTAGCAGTCCGCAGAACCACGGCTTGGCAGAAGATTCCTGGCTCGGGAACTGCATCCTGCTTCGAAACGCCCAAGCATTGAATACGGATGAGCGGACTCGAACCAATGTCGTCCAACAAGGCTTCTTCGTTTGAGGTCAATTTGAACTCTTGGATCATGCTTATCTCACGCAAGTGCCGCCGATAGAGTTTGGAAAATGCATTGTTTCAGGTGAGCCACCTGGTGGGTAGATATCGATACGAGGGCCGTTTCGCGTATCTCGGTAGTTCAAGCGTGTGCCGTTCGGCATTTCTACCCAGACCCCATTGCCGTTGGGCATGTTTTCGGTCGCGCGACCGCCGGTCATTGCATTGAAAATATCGCGCGCGTTACCACTGCCGTCGGTATTTCGTCCCAGATTGCCGCCAGTGTAGTTGTAGGGTCTGGCGTTGGAGCCCTGCGTCGGGATCGAGTAAGGGCCTGGAGGTCTTGTGGCGGGACCTATCGGAGGAAACATGGGTTGCGTTGTGCCGCCGCGGGGTGGCCTTGTTTGCAGGCCGTCCGGGTCAGAGAACGACACAGGATTTCCATCAACATGTACGAACCTATTCGGCCCACCCGGCAACCCAATCGGATCCGCCTGCGTATACCGCCCCAGAGCACTGTTCAACGTCCGGTTCAGGTTGTAGACCAGCCCGCTTTCGCTGTCCGCGTACTGCCCCTCGCCACGCAGGTTGAAGACAAAGCCTTCGTCTTCTTCCGCCGGCCCGTTGCCCAGCCGGCCGTCGCGGGAATCCTTCAGTCCGGCCAGTGCCCGCGTCCAGGTGTCGTCCTTGAATTCGCCCGCGGCCGTGGACGGCTGGTTGTCGCCAAAGGCGCTGTAGCTCCATTGCCAGACGGGCTTGTTGTTTTTGTTGCGTATCAGGCGCACGGTGCCCAGGTGGTCGGTGTGCACGGTGAATACGTTGCCGTTGACGATGGCGCCCACCAGGAGCGCACCCGTCTCTTCGGTCGGGCTCGTGATCGTCGTGCTGCCCGGCAGCCAGATGTATTCCACGCTTCCGGTGGACTGCGCGCCGCCGTTGCCGTATTCGCCCAGCAGCTTTCCCTGCTCGTTGTACACATAGGCCGTGCCCAGCTGGGTCTTGTCGTTTTTGCGGGTGTTGCCGAACAGCCAGGCAAAGCGGCTTTTGAGCCAATCCACAAAGTCCTGGCCCAGGTCGGCCGGGTCGGGGTCGGGGGCGTTGGCGTGCGGTTCGCTTTTGAACACGCGCTGGCCCAGCAGGTTGTGCAGGTACAGCGTGCTCTGGTCGGTGCTGCCGTTGTGGAACCGCGCGAACCGCCCGCTGGCGTCGTGTTCGTACACGTTCAGCCCATCGCTGGTCTGCGCGCCGGTGGCGTCCAGGCGATAGGGCACGCTTACCCGGGTGCTCGCCTTTGTCTGGCCCTTGGGGTCGGTCTGCGTGACGGTCTGCGCAAAGCCCAGCAGGCGGTTGCTCTGCGCATCCAGCTGGTACGTGCGTTCGGCGGTGATCACCTTGCCCGGCTGGTGGTCGTCCACACGTGGGTCCAGCACGGCGGCGCTGCGGCTGTGCAGGCGGTTGCCGTTCAGGTCATAGCGGTAAACCTCGTTCTCTGCCAGCTGTGGGTTGCCGGACGGCACGCGCGCAAAGCTGGTGATGCGATGGCGGCTGTCGTAGCCCACGGTGAACTGCACGTCCTCGGTTTTCCAGGGACGCGGGCCGCGGTACAGCTTTTGCGTGATGTGGGTGATGCGGCTGGCTGGGTCATAGATGTAGCGGGCAAATTCGTTGCCGGTCATGCGCCCATCCATGTCGAACGTGCGCGCCGCCGTGTCGCCCGTGGCCCAGCGCCACGCGCGCGGCACGCCCAACGCGGTCCAGGTCAGCTGGGTGACGAAGGGCGCGCCATCCAGCTGGATGCCGGTGACCTGGCCCAGATGGCGCTGGTAGGTCACCACGCGGCCGCTGGGGTAGGTCACGCTCTGCAATTGGCCGTCCAGGTAGGCGTAGCGCACGGTGTGGCTGGCGCCGTTTTTCAGTTGCTGGGTTTTGCGGATCACACGCTGGTGCGGGTCGCGTGCCAGCCGGGTCGTGACGGCGGTTTCATCCATCTCGACCAGGCCGCGTGCGTCGTATTCGAGGATCGCGGACGAATCGTCGGCGTAGCGCACGCGCGTCACACGCTGCAGGGCGTCGTAGTCGTAGCGGGTGGTGTTGCCGTTGGCGTCAGTGCGCGCAACGGCATTGCCGGCGTTGTCGCGCAGGTAGGTCACCGTGCCGATGTCGGGCGAGCTTTCCTGAATGACCTCGCCGAACGCATTGCGTACGTAGCGCGTGGTCACGCCGCGCGCGTCGGTGCTCTCTATCAGGTGGTTGAGCGCGTTGTACTTGTGTGAATAGGTGGCGTACTGGCCACGCGCCGCCGGGGACAGCAGGCCGGCAACGGCAAGCAGCAGGCACGCCAGCGCGTGCCGTCCAAAGAAGCCCATGGTTCCCTCCCGTTTGGCGCGCTGAACTGGCGTGCCCGGGCGGGAGTGTAGTTATAAAGATTTATTCTTCAAGAGCCTGGCAACCCAAGTTGTGACCCCGCAAAGCTGCGGCAGTAGTCCGCCAGCGCATCCATGTCGTGCGACTTGTCGAAGAAGCGGTCGGCTCCGGCGGCGCGGGCGTATTCGTGCACGCCGTCCCGTCCATAGTTGGACAGCATCACGGCGCGCTGGTGCGGCATCTGCCGCGCGCAGCGGCGCAGCACATCGAAGCCGTGGCCCTGTTTCAGAAACATGTCCACGATGGCCAGGTCCCATTCGCCAGAGTGGCTGTCCAGCCATTGCGTGGCCTGCGGGGCCGTGTCGGCGGCCAGCACCACTTCGGCGCCCGGGATGGCGCGCACCATGCGGGCCAGCTCTTTCTGCATACCCGGGTTGTCTTCAACAAGCACAACTCTCATCGGCGTTTCTCTCCTGCGTGGCACCTGCGGTGCCGGCCGTGCGTGCCCCATGCACAACAGCCGTGCAAGGTTAGTGGCATGCGGCGCCGCGCGGTGTAGGAGGAAAGCCATTGCGCACCGGGCCGGTGCGCGTCAGTGCGCCCAGCCCAGCAGTTCCGCGAGCCTTGTAGCGACCCAGGTCGCTTCCGCGGCGCTCACGGGTGCATCGGTCCCGTCGCCAGGGTTGCCCAGCCCGGCCTCGATGGTCCGCAGCACGTCGGCTTCGGGCCGGCCTGTTTTGAACTGCAGCGTGGCGGCCTGCTCCGTCAGCATCTGCGCCAGGTCTTCGCACAGTTCGTAGCGCTGGCGCACCAAGGCAAAGGGCCCGGTCAGCCGGCCGCCGGGCGTGGTGAAAAGTGCACTGAACGATGACGGCACTTCGATCTGGTTGGCGTCGTCCATGCGTTGAGGGTACTGCACTGTGGATTCAAATGTGCTGCGGCAGTGCCTCGCGCGTGATGCCGCGTGCCGCCAGCTCGTCGCCCAGCCGGGCCGCTGTGGCCTTCAGCGCCTTGGCCACCAGCGGGCCGTGCGCGTCCAGCGCCGTCACCAGCGTCTGCGTGGCGATGCCGCAGGCCACCGCGCCCTGCGCGTCGAACACAGGCACCGCGCAGCTGCCGATGCCCTCATGCTGCTGCGACGCCGTGCGGGCCAGGCCGTCGCGGCGGATCTTGCGCAGCTCCCTGGACAGCGCGTCAAAGCCGGTGACCGTGTGCCGCGTGAACGCGGTGTACGGCGGCTTGCCCAGCCACTGCGCCCAGGTGTGGGGCGGCTCGTTCGCCAGCAGCAGCCGGCCCAGCGCGCGTGAATGGATGGCCAGTGGCGTGCCCAGCCGCACGACGTAGCGCACCGGGCTCAGCGCCTCGTAGCGGTCGGCATAGACCAGCGCGCGGTTGGTGCGGTCCAGGTAGCCGAAGGCTACGGTCATGTTCAGCGCGTCGCTGACCTCGCGCAGGCCGTCGCGGATCACGCGGCTGAGCGAGTCGGCCGACATGAGCTGCAGGCCCAGCCGGTACGCGCCCGCGCCCAGTGCGTAGCCCTGGTCCGTGCGGCGCACGTAGCCCAGCACCGCCATTTCGTTCAGCAGCGACAGCGCGCTGGGCTTGGGAATGTCCAGCAGCGCGCTCAGCCGCGCCAGCGTGTAGGGCGCCTCGTGGTTGGCCAGCATCTGCAGCAGCGTGAACACGCGCTGCACGGCCATGGGGCCGCCGCGTGCACCTGACGTTGGCGGTTCATCTAT
Source organism: Ramlibacter sp. (assembly GCA_041905405.1). GTDB lineage: Bacteria > Pseudomonadota > Gammaproteobacteria > Burkholderiales > Burkholderiaceae_C > RAM1. Next base: position 25,086 of record JAYRLC010000038.1, on the reverse strand, counting down.
ACTCATGTTCACATATGGAATTTTCATTCACATATGTAAATGATAGCAGAGCACCCCCAAGAACGAGATGGAGACAGCAGTGACTTTGAGCGCGGACAGTTTAGGTGTCTGGCTGGATGGCCGCCATGTGTTGCGTGACCCTGCCGTGGCCCAGGGCGTGGACCACGCGCTGCGCACGCGGCGCGCCGTGGTGCTGGGCAACGTGGCGCTGGACGCCGACGGCTTTGTCGCGCTGGCCGCGCTGCTGGGCGAGCTGCGGCCCACGCGGGTGCGCCACCCCAGCCTTGGCACTGACGCAGGGCAATACATCTTCGTCAGTGCCCACAACGGCCAGGCCGGTGCGGCGCGCAAAGAGGACGCGGGCCACATCTGGCACCACGACTACACGTTCGCCATGCCGTTGCCTCGCCTGTCGCTGCTGTACGGCGTCAACCCGCCGCCGGGCGGCAGCCGCAACGGCTTTGTGGATCTGGCGGCCGCGTATGCGGCCTTGCCGCACGCGCTGAAGCAGCAGGCTGACACGCTGTCCGCGTGGCACTACCCACACCCCCAGGGCGTGGACGACCTGCCGGCGCAAAGCCGCGCCGCCGTCCCCTGGGACCAGCGTAAGCAGGGCACGCTGCACCCGCTGGTGGGCCGCGACACAGCGGGCACGCCGTTCCTGTGCCTGCCCGCGCACCATGACAGCGGCGTGCAGGGCCTGGACGAAGGTGCCAGCGCCGTGTTGCTGGGTGATTTGTGGCGCCACGCGCTGGCCAGCGGCCGGTCGTGGGACTACGAGCTCGCGAAGGGAGAAATCCTCATCTGGGACAACCAGGCGCTGGCGCACCGCCGCTCGCCCTGGCCGATTGATAAAGAAAGGTTGTTGTGGTTCATCAGTACGAAATGACATTCAAGCGCCGCCAGGCCATCGCCGGCCTGGGCGCGATCGGCGCATCCCTGGTCCTGCATCCGGGCGCTGCGTCGGCGCAGGCGCTGCCGGCCGATCAGATGACGCTGGTGGTGCCGTTCGGCAGCGGTTCGCCGCCGGACCTGTTCGCGCGCATCTTTGTGGAAAAGCTGGGCCGGCGCCTGAACCGGTCGGTGATCGTGGACCTCAAGCCCGGCGCGAGCACGACCATCGGCACCGCGTTCGCCGCGCGCAGCAAGCCCAACGGCGCAACGCTGCTGTACGGCACCAACTCGTCGCTGACGGCGGCGCCGGGCCTGTTCAAGCGGCTGCAGTACGACCCGCGCAAGGACTTCTCGGCCATCACGGTGATGCTGGAGTCGTACTTCTGCATCCTGGTGCGCCCCGACGACGAAGCCACCACGGTGGCGCAGATCGCCAAACGCACGCGCGAGAACCCGGCGGCCAACGCCATGGCCGGCGGCAGCACGACGGCCGAGGTGTCCAACAAGCTGTTCCAGAACGCGGCCAAATCCGACCACGCCTACATCCGCTACAACGGGAACCAGATGTACACCGACCTCATGGGCGGCCGGCTCAACGCCGTGTGGGCGCCCATGACGACGGCACTGGCCATGGTGCGGCAGAACCAGGCGCGCATCGTGGCCATCACCGGCCCCAGACGATTGCCGCAGTTGCCCAATGTGCCGACGATTTCCGAGACCTTTCCCGACGTGGTCGTGGACAGCTGGAGCGGTTTCTTCGTGCCGGCGGCCACGCCGCGGCCCATCGTGCAGCTGCTGCACGGCCACGTCATGGCCGTGCTGGCCGACCCCGAGGTCATGGAGCGCCAGCGCGCCGACGGCAACCAGCTCATGAAGCTCACGCCCGAGCAGTCCGACGAGTACGTGCGCAACGACTTCCCCAAGTGGGAGCGGCTGCTGCGCGTGGCGGGGATCGAGCCGCAGTAAGACCGGGGGGGGCGGCGTGCGCTACCACCCGCCGCGTTCCAGCCATTCCTGCAGCAGCCCGAATTTCTCGACGCCCCAGAACGGCTCGCCGTCCACCACCACCGTGGGTGATCCGAAGACGCCTGCCTTCAGCGACGCGTCCACGGCGCCGCGCAGCAGCGTGCCGGCCTCGTCGGTGGCGATGCCGGCCTGCAGCCAGGGCGCGTCGATGCCGTCGGGCAGCCGTATGGCCGCCACGGCTTGGGCCGTGGACAGGTCCAGGCCCTGCGCCCAATAAGCGTCGTAGATGGCGTGGGCCAGCGGCGCGGCCAATGCGGGCTGGTGCTGCTTGACGTAGTAAAAGGCCCGCGCCGCGGCGCGCGGGTCCATCACGGGCGCGTCCAGGTCCCGCGCGATGTTCAGGCCGTGCCGGCGCATGTAGCGGCGCGCGTCGCGGCGGATGTAGTCGCCCTTCAGCGGCGTGTCCAGCAACGGCTTCAGGCCCATGACCTTCATGACGGACACGCCCAGCAGCATGGCGTGCCAGTCCACCGTGCGGCAGTGGTGGCGCGCAATGTCCTCGATGCGCAGCGACGCAAAGTAGCCGAACGGCGAGATGAAGTCGAAGTAGAAGTGCAGCGGGGCAAGTGGCAGGCTCATGCCGCAAGCGTAGCCCAGGCGGCGGCGTCAATCCAGTTTGAGCGGGCGCCCCTGCGACATCACCATCGCATCGATCAGCCGGTGCACCGCCAGCGCCGAGCGGCCCGTGACGGCGGGCTCGCGGCCCTGGCGCACCGCCTGCGCGAAGTCGGCGATCACGGCGCGGTGCGGTCCGTGGTCGAACGCCATGATGTTCGCGCCCGATCCCGTGGCCTGCCGCTCGCCCGCGCGCGTGATGCGGCCGTCGTGGTGGTGCACGGTCAGCTCGCCGGCTTCCAGCGTGGCGCTGGCGCGCGTGAAGTTCAGCGCAATGCGTTCCGCAAAGCCGGGGTAGGCTGCCGTGGTCGCGTCGATGGTGCCAATGGCGCTAGTGGCGTCAATGGCGTCCCCGCCACCGGCCGTCCAGCGCAGGACTGCTGTGGCCGTGTCCTCGCATTCCATGCGGTGTATGGCACTGGTCGTGGACAGGGCGGTCACTTCAGCCGGCAGGCCGGTGTACTGCAGCATGAGGTCCAGCGTGTGGATGGCCTGTGTCATCAGCACGCCGCCGCCGTCGCGCGCCAGCGTGCCGCGGCCCGGTGCGTCGTAGTAGCTCTGTGGCCGCCACCAGCGCACGCTGGCCGACGCGCCGGTCAGCGTGCCCAGCGTGCCGCCTTGCACCAGTGCGGCCAGCGCGCGTGAGGCGTCGCGCAGCCGGTGCTGCAGCATCACGGCCAGCAGCACGCCATGCTGTTCACTGACCTGCACCAGCTGCTGCGCGCGCGCCAGCGTCACGTCCAGCGGCTTTTCGACCAGCACGTGCTTGCCCGCCTGCGCTAGCGCGGTGACGATGGGCAGGTGCGTGGCAGGTGGCGTCACCACCAGCACGGCGCGTACCGTGGCGTCGGCCAGCACGTCGGCCAGGTCGGTGGTGGCGCGTGCGCCGGGCGGCAGCGCCAGCGCATCCAGCCGCTCGCGTGTGCGCGCGGCGACCCAGGCCAGCGCCACGTCCGGCGCCAGGTCGCGCAGCGACTGCAGGTGGGGCGCGGCTGACGGCCCCGCGCCCACCAGCGCGACGCGCAGGGGGCGGTTCACCGCCGGGTCAATCCAGCTTGATGTTGGCGGCCTTGACCACCTGGGCCCATTTGTCCACTTCAGCCTTCTGGAAGGCCGCGACCTGGTCGGGCGTCATGCTGGACGGCTGCATGCCCAGCGACTTGAGCCGGTCCTGCATTTCGGGCGTGGCCAGGATTTTCATGATCTCGGCGTGCAGCTTGTCGATGATGGGCTTGGGCGTGCCGGCCGGCGCAAAGATGCCCTGCCACGACGTCACCTCGAAGTTGGGCACGCCCTGTTCGGCCACGGTGGGCACGTTGGGCAGGGCTTCCAGCCGCTGGGCGGAGCTCACGGCCAGCGCGCGGACCTTGCCGCTCTGGATGTGGGGGCCGGCCACCACCGTGGTGTCGAACATCATGTCCACCTGGCCGCCGATCACGTCCTGGATGGCGGGGCCGCTGCCCTTGTACGGCACATGGATGAACTGCGAGCCCGTGCGAAAGCCCAGCAGCTCCAGCGTCATGTGCTGCGACGTGCCCTGGCCTGCGGATGCCGACGACACGGTCTTGGGCTTGGCCTTGGCGGCCGCCAGCACGTCGGCCAGCGTCTTGTACGGGCTCTTTTCACCGACCACCAGCACCACGGGGTTGGAGCCGATCAGCACGATGGGCGTGAACGACTTGATGGGGTCGTAGCCCAGCTTGGGGTACAGGCTCACGTTGATCGCGTGCGAGCTCACGGTGCCGCCCACGATGGTGTAGCCGTCGGGCGCGGCGCGCGATGCCAGCTCGGAGCCGATGCCGCCGCCCGCGCCGCCCTTGTTGTCGATCACGAAGGTGGTGTTCAGCGCGGCGCCCAGCTTCTGCGAGATCAACCGCGCCAGGATGTCGGTCGTGCCGCCGGTGGGGAAGGGCACGATGTAGGTGATGGGCTTGGCCGGCCAGGCTTGCGCAAAGGCGGGTGCGCCAAAGGTGGCGGCTGCCAGCGCGACGGACGCCAGGGCGGTGTTGAGCAGGGTGCGGCGTTTCATGGCGAGTGTCTCCTTCTGATTCTCAATAGATCAGTCATCGTACAACTTGACCTTATTGCGTCGCAAGCAGGGGTTTCCCTGATGGGCTGTGGCTCGGGTTCTGTTTTTGAACCTCCGTACGCAGAGGGCGCAGAGGTTACGCAGAGGGCGCAGAAGAATTCAAGAGAAAAAGAATTCAAAATTTTTTGGTTTTTTTCTGCGCCCTCTGCGAAATCTCTGCGCCCTCTGCGTACGGAGGTTCGGAAGTCCGGAGGTTCGGAAGTTCACAGGTTCTTGCGCAACCGTTCGCGGCTGTTGGACAGGTGGGTGCGCATCGCAGCGCGGGCGGCGTCGGCGTCCTGGTTCAGGATGGCGTTGTAGATGCTCTCGTGCTCGCCGTGCACGCGCTGCAGATAGCTCAGCCGCCCCTCGGGGTCGGCCTGCGGCGTGTTGACCCGGGTGCGCGGAATGATCATGGTGCCCAGGTAGGTCATGAGGTCGGTGAAGTGCCGGTTGCCCGTGGCGCGCGCCACCTCCATGTGGAACTGGAAGTCCGACGGCACGGCGTCCGAGTCGACGCGGATGGAATCCTGGAAGTTGCGCAGGGCGGCGGCCATGGTGGCCAGGTTGTCGCCGCTGCGGCGCTGGGCGGCCAGGCCGGCGGCCTCGGTCTCCAGTGAAATGCGCAGTTCCAGCACAGAAATCACGTCGGCCACGGTGGCAAAGTCGGCCGCCGCGATGCGGAAGTTGCCGGCGTTGGGGTTTTCGATCACGAAGGTGCCGATGCCGTGGCGCGTCTCCACCAGGCCCGACGCCTGCAGCTTGGACAGCGACTCGCGCACGACGGTGCGGCTCACGTCGAAGCGGGCCATGATTTCCGACTCTGTCGGCAGCTTGTCGCCGGGCTTGAGCTGGCCTTCGCGGATGCTGGCGGCCAGGCTGTCCACCACCTCACCCACCAGGCCCCGCGAGCGGCGGGGGCGGCGGGCGGAGGTGTCTTCGGCAGCAGCGGTCGTGGTGTTCGTGTCCATGTGAAGTAGGGGTTTGCCAGGGGGTTGTGGGTCAACGCCTTGACAGCCGCCAGGTCCTTATTATGATTTCAAGTCATCAGACAACATATGACTTATGTTAGTCGCTAACGGCCAATGTAGCAAATGCAGGCCACCAGGAGACACGTGATTCCATGACGATCAGGACCCATCACCGACTGCTCATGACGGGCGCTGCCGGCGGCCTGGGCCGCGCGCTGCGCGAGCCGCTGAAGGCCAACTGTGACGTGCTGCGCCTGTCCGACCGCGCAGGCCTGGGCGAGCCCGGGGCGCAGGAAGAAATCGCCGTGGCCGACCTGGCCGATGCCGCCGCCGTGGACGCGGCGGTGCGGGGTGTGGACGCGATCGTGCACTTCGGCGGCGTGTCGGTCGAAGGGCCGTTCGGCCCCATCCTGCAGGCCAACATCCTGGGGCTGTACCACCTGTACGAGTCGGCGCGCGTGCATGGCGTCAAGCGCATCGTGTTCGCCAGCTCCAACCATGTCACGGGTTTCTACAAACAGGGCGAGACCATTGACGCCACGGCGCCGCCGCGGCCCGACGGGATGTATGGCCTGAGCAAGGCGTTCGGCGAAGACTTGTCGCGCCTGTACTTTGACCGCTGGGGGATCGAAACCGCCTGCATCCGCATTGGCTCGTCGTTCCCCGAGCCGCGCGACCGCCGCATGCTGGCTACGTGGCTCAGCTATGCCGACCTGCACCGCCTGATCACCGCCTGCCTCAGCACGCCGGTGCTGGGCCACAGCATCGTGTTCGGCATGTCCGACAACGCCGTGACCTGGTGGGACAACCGCTGCGCACGCCACATCGGCTACGTTCCGCAGGACAGCTCCGACGTGTTTCGCGATGCCGTGTTTGCGCGCACCCCGTCACCAGATCTGAATGATCCTGCCGCCATTTATCAGGGCGGCGGTTTCGTCAAGCAGGGGCCGTTCCCTTACCTGCCCTGAGCCTTTTCCGTGTGCCTTGATACCCACTATTTCAACCAGGAGACAACCATGAGCTTTCGCAGAACCTTCATCGCTGGCGCCGCTGCCGCGGCCTGTGCCACCCTGTTCAGCCTGCCTGCCGCCGCGCAGACCGTGCTGAAAGCGGCCGACGTCCACCCGGCCGGCTACCCCAACGTGGTGGCCGTCGAAAACCTGGGCAAGAAGCTGGAGGCCGCCACCAACGGCAAGTACAAGGTCCAGATGTTCCCCGGCGGCGTGCTGGGCAGCGAAAAGGAAATGATCGAGCAGGCGCAGATCGGCGCGCTGCAGATCGCGCGTATCTCCCTGGGCCCGATGGGGCCCGTGGTGCCCGACGTGAACGTGTTCAACATGCCGTTCGTTTTCCGCGACGAGGCCCACATGCGCGCCGTGATCGACGGCCCCATCGGCAAGGAGCTGCTGGACAAGATCACCGCCAGCCCCGCGCGCCTGGTGGCCCTGGGCTGGATGGACAGCGGCTCGCGCAGCCTGTACACCAAAAAGGAAATCAAGTCGCCCGCCGACCTGAAGGGCCTGAAGATCCGCGTCATGGGCAACCCGCTGTTCGTGGACACCATGAACGCCATGGGTGGCAACGGCATCACCATGGGCCACAACGACACCTTCAGCGCGCTGCAGACCGGCGTGGTGGACGGCGCCGAAAACAACCCGCCCACGCTGTTCACGGCCAACCACTACACCACGGGCGTGAAGTTCTACACCCAGACCACGCACCTGATCATTCCCGAGATCTTCGTCATGTCCAAGGTCACCTGGGACAAGATGAGCAAGGACGAACAGGCGCTGGTGCAGAAGTTCGCGCGCGAGGCGCAGATGGAGCAGCGCGCCCTGTGGGACAAGAGCGTGGCCGAGTACAGCGGCAAGCTCAAGGCGGCGGGCATCCAGTTCGTGTCGGTGGACAAGAAGCCGTTCTACGACGCCACAGCGCCGGTGCGGGCCAAGTACGGCGCGCAGTACGCCGACCTGATCAAGCGCATCGAAGCCGTCAAGTAAACGCAAGGCGGTCCAGCCCATGAAAAACAAGATTCCAGCGGCGCTGGACGGCGTGTACCTGGCCTGCATCTGGGTGGCGGGTCTGTCCATTGCCGCCATGAGCATGGTCATCCCCTGGGGTGTGTTCACGCGCTACGTGCTGGGCACGGGCTCAAGCTGGCCCGAGCCCGTGGCGGTGCTGCTGATGGTGACCTTCACCTTCGTCGGCGCGGCGGCGGCGTACCGGGCGGGCGCCCACATCGCCGTGGCCATGCTCACTGATCGCCTGCCGCCGCTGGCGCGGGCGGCGTGCGAAAAGCTGGTGGACCTGCTCATGGTGCTGATCTGCCTGTTCGTGGTGGTGTGGGGCGGCAAGCTCGTGCTGGAAACCATGGGCCAATCGCTCGCGGACCTGCCGTGGATGCCGGTAGGCCTGACCTACCTGCCGCTGCCGGTGGGCAGCGCGCTCACGCTGGTGTTCGTGCTGGAAAAGGCGCTGTGCGGCACGCAGCACCACCGCGCCGTGGTGCGCTTCGACCATGAAGATACGGTGGCCACGCCCGCCGCGGAGGCCATGTAGCCATGGATGCACTCGTACTGTTGGGAACCTTCGCGGCGCTGATGCTCATCGGCATGCCCGTGGCCTATGCGCTGGGCATGGCGGCGCTGGCCGGCGCGCTGTGGATCGACCTGCCGCTGGACGGCGTGATGATCCAGATCGCCAGCGGCGTGAACAAGTTCTCGCTGCTGGCCATTCCCTGCTTCGTGCTGGCCGGCGCGATCATGGCCGAAGGCGGCATGGCCCGCCGGCTGGTCGCATTCGCGGGCGTGCTGGTGGGCTTTGTGCGCGGCGGGCTGTCGCTGGTGAATATCCTGGCGTCCACGTTCTTCGGCGCGATCTCGGGTTCGTCTGTGGCCGACACGGCGTCCATCGGCTCGGTGTTGATCCCGTCGATGGAGAAAAAGGGCTACCCGCGCGACTTCTCCACGGCGGTCACCGTCAGCGGCTCGGTGCAGGCCATCCTGATCCCGCCCAGCCACAACGCGGTCATCTATTCGATGGCGGCGGGCGGTACGGTGTCGGTGGCGGCGCTGTTCATGGCGGGTGTGTTCCCCGGCCTGCTGCTGGGCCTGAGCCTGGCCATCTACTGCCTGTTCGTCGCGCGCAAACGCAACTTCCCCAAAGAAGAGGCGATCCCGCTGCGCCAGGCGCTGCGCATCTGCGGCGACGCGCTGTGGGGGCTGGCCACCATGGGCATTATCCTGGGCGGCATCCTGTCGGGCGTATTCACGGCGACGGAATCGGCGTCGATCGCGGTGGTGTGGGCGTTCTTCGTCACCATGTTTGTCTACCGTGACTACAAGTGGCGCGACCTGCCCAAGCTGATGCACAGGACCGTCAAGACGGTGTGCATCGTCATGATCCTGATCGGCTTCGCGGCGAGCTTCGGCTACATCATGACGCTGATGCAGATCCCCATGAAGATCACGGCGGCCTTCACCACACTCAGCGACAACCGCTACGTGATCCTGGCGCTCATCAACTTCATGCTGCTGGCCCTGGGCACGCTGATGGACATGGCGCCGCTGATCCTGATCCTCACGCCCATTCTGCTGCCGGTGGTCAAGTCTATCGGCGTGGACCCGGTGCACTTCGGCATGATCATGATGGTCAACCTGGGCATCGGCCTGATCACGCCGCCCGTGGGCGCGGTGCTGTTCGTGGGCAGTGCGGTGGCCAAGCTCAGCATCGAACGCGTGGTGCGCGCCATGGTGCCGTTCTTCGGCATCCTTTTCGTCGTGCTGGTGCTGGTGACCTACATCCCCGCCATTTCGCTGTGGCTGCCGCGCACGATGGGAATCTGAGTTGGCACGCGTTCTGGTCACACACCCCGCGCCGCGCCTGGCCATGTACCTGGGCGAGCGGGCACTGGCGCAGCTGCGCGGCGTGGCCGATGTGCGGCTGAACGACGGCGACGCGGACCTGCAGGGCGCGGCGCTGGTGGCCGCCGCGAGGGACTGCGACGTGATCCTGGCCTACCGCCAGACGCCGGTGGACGCGGACGTGTTCGCCGCGCTGCCGCGGCTGCGCGCCGTGGTGCGCTGTGCCATGGACATCCGCACCATCGACGTCGACGCGGCCAGTGCCCACGGTGTGCTGGTCACGCGCGCGAGCGCCGGGTTCATGGCGGCGGTGGCCGAATGGACCGTGGGCGCCATGATCGACCTGGCGCGCGGCATCAGCGATGCCAATGCGCAGTACCACGCGCAGGGCGCGGCCACGGTGCGCATGGGCCGCGAGCTGCGGGGCGCCGTGCTGGGCGTGATCGGCTATGGCCAGATTGCCCGTGCGCTGTGCCCGGTGGCGCAGGCGCTGGGCATGCAGGTGCTGGTGAGCGACCCGCATGCGACGGTGGATGCACTGGACCTGCGGCAGGTGGATCTGGATGCGCTGCTCGCGGAATCGGACTTCGTCGTGTGCCTGGCCCCGGCCTTGCCCGAGACGGAAAACCTCATCGATGCGCGCGCCTTCGCCGTGATGAAGCGCGGCGCCTACTTCATCAACCCGTCCCGCGGCAACCTGGTGCACGACGCGGCGCTGATCGGTGCACTGGACGCAGGGCACCTGGCCGGCGCCGCCGTGGACGTGGGCCGCGCGGCCGACCAGATGCCGGCGCCGCTGCTCGCCCGCCACCCGCGCGTGATCGCCACGCCGCACATCGGCGGCCTCACGCCGCCGGCCATCGAACATCAGGCGCTGGAGGCGGTGGCGCAGACGGCCGCCATCCTGCGCGGCGACATTCCGACCGGTGCCGTGAACGCGGCGCAGGCCACGCGCATGGCGCAGGGGGCCATGGCATGACGGCGCCCTTCACGCCGGCCGCCGGCGCCTGCGACTGCCACGTGCATGTCTATGACGCGGCGTACCCGCTGGCGCCCACGGCCACCTTCGTGCCGCCCGATGCGCCCGTGCAGCGGCTCATGGTCATGCACCAGGCGCTGGGCATCCAGCGCGCCGTGGTCGTGCAGCCCACGGGCTACGGCTTTGACAACCGCTGCACCATGGCCGCCGTGGCCGCCGTGGCCGCACTGGCCGGCAACGGCCGCGCGGTTGTGGTGGTGGACGCGGACACACCTGACGCCACCCTGCAGGCGCTGCATGACGGCGGCGCGCGCGGCGTGCGCTTCATGATGCTGGCCGGCGGCGTGCTGCCCTGGGACGCGCTGGAGCCCGTGGCCGCGCGCATCCGGCCGCTGGGCTGGCACATCAACCTGCAGATGAACGGCTGCGATCTGCCGCAGGTGCAGGACCGGCTGGCGCGGCTGCCCGTGCCGCTGGTGATCGACCACCTGGGCAAATTCCTGCCGCCGCCGGCGGTGGATTCACCCGCGTTCCGTTCGCTGTGCACGCTGCTGGACGGCGGGCGCACATGGGTCAAGCTTTCGGCGCCATACGAAAGCTCGCAGACCGGCGCCCCCGCCTATGCCGACGTGGGCACGCTGGCTACTGCCATGGCGCGCGGGTTTGCCGACCGGTGCCTGTGGGCCAGCAACTGGCCGCACCCCAACCGCCAGCCCGTTCCGGATGACGCCGACATGCTGGGGCTTTTGAACGGCTGGGCGGGCGACGCTTCCGCCGTGCGCCGCATCCTGGCGGACAACCCTCAAACCCTCTACGGCTTCTGAACCAAATGAACATCAAACAACTTTCCATTCAGGCCGCCGTCGCTGGCGTGATCGCCGCCGGTGCGCCCGTGCAGGCCGCCACCTGGGTCTACGTCGCCAACGCCGACAGCCAGGACCTGTCGGTCTATGAGCTGGACCGCGCGGGCGGCGCGATGAAGCCCGTGGCGACCGTGCCCGTGGGTGGCATGGCCATGCCCATGGTGGTGAGCCACGACAAAAAGTACCTGTACGTCGCACTGCGCTCGCAGCCGTTTCGCGTGGTGTCGTTTGCCATTGACGGTGCGACCGGCGGGCTGAAGAAGCTGGGCGAATCGGCGCTGGCCGACAGCATGGCCAACATTGACCTGGACCCGTCGGGCCGGTGGCTGTTCGCGGCGTCCTATGGCGGCAACAAGATCACCGTGAACAGTGTGGGCGCCGATGGCGTGGTCGGGGCCGTGCACCAATTGCTGCCCACCGCGCCGAATGCGCATGCCATTCACGCCGACCGCGCAGGCCGCTACGTGTTCGCGACCAGCCTGGGCGGCGACAACCTGTCGAGCTGGCGGTTCGACGCCGCGACCGGGCGGCTGACCGCCAACGAGCCCGCGCTCGTAAACGTGCAGCCCGCCAAGACCGGGCCGCGGCACTTCCTGTGGAACGCGAAGCAGACGCATGCCTACCTGCTGAACGAGCTGGACGGCGGCGTGGACGTGTTTGCCTATGACAGCGACAAGGGCACGATGCGTCACCTGCAACGCACGAGCGTGATGCCCGCTGGCTTTACCGGCAAGCCGTGGGCAGCAGACCTTCAGCTGTCGGCGGACGGGCGCTACCTGTACGGGTCCGAGCGCACGTCCAGCACGCTGACCACCTTCCGTGTGGACCCGGCGAACGGGCTGCTGCAGACCGCGGGAACCGTGCCGACCGAGAAAACGCCGCGCGGCTTCGCGGTGGACTCGACGGGGCGTTTCATCGTGGCGGCCGGGCAGGGCTCGGGCGCCGTGACGCTGCACCCGGTGGACGCGGCAACCGGCCTGCCCGGCGCGGGCAAAAGCTACCCGGCCGGCAAGGGGCCGAACTGGGTGGAGATCGTGGACTTCTGATGCCAGCGCAAGATTCAAAGCCCCTGCACATCCGCATGCATGCGGCCGACAACGTGGCCATCGTGGCGAACGACGGCGGCCTGCCCGCGGGCACCGTGTTCGACGGCGGCCTGACCCTGGTGGACAAGGTGCCGCAGGGGCACAAGGTGGCGCTCGTGCCCATCCCGCAGGGCGGGGCGGTGCGCCGCTACAACGTGGTGATCGGCACGGCCAACCGCGACATTCCGGCGGGCGCCTGGGTGCATGAACGCCTGCTGGACATGCCCGCCGCGCGCGAGCTGTCGGGGCTGCCCATCGCCACCGTCAAACCGCCCGCGATGCCGCCGCTTGAAGGCTATACCTTCGAGGGTTACCGCAACGCCGACGGCTCCGTGGGCACACGCAACATCCTGGCCATCACCACCACGGTGCAGTGCGTGGCGGGCGTGGTGGACTTTGCGGTGCAGCGCATCAAGTCTGAACTGTTGCCCAGGTACCCCAACGTGGACGACGTGGTGGGGCTGGAGCACACCTATGGCTGCGGCGTAGCCATCGACGCGCCGGACGCGGTCATTCCCATCCGCACGCTGCGCAACATCAGCCTGAACCCCAACTTCGGCGGCGAGGTGATGGTGGTGAGCCTGGGGTGCGAGAAGCTGCAGCCCGAGCGGCTGCTGCCCCCCGGAAGCTTTGCCATCGTCGACGAGCGTCAGGCGCAACCCGAACTCGATGTGGTCTGCCTGCAGGACGAACAGCACGTCGGCTTCATGTCCATGATCGATTCGGTCATGCGCCAGGCCACGCAACACCTGGAGCGCCTGAACGCGCGCCGTCGCGAGACCGTGCCGGCCAGCGAGCTGGTGGTGGGCGTGCAATGCGGCGGCAGCGACGCCTTCAGCGGCGTCACGGCCAACCCGGCCGTGGGCTTTTGCACTGATCTGCTGGTGCGCGCGGGCGCGAGCGTGATGTTCAGCGAAGTGACCGAAGTGCGCGACGGCATCGACCAGCTCACGTCACGCGCCACCACGCCCGAGGTGGCCGACGCGATGATCCGCGAAATGGCCTGGTATGACGCCTACCTGCAGCGCGGCAGCGTGGACCGCAGCGCCAACACCACGCCCGGCAACAAGAAAGGCGGTCTGTCCAACATCGTCGAAAAGGCGATGGGTTCCATCGTCAAATCCGGCAGCGCGCCGATCAGCGGCGTGCTGTCGCCGGGCGACAAGCTCAGGCAAAAGGGCCTGATCTACGCCGCCACGCCGGCCAGCGACTTCATCTGCGGCACGCTGCAGGTGGCGGCCGGCATGAACCTGCACGTGTTCACCACGGGCCGCGGCACGCCCTACGGCCTGGCCGAGGTGCCCGTCATCAAGGTTGCCACGCGCAGCGACCTGGCGCGCCGCTGGCACGACCTGATGGACGTGAACGCGGGCCGCATCGCCGACGGCGACGCCACGATCGAGGACATGGGCTGGGAGCTTTTCCACCTGATGCTCGACGTGGCCAGCGGCCGCAAGAAGACCTGGGCCGAACAGTGGAGGCTGCATAACGCGCTCGTGCTGTTCAACCCCGCACCGATCACCTGAACTTTCACCCAAGAGAAAAAGCAGTTCCATGACCACTCCCTACCAATCCTTCCCCAACAGCTTCCGCCGCGACCTGCGCGCGGGCAAACTGCTGATCGGCTGCTGGGCGTCGCTGTCCAACCACATCACCACCGAGGTGCTGGGCGTGGCCGGCTTCGACTGGCTGCTGCTGGACGGCGAGCATTCGCCCAACGACGTGGCCACGTTCATCCCCCAGCTCATGGCGCTGAAGGACAGCGCCAGCGCCCCCGTGGTGCGTCCCGCCAGCAACAACCCGGTGGAGATCAAGCGGCTGCTTGACGCGGGGTTCTACAACTTCCTGGTCCCGTTCGTGGAGAGCGTGGACGAAGCCCAACGCGCCGTGTCCGCCACGCGCTACCCGCCGCAGGGCATTCGCGGTGTGTCGGTGTCGCAACGCGGCAACCGTTACGGCACCGTGGCCGACTATTTCAAGCAGGTGAACGAGGAGATTGCCGTGATCCTGCAGATCGAAAGCCGCAAGGGCGTGGACGCGGCGGGCGACATCGCCGCGCTGGACGGCGTGGACTGTCTGTTCATCGGCCCCTCGGATCTGGCGGCGGGGCTGGGGCATCTGGGCAATGCCGGGCATCCCGAGGTCCAGGCGGCCATTGCAGAGGTGGTTGCCAAGGCCAAGGCACACGGCAAACCCACGGGCATCCTGGCGCCGGTTGAAGCGGATGCGCGGCGCTACATGGCCATGGGGGTCACGTTTGTTGCTGTGGGCAGTGATCTGGGCGTGTTTCGTGCCGGCACTCAGGCCCTGCTGGACAAGTACCGGGGTTGAGGTCGTGCGCCTGTCTTCACGGGCCTGCGCTTCGTCCGGGCTCAGGCGCGCAGGGCACTCTGCTCCGCGACTGTCCCCCGGACCGGCTGCGCCGGTCCTCCTCCTTTATGTCGCTGCGCAGAGCGCCCTACGCACCTGAGCCTCCACCGCAGAGGCATGCCGTTGGTGGCGTGCCTGCTGTGTAGCGGGGCGGTGGTGATGCTGCCCTCCGCAGCGAAATAAAGGAGGAGGCGGGCGCAGCCCGCCGGGGGACATTCGCGGAGGAGGGCAGCGTCGCCGCCGCCCCGCGGACCCCGAAGGAAGTGAATTTTCATCAACGAGCTAGACAGAGAGAGCAAGCAAATGAGCAAACTGGGATTCATCGGCCTGGGCATCATGGGCGCCCCCATGGCGGGCCATCTGATCGCCGCCGGTCACGACGTGTACCTGACCACCCGCAGCAAAGTGCCCGAGGCACTGCAGACCGGCAAGGCCGTGGTCTGCAAGACCGCCAAGGAAGTGGCGGAAAAAGCAGACATCGTCTTCATGATGCTGCCCGACACGCCCGACGTGCAGAAAGTGCTGTTCGGCGACAACGGTGTTGCAGCGGGCCTGAGCAAAGGCAAGACCGTGGTCGACATGAGCTCCATCTCGCCTATGGAAACCAAGGCCTTCGCCGAAAAAATCAACGCGCTGGGCTGCGACTACCTGGACGCACCCGTGTCGGGCGGTGAGGTGG
Organism: Ramlibacter sp.; assembly: GCA_041905405.1. Lineage (GTDB taxonomy): Bacteria > Pseudomonadota > Gammaproteobacteria > Burkholderiales > Burkholderiaceae_C > RAM1. Next base: position 9,673 of record JAYRLC010000038.1, on the reverse strand, counting down.
GGGCCAAGGCCGCGAGCCTGACCATCATGGTCGGCGGGACCGAGGACGCCTTTGCGCGCGTCAAGCCGCTGTTTGAACTCATGGGCAAGAACATCACCCACGTGGGCGGCACCGGCGACGGGCAGACCTGCAAAGTGGCCAACCAGATCATCGTGGCGCTGAACATCGCGGCCGTGGGCGAGGCGCTGCTGTTCGCCAGCAAGGCCGGCGCCGACCCCGCCAAGGTGCGCCAGGCGCTGATGGGCGGCTTTGCGGCCAGCCGCATCCTGGAAGTGCACGGCGAACGCATGGTCAAACGCACCTTCAACCCCGGCTTTCGCATCGGCCTGCACCAGAAGGACCTGTCGCTCGCGCTCAGCGGCGCGCGCACGCTGGGCGTGGCGCTGCCGCAGACGGCGGGTGCCGCGCAACTCATGCAGGTGTGCGCCGCCAACGGCATGCAGGACCTGGACCACTCGGCGCTGGTGCGCGCGCTGGAACTGATGGCCGGGCACGAAGTGGCCAAGGCCTGAACGCTTTCGACTCACAACCACTCGCTCAGGAGATATCCACATGTCACTCAATCGCCGCAAGGTCATCGCCTCGTCCATCGGCGCCGGCATCGCGCTGGCCACCACGGGCGTCAACGCCCAGTCGGGCTGGCCCAACAAACCCATCCGCATCGTCGTGCCGTACCCGCCGGGCGGCTCGTCGGACATCATCGCGCGGGCCATCAGCCAGCCGCTGTCCGACGCGCTCAAGCAGCCCGTGATCGTGGACAACAAGGCCGGCGCCAACGGCAACCTGGGCGCCGACCTGGTGGCCAAATCGGCGCCGGACGGCTACACGCTGCTGCTGTGCGACACGGGGGCGCTGGCCATCAGCCCGTCGGTCTACACCAAGCTGCCGTTCAACCCGGCCAAGGACCTGCGCGGCGTGACCATGCTGGCGTATTCGCCGCACCTGCTGGTGGTGCACCCGTCGGTGCCGGCCAACAACCTCAAGGAACTGGTCGCGCTGTCGCAGCAGAAACCGTTGAGCTTTGCCGTCACGGCCATCGGCAGCGCGCCGCACCTGGCCGGCGTGGCGGTGGAGCGCGCAACGAAGGCCAAGTGGCAGTACATCCCCTACAAGGGCGGCTCGCAGGCCGTGAGCGACACCATCGGCGGCCAGACCCAGGTGCTGATGAACGGCATGCTGGCCACGCTGCCGCACGTGCAAAACGGCAAGCTCAAGCTGCTGGGCGTGTCCAAGGGCACGCGCATGCCGCTGATCGGCGACGTGCCCACGCTGGCCGAACAGGGCATCACCGGCTTTGAATCGGGCACCTGGCAGGGTGTGCTGGTGGCCAACGGCACGCCGGCCGCCGTCGTGCAGCGCCTGAACGCCGAACTCATCAAGGTCATCCGCAGCCCCGACATCCGCGCCCGCCTGGCCGGGCAGGGCGCCGAAGTGGTGACCATGCAGCCGGCCGAGCAGGACAACTTCTTCAACAAGGAAGCCAAACGCTGGGCCGACGTGGTGAAGCAGGCGGACATCAAGCTGGACTGAGGGCCTGGCCGGGCGGCCGGATGTAGCGCAATTGCGCTACACTGGCCCGCATGAGAACCGCCGCCATTCCGTCCGTCCGGGTCGAGCCCGCCTTGCGCGAACAGCTTGAGCAGGTGCTGCACGAAGGCGAGAGCCTGTCGTCGTTCGTGGAGGCGTCGGTGCGTGCCCAGGTGCGCCGCCGGCTCGACCAGGCGGAGTTTCTGCGACGCGGGCAGGCATCGCTGGCCGATGCGCGGCAGCAGGGCCGGTATGTGCGTTCCGACGACGTACTGCGCAAGCTCCAGTCGCGGCTGGAACAGGCCCGGCAGATACAGGCTGCAAAACCGCGCAACACCTGATGGCATTCACCGTCCTGCTGACGCCGCAGGCGGAAGATGACCTGTTGCGGCTGTTCGACTTCATCATCGAACGGGAACTCGCCCGCGACAGCGGCGATCTGGCGGAGGCGGCGCAAGCCCTGGACGCCATCCGCTCAGGACTCCAGCTGCTGGAGCGCTTTCCCTTTACCTGCCGCAAGGCGCACGACAGCGCGTTCCTGCGTGAGCTGGTGATTCCTTATGGGCGGACGGGCTATGTCGCCCTGTTCGAGATTGCCGACGCGCGCACCGTCGTGGTGGCGGCCGTGCGTCATCAGCGTGAAGACGACTACTACTGAACGCAAACTGCCATGAGATCCTCGCTTCCTGACGGCCTGTTCGCCGACGACCATGGCACGGCCCGCTGCCTGTGGTGCCAGGCCACCCCCGGCTACCGCGACTACCACGACGGCGAATGGGGCTTTCCCGTCGCCGACGACCGCCGCCTGTTCGAAAAAATCTGCCTGGAAGGTTTCCAGAGCGGGCTGAGCTGGCTGACCATCCTGAACAAGCGCGAGGCTTTCCGCAAAGGCTTTGCCAACTTCGACATGGACAAGGTGGCGCGCTTCACCGACAAGGACGTCGAGCGCCTGCTGGGCGATGCCGGCATCGTGCGCCACCGCGGCAAGATCGCGTCCACCATCAACAACGCGCAGCGCGCGATCGAGCTGCGCCAGGAGTTCGGCTCGCTGGCGGCCTACTTCTGGCGACATGAACCCGATGCAGCTTCGCGGCCCAAACGCATCACGCGCGAGGCGCTGCGCGCCATGACGACGTCGCCCGAATCGGTGGCGATCTCCAAAGACCTCAAGAAGCGCGGCTGGAGCTTCGTCGGCCCCACGACGGTCTACGCCTTCATGCAGGCCATGGGCCTGGTCAACGACCACATCGAAGGCTGCGCCACGCGCGGCAAGGCGCTGGCGGCGCGGGCGGCGTTCAAGCGCCCCTAAGCCCGGGGCGGACTGGACCCACCGCTCGTCCAGTTGAGTATCCAGCAGTGGTTGCCGCCGCGCTCGCTCAGGGCAGCGGCGTGCATCTGAACTCCAGGGTTTTCACATTCAGGGCGGCCAGGTGGTAGCTGTAGGCTTCGGTCATGCCTCGCCGGAAGGGCAAGCCCCCTGCCAGCGCGGGCTCGACGGGCACGGTGGGGCCCTCCAGCCGGATCCACACACCGTCCTGCTCGCGCAGCTGCTTCAGGCTGGACTCCATCAGGCGTGCGTGGTGCACCTGATGGCCGACCTTGAATGAGACGGGCGTCCCCTTGGGCAGTTTCATGAGCTGCGCCAGGTTGAGCACCCCGGCAGGCAGGGTCTGCGACGCCTTGGTATCCGGTTGCGGGCCGGACCGGACCGTCGAAGGCGCGGGCTGTTCGCCGTCGGTGGCGTCCAGCTGCGCCTTCAGCGTGTCAAGCCCTACGGTCAGGGCGAGGCGGACGGTGTCCGTCCGCGCCAGGCGCCCCAAAACCTCCTCGGCGGTGACCCCAACCTCTTGCAGCAGGGCCTGTTTGTCCTGCGGCGCCATCGTGCAGTCCAGCACGGCCCTGAGGATGGCGGCGGCGTTGCGCGAGCGTCCCCACATCATGGCCGCGCGCGTGGCTGTCATGCCGTCATGCGTCGACCCGGCCAGGACGGCTTTGTCGTCCGCGGAGAGCTTGGGGTCCGAGAAGATTTGCCGCAGATGGTGGTAGAGCCTGTCCGTATTGCGCTCACCGCCTTTGCCCAGGCGGGCATCCTCGATCGCCAGGCTGTGGACGGCGGGGCGTCCGTTTCCGTTGCAGGCCATCAGCAGTTCGAGCCGGTGGGGCCGGGTCAACGTGTCCGCCCGCGCATCCAGAATGGCCTGTGTCTGCTCCCGCGCCACGTCAGGGCGCGTTCGCAGCGCATGTTCCAGCTGGTCCATCGACCGCAAGCCTCTGGCCGTCGGCTGCACCGACTGCGAGCGCAGCACGGTCTGGCGTTGCGACGCGGGCAACTGGTCGTCCCTGGCGGTCAGCAGCGTGCGGTAGTAGGCGCCGATGGTGGCGCCGTCACGGACCATGGCCATGGTGGGCGCGTACTGCGTGTGCATGCCGCCGGCGGGCGCGTCCCGGCCCGCCAGAATCCGCAACCGCTCGTGCGGCGCCAACCGGTCCATCGCGATCACGCTGAGCATCCATTTGCGCAGCTCGGGCGCCGTCTGCGTCTGCATGGCCCAGTGCACATAGTGGGGGCTCAGCTTTTCGGCGGGGTTCATGAATTCCGGCACGGTCAATGCCTCCTGACGGGGCGCGCGCACGCCCTCGCCGGGCAGGTCGCGCCAGCGCGTCAGCGCGAAGATCCTGGGCTCGCTGCCGCCATAGGCCTGAAGCGCATGGACGCTGAACCATTTGTCCAGACCCATGCCTTTCAGCCGGTCTGGCGAGGTCTCCACCAGGCGCAGGTGGTGGGCGGTCAGGTTGGGGTCGTACACGGTCACGACGTACTCGGGCGGCTCCGCGCCGCGCTGCTTGACCTGAAGCTCCACCCCGATGGCATGGTTGCCCGTCATCAGGCTGAGCTGCCGTACGCTGCCGGGGGCCATGCCCTCGAAGCCTTTGGCCAGCGCATCTCCGAAGCCGGACGCCGAAAACACGGCCAGGGGTTGCTGTTGCACCAGCCAGTCGAAGTCGTCCTCGGTTGTCTGGGGTACCTTCTGGCTTATGGCTTCTTTGGAGTCCAGCTTTCCGGCGTAGGTGAACTTCTCGGGAGCAGGCTGTTTCTGGTCGAGTTTCTGGCCGATATAGGCAGCCCGCTCCGCCAACCAGTGCATCGTGAGGTGGCGGCACACGATGTTCTGCCCGGTCTGCCATTTGCCTGCGCCGTTGAGCTGGGTCTGGAACGCCAGCGTCTGGGGATCGATGCCCTGTCTGGCCGCCTTGTATTCATAGTCGAGCGGTTCGCGCACGTAGATCTGACCCGGCAAGGTCCTGTAGTCGCTCCAGCGCTTGCCGTCCGTGTGCGTGACTTCGGCCTTGTGTCTTGACACGCCCGCAAAATCGGCGCGCACCTGAACGCCGGCCTGTGCGCGGATGAGCAAGGGCTCCCGGGGTGGCGCGCCCGTGATCGTGATGTGCGTGTCCGCGGGCCAGTTCGTCAGGTCCAGCTCCCTGCCGCCTTCATGGGCGATGTGCACTTCGTAGTCTGCTGACCCGCTGGGCGGCTCTGCGGCGGGCTCCTGCGCGCCGCTGGGGCGGCGCGATGTCATCGTTTCGATGAAGTATTCCTCCGTGCAGTGGCGCAGTGCGGGAAGTTCCTCGCCGCCTGTGGCCAGCACGGGTTGATGCTGGCCGGGCGCGTCGCTGACCAGCAGCGTGCCCTTTGGCGCCTGGACCGTGAGCGGCATGCCAAGGGCCGTCTGAACTTTCACCGTTATGGGGGGGCTCGGTTCCGCGCAGCCGGGTGGTGCCTCGTCCCCCGTTGGCTCCAGGCCGCGCAGGTCCACACTGTGCACCACCGTGCCGTCGGCCTCCCAGTCCACAAAGCCGTCCGCTTCGGCGGATTTGCTGTCGGACGGCAGTGGGGGGATACCGGTCAACACGACCGTGCGCAGTGTGTCCAGCTGGCGCAGGCCGGTCACCGCAGCCCGCATGCGTTCGGGGGCCAGGGACGGCAGGCACACCTGCCGGATCCCGTTGCCACCTTCGGCGCTGGCATACCGCTGCAGCAGTTGCCAGCCTTCCGTGTCCAGGCCAGCGATCCACGACGCTGCGCTGGCATGCCTCAGATCCAGTGCGCCACTTGAAGAATTCAATCGCGAAAGAATCAGGGCCGACGCGGTGTCGCCGGCATCGTCGCCCATCGTGCTGATCAGGTGATCATTGAAAGCTTCCGCAAGTTCTTCGCGGGAATCCGGGGCCGGTGCGCGGCTGAGTGGTGGCGGCCCATCTACCGATGACTTGCGATCGATGGGTGTGCCTGAAACGGGGCCGGTGGTGAACTGCATGACCGCATGCTGCGCGTGCGGCCCATGCGGTGGCATCCATCAAAGGTCTCGCCAGCGCTGGCCGGTGCCCGGCTTATACGTTGGCATGGTTCGCCCGCCGGTGGTGCTGTACAGGTCAGCCCCACACCTCTTGCGCCGTCTCCACCACCAGCCTGAGCTTGTTGCGCTGGTCTTCCACGGCAATGTTGTTGCCATGCACCGTGCTGGAAAAGCCGCACTGCGGGCTCAGCGCGAGCTGTTCCAGTGGCGCATACCTGGCGGCCTCGTCGATGCGGCGCTTGAGCTCGTCCTTGCTTTCCATGGCGCCGAACTTGGTGGTGACCAGGCCCAGCACCACGGTCTTGCCCTTGGGCAGGTAGCGCAGCGGCTTGAAGTCGCCCGAGCGGTCGTCGTCGTATTCCAGAAAGAATGCGTCCAGGTTCATCTCGGACAGCAGGGCTTCGGCCACCGGTTCGTAGTTGCCGGCGGCGGCGTGCGTGCTCTTGAAGTTGCCGCGGCACAGGTGCATCGCCAGCGTCATGCCGGCGGGCTTTTGCGCCACGACCTTGTTGATGAAGGTCGCGTAGCGGTGCGGCAGCTCGTTGGGGTCGTCGCCGCGCTGACGGGCGGCCTCGCGCATCTTCTCGTCGCACAGGTAGGCCAGGTTGGTGTCGTCCATCTGCACGTAGGTGCAGCCGGCGGCGGCCAGGCTGCGCAGCTCGTCGCCATAGGCCTTGGCCACGTCGTCATAGAACACCGGGTCCAGCTCGGGGTAGGCGTCACGGCTGATGCCGGCGCGCCCGCCGCGAAAGTGCAGCATGGTGGGCGAGGGGATGGTGACCTTGGGCGTGTTGCCGGCCGACACCTGGCTGTTGAGGTAGTTGTAGTCGGCCAGCTGGATGTTTTTGGCGTGGCGCACCTTGTCGGTCACGCGGATCACGGGCGGGGCCAGCTCTTCGGTGCCATCGGGCTTTTTGATGGTGACGGGGATGTCGGTCTTGACGCCGCCCAGCTGTTCCAGAAAGTCGATGTGAAAGTACGTGCGGCGGAACTCTCCGTCGGTGATGCTTTTGAGGCCAATGTCTTCCTGGAACTTCACGATCTCGGTGATCGCCTTGTCCTCGACGATGCGCAACTGCTCGGGGCTGATGTCGCCGCGGGCCTTTTGCTCGCGGGCTTCAAGCAGGTATTTGGGGCGCAGAAAGCTGCCGACGTGGTCGTAGCGGGCGGGGAGTTGGGCCATGGTGCGTCTCCGGTTGGGTGTGTACAGCGCGAATCGTAAAACACAGATTCGGACCGTTATTGAATACATGAATAGCTGATAGATGGCAGAAATAGCCCTGAAACTTTGAATTTTATGGATTTATGTATACATTGCGTATCCATGAAAGCCGCTGAACCGACCTTTCCCCTGAATGCCTGGTATGCGGCCGCCTGGGACGTGGAGGTGGGCCGTTCGCTGCTGGCGCGCACGCTGTGCGGGCAGGCGCTGGTGATGTTCCGCCGCACGGACGGTGGCGTGGCCGTGCTGGAAGACGCCTGCTGGCACCGGCTGCTGCCGCTGTCCATGGGCCGTCTGGACGGCGACGAAGTGACCTGCGGCTACCACGGCCTGGTCTACAACGCGCAGGGCCGCTGCACCCACATGCCCAGCCAGGAGACGCTGAACCCGTCGGCCTGTGTGCGCAGCTACCCTGTGGTGGAGAGGCACCGCTTCGTCTGGGTGTGGCCCGGCGACCCGGCGCTGGCCGACCCGGCGCTGGTGCCCGACATGCACTGGAACCATGACCCGGCCTGGGCCGGCGACGGCAAGCTCATCACCGTGCAGTGCGACTACCGGCTGGTGGTGGACAACCTCATGGACCTGACGCACGAGACCTTTGTGCACGGCTCCAGCATCGGGCAGCGCGCCGTGGCCGAGGCGCCGTTCGTCGCCACGCACGGCGACCGCACGGCCACCGTCACGCGCTGGATGGAGAACATCGATGCGCCGCCGTTCTGGGCCGGGCAGATCCAACAGGGCCTGGGGTACGAGGGCAAGGTGGACCGCTGGCAGATCATCCGGTTCGAGGCGCCGTGCACGGTCGTGATCGACGTGGGCGTGGCGGAAACCGGCACGGGCGCGATTCCGCCCGGTGGCAACCAGGGCGACCCGTCGCAAAGCGACCGCAGCCGTGGCGTGAACGGCATGGTGCTCAACACCATCAGCCCCGAGACCGCCACCACCTGCCACTATTTCTGGGCGTTCGCGCGCAACTATTGCCTGGATGAACAGCGCCTGACGCACCAGCTGCGCGAGGGCGTGGCCGGCATCTTCCGCGAAGACGAGCTGGTGCTGGAAGCACAGCAAAAAGCCATCGACGCGCGGCCCCACCACCGCTTCTACAACCTCAACATCGACGCGGGCTCGCTGTGGGCGCGCCGCCTGATCGACGGGCTGATCGCGAAAGAGCAGCGGCCGTCGCCTGTCATCCCCATCCGCAAGGCCGCCTGATGAACACGGAAACCTCCACCGACAGTGCCCAGGTCCGCGCGCAGTTGCGCCTGCGCGAGATGATCCTGGCCGGCGAACTGCCTGGCGGCACGCGCATTGCCGAGCTGAGCATCGTGGAAAAGCTGGGCGTGTCGCGCACGCCGATCCGCGCCGCGCTGATGCGGCTGGAACAAGAGGGCCTGATCGAAAGCCTGCCCAACGGCGGCTACGCGGTGCGCACGTTCAGCGAGCGCGACGTGGCCGAGGCGATCGAGCTGCGCGGCACGATCGAAGGCCTGGCCGCGCGGCTGGCGGCCGAGCGCGGCGTCGCGCCCGTGGTGATGGGCGAGGCGCGTGAATGCCTGGCGCAGATCGACGCCGTGCTCAAAAGCCCCGCGCTCAGCGACGAGGATTTTTCGGCCTACGTGCGGTTGAACGGCCGCTTTCACGTGCTGTTGGGTGAACTGAGCGGCAGCGCCTTCATGGCGCGCGAGCTGGACCGCGTGGCCAGTCTGCCGTTCGCGTCGCCGTCGGGCTTTGTGGTGGTGCAGGCCAACTCGCCGCAGGCGCGCGACATGCTCATCGTCGCGCAGGACCAGCACTGGCAGGTGCTGGACGCGATCGAGCGGCGCGAGGGCGCGCGGGCCGAATCCATCATGCGCGAGCACTCGCGCATTGCCCAGCGCAACCTGCGCGACGCCGTGCAGAGCCATGACCTCAACCAGATGCCTGGCGTGCGGCTGATCCGCAAGCGGGCTTGATCCACAGGCCGATCCGATGCAAGCAGACACCTCCTGGGCCCAGGCCCGCATCGCCGCCATCCGTGACCTGACGCCCACGGTGCGTGAATTCACGCTGCAGCCCGAGGCGGCCCCCCCGGCACCGTACGAGCCCGGCAGCCACCTGCAGGTGCAGGTGCTGGTGGACGGGCGGCCGCAGGTCCGCTCGTATTCGGTCGTATCTTGCGACGTGGACGGCTGGCGCATCGCAGTCAAGCGGCTGGACGCGGGCCGCGGCGGCTCGCTGGCCATGTGGCGGTTGGCTGTGGGTGACCGCCTGCCGGTGTGCGGGCCGCAGAACCACTTTGCGCTGGCGTGGCATGCGCCGCAGTACCTGCTGGTGGCCGGCGGCATCGGCATCACGCCGATCGCCGGGATGGCGCAGGCGCTGGCCGCGCGCGGCGCGCATGTGCGCCTGCTGTATGCAGCGCGCGATGATGCCGAGCTGGCGTATGCGGATGTACTGCAGGCCCCCGAGTTCGACAGTTAAGCGCGTAAGTCATTGATTCATATGGCATCGCAAGTGCGGTGTGCCATTACAAGAGGGTCAATTGGGCGTTTAGCGTGGGTTTCTTGATCGTCAGCGCCGCCAGAAT
>JAYRLC010000037.1:0-33479 GCA_041905405.1 Ramlibacter sp. | reverse complement strand
TCATGGAATGAGCTCAAAGGTGGCGAAGCGGCCAAGGGCAAGACAGACGTGGACAAGATGCTCGACAGCGTTGGGCCTCCAGCCGGGAGCACGGGCGGCGCTGCAGCCGCTGGCGCCGCTGTGGCGGCTGCTGGCGCAGCCGGTGGTGCCGGCGGTGCCGGTGGTGGCGCCGAAGGTTCGCAGACCGGGGATCCAGACATCGACAATGACCCCTTGATCCAGGCTGCCGGCGGAAAGCGCGTTGGCGCCAAGGGCCTTACGATGGAACAGGCCGTCGCCGCATCGATGACGCTGGCCAAATCAGTGGGTAACACCACGGCAGAGCGAGCCCTGGCCGGAACCGGGCCCAGCGGCCCCGCCGGAGGCGGTGGTGCCGCAGCGGCCGCAGGCGGTGGAGGCGCCGCTTCTGCAGGCGCATCATCGGGCGGCGGTGCCGCCACAGGTGGTGCGCCGGGTGGCAGCAGTGCGGCTCCGTCGGGTGTCGCAGGCACCGGCGGTCAAACCGCAGCGGCCGCTGGAGGCGATGCTAGTGTCTCGGCACAAGCCAAGCAACTGCTGGCGCTGGAGTTCACGGCCCAGCTCGCGGAAATGGGGCAGTTGCCCCGCGCGATGCAGGTCATCAAATCCCTCAAGGCATCGCCCAAGACCACGGGCGATCCGGCTGTGGCCTCGGCCGCTCGCGTGGCAGACATGGAGATTCGCGCCTGGTCCATGTACGGTATGGACAGCGGCCGCGCACGTGCCGCGGCCGATGCACTTCTAGCCGACGCGGCGGCCTTGCAAAATCCCGCGGAAAGGGCCCTGGCGCTCAGCCGCGTTGGCGCCATCCTGGCGCGTCACGCCCAGTTGCCGCCCGAGGCGGCCCGGGCTTTCCTGACCAAAGCCGTCGAGTCAATCAAGGCAATACCCGATGCACAGCAGCGTCAGGACGTCACGGGCAAATGGGCCGTTGCTTTTGGCGAGGCACTGCACGCAGAAGCTGGCACGCGGGCCAAGTCGGGCCAGTGGAACAAGGCTCAGCAAGCCAATACCCAGCTCGATACCCTGATCGCGCAGGCGCCCGACTCGGCATCCCAGGCCAGACTGCAGGCCGTGAGCTACCAGGTCAAGTTGCTGCTGGGCCAGCAGGACAAGGCGGCGCAAGCCATGGACGCGGCCCTTTCACTCGCATCCAGCACACCTGGACTGCCGGAGCGTGCCGCCACGTTGCGTGCGATCGCAAACCTGTCTGGCGCCGCCACTCATGACAAGCTACAGGCTGCTGCAGCCGCCCTGCAGACGCAGGCCATGGCCAAATCCGGCACCGAACGCGCCCGGGCACTGGTGCAACTGTCGCTGCTCAGCGCCGAAGCCGGGCTGCGCGGCCGTTCGGGTGAGCAGGCAGACGCCGCGCGCGCCTCCACAGGGCTCAGCCAGTCAGATGCCGTGCTGGTCAATACCGATCTGATTGTTCGCGGCGACATGGCGGCCGCGCGCGTGCTTCACAGCGTGGGCATGTACGCCGAGGCCGAGACCGTGCTGCAGCGGTTAGGCAACTACCTGCTCTGACCCAATGGCTCCGGCCCGGCCGGGGCTATCAGGAACGCTGGCGCACAGCCTCGTACAGGCAGATGCCGCTGGCGACCGATACGTTCAGGCTTTCCACCGCGCCGCGCATGGGGATGCCCACCAGTTCGTCGCAGGTCTTGCGGGTGAGCTGGCGCATGCCCTGACCCTCGGCGCCCAGCACCAGGGCCGTGGGCCCCTTCAGGTCCACCTGGTAAAGAGTCTTGGGGGCGTCGTCGCTGGTGCCTGTGCACCAGATGTTGCGCTCCTTCAGCTCACCCAGCGTGCGCGCGAGGTTGGTCACCATGAAATACGGCATGGACTCCGCCGCGCCACTGGCCACCTTGGCGACCGTGGCGTTGATGCCAGCCGCATGGTCCTTGGGCGCGATCACCGCATGGGCACCGGCTCCGTCAGCCACGCGCAGGCAGGCACCCAGGTTGTGGGGGTCGGTGATGCCGTCCAGCACCAGCAACAACGGCGGCTCGCTCAGTGCGTCCAGCAGGTCGTCCAGCGAGTGCGCCTGGGGCAACGCCTCCACCCGCGCGGCCACACCCTGATGGCCGTGACTGCCGGCCAGCTTGGCCAGCCGCATACCGTCGGCCTCCACGAGCCGGGCACCCGCCTCCCGGGCCCGGTCCAGAAATTGCCGCATGCGTGCATCTTTTCGCGAAGGATCGACGTATATCTCCAGAATCGTCGCGGGGGCGGTCTTGAGCCGCACGCCAACTGCATGAAAACCGAACAGAACTTTGGGAGCAGACATGCAGCGATTATCGGCGGCGCTGGCCGGACACAGCGCCCCTGTATAAAATAGTCCACATAACAAGGAGAGCAGGAATGGGGCTTCGTCTCAAATTCAACCTGGTACTGGCAGTGGTGTTCCTGGCCGGCTTTGCCGCCGCAGGGCTTATCTCACGCCAGTTGCTGCAGCAGAACGCGCGCGACGAAGTGGTCCGCTCCGCACAGCTCATGATGGAAGCCGCCATCTCCGTGCGCACCTACACGGTGGATCAGATACGGCCCCACCTCATCAAGCAGCTCGACGAGGTGTTCCTGCCCCAGACGGTCCCGGCTTTCGCCGCCACCGAGGCAGTGATGCAGCTGCAGAAGAAGTACCCCGATTTCAGCTACAAGGAAGCCACGCTCAACCCCACCAATCCGCGCAATCGCGCCGCCGACTGGGAAGCGGATCTGGTCCAGCAGTTCCGGCTGCACTCGGACGTCAAGGAAATCGTCTCCGAGCGGCAATCGGGCACGGGCCGCAGCCTGTTCATCGCCAAGCCGATCCAGATCGGCAACCCGGCGTGCCTGCAGTGCCACAGCGTGGCCGCAGCCGCACCTCCCACCATGCTCAAGATCTACGGCGAGGCCAACGGTTTCGGCTGGAAGCACAACGAAATCGTCGGCGCCCAGGTGGTGACAGTCCCCATGGACGTGCCGCTGCGCAACGCGGACCGCGCTTTCACCACCTTCATGGCGTCGCTGGCGGGTGTTTTCATCGTGGTTTTCATCGTGCTGAACATCATGCTGAGCTGGCTGATTGTGCGTCCCATCCGCCGCATGTCCCAGGCAGCTGACAAGGTCAGCACGGGCGAATTCAGCGTGCCTGAGTTCAACGAGAAGGGCAAGGACGAGGTTGCCGTGCTGGGCAGTTCGTTCAACCGCATGCGGCGCAGCCTTGAAAAAGCCATGCAAATGATCGACCAGTGACCGCCGGTCCGGAGTTTTCCTGATGGGCGCGGCAGCCGGCTCTTCTCCCCCGCCGCCGGCCCAGGCCGCGGCCGATGCGGCCTGCCTGCCCGGCGGCTACAAGCTGCTTGAATACCAGATCGAACGCCCGCTGGGCGGCGGCGGCTTCGGGATCACCTACCTGGCGCGGGATATCAACCTTAACCTGCCGGTGGCGATCAAGGAGTATTTCCCGAGCGACACCGTCACACGCGTGGCCAACCATGGCGTGCAGGTGCGCACCGGCTCCGACGAAGCGCTGAGCCAGTACCAGTGGGGGCTGGAACGTTTTCTGGACGAGGCCCGCGCGCTGGCCACGTTCCGTCATCCCAACATCGTGCGCGTGCTGCGCTACTTCCGCGTGAACGGCACGGCGTACATCGTCATGGAGTACGAGTCGGGCGATCCACTCAAGCGCTGGGTGCCGCAGAATGCGCCGCTGACGCAGCACGCGCTGCTGTCGGTGATCTATCCGTTGCTGGACGGGCTGGACGCCGTGCACCGGACGGGTTTCCTGCACCGCGACATCAAGCCCGACAACATCTACATCCGGGCCGACGGCACGCCGGTGCTGCTGGACTTTGGCGCCGCGCGGCGCGTCACGGCCAACCACGACATGACCAACATCGTCAGTCCCGGCTTTGCCCCGTTCGAGCAGTACCACTCGCAGGGCAACCAGGGGCCGTGGACCGACATCTATTCGCTGGGCGCCGTGATGTACTGGATGACCACCGGCAAGAAGCCCGTGGAGTCGGCTGCACGCGTCAAAAGCGACTCGCTGCTGCCGGCGGCCAGCCTGGCGGACGCCACCGTGTTCGGCGCGGCGCTGCTGCAGGCGGTCGACTGGGCGATGCAGCCTGACGAATCGCGCCGGCCGCAGACCGTGGCGCAGTTTCGCAGCGCCATCCAGGGCAGCGAACAGGCTTCAGACAGCACCGTCACCGTTGACCTGGACCTGGCCGCGCCACGCCCTCCTCTGGGCGCGGCCGGCTACACGGGTGGCGCTGCGGCGCACACGGGCTCGCCGTCCGCACTGCCCACCAGCCCCAGCGGCTCAGCCCGCAAGAACCTGCTGGGCACCATCATGTTCATGGACCTCATTGGCTACTCGGTACGCTCGGTCGACGATCAGGTGGCGCTGAAGAAGCTGTTCAATGAACTGATCGGCAAGGCGGTTCGCGGCATTGACGAGAGCAGCCGGATCGCCATCGACACGGGCGACGGCGCTGCCATCTGCTTTCTGGGCGACCCCGAAGAAGCGCTGCATTCCGCGATGCTGCTGCGGGACCTGCTGGGCCAACGCTACGGCAGCCACCTGTCGGTACGGATCGGCCTGCACATGGGACCCGTGCGCGTGATCGCCGACATCAACGACCGCATGAATGTGATCGGGGACGGCATCAACGTCGCGCAGCGCATCATGGATTTCGCGCAGGCCAACCAGGTGCTGGTGTCCCGCGCCTACTACGACGTGATCTCGCGCATCACCGACGACACGGCGAACATGTTCCAGTACCTGGGCCAGTTCGCGGACAAGCATGCGCGGCTGCACGAGGTGTATTCGGTGTCCACCGGGCCCCGGGCCAGCACGCACCGCGAAGGCCCGGCCACCGGATACACGCAAACCATGCCCGTTGCGTCCACCCAACCGCTGGATGCCGCACAGGTCGCCGATGTGGAGTCCGAGCTTGCCCGGCACATCGGGCCGCTGGCCAAGGTGCTGGTGCGCAAGGCCCGGCCCCTGGCCCGCAGCATCGCGGACCTGCGCGAATCGCTGGGGCCGTCCATCCAGGAGCCCAAGGCACGGGAACTGTTCATCAGCGGCGTGCTGGGCAGCAGCCCGTCGTTCAGCCAGAGCAGCTCCGGCCACAGCCACCCGCTGCCCCGCAACTCACAGACCAGCCGGCCCATGCCGCTGAGTCAGCCGCTGAGTCAGCCACTGACCCAGCCACTGAGCCAACCGCTCAGCCAACCCATCAGCCATCCTGTCAGCCGGCCCCTGAGCCGTCCGGCCAGCCGGCCCTCGGGGCACCCGCTCACACAGCCCCCCAGCCGGCTGGAGGCATCACAGCCGCAGCCGTCCATGCCACTGCACTCCACGCGCCAGGTCGATATCCCGCCCGAGGACATGGCCATCATCGAGCATACGCTCAGCCGCTTCATCGGCCCCATGGCCAAAATGCTCATCCGCAAGGAGGTGGCGCGCAGCTCCACGTTCAAGGAGTTCGTGCAGGCCGTGGCAGCCAACATCGACCATCCCGAGCAGCGCGAGGTGTTCATGCAGGCGCTCAAGCGGGCGTTGCCGCACCGCTGACCCTGCCAGGCAGCCTAGCCGCGGCTGATGCGCCCCGCCTCGATCGTGATGCGCTGCTCGCAGCGCGCCGCAATCGCGCGGTCGTGGGTGACCAGCACAAGCGTCGTGCCCTGCTCGCGGTTCAGGTCGAACATGAGCTGCATCACGGTTTCTCCGGTCGCAAAGTCCAGACTGCCCGTCGGTTCATCGGCCAGCAGCACGGCCGGTTGCACGACAAACGCGCGGGCCAGCGCCACGCGCTGCTGCTCGCCGCCGGACAACACCTTGGGATAGTGGCCCAGCCGCGCCCCGAGCCCGACGCGCTCCAGCATCTCGGCCGCGGCCTTGCGCGAATCGCGCCGGCCCGCCAGCTCCAGCGGCAGCATGACGTTTTCCAGCGCATTCAGGTTGCCCATAAGCTGGAAGCTCTGGAACACAAAGCCCACCTTCTGCGCGCGCAGCGCGGCGCGATCGTCCTCGTCCAGCGCGAAGATGTCCTGCCCCGCCAGCCGAACCGTGCCGCGCGTGGGCGTGTCCAGGCCCGCAATGATGGACAGGAGCGTGCTCTTGCCCGAGCCCGAGGCACCGACGATGGCGGCCGTCTCGCGCGGCGCCAGCGTAAAGTCGATATCGCGCAGAATGTCCAGTGTGCCGGTGGAATCGGTCACCGACTTGTGGACATGCTCAACGGAAATGATGGGTTCAGACATGATGATGAAGGGGTGGCGACGCCGTGACTTTATCGCGGCGGCATTAGCTGGCGGTTACGGCGTGGCGGTACAGGCCCAGGCAAGCGGCCGCACGATCCTCGTCGTGGGGGATTCGCTGAGCGCCGAATACGGGCTGCGCCGCGGCAGCGGCTGGGTGGCGCTGCTGGAGCAGCGACTGGCACGCGAGAAGATCGCGGCACGCGTGGTCAACGCCAGCGTGAGCGGGGACACCACTTCGGGGGGACGGTCGCGGCTGGCGGCGCTGCTCGAACGTGAAAAGCCCACCCACGTTGTCATCGAACTGGGTGGCAATGACGCCCTGCGCGGCCTGCCGCTGGCTATGACCGAAGACAACCTGGCAGCCATGACCCGCGCCGCGCAGGCCGCGGGCGCCAGGGTGCTGCTGGTGGGCATGCAGGTTCCGCCCAACTATGGCGCAGCATACGGGCGCGACTTTGCGGCGCTGTTTGCCAAGGTGGCTTCCGCCCACAAGGCCGCCGTGGTGCCGTTCCTGCTCAAGGGCGTGGCAGACGGCGCCGATCCGCTGCGGCTGTTCCAGCCCGACCGCATCCATCCCCGCGAGGAAGCGCACCCGATCATGCTGGACAACGTCTGGCCCGAACTGCGGAAATTGCTGAGATGAGCGTGCGCACCATCCCGGCCGGCGAAGCCATCGGCCGGCTGGGCAGCTTCAGCGCGGTCATCGACGCGCGCAGCGAGTCCGAATTCGCGCTCGATCACCTGCCCGGCGCCGTGAACTGGCCGTCGCTCGACGACGAGCAACGAAAGTTCGTCGGCACGATGTATGTGCAGGTCAGCCCCTTCGAAGCCCAGAAGCACGGCGCGGCCCTGGTCGCTGCCAACATCGCCCGCCATATCCAGCGCGAGGTGCTGGACAAGCCCAAGGGCTGGCAACCCCTGGTGTACTGCTGGCGGGGCGGCAAGCGCAGCGGATCGCTGGCGCTGGTACTGGGACAGATCGGTTTTCGCGTCACGCTGGTGGAGGGTGGCTACAAGGCCTTTCGCGGCGCGGTACTGGCCCAACTGCCGCAGCTCGCGCAAAGCCTTCGCTATCGCGTGGTCTGCGGACTGACCGGCGCAGGCAAAACCCGGTTGCTGCAGGCACTGGATGCCGCGGGCGCGCAGGTGCTGGACCTGGAAGGGCTGGCCAGCCATCGCAGCTCGGTGCTGGGGGTTCTGCCGGGGCAGCCGCAACCGTCGCAAAAGCGCTTTGACAACCTGATCTGGCAGAAGCTGCAGGGGTTCGACCCCGCCCGCCCCGTCTATGTCGAGAGCGAAAGCCGCAAGGTCGGCAACCTGGCCGTGCCGGAAGCCCTGATCGCGGCGATGCGCGCCAGCGCCTGCCTGCGGCTGGAACTGCCCGACGAAGAGCGGGTGGCGTTGCTCATGGAAGACTACGATTTTTTCGTGCGCGACACGGCGTTCTTCTGTGAGCGCCTGGATGCGCTGGTCGAGCTGCGCGGCAAAGCCACCGTACAGGCCTGGAAAGCCCACGTGCAATCGGGCGACATACCGCGTGTCGTCCGCGAACTGCTGGCCGTGCACTACGACCCGGGCTACGAACGGTCCATGGCGGCAAACTTCGCCTGCTACGGGCAGGCACAGGCAACCCGGGCGGCTGACCGCTCACCGGCTGAAATGGAACGGCTCGCGCTGCAGTTGATCGCGTCGGAACAGGCTTGAGCTGCCGCCTCAGGCTTGTGTGGGCGGTGCGTCTGGCGAAGGGGGCGGCGCATCGTCGCCGGCTTCGGCCTCGTCGGTCGATCCGTCCGGCGCCGTGCCGGACTTGCGCTCGGCCTTGGCCTTGAGCTTTTCTTCCTTCTTGCGCTTCTTGGCCAGTTCTTTCTGCCGTTTTTCGTAACCGTAATTGGGTGTGGCCACAGGACTGTCCGTTTCTTGGGTCTATAGCGCTCAATGTAAGCGATAAACCACCCGGCGCGTGCTCAGGCAGCCCCCATGGCCGCCAATGCCGCTGCCAAATCCGCCTGCAGGTCGGCCGCGGCCTCCAGACCAACGGAAAAACGCACAAGCACACCCTTGTGCGGCCAGTTGGCGCGCATGGCAGGCACGTCGTACGGCACCACCAGGCTGACCGGGCCGCCCCATGAATAGCCCAGCTTGAACAGCTTGAGCGCGTCGCAGAACGCATCCACCTGGCCGGGGGTGTAACGCCCGTCGAACACCACCGAGAACAGCCCTGCCGCGTGGCTCGCGCCGCCGCCCTGCCCGTCCTCGGTGCACAGGGCCCGCCAATGCTCATGCCCCGGCGATCCATCAAACGCGGGGTGCAGCAGCGTCGAGATCTGCGGCTGCTCCCGCAACCAGCCCGCCAGCGCACGCGCGGCCTCGTCCTGCGCCCGGTAGCGCAGCGCCATGCTGGGCAACGCGCGCAGCACTGCCTCGACATCATTCGCCCCCACACCGAAGCCCAGGCGCATGTGGGTGAGCTTGAGCTTCAGGTGCAAGGCCTCGTCACGGGTCACGACGCTGCCCATCAGCACGTCACCGCCGCCGCTCGGATACTTGGTCAGCGCCTGCACGACGATGTCGGCGCCGCTGCCCGGCGTGAACCGCCCGCCGCGGCCCAGGTCAAAGCCATTGAACGCCAAACCCGCGCCCCAGGTGTTGTCCAGCGCCGTGGTGATACCCCGCTGGCGGCAGATGTGCGCGTGGTGGGCCAGCGGCGGGAACTCCATGGTCACCGACCCGGGCGCCTCCAGCCAGACCAGGCGGGTGCGCGGCGTGATGCGTGCCTGCAGGTCGGCCGGATCCATGGCGTCGTAGATCTGATGGGTAATGCCCCAGGCCGCCAGCTCCCCCTCGGCCAGGGCCCTGCCCGGGCCATAGGCATTGTCGGGAATCAGAATCTCGTCGCCTGTTTTGAGCAGCGCAAGATTGACGCTCGCAATGGCGGCAAGTCCGCTGGGCACCAGCACGCATTGGCGGCCACCTTCCAGCGCAGCGATGCGCTCCTCCAGCAAAAAGGTGGTGGGCGTCCCGTGCAGGCCGTAGGTATAGCCGTGCTTGTATTTCCAGTCGCGCGCACGCATGGCCGCGACGTTGGGAAAGATGACCGTGGATGCCTTGAAGACGCCCGGCTGAGGCGCTGCAAAGCCTTCAGGCGGGGTATACGGGTGGTGGATGAGTCCGGTGGTCTGGCTATGCATCCGGCGATGTTAGCCCGCCGGGCGCCGCCCTGCTGCGCAGGGGCTCAGACCTTCCACTTTTCCAGCAGCTTGTTGGGCGAAAGGCTGTCGTAGCCTTCAAAGGGCTGGTGAATCCACGGGTTGGTCGGCAGGAACTCGACCGAGTAGTCCGGCGTGAAGGTGGACAGCCCTTTGGTCCAGATCACGGCGCTGCGCAGTTCCGTGATGGGCGAATAGTTGTTCTTGAGCAGGTTGATCACGGCGTTGAGCGTATGGCCCGAATCCGCCAGGTCATCCACCAGCAGCACGCGGCCTGCGATCTCGCCCTGGGGCGTGGTGATGTAGCGCGCGATGTCCAGGTGTCCCTGCACCGTGCCGGCGTCGGCGCGGTAGGAGCTGGTGGACATGATGGCCAGGGGCTTGTCGAAGATACGGCTCAGGATGTCGCCGGGGCGCATGCCGCCACGGGCCAGGCACAGGATGGTGTCGAACTGCCAGCCCGACTGGTGCACGCGGATGGCGAGCTTTTCGATCAGGTTGTGGTATTCGTCGTAGCTGACATACAGGTGCTTGCCGTCTTCGGTCAACATGCGTGCGCTCCTCTTCGGGTGGGGTCGTCGTTGTGTTCAGTCGGCCAGGTACGGGTGCCGCATCATGATCGTATGGTCGCGGTCCGGGCTGGTCGAGATCATAGCGATGGGCACGCCCGTGACCTGCTCGATGCGCTGCAGGTACAGCCGCGCGTTGACCGGCAACCTGTCGTACTGCGTCACGCCGACCGTCGAATCGGTCCAGCCCTCCAGCGTCTCGTACACCGGCTTGCAGCGGGCGATCTCGTCTGCGCCCATTGGCAGAATGTCCGTGTTCTCTCCGTCGAGCTCATAGCCGGTGCACAGCTGCAGTTCTTTCAGGCCATCCAGCACGTCCAGCTTGGTGATGCAAAGACCGGTCAATCCATTGACCTGCGCCGACCGCTTGAGCAATGCCGCGTCGAACCAGCCACAGCGGCGGCTGCGGCCCGTGGTGACGCCTTTTTCGGCGCCGATGGTGCTCAGGTGGTAACCCACGGTGCCGGGGGTCTCCCAATCCAGCTCGGTGGGGAACGGTCCGCCGCCCACGCGCGTGCAATAGGCCTTGGTGATGCCCAGGATGTAATGCAGCATGCCCGGCCCGACACCCGCTCCCGCCGCTGCGTTTCCCGCCACGCAGTTGCTGGACGTCACGTACGGGTACGTGCCGTGGTCCACGTCCAGCAGCGTGCCCTGGGCGCCTTCGAACAGGAGGTTGTCACCGTGCAGATGGGCTTCGTTCAGCTCGCGCGACACGTCGGCCATCATCGGCTTGAGTAGTTCGGCATGCTTCATGGCTTCGTCGAAAACTGTGTTGTAGTCAATGGCCTTGGCACCCAGCACTTCGACCAGCACATGGTTGTGCAGGTCCAGCAGGACCTTGAGCTTTTCGCCGAAGCGTTGCGGGTGCTTCAGGTCCTGCACGCGCAACGCGCGGCGGGCGATCTTGTCTTCGTAGGCCGGCCCGATGCCGCGCCCGGTGGTGCCGATCTTTTCGGTGCCTCCTTTTTCGCGGTAAGCCTCGCGCGCTACGTCCAGGGCCGCGTGAAAAGGCAGGATCAGCGGGCAGGCTTCACTGATGCGCAAGCGCGACCGCACCTCGACACCAGCCTTTTCCAGACCTTCGATTTCTTCGAACAGCTTGGCGGCCGACAGCACCACACCGTTGCCGATGTAGCACTTCACGCCGGGGCGCATGATGCCGCTGGGAATCAGGTGCAGGGCGGTCTTCACGCCGTTGATCACCAGCGTATGGCCCGCGTTGTGGCCTCCCTGGAAGCGCACCACGCCCTGCGCCATTTCGGTCAGCCAGTCCACCAGCTTGCCCTTGCCTTCGTCACCCCACTGGGTGCCGACGACCACTACGTTACGACCGGTTGTCTTGTTCATCTGGAGTCTTGGAAAAAAATCAAATGGCTTTCACGACCCACTGGCCGGCGGTGTTCACCAGTTCGCGGTCGCAGTGGAATTCATCAACTTCGCTCTCGTGGCCCGGCAGCACGCACACCACCGTTTCCCCGTGGCTGCGCAGCGCGGCGATGGCCGCGCGAAGGCCTGCGTCCTCGCTCCAGGGCGCCCGCACGGCCGCACGCAGCGGCCGGGCCGGCACCACGCCCACCAGTTGGCGCAGGTCCAGGCTGAACCCGACGGCCGGCCTGTTGCGGCCGAACACGGAGCCCACTTCGTCATAGCGCCCGCCGCGCACCAGGGCGTCGCTGGCGCCCTGCGTGTACACCGCGAAGCGTGCACCGCTGTAGTAGGCGTAGCCGCGCAGATCAGCCAGGTCGAACAGCACGCGGGAATGACCCAAGTGCCCGGAAAGCCATTGCAGGTGGTCCAGCGCCGTGTTCAGCTGCGTCGACGCGGGCAGGACGCGCCGGGCCTCTGCCAGCACGGAGGCGTCGCCGTACAACCGGGGCAGCGCCAGCAGGCCTTCGCGCGATGCAGCGGGAAAATGACGGGTCAGCGCCGCCAGCTCGCTCGTGTCCTTGGCGGCGAGTGCGGCGTGCACGCGGGCCAGCGCCTCGGCATCCACCGGCACGCCGGCCAGCAGGGAGCGCACGACACGCGCATCGGCCATGTCGACGATCAGGTCGCCAACCTGCGCCGCTTTCAGGCAGTCCAGCGCGAGCAGCAAGGCCTCCAGATCGGCCTCCAGACCCGCATGGCCGTAGATTTCGGCGCCGAACTGCAGCGGCTCGCGCGTGGCATGAGGCCGGTCGGGCCGCGTGTGCAGCACCGGGCCGCAATAGCACAGGCGCGTCACGCCCTGGCGGTTGAGCAGGTGTGCATCGATGCGGGCCACCTGGGGCGTGGTGTCGGCGCGCAGGCCCATCATGCGGCCCGACAGCTGGTCGACCAGCTTGAAGGTCTGCAGATCCAGCGCCTCGCCAGTGCCGCTGAGCAGGGATTCCAGGTGCTCCAGCAGCGGCGGCATCACCAGCTCGTAGCCATAGCCACGGGCGGTGTCCAGCAAATCGCGGCGGAGTTCTTCGATGTGCCGGGCCTCGGAGGGCAAAACATCGGCGATGTGATCCGGCAGGACCCAGGCAGACATGGGAAGGGGGAGCTGTTAAAAACGGTATTTTACCGGGGTCGCCGTAGCGCCCCTGCCGGCAGCGCCGGACTCAGCGGACCAGCCACAGCAGCAACAGGCCGCCGGCCACGCTGCACAGGCCGAAAAAGCGCAGTTGCCCATCGGCCAGCGTCAGCAGTTTCTGGAACATGCGCCGCCAGCCACCCGGCGCCAACAGCGGGAACAGGCCTTCAAGCACCATGACCAGGGCCACGGCAGCCCAGAAGGTATCGCTGTCCACGCGAGGCTACTTCTTCGCGGGTGCCGCCGCGCCGCTGCCGCCGTTGCGGAAGGTCCTGAAGAACTCCGACGACGACGGATCCAGCACCACCAGATCGCTCTTCTTGTTGAAGCTGGCCTTGTAGGCCTCCAGGCTTCGATAGAACTGTGCAAACTGCGGATCACGCCCGAAGGCGTCAGCGTAAATCCGTGCTGCTTCGGCATCGCCCTCGCCCTTGATCTTCTGGGCGTCACGGTACGCATTGGCAATCGTCACTTCACGCTGCCGGTCGGCGTCGGCACGGATCTTTTCGCCTTCGGCGCCGCCGGTGGAACGCAGCTCATTGGCCACGCGCTTGCGTTCGGCCTCCATGCGGCGATAGACCGATTCCGTGATCGCATCGACATAGTCCGCACGCGTGATACGCACGTCCACGACATCGACACCCCACGGCTTGGCACCACGCACGACTTCAAGAACCTCGCGCCGCACGTCGGCCATGAGCTGCTCGCGCTTGAGCGACAGCAGGTCCTTGACAGTCCGCTTGTTGATCTCTTCCTGGAAGGCGTTGCGCACCACGCGGTTGAGCTGGTTGGCGCCTGCAGCTTCGTCAAGACCCACATTGCGGATGTACTCGGACGGATCGGTGATGCGCCAGCGCACGTACCAGTCAATGACCACGCGCTGCTTCTCGGCCGTCAGCATGGGCTCGGTGTCCACGCTGTCCAGCGTCAGCAGGCGCTTGTCGATGTACGACACGTTCTGGAACGGCGGCGGCAGCTTGAAGTTCAGGCCGGGCTCGGTGATGACTTCCTTGATCTGGCCCAGTGCGTAGACCACGCCGAACTGGCGCTGGTCCACGACGAACAGCATCGAGCTGAGCAGCGCAAGCGCCACCAGCAGCGAAGAAGCGATGAAACCAATTCTGTTCATGGTGATGTTCTCAATCAACGCGCTTCACGCTCGCGGGTGCGCGAACCATCGCGGGCACGCGCATCGAGGCCAGCTGCAGGTGCGGCAGGAGCGCCGGAAACCGCCGGCGCCGCGGCAGGTGCGGATGCATCCGCCGGCGCAGCTGCACCGCCCTGTGCGGTCTGCTGCATGATCTTGTCAAGCGGCAGGTACAGCAGGTTGGAACCCTGACGGGACTCCACCAGCACCTTGGTCACATTGCCGTAGATCTGCTGCATGGCATCCAGGTACATGCGGTCCCGCGTCACCTGCGGCGCCTTCTGGTACTCGCCCAGCACCGAACGGAAGCGCTGTGCATCACCCTGGGCCTGCGCGACGATCCGGGCCTTGTACGCCTCGGCTTCCTCTTTCAGTCGGGCCGCCGAACCGGCGGCGCGGGGAATGACGTCGTTGGCATAGGCCTGCGCCTCGTTCTTGGCGCGTTCGCGTTCCTGGCCCGCCTTGAGCACGTCGTCGAAGGCGGCCTGCACCTGCTCGGGCGGCCGCACGCCCCCCTGCTGCAGATTGATGCCGACAACTTCCACTCCGACCTTGTAGCGGTCCAGGATGGTCTGCATGAGCGTGCGCACGCGCGGCGCGATCTGGTCGCGTTCCTCGGCCAGTGCCGAATCCATGCGCATCTTGCCCACCACCTCGCGCACGGCCGTCTCGGCAGCCTGCACCACGGCTTCGCCGGGGTTCTTGCTTTCGAAGAGGAAGGCGCGCGCGTCGCTCAGGCGATATTGCACGGCGAACTTGATTTCGACGATGTTCTCGTCCTCGGTCAGCATGGCGGATTCGCGCAGCCCGGTGGTCTTGATGACGTTGTCGCGGCCCACATCCACCGACCGGATCTGCGTCACGAACACCAGTTCATGCCGCTGGATGGGATACGGCAGACGCCAGTTGAAACCCGCCCCCACCGTGGATTTGTACCGGCCGAACTGCGTGATCACGGCCTGCTGGCCTTCCTGCACGATGAAGAAGCCTGTGCCCAGCCAGATCAGGATCACGACCCCGGCGATCAGCCCGGCTCCGATTCCAGCGCTTTTCATGTCAGGCTGAAAACCACCACCGCCCATGCCGCCGCCGTTGCCATTACCCGAAGGCTCGGGACGCCGGCCACCGCGGGCGCCTCCGAACAGGCCACCCAGCTTGCGGTTGAAGTCCCGCCACAGTTCGTCCAGATCGGGCGGGCCCTGGTTTGGCCCCTGCCCTTTCGGACCATTGCCGCCATTCGGATTGGGATTGGACGGCGGCGGCGTGTCCGGTCGGCTGCCTTCAGGGCGGCTTTCGTCCGCGGGTTTGTCATCGCCCCGGCCCCAGCGGGGGTCGTTGAGATTGAACATGCCCCTGATGCGGCCCCTGACCCCCGCCCATGAGAGGCGGCTTGGATGAAGATTCATGCGGTGCGGTCTCTTTTCTTGTCTCAGACGGATTGTGCCCAATCAGGCCGCGCTGTCCTGCAATGGGGCAGCATCTTGCGGGGGTATGCCGTCGGCTCCACCACGGGCCTGCAGCTCATGCAGAAGCTGCACGCGCAGCGCCGGCAGGCCCGTACCGGTACGGGCGCTGACGAAAAGCCTCGGGACGGCGATGCCGTCTAGTTCATACATGTCCGCCACTTGCAGGGGCTGGCGGTCGTTTTCAAGTGCATCCGCCTTGTTGAAAACCAGCACCTGGGGGACTTCCGAGGCGCCGATTTCCACCAGAACACGCTGGACTTCGGCAATCTGCTCGGGGTGGTGCGGATTGGCGGCGTCCACCACGTGCAACAGAAGATCGGCGTCTGCCGCTTCCTGCAGCGTCGCCTGGAACGCATCGATCAGGCCGTGGGGCAGATCGCGGATGAAGCCCACGGTATCGGACAGCGACACGGAGCGTCCACCCCCCTGGCCATCGGCCAGGTACAGCTGGCGCGTGGTGGTGTCCAGCGTCGCGAACAGCTGGTCCGCTGCATAGGCACGGGCCTTGACCAGCGCATTGAACAGCGTGGATTTGCCGGCGTTGGTATAGCCCACCAGCGAGATGTTGAAGGCGTCACGACGCTCGCGCTGGCGGCGCTGTGTCTGGCGCTGGCGCTTGACCTTGACCAGCCGCTCGCGCGTGCGCTTGATGGCCTCGGCAATCATGCGTCGGTCCAGCTCGATCTGCTTTTCACCCGGGCCACCGCGCACGCCGGCCCCGCCGGTCTGGCGCTCCAGGTGCGACCACCGACGCACCAAACGGGTGCTCAGGTACTGCAGCCGGGCCAGCTCCACCTGAAGCTTGCCTTCATGGCTGCGGGCACGCTGGGCAAAGATTTCCAGGATCAGCAGCGTCCTGTCGTTGACCGGCAGGCCGGTGTGGCGCTCCAGATTGCGCTGCTGGGCCGGGCTCAGGGCCTGGTCGAAAAGAATTTCCTGTGCGCCATGGGCCACGGCCAGCTCGCGGATCTCGTCGGCCTTGCCGCTGCCCACGAACAGTGCAGCGTCGGGCGCCTTGCGCTTGCAGGTGACGCGCGCCACAGGCTGCAGCCCGGCCGTCTGCGCCAACATGCCCAGTTCTTCGAGCTCGTGGTCGAAATGCGGCAAGCCAAGATCAACGCCAACCAGAACGGCTGGCACGCTGGGAGAGGCGGACGGTGCGGACGAACTCAAATCGGCAAGGGATACAGGGATGCGGCTCGTCCCGCTTCAGCCCGAAGGCCTTTGGAAATCGCTCTGGAAATCGGTCAGGCTGCGCCGGACTCGCCGCCTTCGGCAACCGTGAAGTTCACGGCACGGCCCGGCACAATGGTGGAGATGGCGTGCTTGTACACCATCTGGGTCACCGTGTTGCGCAGCAGGACGACGTACTGGTCGAAGGACTCAATCTGACCCTGCAGCTTGATGCCGTTGACGAGGTAAATCGACACAGGCACGTGCTCGCGACGCAAGGTGTTGAGGAAGGGGTCTTGTAGTAGCTGCCCTTTGTTGCTCACGATATTCTCCGTGTTCGGAAGTGTTGTTGGAAAACACACCTTACCACAGCGACGGACTGTTTCAAGTAGTCCCTGGCTGACAACCTCAAGGTTTTTGCCCCGTCCTCAACTTTCGTCTCGGTCGGCGTAGGGGTTGTGGGTGGTTTTCAGCTCGATGCGCAGCGGGGTGCCGATCAGGTTGAACTCCTTGCGGAACCGCCCTTCCAGGAAACGCTTGTAGGCGTCCGTCACGTGCTCAAGCGAATTGCCATGGATCACGATCACCGGCGGATTCATGCCGCCCTGGTGCGCATAGCGCAGCTTGGGCCGGTACATGCCGGTCTTTTTGGGAGCCTGGAACTGCACCGATTCCAACAGCAGCCGCGTCAGCACCGGGGTCGGCATCTTGCACATGGCCGACTTGTAGGCCTGCGCGATGGATGTCCACAGCGGCCCCAGCCCCTGCCGCTTGCGGGCCGAGATGAAATGCAGCGCGGCGAACTTCAGGAAAGCCAGGCGCGTTTCGATGGAACGCTGCAGGAGTTCACGCTGGTAGTCGTCCACGGCGTCCCACTTGTTGACAGCCAGCACCACCGAACGACCGCTTTCCAGTGCGTACCCGGCAATGTGGGCGTCCTGGTCGGTGACGCCCTGCGTCGCATCCAGCAGCAGCAGCACGACGTGCGCAGACTCGATGGCCTGCAAGGTCTTGACCACCGAGAATTTTTCGATCGCCTCGAAGACGCGGCCCTTGCGGCGCAAACCGGCCGTGTCGATCAGCTCGAATTTCTGGCCGTTGCGCTCAAACGGCACGCTGATCGCGTCGCGCGTGGTGCCCGGCATGTCAAAAGCGACCAGGCGCTCCTCGCCCAGCCAGGTGTTGATCAGGGTGGATTTGCCGACGTTGGGCCGGCCCGCAACGGCCAGCTTGATGGCGCCGGTTTCGGCGTCCGGGGCGTCGTCGTCAGGCTCCGCAAGGTTCAACGGCGCCAATGCCAGTTCGACCAGGCTGCGGATGCCCTGGCCATGAGCCGCTGAAACGGGGTGTACGTCGCCCAGCCCCAGTTCATAGAACTCGGTGAGCTGGACGCCTTCCTGCATGCCCTCGGCCTTGTTGGCGGCCAGCACGCAGGGCTTGCCCAGGCGACGCAGGTATTTGGCAATGTCGTGGTCCTGCGCCGACAGGCCTGCGCGCGCATCCACCACGAAGATCACCGCATCGGCTTCGGCGACAGCCTGTCGCGTCTGCTTGGCCATCTCCATGTAGATGCCGTTCTCGGCCGTGGGCTCGAAGCCACCGGTGTCGATGACGATGTATTCATGCCGGCCCTGCCGGCCGTTACCGTAGTGACGGTCGCGCGTCAGGCCGGCGAAGTCCGCCACGATCGCGTCACGCGTGCGGGTGAGCCGGTTGAACAGCGTCGATTTGCCGACATTGGGGCGGCCCACCAGGGCCAGAACAGGTTTCATTCAGGAGGCCGCCCGGGAATGCTTACTCAGGCACGTAACCGAACACACCGCCGTTGCGGGTGACGGCCACGAGCGTGCCGCCCGCCAGCACCGGCGTGGCTGCAATGGCCGAGCCATCGGTTGTCAGGCGATTCAGCGGCGACCCGTCTTCACGCGACAACAGGTGCAACAGGCCCGTGGCGTCGCCCACCACCACCGACCGGCCCACGGCCAGCGGCGCCGTCAGCGCGCGGTACTGCAGGCGGTCGCTGCTCCATGCCCGCTCGCCGTCGCTGCGGCGCCAGGACACCACGCGCCCGTCGGATTCGGTGCCAAAGACGTTGCGGTCATCACCGCCTACCCCTACGGAGGCATTGGCCGCACGGGACCACAGCACCGCGCCGCGCGCGGTGTTGACACAGCCCACGCTGGCCTGGAACGCGCGCACGCACACCGTGTCGCCCACGCGGGACACACCCGCAACCAGGTCCACCAGGCGCTCGATATCGTTGGTGCCGCGCGGTGTCGCAACAGGTGCATCCCAGCGCGCGCTGCCGCTCAGCGGGTTCAGGCCCACCAGGCGGCCCGCCTGGCCCACCACGAGCGTATCGCCAACGGCCAGCATCACCCCGGCCTGACGCAGCACCAGCGGCTCGCCGGGACGCTGCTGCGACCACAGGCGCCGGCCCGTCTGGCCGTCAAACGCACTGACGGACCGGTCTGCCGCCAGCACGAACACGCGTGCGCCAGCCACCAGAGGCGCGGTGTAAACCTGCGCTGCAAGCTTCTGGCGCCACAGCACCTTGCCGTCGGCAAGCGCCACCACTTCGTTGGCGGTCGTGACCACGGCCGCCACCTTGCCGTCGCTGCCCACCCCGGCGGACAGCGGTGCGCCCGCGGCAGCACGCCAGATATCGCGGCCCGTCGCCGCATCCAACATGGCTACGGTTCCGTCACCGGCCGCCACGGCCAGCGTGCTGCCGCTGACCTGGGGCTGCAAGGGGAAGTTGACCTCACCGACGCGGGCCGTCCAGGCCTGGCGCACGCCGATCAGTGCCGCGCTGGGAGCCAGCTCGGCCGGCTTGGGCCGCTCCGGCTTGCTGGAACACGCTGCCATCACACCGGCCAGCGCCAGGACGGCGAGCGTGCGCGCCCACCCGGTCGGAACAGAAGTTTTGCGCATCACGACTTGGCTCCTGCCCCGGCCGCCGGCGCCGCTTCCGCGGGCTGGGGATCCACACCGAGCGAGTTGAGTTTGACTTCCACGAGGCGCCGGTATTCGGTGCGCTCGTCCATGCCCTTGTAGGCCTGGGTGAACGCGTCGCGCGCCTCGGCTTTCTTGCCTTGCAACAGGTAGATGTCGCCACGGCGGTCCGCCGCCAGCGGCTGGAATTCGGCCGGGAATGTGCCGGCCAGTTGCTTGAGCGCATCGTCATAGGCCTTGGCATCGCTCAACACCCCGGCCAGCCGCAGGCGGGCCAGGGCCTGGTAGCCAGCATCAGGCGATTTGTCCGCCACCCAGCCGAGCGCGGCCTTGGCGCCATCCACATTGCCCTTTTCGTAGAGGGTCTTGGCCACCAGCAGTCCGGCCTGGTGGGCAAACAACGTGCCGGCAAACCGGTCTTTCATGTCCGTAAAGCTGCGGTCCAGGCGCGCGGCGTCACCAGACTGCGCCGCACGGGTGACTTCTTCGTACAGCGCCGACGCCTGGGCGCCCTGCTGGCGCTGCCAGTACTGCCAGCCGTTCCAGGCCGCCACGGTGCCGAACACCGCGATCAGGACCCAGGTGATGAGGTTGCCGTACTGGTTCCAGAAATGCTTGAACTGCTCAAGCTGTTCCTGTTCTTCAAGGTCGAGGTGTTTTGCCATGGTTGTCGGAATCAAACCTTGGATTGTAGAGAGGCCGCCCAAGACGCAATGTCCGACAGCGGCCGCTGTTGCTGGGCCCCGTCGCCGCCGCGCAAGGCCTTGACGGTCACCATGCCCTGCGCCAGCTCGTCGGGACCGAAGACCAGCGCATGGTGCGCCCCGCTGGCGTCGGCCTTCTTGAATTGGGATTTCATGCTGCCCGGTCCATCGACCCCGCCGGCATGCTGCTGGACCTGCACGCCCAGCGAGCGCAGCGTTTCCAGAGCCGTCATCACCTGGGGCAGCGGCACGCCGGCCGGCACCACGGCATAGGCATGCGGCGCCGCACCGGGTACCGGCAGGCCCAGCGCCTGGATCAGCAGCAGCAGACGCTCGATGCCCAGGCCAAAGCCCACGGCCGGCGCGCCCTTGCCGCCCAGTTGGGCGATCAGGCCGTCGTAGCGGCCGCCGCCACACACCGTGCCCTGCGAGCCGAGCTGGTCGGTCACCCATTCGAACACCGTGAGGTTGTAGTAGTCCATGCCGCGCACCAGCCGCGGATTGACCGTGTAGTCGAGCCCGACGGCATCCAGTACCGAGCGGACGGCGTTGAAGTGCGCCAGCGACTGCGCGCCCAGGAACTCCATGAGCTTGGGCGCAGCCTCGATCAGGGCCTGCATCGCCGGGTTCTTGCTGTCCAGGATGCGCAGCGGGTTGCTGTGCAGCCGGCGCCTGGCGTCCTCGTCCAGCTGGGCCACGTTCTGTTCGAAGTAAGCCACCAGCGCATCACGGTGGGCCCGGCGCTCGTCCGGCTGGCCCAGGCTGTTGAGTTCCAGCCGCACATGCTGGCCTTCGACCAGGCCCAGCTCACGCCACAACGCGCGCACGAGCAGAATCATTTCCGCGTCGACATCGGGACCCGCCAAGCCCAGGGCTTCCACGTCAAGCTGGTGGAACTGGCGATAGCGTCCCTTCTGCGGCCGCTCGTGGCGGAACATGGGCCCCAGCGTCCACACCCGCAGCGGACCGTTGTACAGCGCGTTGTGCTCGATGACCGCACGCACGATGCCGGCCGTGGCTTCCGGGCGAAGGGTCAGCTTGTCGCCGTTCATCGAGTCGGTGAAGGAATACATCTCCTTCTCGACGATGTCGGTCACCTCGCCCAGGCCGCGCACGAACAGCGCGGTGGGCTCAACGATGGGCGTCAGCAGGTACTGGTAACCGTAGCTCGCCAGAACCTTGCGCACCGCGGTTTCGAACCACTGCCACAGTGCGGAATCGGGCAGTTTCTCCGTCCGCGGCACGGCGGGCGGCAGGATGTCGTTCATGCCTTTGACGGCACTGAGTTTTTCAGCCATTTGCAGGGGATCAGGCGTGTTCGGCGACGGGCTGGCCGAACCGCTTTTCAATGTAGTTTTCGACGATCTGGTGGAACTCGGCGGCTATGTTCTCGCCGCGCAGCGTCAGCGCCTTTTCGCCATCGATGAACACGGGCGCGGCGGGCGCTTCGCCCGTGCCGGGCAGGCTGATGCCGATGTCGGCGTGCTTGCTCTCGCCCGGTCCGTTGACGATGCAGCCCATGACGGCGACCTTCATTTTCTCGACACCGGGGTATTTGGCGCGCCAGACCGGCATCTGCGCGCGCAGGTAGTCGTCGATCTGCTTGGCCAGTTCCTGGAAGGTGGTGCTGGTGGTGCGGCCACAGCCCGGACACGCCGTCACGCTTGGCACGAAGCTGCGCAGGCCCAGAGCCTGCAGGATTTCGGACGCGATCACCACTTCCTGCGTGCGCGATTCGCCAGGCTGGGGGGTGAGCGATACGCGGATGGTGTCGCCGATGCCTTCCTGCAGCAGGATGGACAGCGCGGTGGCTGACGCCACCGTGCCCTTGGTGCCCATGCCGGCTTCGGTCAGGCCCAGGTGCAGGGCATAGTCGCAGCGTTTGGCGAGCTCGCGATAAACAGAGATCAGATCCTGCACCCCGCTGACCTTGCAGCTCAGGATGATCTGGTTGCCGTCCATGCCCATCTCTTCGGCGCGGCGGGCGGAGTCGATCGCGGAGGTCACCAGCGCCTCGTACATGACGGATTTGGCATCCCAGGGCGCGGCGCGGCGGCTGTTTTCGTCCATCAGGCTGGCGAGCAGCTCCTGGTCCAGGCTGCCCCAGTTCACGCCGATGCGAACAGGCTTGTTCCAGCGCATGGCAGCTTCGATCATCTGACCGAACTGCCGGTCGCGCTTGTCGCCCTTGCCCACATTGCCGGGGTTGATGCGGTATTTGGACAGCGCCTCGGCACAGGCCGGATAGTCGGTCAGCAGGCGGTGACCGTTGTAGTGGAAGTCGCCAATCAACGGCACGTCGATGCCCATGCGGTCCAACTGCTCGCGGATGTGGGGAACCTCCTGCGCCGCCTCGGGCGTGTTCACCGTGATGCGGACCATTTCGGAGCCGGCCAGCGCCAGCTCCTTGACCTGGATGGCCGTGCCGATGGCGTCCGCCGTGTCGGTGTTGGTCATGGACTGCACCCGTACCGGGGCATCACCTCCCACGGTCACCACCCGGGAGCCCCAGACCGTGCGCGACTGGCGCGAGCGCCGGGTCTTGGGCGCCGCAGGTTCGATCGGCAGGCAGTCTTGCATCACTTCACCTCGAAACGGGCGACGTTGTCCTTGGCGACGGTGCCGAGGTCGAACGCCTTTCCGCGCACCTCGACCCGGGTCGCGTTGGCCCGGCCAATCACCACGGACAGGGGCAATGCGCCGCTGGCCCCGACGGTTTCGCCGGCCGCCAGCGTCTTGCGCACAGCAATCACACCCTTGGCGTCCGTCACCTCCACCCAGGATTCACCCGTTGTCTTGAAGACGACGATGCCGGTGGTGGGTAACGGGGCCGGCGTCACGATTGCCGTAGGGCTCACGACCGTGGGCGTGGAAACGGCCACGGAGAAGGTCGGCGATACCGCCACCCCAGCCGCTGCAGGCCGGCTGGCGGCGCCCGAGGGCGACGCAGCCACTGTGGCGGTGACCGTCCCGGCAGCCGTGGACGGCGTGGCGCGCGGCATTGGCTCGGTGACCGGTTGCGCCGGTGCCGAGGGTACGGACGGTGACGAGGGCACGGGCGGCGCCGGTTCAGCTGCGGGCATGGGAGCGGCCGCCGTCACGGCGGGTGTGGTGGTGTCTTCGGCACTGGCGGTCGCAGCGTCGTCCTTGCGCGCGGACGGCATGAAAATCAGGATCAGGGCACCCAGCAGCAGCGCAAAAACCGCCAGAAAAACTGGCCTGGACAACTGGTCGATCCAACTGGGCCCCCGGCTGTCCCCAGGTGCACGGAACGGCGCGTTGATGCCGCCGGCGTCCTGCGCCAGGCGCGGTGCAGAGGTCTGCGGCAGGCGGTCCAGTACGGGCGCGGGATCCATCTTGAGCGTGCGGCAGACGCTGGACGCCAGCGCGCGCACGAACACAGCGTCGGGCAGCAGGTCGTAGCGGTCCGCTTCAAGCGCTTCGAGCTTGCGCACGGGCACCTTCAGCGACAGCGCCAGCGCCGCGATATGCAGGCCGGCTGCTTCGCGCGCCTCGCGTAGCAAAGCGCCCGCCGTGGGCCCCGCCGGTGCGGCGCTTTGCGCCATGTCCTGTGCGCCGCCCTGCGGCTGCGAATCACTCATTGAAAGCTCCCCGTGCATAGGCCGCCGCCTCCCGCGAAGCGGGGAACCGGCGCCTCAGTTGGTCGGCCAGCTGTTCCATGGCCACCCGGTCATTCATGCTGCGCTCCACCTTGACCCCCAGCCAGAGCGTTTCAGCATTGGCCAGTTCGCTGTTGTTCAGCCGGCGGATGTAGAACTGCGCACGCTGGAAGTCGCCGCGCTGGTACAGCAGGTTGGCCAGGTTAAAGCCCACGACCGGGTTGCCGGCGTCCAGTTCGTAGGCCCGCGACAGGGTTTTCTCGGCGTCGGCACGCTGGCCGCCGCGTGCCTGGCAGACACCCAGGGCCATCAACGTCTTGGCCCGGTCGGCATACAGCGGGTTGGCCATGGCCAGCTCGAACTGCTGGTAGGAGTCTGTGTAGCGAGCCTGCTGACACAGCAGCCAGCCGTAGTTGTGGTGCGAATTGGCGTCGCGCGGGTTCAGCGCCACGGCACGACGAAAGCTGTCCTCGGCCTGGCGGAAGTCGTTGAGCCGCATGTAGATCAGGCCGCGCAGGTTGTAGGCATCGGGGAACGTCGGATCGGCGACGATCACCTGCTTGAGTTCGTCCAGCGCGATATTGGTTTTGCCCTGCTCGAAATAGCCAACCGCCAGTTCCATGCGGATGCGGGCACGCTTGCGGCTTTCAGGCTCGTCCGATTCGGTCAGGATGTCGGCCGATGCCCCGGCCGGGGCCGGCGCCCTGGTGGCACAGCCGCCCACGACAGCCGACAGCACCAGCATGCACGCCCACAGCCGGCGGCAATTCGCCCCGGTGCCTGTACCCAACGCAAACGCTCTCATGGTTTAAGGGTCTCCTTGGTGCCGCCGGCCGATGGCCTGACAGGCGTCAGCATCACGGTGCGCTGCTGAGCGATGCGTTCGCCCACGCGGGTGCGGTCCCGCACGTCGCCGGCCAGCTGGCCGCACGCCGCGTCAATGTCGTCCCCACGTGTTTTGCGCACGGTGGTGACGATACCAGCATCACTGAGGATTTTTGCAAAGGCCTGGACCGCAGCAGGTGCCGAGCGCACCAGGCCGGACGCGGGAAAGGGATTGAACGGGATGAGGTTGAGCTTGCATGACACCCCCACGCCACCATGCCCACGCACGAGCTCCACGAGTTGCCTGGCGTGCACGGGCTGGTCATTCACGCCATCCAGCATGCAGTACTCGAACGTGATGAAGTCGCGCGGCGCGTACTCCAGGTAGCGGTTGCAGGCATCCAGCAGTTCGGCCAGCGGGTATTTGCGGTTCAGAGGCACCAGGTTGTCGCGCAGCTCGTCGTTGGGCGCGTGCAGCGACACGGCCAGCGCCACGGGGCAATCCTGCGCCAGCCGGTCCATCATGGGCACCACGCCCGAGGTGGAGACCGTGACCCGCCGGCGCGACAGGCCATACCCGTGATCGTCCAGCATGACACGCAGCGCCGGCACCAGCGCCGCGTAGTTCTGCAACGGCTCGCCCATGCCCATCATGACCACGTTGGAAATCACCCGCTCGTCACGCTTCAGGTGCGCGCGCAGGAAATGCTCGGCGAACCAGAGCTGCGCAATGATCTCGCCCGTGGTGAGGTTGCGGCTGAAGCCCTGGTGGCCCGTGGAACAGAACCGGCAACCCACGGCGCAGCCCGCCTGGGACGACACGCACAGCGTGCCGCGGTCGTCCTCAGGGATGAAAACAGCTTCGACGGCGTTGCCGTCGCCCACGTCAAACAGCCACTTGATCGTGCCGTCGGCGGATTCGTGCTGGGTGATGACCGGCAGGGCCACCAGATGGGCCGCGGTCTTGAGTTTTTCGCGCAGCGACTTGGCCAGATCGCTCATCTGGTCAAAGTCGCGGGCACCCTTCTGGTGGATCCAGCGGAACAGCTGCGTCGCGCGAAAGCGCTTTTCACCGAGCCGTTCGCAAAAGGCGGCCAAGCCCTCCAGGTCAAAGTCGAGAAGGTTGGCCGTCATCGCATGGAAACTCTCCGCTTCAGCGGGAGTAAACGTTCATGCCGGGGAAGAAGAAGCCCACTTCCACCTTGGCGGTCTCGGCGGCGTCGGAGCCATGCACGGCGTTGGCGTCGATGCTGTCGGCGAAGTCGGCGCGGATGGTGCCGGGAGCGGCCTTCTTGGGGTCGGTGGCGCCCATGAGGTCACGGTTCTTGAGGATGGCGCCTTCGCCTTCCAGGGCCTGGATCATCACGGGACCGGAGATCATGAACTCGACCAGATCCTTGAAGAAGGGGCGCTCCTTGTGGACGGCGTAGAACTGCTCGGCTTCACCGCGCGACAGGTGCACCATCTTGGCGGCAACGACCTTCAGGCCGGCAGCCTCGAAGCGGGCGTAGATCTGGCCGATCACGTTCTTGGCCACGGCGTCGGGCTTGATGATGGAGAGGGTGCGTTCGATAGCCATTTGAATGTTCTTCCTGAAACTTGGAAATTGTCGATTTTTTGCCCTTTGGGCAAAGCCTTGGATTTTAACCCGCCAGTTTGCCGCGGCTGTGACTAACGCCCGCGGCCTCCACGCCGCTGGCCGCCGCCCGCATTGCCGCCGCGACGCCCCGGGCCTTGTCCCGGGCCTTGCCGCTGGCGCGTGAAGCTGTCGGCGCCGATATAGCCGAAAGAGGTTTTCATCGGATCCGGCTGGCCGCCGCCCTGGCTGTTGCGGTCGCCCCGGTCGTTGCTGCGCCGCTGGCCACCCTGCCCGCCGCCGCCTCTGGGAGGTTGCTGCCCGCCCGGCATGGACGGACGCGGCCCGCCGGTACGGCTGTCGCGGCGGCGCCCGCCGCCACGGTTGCCGCGGTCCTCGCCGTCGGCGCGCACGGGGCGTTCGGCAGCGCCGCCAGCCGCCTGCACCAGCGCGCCGATGTCACGCTCGTCCAGCTCCATCCAGGCGCCACGCTTGAGGCCACGAGGCAGCACCATGGCGCCGTAGCGGATGCGGATCAGGCGGCTCACGGCATGGCCCACAGCCTCGAACAGGCGGCGCACCTCGCGGTTGCGCCCCTCGGAAATGGTCACGCGGTACCAGGCGTTGGCCCCCTCCCCGCCACCGTTTTCGATGGCGCTGAACTGGGCCATGCCGTCGTCCAGGCTCACGCCTGACAGCAAGCGTTCGCGCTCCTCGGTCGAGAGCGCGCCCAGCACCCGCACCGCGTATTCGCGCTCCAGGCCAAAGCGGGGGTGCATGAGCCGGTTGGCAAGCTCGCCGGAACTGGTGAACAGCAGCAAGCCTTCGGTGTTCAGGTCCAGCCGGCCGACCGACTGCCATTTGCCCTGGAACAGCTTGGGCAGCTTGCGAAAGACCGTGGGCCGGTTCTGCGGGTCATCATGGGTCACCACTTCGCCCACAGGCTTGTGATAGGCAATCACGCGCGCAGGCGGCGGCGCGATGCGTACCTTGATGGGCTTGCCGTTGACCTTGATCTGGTCGCCGAACTGGATGCGCTGCCCGATGTGCGCCGGCTCGTTGTTGACGGAGATGCGCCCTTCCAGGATGAGCTGCTCCATCTCCAGCCGGGACCCGAGCCCCGCCTGCGCCAGCACCTTGTGCAGCTTGGGGGTTTCGGCCTGGGGCGCGAGCACGCGCTTGGGTGCGGCGACGTCCTCACGATCTTCATCAGCGTCGAACTGGCCCGACACCACATCGGCAAAGCGGTTGTCCGGGCCGGCCGCGGCCTGCTCCGGCTTCGCTGCCGCATCCTGCTCGACCTGCGGGGTGACCTCGGCCGGCAGTTGCGGCTGCGCCGGCACGCCCGCGCCTTCTGTGGAATCTGTCATCTGTTGTCCGGGAAGAAAGTGTCGTCCTGCGGGGACGGATCGGCGGCTTCGGCCGGGGCCGGCTCCATCGGCAGATCGGGCTGGACGTCGCCGTCGCCACGCCCCAGGGCCTCCAGCACGCTCGCCTGATGGGCAGGGTTGTCCAGTTCGGGCAACTGGTCCAGCGACGCCAGGCCCAGGTCGTCCAGAAACTGGCGCGTCGTGGCATACAGGGCGGGCCTGCCCACGGCCTCGCGGTGGCCGATGACTTCGACCCAGCCGCGGTCTTCGAGCTGTTTGATGATCTGGGTGTTGATGGTGACGCCCCGGATGTCTTCCATGTCGCCCCGCGTCACCGGCTGGCGGTAGGCGATGATGGCCAGCGTCTCCAGTGTCGCCCGTGTGTACTTCGGCGGCTTTTCAGGATGCAGACGGTCCAGGTACTCGCGCATTTCGGGCCGGCTCTGGAAGCGCCAGCCGCTGGCAACGCCGACCAGCTCAACGCCACGCTGGGCCCAGTCGTCCTGCAGGTCCTGCAGCAGGGTCTTGATCGTGTCGGCGCCCAGTTCGTCGTTGAACAGCACGCGCATCTCCCGCACCGGCAGGGGCTGCTGCGCACAGATCAACGCGGTTTCGAGGACGCGCTTGGCATCCGCCGTATTCATGGTCAGGTTTCGGGACAGGCGCCGAGGGGCGCGAAGGTACAAGGGGGCAACACGGGCCGGGACCTGGATACCAGGATCAACCTTGGGGTTTTCCGGCGCGGCTTTCAGGGTCGAAAGCCTGAAGCTCGGGGCTCTCAGGCCGCTGCGGGGGATTGTAGCGCAGCCCCCACTGCGCCAGCGCCATCTGCAGGTCCCGCGGGGGCGGCGCCTCAAAGGCCATGGGAGCTGCAGTGACCGGGTGCGAAAAGGCCAGGCGGAATGCGTGCAGGGCGTGCCGGACCATGCCCGCCGCCGGTTGGCCGCCGTACACCTCGTCGGCGACCAGCGGATGGCCGATGGACGCCATGTGCACGCGGATCTGGTGCGTGCGGCCCGTGTGCAGCGTGCAACGCACCCAGCAACCGTCCCGCGCGTTGCCCATCAGGTCCAGGTCGGTGCGAGCCGGTTTGCCGGCGTGCCGCTGCAGGTCCACCACCGCCATGCGCAGCCGGTTGCGGGGATCCCGCCCGACCGGCGCGTCCACCTGCCGATGCGCGGAGCCTTGCCAGGGCCGGTGGGCCAGCGCAACGTACTGCCGGCTCACCTCGCGCGCGGCGATGGCCTGCACCAGCGCGTCCATGGCCAAACGCGTTCGCGCCACCACCATCAGCCCACTCGTGTCCTTGTCCAGCCGGTGGACGATCCCGGCGCGCGGCAGCAGCCGTGCCTGTGGGTCACGCGCCAGCAGGCCGTTGAGCAGGGTCCCCTGCCAATGGCCGGGGGCCGGATGAACCACCAGCCCGGCAGGCTTGTTGATCACACAAAGGTGTTCGTCCTCGTGCACGACGTCCAGCGCCATCGGCTGGGGCAAAAAGGCCTGGCTCTGGGGCGTGGGCCGCAGTTCCAGCGTCCCCTGCTCGCCCGCCCTGACGCGCTGTGACGCCTTGAGCGCGGGCCTGCCCCCGATGCTCACGGCACCGCTGTCGATGAGCTGTTGCAGGTAGCTGCGCGAAAACTCCGGGGCCAGCGCGACCAGCGCCCGGTCCAGCCGCTGGCCGTGCAGGCTTTCGCCAATGGAAAGCGGCCGCAGCTCGACGTCGGGCCCGGCCTCTGCAGGGTCGTCTGCCAGCTCGGACAGCGGGTCGTGCGGGGCGTCGGCCACGGAGCCCGCCGATATAATCTTTTGAGGTTGTTCCAAGAAAGTTGCCACGGATGCCAAGCGCCAAATTATCGGTCGGACCCCGCCTGCTGACGGCAATCGCGGTGGCGATCCTGTTGCAGGCCTGTTCCTCGACGCCCCAGGACCCGACTGGCAGCTGGAGCCCCAACAAGATCTATTCTGAGGCGAAGGCCGAGCTGGACGGCGGTGCCTACGACAAGGCGATCCCCCTGTTCGAAAAGCTCGAGGGCCGCGCCGCCGGCACGCCCCTGGCGCAGCAGGCCCAGCTGGAGCGGGCCTACGCCTATTACAAGTCCAACGAGCAGGCCCAGGCCCTGGCGACGCTGGACCGATTCATCAAGCTCCATCCGGCCAGCCCCGCCCTGGACTATGCGCTGTACCTGAAGGGCATCGTCAATTTCAACGACAACCTGGGACTGTTCTCCTTCATCTCGCGCCAGGACCTCTCCGAGCGCGACCAGAAGGCGGCCAAGGAGTCGTTTGAGGCGTTCCGCGAGCTCGCTGCCCGCTTTCCGGATTCCCGCTACACGCCCGATGCCCGCCTGCGCATGACCTACATCGTCAATTCGCTGGCGCAGTACGAAGTGCATGTGGCGCGGTACTACTTCAGCCGCGGCGCCTATGTGGCCGCCGTCAACCGGGCCCAGTCCGCGCTGACGGACTATCACGACGTGCCGGCGCTGGAAGAAGCGCTCTACATCCTCGTGCGCTCCTATGACGCCCTGGGCATGACCCAACTGCGCGACGACACACGCCGCATTCTGGAAAAGAACTACCCCCGAAGCGAATACATGGGCAAGGGTTTCAAGGCTGTCCAGAATCCCTGGTGGAAATTCTGGTAGCCACCAGTCCCTGCAGCGTTTGCCTGAACTCCTGATCTGATGCCAGCCGCCGCATGGGCGGCAACGCGGCCAGCAGGCGGCGGCCATAGCCCATGGTGGCCAGCCGGGTATCGCACACCACCAGAACACCCCGGTCGGTCTCCCTGCGGATCAGCCGGCCCGCGCCCTGCTTGAGCGCAACGGCCGCCTCGGGAATGAAGTAGTCCGTGAAGGGGCTGCGGCCTTCGGCCTCAAGCCGGCGGGAACGGGCTTCCACCAGCGGATCACCCGGCGGCGGAAAGGGCAGCTTGTCGATGATCACCAGCTCCAGCGCGTCGCCCGGCACGTCCACCCCTTCCCAGAACGACGCCGAGGCCACGAGCACGCACCCCGGCCGCCCGTCGCCGGCGCCCTGCCGGAACCGTTCGATCAGGCGCCGCTTGGGCCATTGGCCCTGGACCAGGACCTGTACCTCGGCCGACCCTTCAAAACGGGTCTGCAATGCCTCGCCGATCACGCGCAACGCTTTCAGCGTCGTCGTCAGCACCATGGTCGCGCCGCCCAAGGTCTGTACGGCATCGGCGGCCAGATCGGCCACCCGCGCGCTGTGGGCGGGATCGGCGGGCTTGGGCAGGTCCCGCGGCACGTACACGGCGGCCTGCTTCGTGTAGTCGAACGGGCTTTGAACCCGAAGCACCTCGGCGTCCCCCAGTCCGCAGGGCTCGGTGAACCAGCGAAGGGCCGGGTCGTCCCCCAGCGTGGCCGACGTGAACACCCATGCCCGGCGCGCAGTTTCGCCGGTGGAGGCATCGTCCTCGCGCAGGATCTTGCTGCGCACCGCCTCGGCGATGTCCAGCGGTGATTCGACCAGCCGCAGCTGGACGCCCGCATCCGCCCAGCGCACCGACCCCGTCGCGCAGTCCCCCGCAAACCGGGCAGCCCGTTCGGCCAGGCTGGCGGCGCGCTCGTGCAGCCGCACGAAATCGGGCGCGATCTCGCTGACCGTGTCCAGCGCGGCCGCGGCAGCGTTGCAGGCCTCGTGCACGGCGGTCAGCGCATGGCCCCATTCGGCAGGATCGGCCTGTTCGGGCGCCGGGCCGGCCCAGCGCAGGCGCGCACCGGGCGCCGTGCGGCCCACGGCCAGCCGGAGGTCACGCGCGGACCTCTCGACGGTGGATACCAGTTGAGGCCAATCCACCAGCCCTCGCGCAAGTTGCAGGCCCGCCGCCAGCATGTCGCGGCTGAAATCAATCACGTGGCCGGTGCTCAGCTGCATGCCCAGGAATTGCACGCCGGTTTCATTGAGCTGGTGTGCTTCGTCAAACACGGCCACCCGTACCGTGGGCAGCAGTTCCGCCATGCCCGACTCACGCACCGCCAGATCGGCAAAGAACAGGTGGTGGTTGATGACCACCACATCCGCCGCCAGGGCTTCGCGCCGCGCCTGGTTGACATGGCAGCCACGGAATTTGGGGCAATTCGACCCCAGGCAGTTGTCCCGCGTGGAGGTGACCAGGGGAATCACCGGCGAGCGCTCGTCCAGGCCTTCCAGTTCGGCCAGATCGCCGCTGCGCGTGACCTGCGCCCATTCTTCCACCTTGGCCAGGGCCCGCACCGCCGTGCGGTCGGGTAGCGTCGCGTCGCGCCGCGCCGCCTCAAGCCGGTGCGCGCACAGGTAGCTGGCCCGGCCC
Organism: Ramlibacter sp.; assembly: GCA_041905405.1. Taxonomy (GTDB): domain Bacteria; phylum Pseudomonadota; class Gammaproteobacteria; order Burkholderiales; family Burkholderiaceae_C; genus RAM1. The sequence continues at coordinate 1,714 of JAYRLC010000037.1, read as the reverse complement.
TTGAGCAATGCTGTGCGCACAGGCAGGCCCAGCGCCTGCACCAGCCGCGGCAGATCCCGTCCGAACAACTGGTCCTGCAGCGTCTTGGTCGCTGTGGACAGCAGGACGCGCTCGCCGCTGAGCAACGCCGGCACCAGGTAGGAGAAGGTCTTGCCAACGCCCGTTCCGGCCTCTACAACCAGTGGCCCGCCCTGTTCGATCACACGCGCCACCGCCATCGCCATATCGGTCTGCCCGGACCGCGGCATGAAATGGTCGGCCGCGCGCGACAGCACGCCGCCGGGAGCGAATGCTTCGCGGACTGTTTCCTGCAGGGGCGTCACGCGGGTTCTTTGGGAACCAGGGCGAATTCCAGCCGGGCGATTTCGTCGCGCAGCCCGAGCTTTCGCTTCTTCAGGCGGCGCAGCATCAGTTCGTCGACCGGGTTTTCCTGGGCCATCCGGTCGATCAATGCATTCAGGTCGCTGTGTTCCATGCGCAGCTCGATCAGGCGGCGCTCGGGGGAGTGCAGGTTGGAGTCCAAAAAAAGGGCTTGCAGGCCGCAAGTGTCATGTTCGCTTGATAATACGGGTTTCGGGGGGATTTATCGAGCGCCCCTGTCATTCATAACGGCGCCGAATTTTGACCATATGAGCAAAGGCTACCGACTTACCGCATCGACGGGCATCCACAAGGGTGACCGCGAATACCAGCAGGACCAGATCGCCCTGCTCAGCCACCCCCGCATCACGGGGTGCGTGCTGGGCGTCGTGGCCGACGGCATGGGTGGTCGCAGCGGTGGCCGCAAGGCTTCGGACCAGGTCATGATGACCGCCAAGCAGCTGTTCGAGCGCTATTCGCCCGACCACGACGACACGCCGTCCATGCTCAAGCAGCTGGTTCAGGAAGCCCACATCGTCATCAAGCTCACGGCCATTTCGTCGGAGCAGGAGCCCCACAGCACCGTCGCCGCCTTCCTGATCAACCCGGCTGGAGACTGCCACTGGGTCCATGCCGGGGACTCACGCGTCTACCATTTCCACGGCAACAAGCTGATCAAGCGCACCATGGACCATTCCTACGTGCAGACGCTGGTGGACAAGGGCGAGATCACCGAAGAGGAAGCCAACGTCCATCCACAGTCCAACATCCTCATGGGTTGCCTGGGCACCGAGGACGACCCGCCGATCGACGTCCACTACATCCCCCAGTTGCGTCCGGGTGATGTGCTCATGGCCTGCAGCGATGGCGTCTGGCACTATTTCAGCCCCAACGAGCTGGGCTCAGTGCTGTCGTCGCTGTCGCCGCGCGAGGCGACCGAGTTCCTGATCGACAAGGCCCGTTCACGCGGCCGGGGGGGCGGGGACAACCTGTCGCTCGTGATCGTCAAGCTGGAACCTCTGGACGCCCTCTGACGCCGCGCCGCTCACGCGGCGTTTTTTCTTCTCACTATGAAGACGGCACCGGCAGCGGCTTGGCCGCAGGCTTGGTTCTGTCCTGGCTGCGCTTTTGCACTTCTGCCTTGCGGGCCTTGACCGCGTCCAGGCGTTCCTGGTGCTTGCGGGCTGCTGCCGCATCGCGCGGAGGTACGGTGGCGGCGGGCGCGGACGCCGCCGGGGCTTCCTGCGCAGGAGCCGGGGGCGCCGCAGGGGCAGCCTGCGCCTTGCGAACACCCCGTTCATCGCGCGCGGCGGCGTCCTGCAATGCACGGGCTCGCTGCTCGGCAGCCTGCTGC
>JAYRLC010000091.1:0-4666 GCA_041905405.1 Ramlibacter sp. | reverse complement strand
GCCACCATACCCGTTTACAAAGCGAACAGGAAAGTCAATGAAATCAACGGTCTACCCAGACCACCCCCGCGCCAGTGCTAGCTTTGCGTACCGTCACTTATTGCACTGAAAACGAGGAGACCCCAGGCGCAGGCGTCCACGTGCTCGCGAGCAAGCCGGTGCGGGCGCCCAGCTGGAAACGTAGCGGGTTCCCGAACGAGTAGATCAGTCCCCTGGTTTCCAGTGTTCGCAACAGTCGGTAGAGAGTGGGTCGGGACAGCCCGGTGCGCTGCTGCAGCGCCGGAATATCGAGAACCGGCTCCTGCTGTGTGAAACTGAAGAGCACTTCGATGGCGCGTTCCACGGAACGCACCGAGCTGTCACTCAAGATCTGGCTTGTGGTGGGTTGCGACTTCGAATAGAGCTCTGCCATACACATGCTTGCTGAGACTTACCGATTAAAGGTCCAGAACAAGGCAAGCTGACCTGGAGCGGGAACAGCAAGGCAGGAACTGGTCGTTCGCGGCCTGCTCCTGCGGCGTCAGGTACATGTCCCGATGGTCGGGCTCTCCTTCGAGCACGCGTGTGAGACAGGTCCCACACACGCCTTGCTCGCAAGAGGTCGGCACCAGGATACCTGCGGCCGCAAGCGCCGAGGTCACCGAGGCATCGGCCGCAACGCGGATGGTTCGACCGGAGCTGGCTAGCTTGACCTCGAAGCTTCCGTCGGTGGCCAGCTTCTGCGGCGCGGCGCTGAAGAACTCGTAGTGAAGCTGGTCCTGCGGCCAGCCGCTGCTGCGCGCATTGGACAGCACAGCGTCCATAAAACCCTTGGGACCGCAGGTGTAGATGTGGACTCCGCGCCGTGGCGTGCGCAGCAGCGCGGGCAAGCCGAGCTTCTGCTGCTGCGGGCCGTCGTCAAGGTGCAACTGCACGTGCGCTGCATAGCCCGCCTGCTGGATGCGCTCCCGGAACGCTGTGCGTTCCACCGAACGCGAACAGTAATGAAGGGTGAAAGGCTGCTTGAGCACGTACAGCCGCTCGGCCATGCACAGCAAGGGCGTGATGCCGATGCCGCCGGCGATCAGCAAGGTCTCCTCGGCACCCGGAGTGAGTGGGAAATGGTTCCGCGGTGCGCTGATGGTGATCACATCACCTTCGCGCACGAGCTCGTGCATCGCGCGCGATCCTCCCCTGCCCCGCGGGTCCTTGAGCACGGCAATCTGGTAGCGGTGCGACTCCTCAGGATCGTTGCACAGCGAGTACTGGCGCGTGACACCAGAGGGCAACAGAACGTCCACGTGCGAGCCCGCAGAGAACGGAGGCAGTGCCCTGCCGTCGGTGCTCACCAGTTCGAACAAGGCAATGTCCAGCGCAAGGGGAATCTTGCGCGCCACGCGCACTTGCAGCATTTGCGCATTCATGGTCTCGACTTCTCCCGACTGGCAGACGAAGAAATGCTCGCGCCGCGCTGCGAACCGGCAGCCGACGCGGCTGTCCCGACCCGTAGAATCTGCGCATGCGCAACACTCCTCGTGTGCCCCTTGAAAACAGAATCTCTTACCGATGCCTGTCCGTGGCATCGCGCATCACGCGCCATCTCGCCCCGCGGTGGAAGAGCGAGTTCGGCCTGACGGTGACCAGCTGGCGTGTCATGGCCGTCATCGGACGCTACGAGCCGCTGTCGGCGATGCAGGTCGCCGAGCGCACCAGCACCGATGCCTTCTTCGTCGGCCGAGCGATCGACAAGCTGGTCGAACAGGGATACCTCAAGAAGGGCGTGGACCCCGACGATCGCCGGCGCTTGCGACTGAGCCTCACGGCCACCGGCAGGAAAGTCCACCGGCAGGTGGAGGACATGATCAACCTGGTGGAAGCCGACCTGCTCGCCGGGATTCCCGCCGATCATCTGAGTACTTTCTTCGCCACCATTTCCCTGCTGGAAAGCCGAGCCGGCAGGCTTGGCGGCTGCGATCCGTAGCCGGGTCACTTGTCGAGAGTGATCCCCGCCTTGCGAATCACGCCGCCCCAGCGCTTGTACTCGGCCTTCAGGTAGGTATCGAACTCCTCCGGAGTCATCCCTCGGTTTTCCACGCCGAGTTCCTTCAACTTCTCCTGGACCTCACCCTGATTCAGGATCTGGCGCATCTCATCGGAGAGCTTGCGGCGGATCTCGATGCCGGTACCTGCGGGTGCCAGCACCGCGAACCATGGGCCCGAGACGATTTCAGGGAGACCCGCCTCGGCGAAGGTCGGCACCTGCGGCAGCACGGTGCTGCGTCGGGCAGACGCGATGGCGATGGGCCGCAGGTGGCCGGATCGGATGCGCGGCACAAGGTTGATCGTGTCCCCGATCATCATGCCGACCCGCCCGGCCAGAACGTCCGTCAGGGCGGGAGGAAACCCCTGATAGGCAACGTGAGTGAGACCAAGCCCGGTCAGCTGGTTGATCAGTTCGCCGGTGACATGCCCGGTGGTGCCCACTCCTTGCATGCCAAAGGTCATCTTGTCCGGGTTTGACTTGGCAAAAGCAAGCAAGTCGGTAAAATTCGCCACCGGAAACGCTTGGTTGGTCACCAAAACGTTCGGTGTCTCGGCCACGATGGTGACCGGCGCGAACGCAGTTTCGGCGTTGTAAGGCAAGCGCTTCATCAGGAACGGATTGAGCACCAGTGGCCCCTGCGCCGTAAACAGGAAGGTGTGCCCGTCGGCCGCGGCCCGCGCTACCGAGTCCGCACCGATGGTTCCGCCTGCGCCGGGGCGGTTCTCCACCACGACGTTTTGACCCAGCCGTCCTTCCAGGTGCCGGCCCATCAGACGGGCCACTACGTCGAGTGAGCCGCCTGCGGCAAACGGGATCACGAAGCGGATCGGCTTGGAGGGCCATGCAGCATCCCTGGGCTGCGCCTGCGCGGCGAACGCAAAGGCGGTGGCCACTACAGCGGCAGCCAGCGTGAGGGCTTGGCGGAACTTCACGAGAACATTCACCGGAGTCTCCTTTGGATTGGTGGCGATGCACGGGCGCGCCCTTCGGCGGCGCGCGCCCGACCACTGCAGCGGCGCGCTCAGGCGCTCGGCAAGGTCGCAGGATGGGTTCCCGCCTGGTCTGCGGTCATCTCCTTGGGCAAGAGTATGGCGACGGCGCGCCGCTTGTACAGATCGGCGCGCGCGACGGCCGCCGGGATCGTGCCTTCCGTAGCGAACTTCTTCGCGGATTCGATCAGGCGCCGGCGGCACTTGACGATTGCGGTATCCGAGGAGCCCAGGTGTTCCTTGGTCCGGTCGGCGATCGCGCCCTGGCTCTCCTGCACTGCGAGATCCTGCAGCTGGGCGCTCAGGATGCCGGTGAACGAGCCGCTCTTCTGGAGGGTGCGGTCCATTAGGTAATCGTTGGCGCGGTTGCCCTCGGGGATGTAGGTTCCCGGAACGAGCTTCGCGTAGTCGAGCCCGCCGCCCTTGTACTCGGCGAGTTCATCGTCGCTCAGAGGACGTCCGGCGTGGTAGCGGATGCGGTACCACCAGCAGTTCTCATCGTCGATGGGGATGAACAGGTTGGCCCTGCAGACCAGGCCTTCGGCTGTCGGCACCAGGACGGCGGTGGGCATCAGCCACTGCGTGATGCGCCAGTAGAAGGTGTCCTCGCCTCCGTCCCGGCGCGCAGAGATGCGCATACCGTAGTCGGTGTCCTCGCAGAAAAAGCGTGGCGCCCCGTCGGCATCGCCGTACTTCTGCAGGTGGCCTACGTTGAACACGTCCTTCTCCATGGGCGCGATGGACCGGTGCAGAAAGGTAAGGTGCGCTGTGTCAATGCTGCCTTCCAGCGCCTGCTGGTAATTGCATTTCATCAGGCACTTCGAGGTGTAGAAGTTCTGTGCCGGCAGGCTCATGAATTCCATCTGCGGCAAAGGCGGGACGCACTCCTGCGGGCCCAGGTAGGCCCAGACGATGCCGCCGGCTTCGTGGACCGGGTATGCCTTGGCGCGAATGTTCGGATTGCACCGCATCGGGCTGCCGGCAGGTTCACTCGGTATGTCCAGCAGCTCGCCGGTGACGCTGAACTTCCAGCCGTGGTACACGCAGCGCAGCCCGCCTTCCTCGTTGCGCCCGAAGAACAGCTCGGCCAGGCGGTGCGGGCAATGCGCGTCCAGCAGGCCGACCTTCCCGCTGGAGTCCCGGAAGGCGACGAAGTTCTCGCCCATCAGCCGAACCCGCACCGGAGGGCAATCCGGCGCCGGCAGCTCCTCGCACAGAAGCGCGGGCTGCCAGAACTGCCGGAACAGGCCACCCATGGCAGTGCCGGGGCCGACGCGGGTGAGGATCTCATTGTTTGCAGAATTCAGCATGTTTGACCTCGGACGAAAATTACTTGCGGTTCGCTATTATTCGATCGCATCCACCGGCTGTCAATGCCGCCGCCCCGACCCCACCGCCGGTGGGGGCAATCACCGGTCACACATACGGGGCTGCCGAGGCTAAGCGGCCCGAAACTCAGCAATCCAGGGTGCGCAGCACGTCCGGCAGGATCCGCCGGATTTGACCGGAGATGAACGGCACCCCGAGCGGGGTCTCCTCGTTTTCAGTGCAATAAGTGACGGTACGAAAAGCTAGCACTGGCGCGGAGGTGGTGTTGGTAGATCGTTGATTTCATTGACTTTCCTGTTCACTTTCAAATCTGCGATTCGTGGCG
>JAYRLC010000036.1:0-38673 GCA_041905405.1 Ramlibacter sp. | reverse complement strand
GTGGCTGCAGCCGATCACCCAGGCGCAGAACTGGTCGCGCGAGACGTTTGCATTCGCCATCGCCATCCAGAACCTGGCCTGGGGCGTGTTCGGCATCTTCGCGGGCATGGCGTCCGACCGGTTTGGCGCGTTCCGCACGCTGATTCTGGGCAGCCTGCTGTACGCGGCGGGCCTGGCGGGCATGGCGCTGGCCACCACGCCGCTGGTGTTCACGCTGACGGCCGGCGTGCTCCTGGGTGCGGCGCAGGCGGGCACGACCTATGCCGTGGTGTACGGGGTGATCGGACGGCAGGTCGATCCGGCCAAGCGGTCCTGGGCCATGGGCGTGGCGGCCGCGGCCGGTTCGTTCGGTCAGTTCCTGATGGTGCCGGTCGAGGGCTTCCTGATCAGCAGCTTCGGCTGGAAAGAGGCGCTGCTGGCGCTGAGCGTTTTCGTGCTGCTCATCAGCCCGCTGGCACTGGGCCTGCGCGAGCCGGGCTTCAGCGGCGCGGCCGCGCCCAGGCGCGAGCAGTCCATCGCCCAGGCGCTGCGCGAGGCGTTCAAGTACCCGAGCTTCCAGCTGTTGATGGCGGGTTACTTCGTGTGCGGCTTTCAGGTGGTGTTCATCGGCGTGCACATGCCCAGCTACCTGAAGGACAAGGGCCTGTCGCCCCAGGTCGCCAGCTACGCGCTGGCGCTGATCGGCCTGTTCAATGTGTTCGGCACCTACATTGCCGGCTCGCTGGGGCAAAAGCTTGCCAAACGCAAGATCCTGGCCACCATTTACCTGGGCCGGGCCGTAGCCATCGCCGTGTTCCTGATGGCGCCGCTCACGCCCATGTCGGTGTATGTATTTGCCGCCGTCATGGGCATGTTGTGGCTGTCCACCGTGCCCCCCACCAACGCAACCATCGCGCAGATTTTCGGCGTGGCGCACCTGTCCATGCTGGGCGGCTTCGTGTTCTTCAGCCACCAGATCGGCTCGTTCCTGGGCGTGTGGCTGGGCGGCTACCTGTATGACAAGACGGGCAGCTATGACATCGTCTGGTACATCGCCATTGCGCTGGGCGTGTTCGCCGCGCTCGTGAACCTGCCGGTCAAGGAAGCGCCCATTCCCCGCGGCGCCCCGCAGCCCGCCTGAAATCACATGAAGCACAGGACTCGCACCCTGCTCGCCTGGACCGCCGCCACGGCCGTTCTGCTGGCGGTGTTTGCCCTGTACGCGCGGCCGGACTTTCTGGTCACACTGGCGGACCAACTCTGGGCCTGCTTCTAGCCACTTCGCATGCAAGTCTTTGTCATTACCGGCGCGTCCGACGGGATCGGCGCCGAGATCGCGCGCCAGCTCGCGGCGCAGCACAAATCCGGCGCAGCCCTCGTCCTGGCCGCCCGTAACGACATCGCGCTGCAAGCCGTCGCCGGCCAATGCCGCGCCCACGGCGCCCAGGCCGCCGTCGTGCGCACCGACGTGGGCGATGCCGCGCAATGCCGTGCGCTGATCGACGCGGCCATGGCGCAGTACGGCCGCATCGACGTGCTCATCAACAACGCCGGCATGTCCGCGCAGGCGCTGTTCGATGAAGTCAAGGCCGACGACCTGGCCTGGTACGAGGACCTCATGCGCATCAACCTCTGGGGCAGCGTCTGGTGTACCCACGCCGCGCTGCCGCACCTGAAGGCGTCGCGCGGACGGATCGTGGCGGTGTCGTCGCTGGCCGGTCTGGTCGGCGTGCCGGGCCGCACCGCCTACAGCGCCACCAAGTTCGCCATGACGGGCTTCTTTGAAGCCCTTCGCGCCGAGCTGAAGGCGGCGGGCGTGAGCGTCACCACGGCGTACCCGGGCGTGGTCGCCACGCAGATCCGCTACCGCGGCTTCAATGCTGCTGGCCGGGCCGCCGGCCGCAGCGGCCTGAAGGAAGAAGGCGCGATGAGCGTGGAGGAATGCGCGCGGCTCATCATCGGCGGCATGGACCGCCGGGAACGCGAAGTGGTCATGACCCTGAAGGGCAAGCTGGGCCGCTGGGTCAAGCTGTTCGCCCCCGGCCGGGTCGAGGACATGGCCCTGGCCGCCCTGAAAGACGACGTCAAACCCCGATGACACACGGCGCGCAGGACGCTTCGGCCTGGGTTCAGCGCTGGTCCCACCTGGTGCCGGCCGGGGGCGCGGTGCTGGACGTGGCCTGCGGCAGCGGGCGCCACATGCGCTGGTTTGCCGCCCGCGGCCACGCGGTGGTCGGCGTCGACCGCTCGCCCGAGGCCGCCGCCGCGGCCGCACAGGCGGGCGAGGTGGTGCAGGCCGACATCGAAAGCGGCCCCTGGCCTTTTGAAAACCGGCGCTTTGCAGGCGTGGTGGTCACCCATTACCTGTGGCGCCCCCTGCTGCCGGCCATCGTGGCGGCGGTGGCGCCGGGCGGCGCGCTGATTTACGAAACCTTCGCGGCGGGCAACGAAACCGTGGGCAAGCCGTCGCGCCCGGATTTCCTGTTGCAGCCCGGGGAACTGCTGCGCGCCTGCGCCGCTTTGCGCGTCGTGGCCTACGAAGACGGCTTTCTGGACGGGCCGGCCCGCTTCGTGCAGCGTATCGCGGCGGTACAGGAGGCGGATACGCAGCCGCTGGCGCGCTATCCGCTCTAGTTAGAATGCCTCTTTTCCGTTCAGAACCGCGGACATGACACCGATTACAGGCAGCATCGTGGCGCTCGTCACCCCGATGCACGAAGACGGCAAGGTGGACTACCCCACCCTGCGAAAGCTGATTGACTGGCACATCGCCGAAGGCACCGACTGCATCGGCGTGGTCGGCACCACGGGTGAATCGCCCACGGTCAACGTCGAGGAACACTGCGAAATCATCCGCGTCGCGGTCGAACAGGCGCAAAAGCGCGTGCCCATCATGGCCGGCTGCGGCGCCAACTCCACCGCCGAAGCCATCGAACTTGCCAGGTTCGCCAAAAAGGTCGGCGCCGACTGCCAGCTGCAGGTCGTGCCCTACTACAACAAGCCCACTCAAGAGGGCCAGTACCAGCACTTCAAGGCCATCGCCGAAGCCGTCGGCGACCTGCCCACCATCCTGTACAACGTGCCCGGCCGCACGGTGGCCGATATGGCCCACGACACGGTGCTGCGCCTGGCCCAGGTGCCCGGCATCGTCGGCATCAAGGAAGCCACCGGCAACATCGAGCGCGCGCAGTGGCTAATCCGCGATGTGCCCAAGGGTTTTGCGGTCTATTCGGGCGACGACCCCACCGCCGTGGCCCTCATGCTGTGCGGCGGCCAGGGCAACGTCAGCGTGACGGCCAACATCGCGCCGCGGCTGATGCACGAGCTGTGCATGGCCGCGATCGCGGGCGACGCCCGGCGCGCCATGGACATCCAGTTCAAGCTCATGCCGGTGCACAAGCACCTGTTCGTCGAAGCCAACCCCATCCCGCTGAAGTGGGCCATGGCCCGCATGGGCCTGTGCGGCGGCGCCATGCGCCTGCCCATGACGCCGCTGTCCGCGGCCAGCCACCCCGTCGTCGAGGGCGCCTTGCGCGCCAGCGGCCTGCTTCCCGCCTGAACGCTGCATTGCAGAGGAAACCCACGTGAACGTGAACCACATCGCAAGAATCGGCCTGCTGGGCCTGGCCGTCACGCTGGCGGGCTGCAGCGTGCTGGAAGGTGAAAAGATCGACTACAAGAGCGCCAGCCGCGGCACGTCGCTCGAAATCCCGCCGGACCTGACGCAGCTGTCGCGTGACACGCGCTACGTCATTCCCGGCGGCGCGGTGACCGCCAGCAGCTACCAGGCCGGCCAGGCCGTCCCCGGCGCACCCACGGCCGCGTCCACGCTGGGCGACGTGCGCATCGAGCGCGCGGGCAATACGCGCTGGCTGGTGGTGAACCGCTCGCCCGACCAGCTGTGGGGCCCCATCCGCGACTTCTGGCAGGAAAACGGCTTCCTGCTGACGCTGGACCAGGCCAACCTGGGCATCATGGAAACCGACTGGGCCGAAAACCGCGCCAAGCTGCCGCAGGACTTCATCCGCAGCACGCTGGGCAAGGTGTTCGACTCGCTGTACTCGACGGGCGAGCGCGACCGCTTCCGTACGCGCCTGGAGCGCACGGCTTCCGGCGGCACCGAGATCTACGTCAGCCACCGCGGCATGGTCGAGGTCTACAACACCACGCAGAAAGACCAGACGGTCTGGCAGCCGCGCAACCCCGACCCCGAACTGGAGGCCGAATTCCTGCGCCGCCTGATGGTGCGCCTGGGCACGCCGGCCGAGCAGTCGCGCGCCCTGGTCGCCTCGGGTGCGCCCGTCAAGCCGACGTCGCGCGTGGCCACCGTGGGCAGCCAGCCCGTGGTGCAGATCGACGAAGGCTTTGACCGCGCCTGGCGCCGCGTCGGCCTGACACTGGACCGCACCGGCTTCACCGTCGAGGACCGCGACCGCAGCCAGGGCCTGTACTTCGTGCGCTATGTGGAACCCAACCCCGACAAGAAGGAGCCCGGCTTCTTCGGCAAGCTGTTCAGCTCATCCGGCAACGCCGCGGCGCCGCTGAAATTCCGCATCAGCGTCAAGAGCCAGGGCGAAGCCACGACGGTGTCCGTGCTCAACGCCAGCGGCGCGCCGGAAACGTCCGCCAACGCGCAGCGCATCGTCACCGTCATTGCCGACGACCTCAAGTAATCCCGGTCGCATGGGCACGCGGGACCGCCCATGCTGAGGTTTCGCAACCTGGGCAGCGGCAGTTCGGGCAACGCCACCGTCGTAGAGGCCTGCGACGGGCTGCACACCACGCGCCTGCTGATCGACTGCGGCCTGGGCCAGAAGCATCTGGAATCACGGCTGGCGGATGCGGGCCTGTCGGCCGGCGACATCGACGCCATCTTCATCACCCACGAGCATGCCGACCACATCGGCTGCGCGCGCGGCTGGGCCCTGCGCCACCGCATTCCGGTCTGGATGAGCCAGGGCACGCACGCCGGCATCGGCGCGCCGGACTTCGACGGGCTGCTGCAGGTGGCACGCGACTCGCAGACCATCGACATCGGCGCCCTGCAACTCATGCCGTTCACCGTGCCGCACGACGCGCGCGAACCCCTGCAGTTGCTGTGCAGCGACGGCGCCGCCAGACTGGGCGTGCTGACCGACCTGGGCCACGCGAGCGCCTACGTGATGGAACGGCTGGCCGGCTGCCATGCCCTGCTGCTGGAATGCAATCATGACCCCGACCTGCTGGCACGGGGCAACTACCCCGCCTTCCTCAAGCGGCGCGTTGGCGGGATGTGGGGGCATTTGTCCAATGCAGCCGCCGCCGAGATCGCGCGCACGGTGCACCACAGCGGGCTGAAACACGTGGTGGCGGCCCATTTGAGCGAGCAGAACAACCTGCCCGAGCTGGCGCAGCAGGCGCTGGCCCTGGGCCTGGGCTGTGATCCGGCGGACATCGCCGTGGCCCATGCCACGGGCAGCGGCTGCTGGTTCAGCGCCTGAACCGCGGCCCAGCCTCAGCCACGCAGGCAACAAAAAAGCCACCCGAAGGTGGCTTTTTGTGGAATCGCTGAAACGATTACTTCTTGGGAGCAGCAGCGGCTTCAGCGGCCTTCTTGGCGGCTTCAGCAGCAGCGTCAGCGGCCGGAGCAGCGGCCGGAGCAGAAGCAGCGGCAGCGGGCATGGCGGCGGAAGCAGCAGCTTCGGGAGCGGGAGCAGCGGGAGCCGGAGCCGGTGCGGGAGCAGCAGCGGGGGCCGGAGCGGGCGCGGGCGCCGGCTCTTCCTTCTTGCCACAGGCGGCCAGGGCAGCGGCGGCAATCAGGGTCGCCAGAACAAGCGATTTCTTCATTTCAGGTTTCCTTGGGTTAGCGAATGGAACAATTTCCGGAAATAGTCACGCAACGCTTCGGTTGCTTTGACTGAACGGTGGTTACTCGAGCGCCATCCGTCCAGCCTTAAATTATATGCCCAAGACCTGCAAGCCTTGCAAACCCTGACAACAGGGGTACAGCGCAGCTACAGCCCCAGGGTCGTTGCCGGGAACGCCGGGCTGCTTTTGCCCAGCCATTCGTTCAGCGATTCCCGCAGCAACAGCCGGCGCTGCGGCTCGCTGCCGCTGACCCCGTTGCAGCGCTCGGGGTCCAGGCGCTGCATCACCCAGGCGGGCGTCCAGATGGCGCTGGGCAGCTCCAGCGGGTCGGCACTGGCGCAGGCACGCGCGTCGATGATGTGGCTCCACGTGCCGCGCCAGGTGACGAAACGCGCATGCTGGCGCACCACCTCGTCGTAGCGGCGGGCCAGCAGCGTGACGTGGCGCCCGGTCCGGGACCAGTCCTGCAGCGACTGCGCCACGGCCCGCTCACCCAGCGGCCAGTCGGCAAAGCTCGCGTCGGACAGGATGATCTCGCGCCAGCCTTCGCGCGCGGCGCAGGCCAGCGCATCGCGCACCAGTTGCTGGAAGGCCACGCGGCCCTCAAAACGGCCGGCGGGCAGTTCCGGCGCACCGCCGCTCGCAGCTTCCGGATTCATGAGCCAGCGCCTTCGACTGCATGGACCCAGCCCGATTCGCACCAGCTGCGCAGCAGCGCCAGGGCATCGTCGCTCGCGCCGGCCAGCTGCCGCGCGTCAAGCTGCCGGGTGTCGGCCAGCGCACGCATCAGCACCGCATCGCGCCCGCCTGCACGGTAGCTTTCGCCGTTGATGAAGATATGGCGGGCGTCGTGCATCATGCGCGTGCGCCGGTCCAGTGCCACGGCACGCAGGCGGCGCGGCGCGCCGCCTGCGTCGAACCAGACGTTGGACTTGGGCTCGGTCAGGTATTCGCCCAGTGCGCAGGCCAGCGCCTGCGGATCCTTCAGCGCCGCCTGCATCGCGTCGCGGGCAAAGTCCCGCAGCGCATCCGGTATGGCACCGGGGCTGGCCACGGCGTGCTGCCCCGGATCCCGGTACAGCGCGTCCCCCGCTGCGTCACCCGCATCGTCGGCCAGACGCTGCAGCAGTTCACGCGCAAGCTCGCCGCGCGCGGGCGAGCGAAAGCCGATGGAATAGGTCTGGCATTCCCCCTCGGCAATGCCGTCGTGGGCCCAGCGCGGCGGCAGGTACAGCATGTCGCCAGGCTCCAGCACAAACTCCTGCTCGGGCTCAAAGCGCGCCAGGATCTTCAGCGGCACGTCGTCCTGCAGGCTCAAGTCCTTTTGCCGGCCGATGTGCCAGCGCCGGCTCCCGTGGGCCTGCAGCAGGAAGACGTCGTAGCTGTCAAAGTGCGGCCCCACCCCGCCGCCGTCGGTGGCATGGCTGATCATCAGGTCGTCCAGCCGCGCGTCGGGCACGAAGCGGAACTGCTGCATCAGCGCGTGGACGGAATCGTCATGCAGGTCCACACCCTGCACCAGCAGCGTCCACCCGGGCCGGTTCAGCGCGGGCAGGGCACGCCTGCCGAACGGACCGCGGCGCATCTGCCAGCCGTGCGGGCCTGCGCCCTGCACCACCAGGCGCGATTCCACATCGTCGCGCGCCGCCAGTGCGAAGAGTTGCGCGCGCGTGAGCGGCGGGCTGAATCGGTCGATGGCGTTGCGCACGAGCAGGGGCTTCTTGTGCCAGTGGCGGCGCATGAACTGCGCGGGGCTCAGGCCGCCCAGAAGGGCCAGGGGTTTGTCGGTGTCCATGGGACAATTCTGCCAATGATGAACACGATCCCTGAAATCACGCCGCAATGCGTCGTCGGCCTGACCTGGACGCTCAAGGACACGCTGGGCGAAACGCTGGACGTGCTGGACGCGCCGGTGGAATTCCTGGTGGGCGGCGACGACCTGTTCGACAAGATCGAGCAGGCCCTGCAGGGCCATGCCGCCGGCGACCGGCTGGACCTTCACCTGGAGCCCGAAGAAGCCTTTGGCGACTACCGCGAGGAACTCGTTTTCCTGGAGCCGCGGCAACTGTTCCCGCAGGAGCTGGAGGAAGGCATGACCTTTGAAGGCCTGCCCGAAGGCGCCAACCCCGATGCGGCGCGGGAGGTGCTGTATACCGTGACCGAGATCTACCCCGAGCACGTGGTGCTCGACGGCAACCACCCGCTGGCGGGCATTGCCATACGGCTGAGCCTGACAGTCGCCCACGTGCGCGAAGCGACCGAGGATGAAATCGGCCGCGGCAGCGCGGGCACCGGTTTCTTCAAGGTGCAGCCGCAGGCGCCGGGCAACGACCTTCTTCACTGAAGGCCGCGCCGGCGCATGCCGGCTGACGGTCAGGCGCGGTAGATCTGGCCGTTCTCGACGCGCACGCGCTCGCCCACGCGCAAGTCCGTCGCGCCCACGTCATACGTGCGCCAGGCGCCGTTGTCCGTCTGCAGCGTCACGCGGTAGGCCGCTCCCGCCGCAGGCTGGTTGCCCTGCGCGACGCGGTTGCCCACGACGGCGCCACCGAGTGCGCCCAGCACGGTGGCAGCCGCGCGGCCGCCGCCCGAACCAATCTGGTTGCCCAGCACCGCACCGGCGACACCGCCGATCACAGTACCGGCAGTGCCCCTGTTGTTGTTGGCCGTGGTCTGCAGGACTTCGACGTTGGTCACGCGGCCGTACTCGACGTAAGCGACGGGCTGGTTGGCCGTGCTGCTGGCCGCCGGGCTGCTGGGGTAGTTGTTGGCACCGTAAGGGTCGGCGGTGCCGCAGGCGGCCAGGGCCGCGACCATGGCGGCAGCGGCGCCAACCTTGAAAAGACGTGCATTGATACGCATGGCGATCTCCTTGTGATCTGGGATGGTTTTCAGCGGAACCGGTGGCCCGGTGCAGCCGCCACTCCATTACAGGAGCGCAGCCCCGCCGCGCGCATCAGGCGGTAGCGGGTTGTGCTGTCAGAAAATGCCGCGCGCCGCGTAGGCGTGCGCTGGCGCAAATCCCGGTCAGGTTTTGCCGGTCGAACCGTAACCACCCTCGCCACGCTGGCTCGCGGGGAACTCGGACACCACGTTGAACTGCGCCTGCACCACGGGCACGATGACCAGTTGCGCCAGGCGCTCCATGGGTTGAACCGTGAACGCGGTATCGCTGCGGTTCCAGGCGCTGACCATGAGCTGGCCCTGGTAGTCGCTGTCGATCAGGCCCACCAGGTTGCCCAGCACGATGCCGTGCTTGTGCCCCAGGCCCGAGCGCGGCAGGATCAGCGCGGCGTAGCCGGGGTCCTTCAGATAGATGGCAATGCCGGTGGGCACGAGCTGCCAGGCATTGGGCTCCAGCGTGAGCGGTGCATCCAGGCAGGCACGCAGGTCCAGCCCGGCGCTGCCCGGCGTGGCGTAGGTGGGCAACTGGTCCGCCATGCGCGGGTCGATGATCTTGACGTCGATTTTCATGTCATGCAGAGGTGAGGGATTGGCGCCGGGCGATCTCGGCGACGAGCTGGCGCGCCAGCACGAGCTTGGACGCGCGCGGCAGCGGCTGGATGCCGCGCTCGTCGACCAGGATCATTTCGTTGTCGTCCTGGCCGAAGGTGAGCGGACCGATGTTGCCCACCAGCAGCGGAATGCCCTTGCGTATGCGCTTGGCCTGGGCATTGTTGGCAAGGTCGTGGCTTTCGGCGGCAAAGCCCACGCAGAACAGCCTGCCGCCTTGGGCGCGCTCGCTTTGGGCAACCGCGTGCAGGATGTCGGGGTTCTCGGTGAAGTGCAGCACGGGCGGCTGGCCCGAGCCGTCCTTCTTGATCTTCTGTTCGCTTTGCGAGGCGGGCCGCCAGTCGGCCACGGCCGCCGTGGCGATGAAGACGTCGGCCGATGCGGCCTCGCGCTGCGTGGCGTCCAGCATCTGCAGGGCCGACTTCACGTCGATGCGGCGCACGCCGCGCGGCGTGGGCAGGTGCACCGGCCCGGCCACCACGGTCACGTCGGCACCGGCTTCGTGCGCCGCGCGCGCGATGGCAAAGCCCATCTTGCCCGACGAATGGTTGGTGATGCCGCGGATCGGGTCCAGCGCCTCGAACGTCGGTCCGGCCGTCACCAGCACGCGCCGGCCCGCCAGCAGCTTGGGCTGGAAGAACGCGATCACATCGTGCAGCAGTTCGGCAGGCTCCAGCATGCGGCCGTCGCCCGTTTCGCCGCAGGCCTGAAAGCCGCTGCCCACGCCCAGGATGGTCGTGCCGTCGTCGGCCAGCTGCTGCATGTTGCGTTGCGTTGCAGGGTGCGCCCACATCTCGCGGTTCATCGCCGGCGCCAGCAACAGCGGCACGCGGTCGATCGGCCGCGCCAGGCACATCAGGCTCAGCAAATCGTCGGCGCCGCCGTGCACGAGCTTGACCATGAAGTCGGCGCTGCAGGGTGCAACCAGAATGGCATCGGCCGCGCGCGACAGGTTGATGTGCGGCATGCCGTTGGCTTCGCGGCCGTCAAAGCCCGACACATTCTGCGCGGCCTCATGACCGTACACGGGCCGGTTGCTCAGCGCCTGCAGGGTCATGGGCGTGATGAACTGCGCGGCCGCTTCGGTCATCACGACCTGCACTGTCGCGCCTTCCTTGATGAGCGCGCGGCACAGTTCCGCGGCCTTGTAGCAGGCGATGCCGCCCGACAGGCCCAGGACGATGTGTTTGCCTTGGAGGTCGTTCATGCAGCCAAATGTACCAGCGTATAATTTGAATTTCCCACCGAGCGAAGGCCTGCCCTTCGTCCTGACATGACCAAATTTGTCTTCGTCACCGGCGGTGTGGTGTCTTCCCTGGGCAAGGGAATCGCCTCAGCCTCCCTGGCAGCGATCCTCGAATCGCGGGGCCTCAAAGTCACCCTCATCAAGCTAGACCCGTACATCAACGTCGACCCCGGCACGATGTCGCCGTTCCAGCATGGCGAGGTGTTCGTGACCGACGACGGCGCCGAAACCGACCTGGACCTTGGCCACTACGAGCGTTTCATCGAAACGCGCATGGGCAAGGTCAACAACTTCACCACCGGCCGCATCTACCAGTCCGTGCTCGAGAAAGAACGCCGCGGCGACTACCTGGGCAAGACCGTGCAGGTGATCCCGCACATCACCAACGAAATCCAGGAATACGTGAAGCGCGGTGCGCGCTTTGGCGAACCCGGCGCGGCCGACGTCGCCATCGTGGAGATCGGCGGCACCGTGGGCGACATCGAATCGCTCCCCTTCCTGGAAGCCGCGCGCCAGATGAGTCTGAAGATGGGCCCCAACAACGCGGCCTTCGTGCACCTGACCTACGTGCCCTGGATCGCCGCGGCGGGCGAGCTCAAGACCAAGCCCACCCAGCACACCGTGCAGAAGCTGCGCGAGATCGGCATTCAGGCCGACGCGCTGCTGTGCCGCGCCGACCGCAAGATCCCCGAGGACGAGCGCGCCAAGATCAGCCTGTTCACCAACGTCGCCGAATGGGGCGTGATCAGCATGTGGGACGTGAACACCATCTACAAGGTGCCGCGCATGCTGCACGAGCAGGGCCTGGACGGCCTCATCTGCGACAAGCTGCGCCTGAACACGCCGCCGGCCAACCTCAAGCGCTGGGACGACCTGGTCTATGAGACCGAGCACCCGCAAAAGGAAGTGTCGATCGCCATGGTCGGCAAGTACGTGGACCTGTCGGACAGCTACAAATCGCTGAACGAGGCGCTGCGCCATGCCGGCATGAAGAACCATGCCCGCGTGAAGATCGACTACGTCGACTCCGAGACCATCACGCCCGCCGTCGTCTCGCAGCTCGCCAAGTACGACGCCGTGTTGGTGCCCGGCGGCTTCGGCAAGCGCGGCATCGAAGGCAAGATCTGCGCGGCCCGCTTCGCGCGCGAGAACAAGGTCCCCTACCTGGGCATCTGCCTGGGCATGCAGGTCGCGACCATCGAATTCGCGCGCCACGTGGCCGGCCTGAAGGATGCCAACAGCACCGAGTTCGAGCCCGATGCGCCCCATCCCGTGATCGCGCTGATCACCGAGTGGAAAGACGCCGACGGCACGATCAAGACGCGCGACGAAAACTCCGACCTGGGCGGCACCATGCGCCTGGGCGCGCAGAGCTCCGACGTGGCCCAGGGCACGCTGGCCCACAAGATCTATGGCGACGTGGTGACCGAGCGCCACCGCCACCGCTATGAGGCCAACGTCAACTACCTGGACCAGCTGCGCAGCGCGGGCCTCGTCATTTCGGCCCTGACGCAGCGCGAGCAGCTCACCGAAATCGTCGAGCTACCGCAGGACGTGCACCCCTGGTTCATGGGCGTGCAGTTCCACCCCGAGTTCAAGTCCACGCCCTGGGACGGCCACCCGCTGTTCAACGCGTTCATCAAGGCCGCGCTGGATCATCAGAAGGCGGGCAACAAGTCTCTCAAGGCGGTTGCATGAAACTCTGCGGATTCGACATCGGCCTTCACAAGCCGCTCTTCCTGATCGCCGGGCCCTGCGTGGTCGAGTCCGCGCAACTGCAGATGGACACGGCCGGCACGCTGAAGGAAATCACCGCGTCGCTGGGCATCCCGTTCATCTTCAAGAGCAGCTTCGACAAGGCCAACCGCTCGTCGGGCACGAGCTTCCGCGGTCCGGGCCGTGAGAAGGGCCTGGAGATCATGGCCCAAGTCAAGCGCGAGTTGAACCTGCCCACCCTGACCGACGTGCACTCCGAGGAAGACATCGCGCCGGCCGCCGCCGTGGTGGACGTGCTGCAGACGCCGGCCTTCCTGTGCCGCCAGACCGACTTCATCCGTGCCGTGGCGCAGTCGGGTAAGCCGGTCAACATCAAGAAGGGGCAGTTCCTGGCGCCCCACGACATGAAGAACGTGATCGACAAGGCCCGCGCTGCCGCGAAGGAAGCCGGCCTGCCCGAGGACAGCTTCATGGCCTGCGAACGCGGCGCGAGCTTTGGCTACAACAATCTGGTGTCCGACATGCGCGGTCTGGCCATCATGCGCGAGACCGGTGCGCCCGTCGTGTTCGACGCGACCCACTCGGTGCAGTTGCCCGGCGGCCAGGGCACCAGTTCGGGCGGCCAGCGTGAGATGGTGCCGGTGCTGGCCCGCGCGGCGGTGGCCGTGGGCGTGGCGGGCCTGTTCATGGAAACGCACCCGGACCCCGCCAAGGCGCTGTCCGACGGCCCCAACGCCGTTCCGCTCAAGCACATGAAGGCATTGCTGGAGACGCTGCTGGAGCTGGACCGCGTCACCAAGAAGAACGGCTTCCTCGAAAACAACTTCGCTGCCTGAAACTCAACATGCCCAGCGCTTACATCATCGCCAACGTCGACGTTACGAACCCCGAACAATACGAAGAGTACAAAAAGCTCTCCACAATCGCCATGAAGGCGCATGGCGCGGAAGTCTGCATACGCGGCGGCAAGGTCGAAGTGCTGGAGGGCGACTGGAACCCTTCGCGGTTCGTGATGCTGAAATTCCCCTCCGTCGAGGCTGCCCGCGCCTTCAACGACTCCGCCGAATACAGCGCCGCGCGCGACGCCCGCAAGGGTGCCGCAGTGATGCGCATGATCGTCGTCGAAGGCGTGTAACCGTTTAACAACTTCTGAAGAGAACACAAAGATGAGTGCAATCGTTGACATCGTCGGCCGCGAAATCCTGGACAGCCGCGGCAACCCCACCGTCGAATGCGACGTGCTGCTGGAATCCGGCACCATGGGCCGCGCGGCCGTGCCGTCGGGTGCATCCACCGGCAGCCGCGAAGCCATCGAGCTGCGCGACGGCGACAAGACACGCTACCTGGGCAAGGGCGTGCTCAAGGCCGTCGAGCACATCAACACCGAAATCTCCGAAGCCGTGCTGGGCCTGGATGCGTCCGAGCAGGCGTTCCTGGACAAGACGCTGATCGACCTGGACGGCACCGACAACAAGAGCCGCCTGGGCGCCAACGCGATGCTGGCCGTGAGCATGGCCGTGGCCCGCGCCGCGGCCGAAGAGTCCGGCCTGCCGCTGTACCGCTACTTCGGCGGCATGGGCGGCATGAGCCTGCCGGTGCCCATGATGAACGTGGTCAACGGCGGTGCGCACGCCAACAACAACCTGGACCTGCAGGAGCTGATGATCATCCCCGTGGGCGCGCCGAGCTTCCGCGAAGCCCTGCGCTGGGGCGCCGAAGTGTTCCACGCGCTGAAGAAAATCATCCACGACAAGGGCATGAGCGTGGCCGTGGGCGACGAAGGCGGCTTTGCCCCCAACGTGGCCAACCACGAAGCCGCGATCCAGATGATCCTGGACGCGATCGCGGCCGCGGGCTACACGGCCGGCGAGCAGATCGCGCTGGGCCTGGACTGCGCCGCCAGCGAGTTCTACAAGGACGGCCAGTACCACCTGGAGGCCGAGGGCCTGTCGCTGAACGCCACCGAGTGGACCAACATGCTGGCCACCTGGGTCGACAAGTACCCCATCATCAGCATCGAGGACGGCATGGCCGAAGGCGACTGGGACGGCTGGAAGACACTGACCGAGCGCCTGGCGCAGAAGGTGCAGCTGGTGGGCGACGACCTGTTCGTCACCAACACCAGGATCCTGAAGGAAGGCATCGACAAGGGCATCGCCAACTCGATCCTCATCAAGATCAACCAGATCGGCACGCTGACCGAGACCTTTGCCGCGATCGAGATGGCCAAGCGCGCGGGCTACACCGCCGTGATCAGCCACCGCTCGGGCGAGACGGAAGACTCCACCATCGCCGACATCGCCGTGGGCACCAACGCCGGCCAGATCAAGACGGGCTCGCTGTCGCGTTCGGACCGCATGGCCAAGTACAACCAGCTCCTTCGTATCGAGGAAGACCTGGGCGACATCGCCCACTACCCCGGTCGCGCCGCGTTCTACAACCTCAAGTAAATGGCCCACCGCGCCGTCCCGGCCCTGCTGCTTGCGCTGCTCGTCATCGTGCATGCGCAGCTGTGGTTCGGCCGGGGCAGCGTGACCAGTGTGTCGAAGATGCAGCACCAGCTGGCCGACCAGAAGGCCAGGAACGACCTGGCCAAACAGGCCAACGAACGCACGGCCGCCGAGGTTCGCGACCTGAAAGAGGGCCTGGAAATGGTCGAGGAAAAGGCGCGCGCCGAGCTGGGCATGGTCAAGCCCAACGAGATCTACGTGCAGATCGCCAGATAAGCTGCGTCACCCCGTGAGCGACCTCCTCTTTGCCGAGGCCTTCACCCTCTGGGGATCGCCCACCACATGGCTGGAGATCGCGGCGTTCGTCATCGCCCTGGCCATGGTGGGCTGCAACATCCGCGAAATCCATTGGGGGTGGCCGCTGGCGGCTATCAGCTCGGTGATGTACATGGCGCTGTTCTGGCGCAGCCGGCTGTATGGCGAGGCTGCGCTGCAGGTGTTCTTTGCGGTGGTGGCGCTGTGGGGCTGGCTGCAGTGGCTGCGCGGGCACCGTGCCGATGGCTCGGCCTTGCGCATTGCCAGCCTGTCGCGGCGCGGCCTGTGGGCGGCGCTGGCGGCTTGCGCCCTGCTGTGGCCCGCTGCAGGCCTGTTCCTCAAGGCCTATACCGACACTGACGTGCCCTGGTGGGACGCCTTTCCCACGGCGGTCAGCCTGGTGGGGCAGTTCCTGCTCGGGCGCAAGTACATCGAGAACTGGGCCGCCTGGCTTGTCGTCAACACCGTGAGCGTGGCCCTGTTCGTGCACAAGGGCCTGTGGCTGACAGCGGTGCTCTACGGCGTGTTCGTCGTGCTCAGCGTCGCGGGGTGGCTTGCATGGCAACGCAGGCTGCGCTGAAGGTCGCGCTGCTGGGCGCCGAGAGCACCGGCAAGACGGCGCTGGCCGCGGGCCTGGCAGACCATTGGCGCGGCCAGGGTCACGCCGTGCATGCCGTGGGTGAGTACCTGCGCGAATGGTGCGACCGCGCGGGCCGCACGCCCCGCCCGCACGAGCAGCCGGCCATTGCGCACGAGCAGGCCCGCCGCGCCCTGCAGGCACCACCAGGTCACTGGCTGGTGGCCGACACGACGCCCCTCATGGTCGCGGTCTACAGCGACATGCTGTTCAACGATGCGTCGCTGTACGACTTCGCGCTGCAACACCAGCGCCTGTACGACATCACGCTTGTAACGGGCCTGGACATTGCCTGGGTGGCCGACGGCCTGCAGCGCGACGGCCCGCAGGTGCGCGAGCCCGTGGATGCGCGCGTGCGCGCGGCGCTGGACCGCGCGGGCCTGCCCTACCGCGTGGTGTACGGCCAGGGACCGAAACGGCTGGCCAACGCCCTCTTCGCCATCGAATCACTGAAACGCACGGGCACCGAAACCCGCCCCTGGACCTGCGAGAAATGCGCAGACCCCGAGTGCGAGCACCGGCTGTTCACTGGACTGTTGGGCTCACCGGCGGCTGGTCCCCGGGCGACGTAAAGAGCTGCGCAGCGTCCACCGCGTCGAAGCGGTATTGCTGGCCGCAGAAGTCGCAGCCCACCTCGATCTGCTCGCGTTCGGCCAGGATGCTCTCGGCTTCGGCCACACCCAGGCCGCGGATCATCTGGCCCACGCGCTCGCGACTGCAGGTGCAGGCAAAGCGCGGCGCCTGCGGCTCGAAGCGGATGACCTTCTCTTCCCAGAAAAGGCGGTGCAGGATGGTGTTCACGTCCAGCGACAGCAGTTCCTCGCGCGTGAGCGATGCCGCCAGGATGGAGATGCGGTTGTAGTCCTCGTTCAGGCCCACGTCGTCGCCGGCCTGGCCAATGTTCTTTTCGCCCTCGGTGGGCAGGCGCTGGATCAGCAGGCCCGCGGCCACCTTGTCGTCGGCCGCCAGGATGAGCCGGGTGTCCAGCTGTTCGGACTGCAGCATGTAGTGCTCCAGCACCTCGCTGAGCCTGTCCAGCTTCTCGTGACGGTCGCCAAACAGCGGCACCACGCCCTGGTACGGCTGCTGGCCGGGCAGCTTGTCCCTGGGGTCCAGCGTGATGGCGCAGCGGCCCTTGTTGTCCACATTGACCATGTCGGGCAGGCGGGCCGCCGTGGGCACATCCCCCATGACGGACGCCGTGGCGCGCAGGCTCAGGTCGGGCTGCACCTCGGCCACCGCCACCTTCACCGGGCCGTCGCCGAAGATCTGCAGCACCAGCGCGCCGTTGAACTTGATGTTGGACTGCATCAGCACGCCGGCCGCCGCCATCTCGCCCAGCAGTTCCCGCACGGGCGGCGGGTAGGCGCCGGTGTCGGTATTGGCCGCGCGGCGCGCCAGGATCTCGGTCCAGCTGTCGGTCAGGCGCACGATCATGCCGCGCACCGGCAGGCCGTCGAACAGGAACTTGTGCAGCTCGCTCACGCGCTCACCCGATCTTCTTCAGCCCACGCGCATAGCGCTGGGCGTTGCGAACGTAGTTCTCGGCGCTCTGCGCCAGCTTGGCCGCCGCGGCATCGTCCAGCGTGCGCACGACCTTGGCGGGCGAGCCGATGATCAGCGAGTTGTCGGGGAACTCCTTGCCCTCGGTCACCACGCTGCCGGCGCCCACGATGCTGTTGCGCCCGATCTTCGCGCCGTTGAGCACCACGGCCTGGATGCCGATCAGCGAGCCGTCGCCGATGGTGCAGCCGTGCAGCATGACCTGGTGGCCCACGGTCACGTTGTCACCAATGGTCAGCGGCTGGCCATGGTCGGTGTGCAGGACGGAGCCGTCCTGCACGTTGCTGTTGCGGCCCACGCGGATAGGCTCCGTGTCGCCGCGCAGCACGGCGCCGAACCAGACGCTGGCGTTGTCGGCCAGTGCCACGTCACCCATCACCTGGGCGCTGTCGGCGACCCATGCGTCCTTGCCCAACACCGGCGCCTTGCCGTCCAGTTCGTAGATTGCCATTGGTCTGCTTTCCCAAAACCTGGAATTGTAGGGATGGCGCTGCGCCAATGTGCGCTTGAGGTCTTGTGGACGCTGCTGCCGTCAGGTCGCTGGCCGCGCGAGCCGCTCGACCAGCGCCTCGAGTTCGTCCAGCTCGAAGGGTTTCCGTAGCGGATGGGCGGTAGGGCCAAGCGACTCGGCGACGCCCCTCAAATCATGCCCGGAGCAGATGATCACCGGCAGACCCGGGTGCTGCCGAAGGGCCTCGCGCGCCACGTCCAGGCCCGAGCCGTCGGGCAGATTGATGTCGGTCATCAACAGGTCCACCTGCTGCTCACGCAGCGCCGCGCGCGCGCCGGCGCCGTCAGCCACACCCACGATCCGGCGCCCGGCAGTGGCGAGCAGCTCGGCGAACGACTGGCGCAGGTAGTCGTTGTCTTCGACGTAGAGGATGACGAAAGGTTTGGCGGTCATGGCAGGCGGGAACTATCTGGTTTCGGATGACCAGGGGAAATTAATATAGCTTTCGCGCGTATCGAAACAGATGTTGCCGTACATCTTCAAGTAAGTCGCGCGCCGCGAAGGATCGGCATATACCGCGCCAGGGTTGGCCGTATCGCGCTCATAGTCCGCGATGTTGCTGCCGGTCAGCGCCCTGGGCAGGATATCCATGGCCTGCGGGATGGATTTTCCTTCCAGCCAGTCAGCGGCCTGCTGGCCCATTGCATAGCCGAAGATGGACGACGCAAGGCTGATGCTCGCCTTGTAGGGGCTGGCACTTTTCTTTATTTCGGCGACCGCCTCCTGCTCACCGTCGATACCACCCAGAAACTGGTCCTCGCGCGCCTTGCCCGCTTCGCGCAATGCCGCCAGCGCCCCCAGTACCACCGTGTCCGCGCCGAGCACCACGTCGATATTGGGTTGCGCAAGCAGGATCGTCTTCATGGTGCGATAGCCGCCCTCCTTGTCGACCGTGGCCGGCGAAATGTCGGCCACGACCGTCACGCCCGGCAACGCTCGCAAGGTGTCGCGCATGGCGGTGAAACGCGGCGCCAGAAACTGCAGGCTGTCATGCGTCAGCAAGACCACCTTGGCCTTGCCGCCCAGGCGCGTGCGGATGTGATGTGCCGCCGCATCCGCCAGGACCTTGCCGGTCAGGTATTGCGGCGCGTTCAACACGGTCGTCGCCGGGGGCGGCACGATGGCACCCACATAGGCGCCCGCGCCGAGGACCTTCTTCAGCGCAGGCGCCAGCGACGGCGGGTCAATCGGTGCCACCACAATGGCGCCGGTTTTGTCAGTTGCCATTGCGCCCACCTGTTTGATCATCAGTGCAGGATCGTTGTTGGCAAAAGCAACGCTGTAGCTCAGGCCCCGCGCCCGCGCGGCGGCTTCCAGGCCGCGGCCTGCGGCTTGCATGAACTCGCGCCGGTTGTCCTGCACGAACACCAGTTTTTTCTGCAAACCTGTGGGCGCCCTGCAGGACACCCGCGCGGAATCATGGGGCGCCAGCTTGACCGGCGTGGTCAGCCCCTGTGCGCCGGCGGCCAGGCAGGCAACGCTGAGATGCGCAAAAACAAGCGCGGACAGTCGGAATTTCATTGCAGACCCCTTACGCATTCGCCGTCGTCAGCACCAGGCGCGCCGCCGTGCCCGGCGCGCGGTTGATGTATTCCACATGGGTCTTCAGTGCTGACGCCATCGTGTGGATGATTTTGCTGCCCAGCCCCGTGCCCGCGGGCGAGGCATCCGCGGAAATCCCCACGCCATCGTCCTCGACCGTCAGTTCGGCCTTGTCGTCGTCCAGCCGCTTCAGTCGCACCCGCACCTCGCCGGGCTTGTCGGCCGGATAGGCATATTTGAAGGCGTTGGTGACCAGTTCCTGCACCGCCACGCCCAGGCTGACGCTGGCGTCAGTGCGCAACGAGATCGGCTCCAGATAGCATTTCAGGATGGCAGTGTGGCCGTCCTTCTTCATGGCCGTTTCCAGATTGCCCAGCATGGCGCCGAGATAGTCGTCCAGCGCCACGTTGGTCACGTCGCCGGATGTGTACAGGCTCTTGTGGATCAGCGAGATCGCATTGATCCGCGACTGCGTTTCGCGCAGTGCGTCCTTGGCCGCCGTGTCGGTCAGGGAACGCATCTGCATTTGCACCAGCACCGCCACCAGCTGAAGGCTGTTGGCCACGCGGTGATTGACCTCGGACAGCAGCACCTCTGCACGCTCGCGCGCCATGGCCAGGTCGGCGGTGCGTGTCTTCACACGCTCTTCCAGTGTCAGATTGATCGCCTGCACTTCATCACGCGCCAGCTTCAGGTCCTGCGCATTGCGGTAGATCGCAAAGGCCACCACAAACACCACCAGGATGATGATGACGGCGGCGCCCGCCGATATCCAGCGCAGCAACGATGCATTGCGCTGCAGTTCTGCGCTGCTGAGCGTGCTGGCCTCGTCAGCGAGCAATATCGCGCCATAGAGAAAGACGTTGATTTCATCCATCAGCGTCTTGCCGCGGTTTCTCTGCAGCAATGCCAGGGCCTCCGCATCGCGGCCGGCGCTTTTCAACGCAATGCTGTTGTCCATCTCGGCGATCTTTTCGTCCACCGCTTGCGCCAACCTGGGCAGCATGGCCCGGTTGGGGGCATCCGGCGCCATCATCCGGCCCAGCTGCTCCAGCTCCTGGCGCGTCCGCGTCTTCGCCGTGTCGTAGGGGGCCAGATAAATCTGGTTGCCGGTCAGAAGAAATCCGCGCTGGCTCGATTCCGCCGTGCGCAAATGATCGCGCAACTCCACGGCGGCGATGCGGGTTGTGCGCTGCAACGCCGATTGCGCAAAGAGGCTGTTGCCGCGTTCCACCAGCCAGATGGTGGTGCCCACGATCACGATCAGCGCGAGAAATCCGATCGTGAGGCCCGCGCCAACGCCTATCGTCAACCGGTTTCGTCCGAACATCAATCGACTTTCAAAAGGCGGGGTGGAAGAACAGGGCGTGCTCTTTCGCCCGGTGATTCCGCAGCGAACGGCGTCAGATAATACCAACACATAGAATGGCACGGGTGGAACTTCGCCAATGTGCGCTTGAGGCTTTGTGCCTGCCTGACCCTGCTGCCAAGGTGGCGGCGACCCGCGCCCTATTTGAGCAAGGCGCTACGCTTTTGATAGCTGAACAAGCGCCTGCAGAGCCGCCGCAGCTGCCCGGCCGCCCTGCCCGGCCGGAACTGGTCCATCCGGCCAAAGTCCCCCGGCGTTCCCCCTTCAAGCCCGAGGGCCTGGCCGCGCTGCTGCACGCCATTGCCCACATTGAATTCAACGCGATCAACCTGGCGCTGGACGCCGCCTGGCGCTTCACCGGCATGCCACGCGAATTCCACCTGGACTGGCTGCGCGTGGCGGCCGAAGAGGCGTACCACTTCACCCTGCTGCGCGAGCATCTCGGATCCATGGGGCACCACTACGGCGACTTCGCCGCCCACGACAACCTGTGGCAGATGTGCGAGAAAACCCGCGGCGACATCGTGGCGCGCATGGCGCTGGTGCCCCGCACGCTGGAGGCACGCGGGCTGGACGCCTCGCCGCTGATCCAGGAGCGGCTGCGCAACGTGGGCACGCCGGATGCGCTGCGCGCCGTTCAGATCCTGGACATCATCCTGCGCGACGAGATCGGCCACGTGGCCATCGGCAACCACTGGTACCGGTTCCTCTGCCAGCGCGACGGGCTGGACCCGGTGGCGCACTATGGCGTACTGGTTGATCAGTACCAGGCGCCGCGCCTGCACCCGCCGTTCAACGAACGCGCCCGCCGCCGCGCGGGCTTCAGCGACGAGGAGCTGGCGTTCCTGCTGGGCTGAGCCGGGCGTTCAGGCCCGCGTCATGCTGGACGACAACGTCGTCTGCGGCAGATACGCGCCGTCTTTGCGCAACTGTTCAACAAGCACCGCCGTGTCCAGGTCGCACGCCGGCTGCCCCGTGCGGATGGCCTGCGCAGCCGCCGTGCCAGCCGCCTGCCCCATCATGTACGCCGCTGACTGCGCGCGGATGGAGCCGTGGACCTTGGTGTCGCTGGAATGGCAGCGTCCCGCGACCCACAGGTTCTGCGCGCCGCGCGGCACCAGGATGCTGTAGGGGACGCCCACACAGTCACCGCGGCCCAGGTTGTCCTTGCCGTGAAAGTCCTTCATGAAACGGTCGTACTCGGCCTTGGTCGTGTCAGTGGGGTGCACGTCGGTCGGCCGGTTGTACACGGCCACCTGGTCGGGGAACTGCCGCTTGGCGCGGAAATCGTCGATGGTCAGCTCGAACTCGCCGACGATGCGGCGCGAGTCGCGCACGCCCATGACGGGCGCGGTCGTGAGCAGTTCCACATCGGCGCACCCTGGCACGTACTTGCGGTAGAACTCGGCGTATTCCACCGCGAGCTTGCGGCCGAACACCATGCCGTCCGACAGGCTGCGCACCGACAGCGGGTTCAGGTTGAACAC
The DNA here is from genome assembly GCA_041905405.1 of Ramlibacter sp. Lineage (GTDB taxonomy): Bacteria > Pseudomonadota > Gammaproteobacteria > Burkholderiales > Burkholderiaceae_C > RAM1. The sequence continues at coordinate 16,498 of JAYRLC010000036.1, read as the reverse complement.
GTGGCCCGCGTTCAGCGTCGCGCCACTGGCGCCGATGCGGTTCATGCCGGGAAAGAATCGGTCTTCCTGCGTGAAGAAGCCTTCGTCGATCGCCTGCGGCACCCATTGCTGCTTGACCTTGTTCTTGACCTCGTCGATGCCGCGCCAGTCGCTGCCATACGCGGGGTCGCGCCAGTCCATGCCGCCCAGCAGCGAGCACAGCGTGCTGGGCGAGACGGTTTCGGTGTCGCGCAGCACGACCTTGCATGGCACGCCGGCCAGCGCGGCCAGCGCCGCGTCGCCTGTGGCGTCCACGAACGCCTTGGCCGGCACATAGCGCAGCCCCTCGACGTTGCTCAGCACCACACCGTTGATGCGCCCGTCGGCGCCCACGTCGGCCTCGACCACCCGCGTGAAGAAGCGCAGGTCCACGCCGGCCTGCACGGCGAATTCGTCCAGGATGCGCTTGAGGTGCTCGGGCTTGAACGGCACCCAGCGGTTCAGTTGCCGGTGCAGAAAGTCCTGTGTGACATGGGGGGCGAAGGCCTGCTGCGACCACATGGTTTCCAGCAGCTCTTTCATGAAGCCGCCGACCAGCATGCGTTCGCCGTCGGACACGGGGCCGAACGACGCCACGAGCCCGCTGGTGCCCATGCCGCCCAGGCAGCCGGTGGCCTCGGCCAGCAGCACCTTGAGCCCCAGGCGCGCGGCACACACGGCGGCCGCCGTGCCGGCCGGCCCGCCGCCGGCCACGACCAGGTCATAGGACGGTTCGACCGGGATGCTGCGGGTCAGTTGGTAAGTGGATGCGATGTCAGTCATGGAAGGTCAGCTCTTGGCCGGTGCGAGCGGCTTGGTCACGGCGGCAAAGCGCCGCACCTCGCTCTGGATGAACGCGTTGAATTCGTCGGCGCCCAGCGGCGCGACCTCGATGCCCATGTCGGCCAGCGTCTTGGCCATCTCGGGCGCGCGCAGCACGGCAACGATGTCGTCAGACAGGCGCTGCACCAGTTCGCGCGGCAGGCCCGCAGGTGCACAGAAGCCCGCCCAGTTGACCGACTCATACCCCGGCAGCGTCTCGGCGATGGTGGGCCACTGCGGGTACAGCGGGCTGCGCTGCGTGCTGGTCACGCCCAGCACCTTCATCTGGCCCGACTTGATGAACGATTCGGCCGAGCTCACCACCGAAAAGCCCAGCGGCACCTGGCCGCCGATCATGTCGGTGTACATCTTGGCCGCGCCGTTGTAGGGCACGTGCTGCAGCTGGATGCCGGCCATGTGGTTCAGCAGGTCGCCGCCCAGCTGGGCCGAGGTGCCGATGCCGTTGGAGCCGAACGAGAAATGGTTGGCAGGCTGCCCCTTGGCCAGCGCGATCAGGCCCTTGACGTCACTGGCCGGGAAGTTGGCCGGCGCGACCAGCGCCATGGTGTAGTAGCCCACGCGGGCCAGCGGCTGCAGGTCCTTGACCTGGTACGGCAGGTCCGTGCGCTGCACGGCATTGATGCTCAGCGAGCTGCCCAGCAGGCCGATGGTGTGGCCGTCGGCGGGCGCACGCACGGTCGCCAGCGTGCCCACCACCACGCCGCCGCCGGGCTTGTTTTCCAGCACCACGGGTTGCTTCCAGCGGGCCTCCAGCCGGTCGGCCAGCATGCGCGCCAGCCGGTCGGCGGCCCCGCCGGGCGGCTGGGGCAGCACGAGCTTGACGGGGCGGTTGGGGAAGGCGCCTTGCGCACGTGCGCCCAGGACTGTAGCGGCGGTGCCGGCAGCAAGGCCGCGCAGCACGATGCGCCGGGTGAAACGGGAAGCTTCGGTCATGTCTTGTCTCCTGGGTCCTGCATGGGCGCTCGATGCGCTCTGCCTGCATGGTGCGGCCGTACCCTTGCGCACGCAAATGAAAAGATTTGGTCAGCACATAACATCAGGTTATGCCATGCAAGAATGCACGCATGAACCTCAGACAGATGGAAGTGTTTCGCGCCGTCATGCTGACCGGCGGCGTGGGTGGCGCGGCCGAGCTGCTGCACGTGTCGCAACCCGCCGTGAGCAAGGTCTTGGCGCAGGCGCAAAAGCAGGCGGGCTTTGCGCTGTTCGAGCGGGTCAAGGGGCGCCTGGTGCCCACGCCCGAGGGGCAGCAGCTGCACCAGGAAATCGACACGCTGTGGCGCGGCGTGGAGCGGGTGCGTGACGTGTCACGCAGCCTGGCCGAACCGCGGACGGGCACGCTGCGGCTGGGTGTGTCGGCCAGCATCGCGTCATACCTTCTGCCGCGCACGATCGCCTTGCTGTGCGAACGCTTTCCGCGGCTGACCAGCCGGATGGAAATCCTGATCGCGCCCATCATGGTCGACGCGCTGCTGGACAGCAGCATCGACCTGGGCGTGGCGCTGCAACCCAATGAGCATCCGAACCTGGAAGCGGTGCAGGGCTGGCGCTGCGCCTTCGCCTGCGTCATGCCCGAGGGCCACCGCCTGGCGCGGCTGGACACCGTGCGTCCCGCCGACCTGCGCGGCGAACGCATCATCACGTCGGACCCCAACACGCCGTATGGCCAGGCGCTGCTGCGCGCGTATGGACGCGAAGCCACGCGACTGAACCTGGACCTGTCGGTGCGCTCGTCCACGTCGGCCTGCTGGTACGCGCAGGCGGGCGCGGGCGTGGCCGTGGTGGACCGCACGGTGACGGCCGGCCAGAGCTTCAGCGGCCTGGCCGTACGGCCGTTCCAAAGCCGCGAGCGGCTGGCGGTGAGCATCCTGCGCAACCGCTACCGGCCCATGTCGGCCGTGCAGCGCGCGTTCTGCGAGGTGTTTGACGGCGTCTGGCAAGACGCGATGGCCGGCGCGGCCTGAGCAGTCACTCCGCCTTGATATTCGCCGCGCGGATGATGCGCGCGTTGTTGTCCGACTCGGTGGCGATCTGCCTGCCGAAATCGGCCGCGCTGCCGCCCGTGGGCACGTTGTCCGCGCTGGTCAGGCGCGCGCGCACGTCGGGCAGCGCCAGGGCCTTGTTGATCTCGGCATTGAGCCGTTGCAACACGGGCTGCGGCACGCCGGTGGGTGCGAACACGCCGAACAGTGACGTGAGGTTGGCGCTGGCATGGCCCAGCTCGGCCAGCGTGGGCACGTCGGGCAGCGTGTCCAGCCGCGCGGGGGCGCCCACGGCCAGCGGGCGCAGCTTGCCGGCCTTGATGTGCTGCGTGACCGCGGCCGACGCGTTGGTGGACAGGATTTCGAACTGCCCCGACAGCGCGTCGTTCATCTGCTGGGCGCCGCCCTTGTAGGGCACATGGGTGATGTCCACTTTCGCGCCGGCCTTGAGCTGCTCCAGCATGATGTGGCCCAGCGATGCCGGCCCCGACGTGGCCCAGCGCACGGCGCCCGGCTTGCTGCGCGCCGCGGCGAGCAGTTCGTTGAAGTCCTTCGCCGCGGTGGCTGATGTGCCCAGCAGCAGCACCGGCGAATACATGACGCTGGCGACCGGAACGATGTCTTTCGCCGGGTCGAACGGCGACTTGCCCAGGTGCGGGTTCAGCGCCAGCGGGCTGATGGCCGCGAAGCCCAGCGTGTAGCCGTCCGGCGCGGCCTTGGCCACGGCGTCCATGCCAATGCCGCCGCTGGCGCCCGCCTTGTTCTCCACCACCACGCTCTGCCCGAGCGGCCCCGCCAGCTTGTCGGCCAGCGCCCGGGCCACCACATCGCTCACGCCGCCCGGCGGGTAGGCCACCACCAGGCGGATGGGCTTGGCGGGCCAGGCCTGCGCTATCGACAGGGCCGGCAGCAGGGTCAGGGCGGCGGCGCCGATCAGGCGTCGGCGGGCTTGGAGCGAGGTGGGTGCGGGCATGGCGTGGACGGGTCAGGTCAGTCGAGTTCGAGCTTGCGCTCGCGGATCAGCTTGGCCCATTTCTCGTTGTCGGCTTTGACGAAGCCGGCGAACGCGGCGGGCCCCTGCGAATGTACTTCAGCCCCGGCCGTGGCGAATTTGGCCTTGATCTCGGGCTGTGCCAGCACCTTGGCCAGTTCCGCCGCCAGGCGGTCCACCACCTCTTTGGGCATGCCCGCGGGACCGACCAGCCCCTGGAAGCCGACCGACTCCATGGCGCCCAGGCCCAGCTCGCGCACGGTGGGCACGTCGGGCAGTTGCGGGTCGCGCTTGGGGCCTGTCACGGCCAGCGCCTTGAGCTTGCCGCCCTTGACCTGGGGCAGCAGCACGGTGCCCGCGTCAATCAGCAACTGCGTCTGCCCGCCGATCAGGTCCTGCACCGCGGGCGCGCTGCCCTTGTAAGGCACGTGCGTCACGTCCAGCCCCGTCGCCTGGTTCATGAGTTCGCCGTTCAGGTGGGTGGAGGTGCCCGCGCCGCCCGATGCGAAGTTGACGCGGCCCGGGTTGGCCTTGGCCCAGGTGACCCATTCCTTGAGGTCTTTGGACGGGTGGTCGGGCCGCGTGACGGCAATGTAGCTGCCCTGGCTGATCTGGCCGATGTAGGTGAACTGCTTGACCGGGTCGTAGGGCATTTTGCGCTGCAGGTACGGCGCAATGGCGAACGGCCCCGTGTTGGCCAGCAGGATGGTGTAGCCGTCGGGCGCGGCGCGCGTGAGCTCGGTCGCGGCCAGCATGCCGCCCGCGCCAGGCTTGTAGTCCACCACGATCTGCTGCTTGAGCGCGTCCTGCAGCGGCACCTGCACCGTGCGCGCCGCAAAGTCGATGCCGCCGCCGGGCGGGTAGCCGACGATCAGGCGAATGGGTTTGGCGGTGGGCCAGGCCTGGGCCATGGCCATGCTGACGGCGCCCAGCAGTACCGCGCCGGCAATGAGCTTCTTCATGCGTTGTCTCCGTTGTAGTTGCGGTTTCATCATAGGCTTCCGGTCCGCGGGCCGGGTTACCAACCGGGTACGAAGTGCTTTCATTTTTCTACCGCGCGGCAAAGCCACGTGGGCGGTGTACGGGGCTGGGGGCGCCTCTGTGACGGTCGCCTGCGGCGACTTCCCTGTGCTGCTCAGGGATCGGTCGCACCGCAGAACTCGCTACGCGCTGCGCGCTGCGCTCAGACAGCTGCGGTGAGTCAGAGCACGAAGCGCGCTGCGCGCGCCGACACTCACCCTTGCGCTGCTCGGCGTCACAGAGGCGCCCCCAGCCCCGCACACCGCCCACGTGGCTTTGCAGTGACATTATTGGTGCGCCACCAGTGGCCCGCCGCGAAGCAGCGAGCCCCGCGAAGCAGCGAGCGATACAAAGAAGCCGCTACCCCCGAGGATGGTGCTGCGCGTGCAGCGACTTCAGCCGCTCGCGCGCCACATGGGTGTAGATCGTGGTGGTGGAGATGTCGGCATGGCCCAGCAGCATCTGCACGGCGCGCAGGTCCGCGCCGTGGTTCAGCAGGTGCGTGGCAAAGGCATGGCGCAGCGTATGGGGTGACAGCGGCACGGTGATGCCGGCCGCCAGCGCGTGCTTCTTAACGATGTACCAGAACATCACGCGCGTCATGCCCGCGCCGCGCGCCGTGACGAACAGGTCGTCGGTCTGCTGGCCGTCCAGGATGGCCGGGCGCGCCTCTTTCAGGTAGCGCTCGATCCAGTCGGACGCCACCACGCCGAACGGCACCAGGCGCTCCTTGCCGCCCTTGCCCAGAATGCGCACGACGTTTTCCTGGCGGCCCAGGTTGAACACCTTCATGCCCACCAGCTCGCTCACGCGCAAACCGCTCGCGTACATCAGCTCCAGCATGGTCCGGTCGCGCAGGCCCAGGGGCGTGTCGACATCCGGCGCGGCCAGCAACGCCTCCACATGCGCTTCGGTCAGGGTCTTGATGTTGCGCGGCATGCGCTTGGGCGCCAGCAGCTTGAGCGTGGGGTCGGCGTCCACCAGCCGCTCACGGACCGCCCAGCGGAAATAGCGCTTGAACACCGTCAGCCGCCGGTTGGCCGAGGTGGACTTGCCCTTCTGCGCGTAGCGGTGCGACATGTAGGCCTGCAGGTCTTCCGTCGTCGTGCCTTCCAGTCCCCCGCCCCGCTGGCGCAGCCATGCCTCGTACAGCTGCAGGTCGCGCCGGTAGGCGTCCAGCGTGTTCTTGGCCAGGCCGCTTTCCAGCCACATCGCGTCGATGAAAGCGTCGGTGCTCACGGCAAAAACAATAGCAAAAAAAAGACCGCCCGAAGGCGGCCTGAAAAAATCCGGTGGAACTCAGTCCAGCTTGAGCTTGGCGGAGTCCACGACCTTCTTGTAGACCTCGTATTCGGCCTTGATCTGCGCGGCGAACTGGTCGGGCGTGTTGGCCACCACGATGGAGCCGGTGTCCTCGATGCGCTTTTTCACGGCCGGGTCCTGCAGCGCCTTGATGACGCCGCCGTGCACCTTGTCCACCACCTCCTTGGGCAGGCCCTTGGGCCCGTAGATGCCGTAGTAGGCCAGGCGGTTCACGGGCTCAAGCCCCACTTCCTTGAAGGTCGGCACGTTGGGCAGGTCCTTCAGGCGCTGGGGCGCGGCCACCACGATGGGCACCAGGCGGCCTTCCTTGATGAAGGGCAGCGCGGACGGCAGATTGTCAAAGATCATGGGCACCTGGCCGGCGACCGTGTCGTTCAGCGCCGGGCCCGCGCCGCGATACGGGATGTGCGTGACGAAAGTGCCCGACAGGCTCTTGTACAGCTCCATCTGCAGGTGCCCGATGCCGCCCGTACCGGACGACGAGTACGAATAGCGGCCGGGGTTCTTCTTGAGCTCGGCCACGAAGCCTTTGTAGTCCTTGGCCGGGAAGCTGGGGTGCACGGCGATCACGTTGGGCGTGGCCGCGATGTTGATGATGGGCGTGAAGTCCGTCGTGGGGTTGTACGGGATCTTGGGGTTGATGGCGGGGTTGGCCGCCGTGGTGGACACGGTGGCCACGCCCAGCGAATAGCCGTCCGGCGCGGCGCGCGCGGTTTCGGTGGCGCCGATCACGCCGCCGCCACCCGCCTTGTTTTCAACGATCACGCTCTGGCCGAGCGCCTTGCCCAACGGGTCGGCGATCACGCGCGCGATGATGTCGGTGGTGCCGCCGGGTGCGAACGGCACCTGCAGCTTGACGATCTTGTTGGGGTAGCCCTGCGCGAAGGCACCGCCCGCGGCGGCGGCCAGGGTGAGTGCGAACAGGTGACGACGTTGCATGTTTACTCCTTGAAGCTTGGTTTGATCGGCTGGATTGAATTCCGGCGAAACGGCATCGTATGCGCATTGCCCGCACCGTGGGGATGTGGATTACACATAAGGGCTTACCCTGAAGCAGCAGGTATTCTCGGCGGGTGAATTACGCGCAACTTCTCTTTCCGGATTTCTCGCTCATCCTGTGCGGCTACCTCGTGTGCCGCTACACCGCGCTGAACCGCACCGTATGGGAACAGGTGGAAAGCCTGGTGTACTACTTCCTGTTTCCGGTGCTGCTGTTTCACAGCATCGTCAAGAGCCCACTGGACCTGGGCGCCGCGTCCAGCCTGATCGGCGCGGGCCTGCTGATGGGCGTTGTGGGCATCGCGCTGGCCTACAGCCTGCCGCACTGGCCGGTGCTGGGCCGCCATATCGACCGGCGCGACCATGCCGCCAGCGCGCAGGTCGCGTTCCGCTTCAACTCCTTCATCGCGCTGGCGCTGGCCGAGCGGCTGGCCGGCCCGCAGGGGCTGCTGCTGATCGCGGTGCTGATCGGCGTGTGCGTGCCGCTGTTCAACACGGGCGCCGTCTGGCCCATGGCGCGCCATGCGCAGCGTGGCTTTGCGCGCGAGCTGCTGCGCAACCCGCTGATCATCGCCACGGGCACGGGCCTGGTCGCCAACCTGCTGGGCTTTGCCATGCCGGTGTGGCTGGAGCCCACGGTGAACCGCATCGGCGCGGCCTCACTGGCGCTGGGACTGATGGCGGCGGGCGCCGGCATGCAGTTCGGCACGCTGGCCACGGGCAAGGTGCTGGCCGTTTCGGTGCTGGGCATCCGGCACTTTGCCATGCCCCTGGTGGCGCTGGGCTGCGCCAGGCTGTTCCGCCTGGACGGCGTGCAGACCACGGTGCTGCTCGCGTTTTCGGCCCTGCCCACGGCGTCAAGCTGCTACGTACTGGCCGCGCGCATGGGCTACAACGGTCCCTACGTCGCGGGGCTGGTCACGCTGTCCACGCTGCTGGGCGTGGTGAGCCTGCCGTTCGCGCTGGCGGTGTTGCGATAGCATCTGCCTCTGGGCGCGCACAGCCGGCGCGTCCGCGGACGGGGATATTTCATGCACCACTTCATACGCGCCGCTGTCTGTACGGCAATGGTCTTTACCGCACTGCAGGCCCAGGCCGCCTACCGCTGCGGCAACGTCTACCAGGACCGCCCCTGCAACAACGCCGACGAACAGTCGCGCCTGAGCCCGTCGGGTGTGCGCATCACCCCCGCCAAGCCCAAGGAAGCCGCTGCCACACCGCCGGCCGCTCCCGCCAGGCCCGCCGTGGACCCGAATGCCCAGAAGGCGGCCAAGGCCGCCGAAGCCGCCGCCAAAGCTGCCGTTGCAACGCCGCCCAAGGCAGCGCCCGTGCCTGCCGCAACTGCGCCGGCGCCGGTGGCTGCGCCCGCCCCCGCACCTGTGGCGGCCCCTGCCGCCGTGCCCGCGCCAGCGGTTGCGGCCCGTCCCGCTGCCGCCGCCACCGGCATCGAGAACCGGGCCCTGGCCGCCAGCAACCTCAAGGCGCGCTGCGCCGGGCTGGGCGTGCAACTGGACAACCTGCAGGCCAGCGCGCGCGCCGGCGGCAGCGCAGCCGACATGGAAAAGCTCGCCCAGCAGCGGCGCACACTGCAAAAGAACCTGTCCGACGCGGGCTGCTGACCGCCGCGTCCGCAACGGCGGCACAGCCGCAGGCTCAGGCGGCCAGCGCCCAGTCGATATGCTCGGCCAATAGCGCGTCCGCGTTGCCGCGGCGGGCCTGCAGCGCGGCACGCAAGCCGGCGTCGTCCTGCGCGCGCAGCGCATTGCCCATGGCCACGGCCAGGTTGCGCTGCCACCGCCCATGGCCGATGCGGCGGATCGCGCTGCCTTCCGTGCGGCGCAGGAATTCGTCCTCGCTCCAGCTGAACAGCGTCGCTAGCTGCTGGCCCGACAGGCCCGCGCGTTCGTCAAAGTCCGCCAGCGCGTTGCGCTGCGCAAACTTGTTCCAGGGGCATGCCAGCTGGCAGTCGTCACAGCCATAGATGCGGTTGCCCATGAGCGGACGCAGTGCCTCGGGGATGGGACCCGCATGCTCGATGGTCAGGTACGAAATGCAGCGGCGCGCGTCCAGCCGGTGCGCCGCCACGATGGCCTGCGTGGGACAGATGTCGATACAGGCCGTGCAACTGCCGCAGTGCGCTTGCACCGGCGCGCTCGCCGGCAGCGCCAGGTCCACATAGATCTCCCCCAGAAAGAACATGGACCCCGCCTCGCGGCTGAGCACCAGGGTGTGCTTGCCGCGCCAGCCCTGGCCACTGCGCGCCGCAAGCTCCGCTTCCAGCACCGGCGCCGAATCCGTGAACACGCGATGGCCGAACGGGCCGATCTGCGCCGCGATGCGTTCCTGCAGTTTCTGCAGCCGGCTGCGCAGCACCTTGTGGTAGTCGCGCCCCCGGGCGTACAGGGACACCACGGCCTCGCCGGGGCGCGACAGGCGGCGCAGCTCCATGTCCTGCCAGTCGGGCGGCGTGCCCGCGCCCAGGTAGTCCATGCGCGCCGTGATCACGCTCACCGTGCCCGGCACGAGCTCGGCGGGGCGGGCGCGCTTGAGGCCGTGCGCGGCCATGTAGTGCATGTCGCCATGGAACCCCTGCGCCAGCCAGGCGCTCAAACCGTGCTCGGCCGACGACAAGTCCACACCAGCCACGCCGATTTGGGAAAATCCGAGCTCACGGGCCCAGGCCCGGATGCTTTCCACCAGACGAGGACCATCGATCTGACCACTGCTGAACGCCACCCGCCGATTGTAGAAACCGCCGCCCGCGCCGTGCTGTCCTGGACCACCGAGGACGACACGAGTGCTTTCGCGCAGCGGCTGGCCGCGTCGCCGGCGCTGCGCAACGCCTTCATCGCGCTGCACGGCGACCTGGGCGCGGGCAAGACGACCTTTGTGCGCCACCTGCTGCGCGCACTGGGCGTGCAGGGCCGCATCAAGAGCCCCACCTACGCCGTCGTGGAACCCCACGAGCTGCCGGGCCTGAACATCTGGCACTTCGACTTCTACCGCTTCACCGACCCGCGCGAATGGGAAGACGCGGGCTTTCGCGACCTGTTCGCCAGCCCCGGGCTGAAGCTGGCCGAGTGGCCGCAGAACGCAGCCGCCGTGCTGCCCGTGGCCGACCTGGTGGTCACGCTCGCCGTGCAGCCCGATGACACCCGCACGGTCACGCTCACCGCGCCCACCCCGACCGGCCTGGCGCTGCTGAAGGACGCCGGCGCATGAGCGCGCGCGGCCCCGCCCTGCCCCCACGCCGCGCGCTGCTGCAGGCCGGCGCGTTGGTGCTGCTGCTGGGCCGCGCCCATATTGCGCGCGGCGCCACCATCCTCGCGGTGCGCATCTGGCCCGCGCCCGACTATTCGCGCGTGACCATCGAATCGGACGGACAGCTCAGCACCAGACAGCTTTTCGTGGCGAGCCCGCCGCGGCTGGCGGTGGACATCGAAGGCATCGATCTGAACCCCGCGCTGCGCGAGCTGGTGGCGCAGGTCAAGGCCGACGACCCCTACATCAGCGGCATCCGCGCCGGCCAGAACGCGCCGGGCGTGGTGCGGCTGGTGCTGGACCTGAAGCAGCCGGTGCTACCGCAGGTGTTCAACCTGCCGCCGGTGGCGGCCTACCAGCACCGGCTGGTACTGGACCTGTACCCCGCCCAGGCCGCCGACCCGCTGGCCGCGCTGATCGCCGAGCGGCTGCGTGACGGTGCATCGCCCACGCCCCGGCCCTCGCTCATGCCGTCCACCACGCTGTCGCAGCCGCCCGCCCCCGACCCGCTGGGCGACCTGATCGCGCAGCACGCCGCGCGCGCCCCGGCCCGGCCCGCCGCCGGCCCCGCAGCGCCCGCCCCCAGCCCGGCCCCTGCCCCGACAGGCGCGGGCACCACCGCGGATGCGCGCACCGAGCGTCTCATCATCGTGGCGCTGGACCCCGGCCACGGCGGCGAAGATCCCGGCGCCGTTGGTCCCGGCGGCACGCGCGAAAAAGACGTGGTGCTGCAGATCGCCCACCGGCTACGCGAGCGCATCAACGCCACCACGATCAACGGCAACCCCATGCGCGCCTTCCTCACGCGGGACGCCGACTTCTTCGTGCCGCTGCATGTGCGGGTGCAAAAGGCCCGGCGCGTGCAGGCCGACCTGTTCATGAGCATCCATGCCGACGCGTTCTTCACGCCCCGGCCGCAAGGCGGCAGCGTGTTCGCGTTAAGCGAGCGCGGCGCGTCCAGCTCGGCGGCGCGCTGGCTGGCCGACAAGGAAAACGCCGCCGACGCGGTGGGCGGCATCAACGCGCGCGCAAAAGACGCCCAGGTGCAGCGCGCGCTGCTGGACATGAGCACCACCGCGCAGATCAACGACAGCCTCAAGCTGGGCAGCGCGCTGCTGGGCGAAATGGGCAAGGTCGGCAAGCTGCACAAGCCGCGCGTGGAACAGGCCGGCTTCGCGGTGCTGAAGGCGCCGGACATCCCCAGCGTGCTGGTGGAAACCGCGTTCATCAGCAACCCCGACGAAGAGGCGCGCCTGAAAAGCGACGAGTACCAGGACCAGCTGGCCGACGCGCTGATGCAGGGCATCCGCCGCTATTTCGCAGCCAACCCGCCACTGGCGCGCAACCGCACGGTCTGAAAAAGCCCCATCCGCGAAAGGGGCCGCGCCGACGCGGCGCGGCGGACTTTTCCTACAGTTCGCGCGGGGCCGCGACCCTACAGTTCACCCACAGGCCGCGCATCCGGTTCAGTCCCTTGAAGGCCTGCAACTTATCAAACGAGGTGAACAAGATGAAGACGAAACTGATGATCGCGGCCGCTGCCGCTTCCCTGATCGCCCTGACGGGCTGCTCGTCCAACCCGACGAACGCGCAAATCGGTACCGGCGTCGGCGCCGTAGCCGGCGGCGTGGTGGGTAGCGCCCTGGGCGGCACCGCCGCCACCATCGGCGGCGCTGCCGTCGGCGGCCTGATCGGCAATGAGTACGGCAAGCGCAAGGACCAGGGCCGCTAAGCCCTTCCCCTGCGACCCGGTTCAGACCGGGTAGATCAGCGAGTTGAGCACCATCTCGCTGTCGTACACACAGCGCCGGCTTGCGAAACGCAGGCCGGCGCTGCTGCGCACGATGGTGTCGATGTAGCGGCCTACGTTGTAGACCTCGGTGGTGGCGCCGGGCTTGGTGCGGTAGACGGCGTAGCTTGCCTGCGCGCTGATGCGGCCGTCCTGCGCGTCCAGCACGCGCACCGGGCCAATGACGTGACGCGTGTAGTAGGGCCCGTGGTAGATCGTCTGGGTCACGCCATACACGCGGTCTTTCATCATGCCCTTGCTTTCCAGCGCGATCAGCGCCAGGGGCAGCCCCCGGTCAAAGTTCTCCCGCGCCTGAACGATGTAGCTCGCATCGTCCACGAAGAACTCGGGCCAGTCGTCGAACCGCTTTTCATCCAGCGCGGCGGCGTAGTCCGCATTCAGCCGGTTGATTTCGGCGTGAAGCTGCCAGTCGGTTTGCGCGTTCATACGGCCATGACTTTCTTCCAGTAGGCGTACATGGACCGGATCAGGGTCTCGGTGACCATGTGCTCGGTCATCTCCGTCCCGGTGCCGCCAAGCTCGCAGAGCGTGCTGCCCGCGTCGCCCCACTGGCGGAAGCCGTCCTGGCTGAACTCGATCACCTCGCCGTCGTCGGCGCTCACGAAACCCGCGGGGCCGAACAGGTTGGCCTGGCGCAGGCGGCGCTGCGTCATCTCGGGCGTGTCGTCGGCAAAGCCGAAATGCGTCCACACGAAGTCGAACCCGCCTTCGCCGCGCGGGACGATGTGGCGCGTGCTCAGCGAGTTCACCTGCTGCTGGATGATCAGGCTGGGAAACAGCGTGATCATTGTGACGGTGGGCATGATGTCCTGGCCGGGATGGGACGGGTCCGGGATCTTCCACCAGGGCTCGGGCACCACGTCCAGCAGGCGCGCGTCGTTCAGCGTCATGTTGGCCTTGAAGCTCGTGACGCCTTCGGTCACCGCCTTGTTCTGGCCCGCATCCGCTACCGCAGGGGCGTCCGGGTTCCGGCGGGAGATCATCACGGCGTGCCGGCCGTGCGCGTCCATCACCATGCGGCTCTTCTGGTCGGCGCGCCACAGCCCGAAGGTGACGAACCAGGTGTGAAGCAGGCCCGGGTGGTAGGGGTCCTTGATGTTTTCCATCATGAGCTTCCAGTTGCCCGGGATGCGCTGGCGGTTGTAGCCCAGCAGGGTCAGCTGGCGCCCCTTGAAGATGCGGTCCAGCCAGGGCATGACGTCGGGGCCCAGGTAGTCCGCCAGCGGCTCGGTGTCGTCGCTGAAGGTCGCGAACACCAGGCCGTGCAGCACGGCCACCCGCAGCTTCGTGAGGCCGTTGGCCTTCAGGTCGAAGCCGGCCGGCATGCCCCCGTTCACGCACTCGCCGTCTTTCACGCCGTCCTTGAACGGCAGGCCGGCCAGTTCGCCGTTGAGCTTGTAGGTCCACTGGTGGTAGGGGCAGACAAAGCTGCGCGCATTGCCGTGTGGCTGCTGGCAGAAGCGCACGCCGCGGTGGGCGCAGCGGTTTTCCACCACGCGGATGCCATGGTCGGTGTCGCGGTCTTTCGGCGCGACGCGATCACGCACCATGATGACCTGGCGTTCGCCCACAAAGCTCAGCTTGAAGTCGCCCGTGTTGGGAATCTCCACGGCCAGGCCCACGTAGCACCAGTGGTTGCCGTAGAAGATTTTCTCCAGCTCGCGCTGGTACAGCTGCGCGTCCGTGTAGGCCCAGAAAGGCACGCGGCTGGAGCCGGGCGTGTTCCAGCGCGACAGGGTCTCGGGTGCGTTCATGTGGCGTGTCTCCTTTTTCATATCATACGCATACTTATTAATTTTTTGAACTTCGCACTGATTCACGCGTGACACCGCGCGGCAAAGCCACGTGGGCGGTGTGCGGGGCTGGGGGCTTCACTGTGACGGTCGCCTTCGGCGACTTCCCTGCGCTGCTCAGGGATCGGTCGCACCACAGAACTCACTGCGCGCTACGCGCTCCGTTCAAACAGCTGCGGTGAGTCAGAGCACGAAGCGCGCTGCGCGCGCCGACACTCACCCTTGCGCTGCTCGGCGTCACAGAGGCGCCCCCAGCCCCGCACACCGCCCACGTGGCTTTGCAGTGACATTGTTGGTGCGCCACCGCCGGCTGCCGCCCGACGCAAAGCAGCGAGCGATACAAAGCAACCCCATCAGGACTCAAGGAAAACTACTCGAGCCGAATCCCGGACGATCGCAACACGCGATTCGCCATCCACTCCTCATCGATCCGCCGCGCAAAGCCGGCGCGGCTGCCGCCCGCGGGCAGGTTGTCCGACGCCACGATGCGCTCGCGCACCGACGGTTCGGCCAGGGCGCGGTTGGTTTCCGCGTTCAGGCGGTCCAGCAGCGCGGGCGGTGTGCCCGGTGGCGCGTACAGGCCGAACAGCGACGACACGTTGGCCTGCGCCAGGTCCAGCTCGGCGAACGTGGGCACCTGGGGCAACACGTCCAGCCGCTGCGGCGCGCCCACGGCCAGCGGCGTGAAGCGACCCGCCGCCACGTGCTGCAGCTGCGCCGCCGCGACGTTGGTGGACAGCAGCTCGAACTGGCCGGCCAGCGCGTCGTTGAGCTGCTGGCCGCCACCCTTGTACGGCACGTGGGTCACGCGCACGCCCGCGCCGGCCTGCACCTGCTCCAGCACCAGATGGCCGGCGGTGGCGATGCCCGAAGTCGCCCAGCGCAACGCGCCGGGCCTTGCACGCGCCTGCGCCAGCAAGGCGGCGAAGTCACGCCCCGTGAAGGCCGGCGTGCCCACCACCAGCACCGGCGTGAACATCACGCCCGCCACGGGCGCAATGCCCCGCAAGGGGTCGACGCCCGTGCCGTCAGCCTGCAGGTGCGGACGCAGCGTGAGCGGGCTCACCGCCGAATACGCGAGCGTGTGACCATCAGGCGCGGCCCGCGCCAGCGCCTGCAGGCCCACGCTGCCGCCGCCACCCGCGCGGTTGTCCACGCGCACCGCCACGCCCAGCTGCGCCTGCAGCCGTTCGGCCAGCAGGCGCGCCATGCCGTCGCTCAGCCCGCCGGGCGGGTACACGACGATCAGGCGCAACGGCTGCGTGGGCCAGCGCGGCTGCGCCGCGGCGCTTGCCGCCCCCATGGCAACGGGCAGCGACGCCAGCAGCGTGCGGCGCCTCATGCGGCGGCCCCGGCCGGGCGCCCCTTGCCGCGCGCCAGGCGGCCCGCTGTCTTGCGCGCGATGGCCATGAAATGCCCGACCGGCCCCTGGGTATCGGCTTCGCGGTACACCAACGTCAGCGGCGCGTCCAGCCGCGCGCTTTCGCGCAGCGGCAGGTACACGATGGCGCTCGCATGCTGGCCCTGCATGGACGCGGGCACGACCGACACCCCCGCGCCGGCGGCCACCAGGTTCAGACTGGTGCCCATGCGGCCCACCTCGGCCGCGACCAGGGGACGGATGCCCTGCGCTTCGCACAGGGCCAGCAGGTTGGCATACAGGCCCGGCGCGCCGGGCCGGCGCACCAGGATGAACGGCTCGTTGCGCAGCTCGGTCAACGCCACCGGCGTGCCGCGCGCCGCCTTGCGGCGCGCGATCGCGTGATCCACGGGCAGCGCCACCACGACCGGCTCGCGCAGCAGGGGCTCGAACACCAGGCCCGGCGGGCGCGCCACGGGCACGCGGATCAGTCCGCAGTGCAGCCGCTGCGCCGCCACCGCTTCGGTGATGCCGGCGGCGTTGTCCTCGCTCAGCGCGAGCGTGATGCCGGGCTGCGCGCGCCGGCATTCACGCAGCGCCTGCGGCGTGAACGCATGCGCGGCGGCCGAACTGGTAAAGCCGATGTTGAGCTGGCCCAGCTCGCCGCGCGCCACGCGCGCCATGCGCTGGGTCATGGCGGCCACGCCGTCGATCACGCGCTGCGCCTCGGTCTGGAACTGGCGGCCCGCCTCGGTCAGCGTCACGCCCTTGGGGTGGCGCTGGAACAGCGCCACCCCAAGCTCTTTTTCCAGGGCCTTGATCTGCTGGCTCAGCGGCGGCTGCTGGATGCCCAGCGTCTCGGCCGCGCGCGTCATGTGGCCCGCCTGGGCCACGGCCAGAAAGTAGCGCAGGTGACGCAACTCCATATGTTTAACGTATCAAAAGTATCGATTCAGTATATTTGACGCGAGGTCACGCCGCGCCTATCGTGCGGATGACCAAGGAGACAAGCATGATCCGATTTCTTCGCCGCCGGCTGCTGCCGGTACTCGCGCTGGCGGCAGCCACGACGGCCTGCGCCCCGCTGGCAACTGCACC
>JAYRLC010000035.1:0-39592 GCA_041905405.1 Ramlibacter sp. | reverse complement strand
TGAGCAGGTCGGACAGCGCGGCCGCCAGCTCGGGCGCGTCCACGCAGCGTTCGTCCAGCAGCACGGCGGCAATGTGGAACTGCAGCGTCACTTCAGGCTTCAGGCCCTTCAGCGGCATCAGGCCCGCGGCGATCAGGCGCGCGGCGCGGTCCGTGACGGAAGCGCGCGAGGTCACGCCCTCCAGGACCAGGCCGAAGCGTGCCTCGCCCACGCGGCTGACAGTGTCCACGTCGCGCAGCAGCCGGCGCAGCTTGATCACGCTGCGCAGTAGGCTCTGTTCGGCGATCGACGCGCCGTGGTAGTTCTTGATGCGCGTGTAGTTGACCAGGTCGATATACACCACGGCGGCCGAGTGGCGGTCCCGCCGGTAGCGCGAGACGACCTGGCGCAACCGGTCGTGGAACAGGTGAGCCGCCAGCAGACCCGTGAGCGCGTCCTGGCTGGACAGCGCCTGTTCGCGGATTTGCGCGCCGTGGCGCTCGCGCGAACGGATGCTCAGGGCCACCAGCAGCAGCGGCACCTCCAGCGCGATGCCCAGCACCACGGCGTACTGCGTGCCGAACGACGTGGGCAGCAGCCCGAAGATGCGCAGCACCGCCATCAGCACCGCCAGCGTCAGCGGCAGGTAGGCGCCCAGCACCCACAGGCCCACCACGTCGCCGCGGCGCCAGGACAGCCAGGCGATCCAGGTGTTGGCCACGGCCGCATAGCCGACGTAGCCGCCCACCATTGCCAGGGCCACCGGCTTGCTGAGCAGCAGAAAAATGCCGGCCATGCCCACCCCGGCCAGACCCGACACGTAGATGGCACGGTCCAGCCAGCGAAAACGGGCGGGCGTGCCGGTGAGCTGGCGTACGAACAGCAGCGCCGCCGCACCGGCCAGAAGCGCCAGCACCCCCTGCGACGCATCGGTCCACTGGCCCCAGCCGGGCCACAGCAGGTGGCCGGCGACGCCTGTGTACGCGGCTACGGCCAGCGTCATGACGCCCGCGTACAGCGAATACCAGGCGTAGATGCGGTCGCGGTACACCCAGGCTTGGGCCACGCAGGCGGCGATCAGCAGCAGCAGTGCACCGAACGCCATGCCCAACGCCATGTACTCGATCTGGATGCGCTGTTCGTGTGTGGCCTGGCTGGTGAACCGGATCGGAAGGCTGATGGCCGTCGTATGGCGTACCCGCACGTACACATCGCGAGGTTGACCCGGCGCCAGGTTGAGCCGGAAGCTCGGGTAGCGGCCCGCCTCCGGCCAGGTGTTCACGGCCAGCGTGTCACCGGCCGACTGCATCTGCCACTGTCCCCTGGCATCCTGCACGTACACCGTTGCCAGGTCCAGTACCGGCATGGGAAATTCCAGCATCCAGGTCTGGCCTGAGGTGCGATCGGTCGCCACGCGGAAATACAGCCACAGCGCGCCGGCTTCCCCGGCGGAATAGATGTGGTTGTTCTGCATGGGGGCAAAACGGGACGCGGCGGCAGGCTGCGACACCTGCTCGATCGTGGCGGTTCCGGCGCTGTCCATCCAGAACAGGCCGGCTTCTTCGGCCGGCAGCGTGGTGACCAGCTCGTTCAGCGTGATCACTGGCGGGCGTCCGGGCTGTGCCCGGGCCCCCTGCACCGGGGCCAGGACCGACAGGCACACCGCCAGCGCCCAGCCCAGCACGCCCAGCCCCCGGACGACGCATCGCATACACTTGCCGGCTTGTTTTTCGGGGACTGTCATGAGCTTGAAGTGCGGCATTGTAGGCCTGCCCAACGTCGGGAAATCCACCTTGTTCAACGCATTGACCAAGGCCGGAATCGCCGCCGAAAACTACCCTTTCTGCACGATTGAACCCAACGTCGGCATTGTCGAACTGCCGGACCCAAGGCTCGCGCAACTCGCGGACATCGTCAAGCCCGAACGCATCGTGCCGGCCATCGTCGAGTTCGTGGACATTGCCGGCCTGGTGGCCGGCGCGAGCCAGGGCGAAGGCCTGGGCAACCAGTTCCTTGCGCACATCCGCGAAACCGATGCCACGGTGAACGTGGTGCGTTGCTTTGACGATGAAAACGTCATCCACGTGGCCGGCAAGGTGGACCCGATCGCCGACATCGAGGTCATCCAGACCGAGCTGTGCCTGGCCGACCTGTCCACGGTAGAAAAGAGCCTGCAGCGCTACACCAAGGCGGCCAAATCCGGCAACGACAAGGAAGCCACCAAGCTCGTGCAGGTGTTGACCAAGATCCAGGCCGTGCTGGACCAGGGCAAGCCGGTGCGCACGCTGGAGCTCACGGCCGAGGAAAAGGCGCTGGTCAAGCCGTTGTTCCTCATCACGGCCAAGCCCGCGATGTTCGTGGGCAACGTGTCCGAGGACGGCTTTGACAACAACCCGTACCTGGACCGCCTGCGGGAGTACGCCGCCAGGCAGAACGCACCCGTGGTGGCCATCTGCGCCAAGATGGAAGCCGAGATGGCCGACATGAGCGACGAGGACAAGCAGATGTTCCTGTCCGAGATCGGCCAGGAAGAGCCGGGCCTGAACCGGCTGATCCGCGCGGGCTTCAAGCTGCTGGGGCTGCAGACCTACTTCACCGCGGGCGTGAAGGAAGTGCGCGCCTGGACCATCCACATCGGCGACACGGCGCCGCAAGCGGCCGGCGTGATCCACACTGACTTCGAGCGCGGCTTCATCCGCGCACAGACGATCGCCTTTGACGACTACATCCAGTACAAGGGCGAAGCCGGCGCCAAGGACGCGGGCAAGATGCGCAGCGAAGGCAAGGAATACGTCGTGAAGGATGGCGACGTGCTGAACTTCCTGTTCAATGTCTGACGCACGTGCTCAGGTCGGCCAGAAGTAGATCAGCACGCCGGTCATCGTCAGGTACCGCAGGAACTTGCCGGCCATCATGTAGCTCACGCAGGGCCAGAACGGCAGCCTGAGCCAGCCGGCCACCGCGCACAGCGGGTCGCCCACCACGGGCAGCCATGACAGCAGGCAGGCCGGCGGCCCCAGCCGCTCCAGCCAGGCCAGGGCGCGCACGTGGGTGGGTGAGTGGCGGTACTTGTCCACCACCTTGTGGGCGCCGTAGCCCATCCACCAGTCCACCGCGCCGCCCAGGGTGTTGCCGGCCGTTGCGACCAGAATCGCGGGCCAGAAGAGGTGGGGATTGAGCTTGATGAGCGCGAACACCGCCGGCTCGGACCCCAATGGCAGCAGCGTGGCCGAGACGAATGAAATGACAAATACCGTGCTCAGGCCATATTCCGGCAACGCCAGCAGGTTCAGCAGGGAGTCAAGCCACGCTTCCATCGGAACGGGAGTATCGCAAACCCGTCATCCGCATTTCAATTGCTGAAATTTTGGGCAGCTACAATCGTGCCTCTTTTTTCGGCAGCCACGCTTTCCCTTCCCCCATGAACATAGGCCCCTACACCCTGGCGAACAACGTGTTCGCCGCGCCGATGGCCGGGGTCACGGACCGCCCGTTCCGCCAGCTGTGCAAGTCGCTCGGCGCGGGCTATGCGGTCAGCGAGATGGTCACCTCGCGTCGCGAGCTGTGGAACAGCCTCAAGACGTCCCGCCGGGCCGACCACGCTGGCGAGCCGGGGCCGATCGCCGTGCAGATCGCCGGCACCGACGCGGCCATGATGGCCGAGGCCGCTGCGTACAACGTTGACCGTGGCGCGCAGATCATCGACATCAACATGGGCTGCCCCGCCAAGAAGGTCTGCAACAAGTGGGCCGGCTCCGCGCTCATGCAGGACGAGGCGCTGGCGCTGCAGATCGCCGAAGCCGTCGTGGCTGCCTGCGCGCCGCGTGGCGTGCCGGTCACGCTCAAGATGCGCACCGGCTGGTGCCAGGCCCACCGCAATGCCGTGACGCTGGCGCGTGCATTTGAATCGGCCGGCATCCAGATGCTGACGGTGCACGGCCGCACGCGCGAGCAGGGCTACAAGGGCCAAGCCGAATACGACACGATCGCCGCGGTGAAGGCTGCCGTGCGCGTGCCCGTGGTGGCCAACGGCGACATCACGTCGCCGCAGAAGGCGCGTGACGTGCTGGCGCAGACTGGCGCCGATGCCGTGATGATCGGCCGCGCGGCGCAGGGCCGGCCCTGGATCTTTCGCGAAGTGGCGCATTTCCTGGCCACGGGCGCCGAGCTGGCCCCGCCGCTGGTGGCCGAGGTACGCCGCCTGCTGCTGGACCATCTGCAGGACCACTACGCGCTGTACGGTGAGTTCACCGGCGTGCGCAGCGCGCGCAAGCACATCGGCTGGTATGTGCGCGCGCTGCCCGGGGGCGAGGCGTTTCGCGAGCGCATGAACGGGCTCACGGACAGCGCGGCGCAATGGCGCGCGGTGTCCGACTATTTCGAGGGGCTGGGCGCGGTCATGGACCGCATGCCGGCAGGAGGCGCACCTGCGCCGCAGGACGACGAAGAACAAACGGTGGAAGCAACCGCATGAGCAAAAAACAGATCGAGGAGTGCGTGCGCGCCAGCCTGGAGGGCTACTTCAAGGACCTGCGCGGCACCGAGCCCGACGGGCTGTACGACATGATGGTGAAGGTGGTGGAAAAGCCTTTGCTCGAAACGGTCATGGCCAAGGCCGACCAGAACCAGTCCAAGGCCGCCGAGTGGCTGGGCCTGAACCGCAACACGCTGCGCAAGAAGCTGGTCGAACACAAGTTGTTGAAATAAGGGAACCCTTGCATCCATGAACGCACTCATTTCTGTCTCCGACAAAACCGGCATCGTCGAACTGGCGCAGGCGCTGCACGCGGCCGGCATCAAGCTGCTGTCCACCGGCGGCACGGCGAAGCTGCTGGCCGACCAGGGCCTGCCCGTGACCGAGGTCGCCGAAGTCACCGGCTTTCCCGAAATGCTGGACGGACGCGTGAAGACGCTGCACCCCAAGGTGCATGGCGGCCTGCTGGCGCGCCGCGACCTGCCCGAGCACATGAAGGCGCTGCAGCAGCACGGCATCGACACCATCGACCTGCTGGTCGTCAACCTGTACCCGTTCGAGGCCACGGTGGCCAAGGCCGGCTGCACGCTGGAGGACGCGATCGAGAACATCGACATCGGCGGCCCGGCCATGGTGCGCAGCGCCGCCAAGAACTGGAAGGACGTGGGCGTGCTGACCGACGCGTCGCAGTACGCCGTCGTGATCGACGAACTCAAGACCGCCGGTAAGCTCAGCGACAAGACCAAGTTCGCGCTGTCGGTGGCGGCCTTCAACCGCATCAGCAACTACGACGCCGCCATCAGCGACTACCTGTCGCGCATCCAGGACGACGGCAGCCACGCACTGTTCCCGGCGCAGTCCAACGGCCGCTTCGTCAAGCTGCAGGACCTGCGCTACGGCGAGAACCCGCACCAGCAGGCCGCGTTCTACCGCGACCTGTACCCGGCGCCCGGCTCGCTCGTGACCGCGAAGCAACTGCAGGGCAAGGAGCTGAGCTACAACAACATCGCCGACGCCGACGCGGCGTGGGAATGCGTCAAGAGCTTTGACGTGCCGGCGTGTGTGATCGTCAAGCACGCCAACCCCTGCGGCGTGGCCGTGGGCGCCGACGCGCTGGAGGCTTATTCCAAGGCGTTCAAGACCGACCCCACGTCGGCCTTCGGCGGCATCATTGCGCTGAACCGCACGCTGGACGGCGCCGCGGCGCAGGCCATCAGCAAGCAGTTTGTCGAGGTGCTGATGGCGCCCGCCTTCACGGCCGAGGCGCTGGAGGTGTTCAAGTCCAAGGTCAACGTGCGTATCCTGCAGATCGACCTGCCGCCCGGCGGCAAGACCGACTGGGACAACGGCCGCAATCTGATGGACGTCAAGCGCGTGGGCTCGGGCCTGCTGATGCAGACGGCCGACAACAAGGAGCTGACGCTGGCCGACCTCAAGGTCGTGACGAAGAAATCACCGACGCCCGAGGAACTGCAGGACCTGCTGTTCGCCTGGAAGGTCGCCAAGTACGTGAAGTCCAACGCCATCGTCTTCTGCAAGGGCGGCATGACCATGGGCGTGGGCGCGGGGCAGATGAGCCGGCTGGATTCGGCGCGCATCGCCAGCATCAAGGCGGGGCATGCCAACCTGACGCTGGCGGGCACGGCGGTGGCTAGCGACGCGTTCTTCCCGTTCCGTGACGGGCTGGATGTGGTTGTGGATGCGGGGGCCACCTGCGTGATCCAGCCGGGGGGGTCGATGCGCGATCAGGAAGTGATCGATGCTGCCGATGAGCGCGGGGTTGCCATGGTGTTCAGTGGCGTGCGCCACTTCCGGCACTAAGCCAGCGACTTGAACACGTCGCGCGCCGCCGCGACGGTCTGCGCAATATCGGCGTCGCTGTGCGCTGCGCTGACAAAGCCGGCTTCGTAGAGCGCCGGTGCGATGTAGATGCCGCGATCCAGCAGGCCGTGGAACAGCGTGTTGAACTTCGCGCCGTCACTCTTCATGACAGCGGGGTAGTTCTGCGGCAGCGTGTCCAGCAGGAAGAAGCCGAACATGCCGCCTTCGCAGTCGGCGCTGAAGGCCACGCCTTCGGCTTTCGCTGCCTGCGTCAGTCCATCGACGAGCGAGCGTGTCTTGACCGACAGCGCCTCGAAGAAACCGGGCTTGCGGATTTCGCGCAGCGTTGCCAGGCCGCACGCGGTGGCCACCGGGTTGCCCGACAGCGTGCCGGCCTGGTAGACCGGGCCCAGCGGTGCCAGATGCTCCATGATCGCGCGCGGACCGCCGAATGCCGCCAGCGGCATGCCGCCGCCGATCACCTTGCCCATCACGGTCAGATCGGGCTTGAAGCCGAGGATCGATTTGGCGTAGACGCTTTGTGCGCTGCCCAGCGCCACGCGGAACCCTGTCATGACTTCGTCGAACACCAGCAGCGCCCCATGCTGTGAGCACAGTTCGCGGCAACGTCGCATGAACGGCACGCTGGCACGCACGAAGTTCATGTTGCCGGCGATCGGCTCGATCATCAGGCAGGCGAGGTCGGCGCCGTGCAGCGCAAAGGCTTCTTCGAGTTGCGTGAGGTTGTTGTATTCGAGGACCAGCGTGTGCTGCACGACCTCGGGCGGGACACCGGCGCTGGTGGGGTTGCCGAACGTCGCCAGGCCCGAGCCGGCCTTGACCAGCAGCGCGTCGGCATGGCCGTGGTAGCAGCCTTCGAACTTGATGAGCTTGCTGCGGCCCGTTGCGCCGCGCGCCAGGCGGATCGCGCTCATCGCGGCTTCGGTGCCGGAGCTGACGAGCCGCACCATGTCCATGGACGGCACGAGCGACAGGATTTCCTCGGCCAGCTCGACCTCGCGTTCGGTCGGTGCGCCGAACGAGAAGCCGTCCACAGCGGCCTTCTGCACGGCGTCGAGCACCGCCGGGTGGCCATGGCCCAGGATCATCGGGCCCCATGAGCCGATGTAGTCGATGTGGCGCTTGCCGTTGGCGTCCCAGAAGTACGCGCCTTCGGCCCGCTGCACGAAGCGCGGTGTGCCGCCCACGGCCTTGAAGGCGCGGACGGGCGAATTCACGCCGCCGGGGATGCTGCGGCGGGCGCGTTCAAACAGGGTGTCGTTCAGGTCCATGATTCAGTGCCGGGTGTCGGGCGGGGGAAGGTCGAATGCGGCCAGGCTGTCGTGGCCGTCGCTGGCTTCATCGTCTTCGTCGTCGGTCTCGGGCTGGGCCCAGAACAGCCGGTCAGGAACAACATTGCCCATGCCGGGGCGAAAGCCGCCGTCCAGGCAGCGGTCCAGATAGCTCAGCGCTTCGGTCGCGGCGGCGGCCAGGTCGCTGCCGCTGGCGATCAGCGCGGCCAGGGCGGCGGACAGCGTGTCGCCGGCGCCGGAGAACACGGCGTCGAAGCGCTCGAAGCGCTCGCTGCACAACACGGTCTGGGGCGAGGCCAGCACGTTGTCGATGAACTGGTCCGGCAGGGGGATGCCCGTTACAAGTGTGTAGGGCACGCCGAACTCCGATGCGGCCTTGGCAATGTCGCGCGCAGTGGGACTGCGGTCGCTGCCCCACTCGGGCAACAGCCATCGCCACAGTGTGCTGTGGTTTCCTACCAACACGGTGGTTTGCGGCAGCAACAGTTCGCGGAATGCGTCCAGATACAAATCGATCTGTGTTTCTTCCCACCACGACAGGTTCGGCATGTAGGCGACCAGCGGCACGTCGGCATAGTCGGATGCGATCTCGGCGATGGCCGACAGCACCTCGGGGTTGCCGGCGAAGCCGACCTTGATGACCTGCACCGGCACGTCTTCAAGGATGGCGCGCGCCTGTTCGGCCACGGCCTCTTCGTCGAAGGAGAAATGGTCAAAGATCTCGGCCGTATCGCGTGCGTAGGCGCCGGTCACCACCGGCAGCGCATGCGCGCCGACAGACGCGATCGCGGTCACGTCGCTGGCCAGGCCACCGGCGCCGCTGGCGTCGCCGGCGTTGAACACCATCACGCAGGCGGGGCTGTCGTCATCGCCTTCGCCCTCATCGGCAGCGCTGGAAATCGCGGGGGAATTGGGGTTTGTCATAGGCCTGAATCAGCAGTGTGCGGCGGCTTGCGCGCGGCTGTGTCGCAGTGCCTCGATACAATCGTTGCATTCTATGCGAAGGCCCTTTAAGCTGTGACTGAACCTAAAACCTGGATGTGTCTGATCTGCGGGTGGATCTACGATGAAGCCGCCGGAGCCCCTGATCACGGCATCGCCCCTGGCACTGCCTGGGCCGACGTGCCGATGAACTGGACCTGCCCCGAATGCGGGGCCCGCAAGGAAGACTTTGAGATGGTCCAGATTTGAGTCGGAGGGGTGGCGCGGTCTGATGGCTTGCGCTGGCGTCGTTGAAAGCATGAGGAGCAGCGTCAAGTGAGCACAAGTGGATCCGGCTTCAAGGTCCTGGTGATTGACGACAGCAACACCATCCGCCGCAGTGCCGAGATATTTCTCAAGCAGGGCGGCCATGAAGTGATGCTGGCCGAGGATGGATTCGACGCGCTGGCCAAGGTCAACGACTATCTGCCCAACCTGATCTTCTGCGACATCCTCATGCCGCGCCTGGACGGCTACCAGACCTGCGCGATCATCAAGCGCAACGCGAAGTTCGCTTCCGTTCCCGTGGTCATGCTGTCGTCCAAGGACGGTGTTTTCGACAAGGCCCGCGGCCGCATGGTCGGCTCGCAGGACTACCTCACCAAACCCTTTACCAAAGACCAGCTGCTGCAGACCGTTCAGCAGTTCGGCGCCGTACAACAAGGAGCAGCCTGATGCCGATCCAGAAAGTCCTGGTCGTTGATGATTCCAAGACCGAACTCATGTTCATGACCGACCTGCTGCAGAAGAACGGCTTTACGGTCAGGACCGCCGAGAATGCCGAGGACGCCTTCCGCCGGCTCGGCGAGGAAAAGCCCGACCTGATCCTCATGGACGTGGTGATGCCGGGCCAGAACGGCTTTCAGCTCACCCGCGCCATCACGCGCGACCCGAACTTCGCGGACGTGCCCATCATCATGTGCACCAGCAAGAACCAGGAAACCGACCGCGTCTGGGGCATGCGCCAGGGCGCACGCGACTACATCACCAAGCCGGTGGACGCGGCCGAGCTGATGGCCAAGATCAAGGCCCTGAGCTGATCCAGCATGGCCAACCGGGAAGCACTTCGTGAACTGCAAAGCCGGCTGGCCAGCCGGTTGCAGGCTGCGCGCACCGAAGGCGTGGCCGCTTCATGGCTCGCGGTGGAAGCCGCGGGGCGCAAGTATCTTTTCCCGCTCAGCCAGTCCGGCGAAATCTTTCCCTGGGCGGTGCCGCAGCCCGTGCCCTACACCCAGGCATGGTTCCTGGGTGTCGCCAACCTGCGCGGCGGCCTGTATGGCGTGGTGGACATGGCCAGCTTCATCGCGGGCGGCATGCCGGCGGCGCGTTCGGACGCCGCGCGCAGCGAATCACGGCTGATCGCGTTGAACGCGCTGCTGGACATCAACTGCGCACTGCTCATTGACCGCCTGGCTGGCCTGCGCAGCCCCGATGCCTTCACCGCGTCCAGCGATCCGCCTGACGGCTCCCCTGAATTTTTCGGCAGCGGCTACACCGATGCCCAAGGCGCGCACTGGCAGGAGATCAACCTGCAGGCGCTGTCGCAACAACCCCAATTCCTGAGCATCAGCGCCTGAGAGCGCCCCCCAAGTTTTCCCGGAAGGCTGCAACCATGTCCGTCGTTGACCACCTCAAAAAGCTGTTCTCCAAGAAGAAACCCGCCGAATCGGAGGCCGACCTGAGCCTGGCGATGCCCGACGGGTCCATGGACCCGATGGCCACCGGCGCCATGGACGCGCAACCCTCCGCGATGGCCATGGCGCCAGTGCAGGACAGCGCCGAGGAAGCGCCCGCCAGCCGCATGGCGGCCGAGGACGAGCTGCTGGCCCCGCAGGCCGACGAGGCCGAGCTCGTGTCGGTGCCGCTGCTTGGGCGGCGCACGATTGTCCAGCACCAGCGCATCCTGTTCATCTTGCTGGCCTTCGCGCTGGTCGTGCTGGGTGCCGTCACGGTGTTCGCGCTGAACCAGGCGGACCGCGTCGCCCAGCAGGTGGCCGGTACCGGCCAGTCGCTGATGCAGTCGCAGCGCCTTGCCAAATCGGTGTCGCAGGCCCTGGTGGGCTCGGCCCAGGCCTTCCCGGACGTGAAGGAAAGCGCCGACGTGCTGGCCAAGACGGTGCGCGGCCTGGCCGCGGGCGACGACCAGTTGCGCCTGCAGCCGGTCGCAGCCGAATACCAGGAAGACGTGAGCAAGATCAACCCGCTGATGGAGCGCGCCGAAAAGAACGCGTCGACCGTGATGGGCCAGCAGCGAATCCTCACGCAGGTGGGCAACGCCCTTCGCACCATCAACCGCCAGTCGTCCGACCTGCTTGAAATCGCCGAAACTGTGTCGTCGCTCAAGCTGCAGCAGAACGCGCCGCCGGCCGAAATTTCCGCCGCCGGCCAGCTCGTGATGTTGACGCAGCGCATCGGTAAGTCCGCCAACGAATTCCTCACGATGGAAGGCGTGTCGCCCGAAGCGGTGTTCCTGCTGGGCAAGGACCTGAACTCGTTCAAGGAAATCGCGCAGGGCCTGCTGGACGGCAGCCCCGAGCTGCGCCTGGCCGGCTCCAAGGACGAGCAGACCCGCGAGCGCCTGGATGCGCTGATGAAGCTGTACGAACAGACCCGTACGCAGGCCGGCGCCATTCTGGGCAACCTGCAGGGCCTGGTGTCCGCGCGCGAAGCGCAGTCCGCGATCATTGCCGACAGCGAGCCGCTGCGTCGCGCGCTGGAAGACCTGCAGGGCAAGCTGTCGTCACAGACCGGTCTTGGCGCGGGTGCCCTGGCGGCGTTGGCGATTTCCGCCGTATTCGCCATTCTTTGCGCGGTGGGCCTCGCCTACGTTCAGCTGCAGGACAGCCGCAAGCGCCAGGTCGTTGCCGAACAGCAGCGACTCGAAGCCGAAAGCCAGGAGCAGGAAGCCAAGCGCGTGAACGACGCGAACCAGGCGGCCATTTTGCGACTGATGAACGAACTGCAGACAGTGGCCGAAGGCGACCTGACGCAGGAAGCCACTGTGACCGAGGACATCACGGGCGCCATCGCCGACTCGGTGAACTACACGGTGGAAGAACTTCGCCAGCTGGTGGGTAACGTGCAGAACACGGCAACCCGCGTGGCGCAGACGACGGCGCAGGTGGAAAGCACGTCGACCGAGCTTCTGGCGGCGTCCACCGAGCAGCTGCGCGAAATTCGCGAAACCGGCCAGTCGGTGCTGGACATGGCAGGCCGAATCAACCAGGTGTCCGGGCAAGCCCAGGAGTCCGCCCAGGTGGCCCGCCAGTCGCTGATGGCCGCCGAGTCGGGTCTTCAGGCCGTGCAGAACGCCATCGGCGGTATGAACTCCATCCGCGACCAGATCCAGGAAACGTCCAAGCGGATCAAGCGGCTGGGCGAATCGTCACAGGAGATCGGTGAAATCACCGAACTGATTTCCGACATTACCGAGCAGACGAACGTACTGGCACTGAACGCCGCCATCCAGGCGGCGTCCGCTGGTGAAGCAGGCCGCGGCTTCTCGGTGGTGGCCGAAGAAGTGCAGCGACTGGCCGAACGCTCTGCGGACGCCACGCGCCAGATCTCGGCGCTGGTGAAAACCATTCAGACCGACACGCAGGACGCCGTGGCCGCCATGGAGCGCTCCACGCAGGGTGTGGTGGAAGGGGCCAAGCTGTCCGACAACGCCGGTACGGCGCTGACCGAGATCGACCGCGTGTCGCGCCGTCTTGCCGACCTGATTGAGCAGATCTCGGCGTCCGCGTCCAAGGAAGCCGAATCCGCCAACGTGGTGGCCGGCAACATCCAGCACATTTTCGCGGTGACGGAACAGACCGGAGAGGGTACGCGCTCCACGGCGCAGCAGGTGCGCGAACTGTCCCGCATGGCCGAGGAACTGCGCCAGTCGGTGTCGCGATTCAAGATCGCTTGATGACCCACCCCCGAAGCGCCTTCGGCGCCTCCCCCTCAAGGGGGCGCCACCAGTGGCCCGGCAGAGCCGGTTCCACGGTGGCCCCCGTCAACACACGGTAGGGCTCCATGGCAGCAGGAACCGACATCGATCTGGCAGTCAATGACCTGGGCCCGTTGGCCTGGGTGCTGGATGAGCTGCGCAAGTCACTGGATACCGCGGCGGGTGCACTGCGACGGTTCGTGCGTGACGCGGACGCGGCCCGCGGGTCGGACCTTGCATCGGTCGATTCAGGTCAGTTGCGTATCGCGCGCCAGCACCTGCACCAGGCCGTTGGCGCCCTGGAAATGGTGGGCCTGGCGGCGCCGGCCCACATGCTGCGGGCCATGGAGTCTGCTGCGCAGAAATTCGTGGAGCAGCCGGCGCTGTGCAGCGAAGCCGCTGCCGCCAAGGTCGAACGCGCCGGCTTCGCATTGACCGACTACCTGGAGGCCGTGCTGCTCGGCAAATCCGTGTCGGCCGTCGCGCTGTTTCCCCAGTACCGCGACGTGCAGGAGATCGCTGGCGCGGATCGCGTCCATCCGGCCGATCTCTGGGCATTTGACTGGCGGTGGGCCGAGCCGCAGGTCGACTTCACGCAGGAGCCCCTGCCGTATGACGCGTCCGTGCGGGCACGGCTGGACCAGGCGGTGCTCAAGATCGTCAAGTCCACCGACCCCAAGGCTGCCCACATCCTTCTGAACACCAGCCTGGGGCTGGCAGCGGCGCAGACCGCGCGCCAGCCGCGCATTTTCTGGAAGATCAGCGCGGCTTACTTCGAGGCGCTGTCCCTGAACCTGCTGCCGCCGGAGCTGTTCGTCAAACGCGCGGCCTCGCGCATCCTGCTGCAGTACGCCACCCTGGCCAAGGGCGAAATGGGCGTGTCCGACCGGCTCGCACAGGACCTGCTGTTCTTCTGCACGCAGGCGATCCCGCTGGAGCCTGCCGACGCGCCGGTGCTGACGGCCGTGCGCCAGGCATGGAACCTGGGCCGCTTCACCCCGGTGGACTACCAGACGCCGCAGTTCGGCCGGTTCGACCCACTGGTGCTGGCCCAGGCGCGCAAGCGCATCACGGCGGCCAAGGAAACCTGGTCCACGCTGTCCGGCGGGGACACCAACAAGCTCAAGGGCGTGGCCGACCAGTTCAATCTGGTGGCTGACTCGTTGAACCGGCTGCACCCGGGCAGCGCGACGCTGGCCCAGGCGCTGGTGGCGGTGATCGAATCGACGGTGCGCACGGCGCAGCCGCCCACAGCTGAAGTCGCCATGGAAGTTGCCACGGCGGTGCTGTACCTGGAGGCTGCGTTCGAGGACCTGGACCCTTCCGACACCGATCTGGCGTCGCGCACGGCGCGGCTCGCGCAACGTCTGGAGCATGTCAGTCGTGGCGGCCAGGCCGAGGCGCTGGAGCCCTGGATGGAGGACCTGTACCGCCGCGTCAGCGACCGCCAGACCATGGGCAGTGTCGTGGGCGAGCTGCGGGCCACCCTGACCGAACTCGAAAAGCTGCTGGACCAGTTCTTCCGTAACCCGGCGGACAAGGCGCCGTTGCGCGACGCGCCGTCGCACCTGTCGCAGATGCGAGGCGTGCTGTCGGTGCTGGGCCTGGACCAGGCCGCCCATGCGGTCATGCGCATGCGCGACAGCGTCGAAGAAATCCTGGTGACCGAGATCGACGAAGCGCGTGCGCGCGCCGCCGGCACCTTCGACAAGCTGGGCAACAACCTGGGCGCCCTGGGCTTCCTGATCGACATGCTCAGCTACCAGCCGGCGCTGGCCAAAAAACTGTTCGTCTATGACGACGAGCAGGGCGAGCTCAAGCCGCTGATGGGCCGTGCGGCCGCGCCGCAGCCCGTGGACGAGCCGGAAACCGACGGACATTTGTCCCAGGAGGTCCTGTCCGTGGTGCACGATGCCGGCACCGGTGCCGAGTCCGACCTGTCGGTGCGGCTGGATTCCATTGCCACGCATGCCGTGCTGGCCGAACAGCCGGCGTTGGCCCATTCGGCGCGCGAGGCGGCCGCGGCCATGTCGGCCAACGACGCGGGCGCTGCTGCAGCCGCGTTGAACAGCCTGGCCGCTGCCGTGCAGCCGCCCGTGGCGGCGCCGGTGGCCCCCGTGGCCAGCGACGAGCCCGATATCGAGGAAGACGACCTGCGCGACATCTTCCTGGAGGAAGCCCGCGAAGTCGTGCAGAACGGCCTGTCGGCGGTGGCTGCGCTGGCGGACGACCCGTCCAGCACGGGGGAACTCACCACCATGCGCCGCGCGTTCCACACGCTCAAGGGCAGCTCGCGCATGGTCGGCCTGAACGAATTCGGCGAAGCCGGCTGGGCCATGGAACAGGTGCTCAACACCTGGCTGGCCGACCAGAAGCCGGCGAGCGACGACCTGCGGGCCCTGGCGGGCGAGGCGTTGCAGGGCTTTCACCGCTGGGTCGAAGACATCGCCCAGGGGACGGACGGCCATTGGAAATCGTCTGCTTTCCGTTCCAGTGCCGAAGCCCTGCGGACCGAAGGCCGCTATCTGCCGTTGTCGCTGGTTGATGCGCCCGCGCGCGCTGTGCAAGACGCACCGCCCCTGAACGTCCAGCCCGCGGACGTTCCAGCGGGGATCGAGGTGGCGGATCCGTTGCCCGAGATGTTTTTCGAGGTGCCGCCCGAGGCACAGCCCGAACCCGTCGCTGCGGCCGATCAGCCGCCCGCGACCGATCCGGCGTTGGCCGACGCGTTTGACTTCGACCTGGGCACCGCCCAGCTCGAAACCGTCCAGGCCGCTCCCGCCACGGACGAGCTTGCGCCGGACTTCGACTTTGCCTTGCCGGCCGCCGAACCCGTGGCCCAGCCTGCGGCGCAAGAGCCCGTGCCCGCCGGTGGCATGGCGATGGAAATCGACGGCATTGACTTCGAAAGCCTGTCGGCGGTGTCGGGCGTGACCACGGATGCCCCAGCCGCCGTGGCCGAGGCGGCGCCCGAGCCGATGTCGCTGCAGGATTTTGAATTGCCCGACCTGACGCTGGACGCGGTTCCCGTTGCGGTCGATACGCCTTTTGACGAGCCGGCCGCCAATGCAGCCGTCACCACCGACGTTGCGTTCGATGAGCCGTCCGTGGACGCGCAGGCTGGTGTCCCGTCCGTGGACGAACAGACCAAGGTGATCGGTTCGCTTCGCATTGGCATCCCGCTGTACAACGTCTATCTCAACGAGGCCGACGAATGGTCGCGCCGCCTGTTGACCGAGGTGACCGAATGGTCGCTGGAGCTCAACCAGCCCGTGGCCGACTCCACCGTGGGCCTGGCCCATGCACTGGCCGGCAGCTCGGCCACCGTGGGCTTCCACGCGCTGTCGGACATGGCGCGCGCGCTGGAAAGTGCGTTGATGCATGCGCAGCCGCAGGCACGCGGGCTGCCCGAACAGGCGCGTGTGTTCACCGCGGCGGCCGAGGACATCCGCCGCCTGCTGCACCAGTTTGCCGCCGGCTTCCTCAAGGAGCCCGACCCTGCCGTCATGCACGACCTGCTGGCGGTTCGCAATGTTGAGGTTCCCGTCGAACTTCTGGAAACGCCCGAGCCAGCCGAGCTGCCGCAGGCGCCGGCGGTGGACGTGTTCGACGTCCCGGGTTTTTCGATGACGGCGGCGCTGGCCGGCGCGGCCATCACCGACAAGCCGGCGCCCGCGCCGGCGCCGGCCGAGCCGGAGCCCGCACCGGAGCCCGAGCCTGCCGCACCATTGCCGGTGGCCAGCGTCGAATTCAACCTGCCCGAGCTGCCCGTCGCACAACCCCAGGCGTTCGTGCCGCAGGCGCGCGATTTTGCCGCCGAGGGCGAAGAAGACATCGATCTGGCCGACGCGATCGACCTTGACCTGTTCCCCATCTTCGAGGACGAGGCGGTCGAGTTGCTGCCGCAACTGGGCGGTGCGCTGCGCCAGTGGGCGGCGCGACCCGACAACCGCAGCGCGCGCGATGAAGTGCTGCGGGCGCTGCACACGCTCAAAGGCAGCGCGCGGCTGGCCGGCGCGCTGCGCATGGGTGAACTGGCGCACCGCATGGAGTCCGAGATCGAGCAGTTCGGCTCGGACGCCGCCTTGCAGTCCAGCGACCTGGAGCCGCTGCTGCACCGGTTCGACGTGATGCAGGCCCGCTTCGATGCGCTGCGCGCATCTGGCGGCCAGACGCAGGCCGAGCCGGCGGCGCAGACCGAAGGGCAGGCGCCGTCTGTCGACGCAATGCCCGCGGCCGAAGAGGCAGCGGGCACCACCGTCACACCGCAGCGCGCCCTGGCGCGACCGGTCGCCACGGCCCTGGCGCCGCTGCGCGCCGCCGCCAACCAGGCCGTTCGCGTGCGCTCGCAGTTGCTGGACCGCCTGGTCAACCAGGCCGGTGAAGTGATGATCACGCGCTCGCGCCTGGAGGCCGAGCTCAGCCAGCTGCGCGTGTCGCTGGCTGACCTGACGGGCAACCTGGACCGTCTGCGCACGCAGCTGCGCGACATCGAACTGCAGGCCGAATCGCAGATGCAGTCGCGCCTGGCGCAGGCCAAGGACACGGCGGCTGGCTTCGACCCGCTGGAGTTCGACCGGTTCACGCGTGTGCAGGAGCTCACGCGCATGATGGCCGAGTCGGTGAACGACGTGGCCACGGTGCAGCGCAACCTGCAGCGCACGGTGGAAGCGACCGAGGATGACCTGATCGCCCAGGCCCGCCAGACCCGCGAACTGCAGCGCGACCTGCTGCGCACGCGCATGGTGGAGTTCGAGGGCATCTCCGACCGCCTGTACCGCGTGGTGCGCCAGGCCGGCAAGGATGCGGGCAAGCAGGTCAAGCTGGACATCACTGGCGGCTCGATCGAAATGGACCGCGGCGTGCTGGACCGCATGACGCCCGCGTTCGAACACCTGCTGCGCAACTGCGTGGCCCACGGTGTCGAAAGCCCCGACGCGCGCACGGCCGCCGGCAAGGACGCTGCGGGCAACATCCTGATCAGCCTGCACCAGGAAGGCAACGACGTGTCGGTGGAGTTCCGCGACGACGGCGCCGGCCTGAACCTGCCGCGCATCCGCGACAAGGCACTGCAGCAGGGCCTGATCACACCCGATCAGTCCCTGAGCGACGCCGACGCGGCCAACCTGATCTTCATGCCCGGCTTCTCGACCGCCGCGCAGGTGACCGAACTGGCCGGCCGCGGCATCGGCATGGACGTGGTCCGGTCGGAAGTGAACGCGCTGGGCGGCCGTATCGAGACCTCGACCGAAGCGGGCAAGGGCACGAACTTCAAGCTCGTGCTGCCGCTGACTACCGCGGTGACGCAGGTGGTGATGCTGCGCACCGGCAGCCTGTCCATTGGCGTGCCGGCCAACGTGGTGGAAATCGTACGCCGCGCGACGGCCGCCGAACTGCAGCAGGCCTACAACAGCGGCACCTTCGAGCACGCGGGTGAACAGCTGCCGTTCTACTGGTCGGGCGCGCTGCTGCAGTCATCGCAGCGCAGCGTCGAGCCGCAGGGCCGCACGACGCCCGTGGTGGTCTTCCGAAGCGCCGCGCAGCGCGTGGCCATGCACGTGGACGAAGTGCTGGGCAACCAGGAAGTGGTGGTGAAGAACCTGGGCCCGCAGCTTGCCCGCCTGCCGGGTCTGGCCGGCATGACCGTGCTGGCGTCCGGCGCCGTGGTGCTGATCTACAACCCCGTGGCGCTGAGCTCGGTGTACGGCGAGCAGGCGCGACGCCTGAGCAGCGACCTGGCCCAGCCCGACGTGCTGGGCGAGCAGGCGGTGCGCGCTCCCGATGGGGCTGATGTGCCCGTGGTGCCGGCGGCGCCGGTCCTGCAGGCCCCGCCGCAGATTCCGCTGGTGCTGGTGGTGGACGACTCCATCACCGTGCGCCGCGTGACGCAGCGCCTGCTGGCACGCGAAGGCTACCGGGTGACGCTGGCGGCCGACGGCCTGCAGGCGCTGGAAAAGCTGGCCGACGAACTGCCCACCGTGGTGCTGTCGGACATCGAGATGCCGCGCATGGACGGCTTCGACCTTGCGCGCAACATCCGCGCCGACGGACGCCTCAAGCACCTGCCCATCATCATGATCACGTCACGCATCGCCGAAAAGCACCGCGAGCACGCGATGGAACTGGGCGTGAACAACTACCTGGGCAAGCCCTATTCGGAAGAAGAACTGCTGAGCCTGGTGCGCCACTACTGCAGCGCCGAGGCCACGGCCTGAGGGCTCAGTCCTTCTTCACGACGGCGTAGCGCTGCAGGGTTTTCTCGCGCGCTTCGTCGTGCATCACGACGGGCTCGGGATAGTCCCGCCCCAGGCTCACGCCGGCGGCCAGCAGTTCCACGGGCGATGCCTTCCAGGGTGCATGGATCAGCGCATCCGGCAGCCGGGCCAGCTGCGGCAGGTAGCGGCGGATGAACTTGCCCTGGGCGTCGAACTTCTCGCTCTGGCTCACGGGGTTGAAGATGCGGAAATACGGCTGCGCGTCGCAGCCGCTGGAGCTGGCCCATTGCCAGCCGCCGTTGTTGGCGGCCAGGTCGAAGTCGTTGAGCTTTTCGGCAAAGTAGGCTTCGCCACGCCGCCAGTCGATCCCCAGGTCCTTGCACAGAAAGCTGGCCACCACCATGCGCAGCCGGTTGTGCATGTAGCCGGTCTGGTTGATCTGGGCCATGGCGGCGTCCACCAGCGGGTAGCCCGTGCGGCCCTCGCACCAGGCGGCGAACAGCGCGTCGGCCTGTTTGCCGTGTTCCCAGCGGATCTTGTCGTATTCGGGCTTGAAGCTGTGCGTCTTGCCGTCGGGCCCATCGGCCACGTGCGGGAAGTTGGCCAGGATCTGGAAATAGAAGTCGCGCCAGATCAGCTCGCTGAGCCACACGGCGGCGCCCGCGTCGCCGTCCTGCGCCAGCGCATGCGCGCGGCCCGCCAGCGCGCGGATGGACACCGTGCCAAAGCGCAGGTGCACGCTCAGGTAGCTGGGGCCTTTGACGGCGGGGAAGTCGCGGGCCTCGCCGTAGCGGTCGATGCGCTCCAGGAATTCGTGGAACAGGGCCTCGCCGCCCGTGCTGCCGCAGGGGATCTTCAGCTCGGCCAGGTTGCTGGGCGTGAACCCGATCTGCGCAAGTGCCAGCACCGGGTCGCGATGCGCCGCCGGGCGCGGCGCGAGCGCCTTGACATACCTGGCCACTGGATACGGCTTGAGATAGAACGCGTCCACCTTTTTCAGCCAGGCATTCTTGTAGGGGGTGAACACCGCATAGGGCTTGCCGGTCTGGGTCAGCACCTCTTCGCGCTCGAAGATCACCTGGTCCTTGGCCGTGTGAAAGGCGATGCCCGCGTCGGCCAGCGCGCCGCGCACGCGCGCGTCGCGGGCCGCGGCCTGCGGTTCGTAGTCGTGGTTGGCAAAGACCGACTGCACGCCCAGCGCCTGCGCCAGCCGGGGGATTTCCGTGGCCGCCACCGCATGGCGCACGATCAGTCCGCCGTGGGCATGGCCGCCCGCGCGGCGCAGCGCGTCGTCCAGCACCACCAGCGACTCGCGGATGAACTCCACCCGCCGGTCCTCACGCGGCAGCCCGTCCAGGATGGCGCTGTCGAACACGAACACGCAGTGCACCTGCCGGCAGCTTCGCAGCGCGTGGTACAGCGCCGCGTTGTCCTCCAGGCGCAGGTCCCGCCGGAACCACATGAGCCCTGTGGCGTAGGGGGCGGAAGGCGCCGGGGAGGGCGCGTGCGCGGAGGCGGAAGGTAAAATGGCGGCCATGTCTGCGGATTCTGCCTCCATCAACCTCACGCATCACTTCCTGATCGCGATGCCGGGGCTGCAGGACGAGAATTTTGCCAACAGCGTGGTGTACCTGTGCGAACACAGCGCGCGCGGCGCGCTGGGCCTGGTGATCAACAAGCCCAGCGACATCAACCTGAAGAACCTGTTCGACAAGGTCGAACTGCCACTGCGCCGCGACGACCTGTCGCAGACCCCCGTGTTCCAGGGCGGTCCGGTGCAGACCGAGCGCGGCTTTGTCCTGCACGAGCCTGTGTTCGCCGCCAGCGACACGCCCAACGAATCCGTCTACGCCTCCACCATGACCATTCCTGGCGGGCTGGAGATGACCACGTCCAAGGACGTGCTGGAGGCCCTGTCCACCGGCGCCGGCCCGCGCAAGGTGCTGGTGTCGCTGGGCTATTCGGCCTGGGGCGAAGGGCAGCTTGAATCGGAGCTGGCCGAAAACAGCTGGCTCACGGTGGGCGCCGACACCGCCGTGATCTTCGACACGCCGGTCGACCAGCGTTACGCCCGGGCGCTCAAGCTGCTGGGGCTTGAGGCGTGGATGCTCTCGCCCGAGGCAGGGCACGCGTGATGGGCGCAGCCGCCGTGGCCGCCGTCCCCCCGCACTTCCAAACCTTTCTTGCTTTCGATTTCGGCCTGAAGCGCACCGGGTTGGCCAGCGGCAACCGGCTGCTCAAAAGCGCGCAGCCGCGCGGCACGATCCGGGCCGAGGGCGATGCGCGCTGGCCGCTGGTGGAAAAGAGCATCCGCGAATGGCAGCCCGACGCGCTGGTGGTGGGCGTGCCGTTCCACCCCGACGGCGCAAGCCATGACAATACGCAGCGCGCGCAGAAGTTCGCGCGGCAGCTGCGCGGCCGCTTCGGCCTGCCGGTGTACGAGGTGGACGAACGCTACAGCACCACCGAGGCGCTGCAGGACGGCGCGCGCGACGCCGACGCCGCGGCCGCCTGCATCATTCTGGAACAGTTCTTGAGGAGCCTTTCATGACCAAGCTCGTGCTGGATGCCGAGGCCCTGTACCGCGAGTTGGTGCGTGGCGTGCGGACCCTGATGGCCGCGCGCGAATCGCGCCTGGTGGGCATCACCTCCGGCGGTGCCTGGCTGGCCGCGCGACTGCAGCAGGACCTGGGCCTGCCCGGCAGCGCCGGGGTGATCTCGTCGGCCCTGCACCGCGACGACTTTTCCCGGCGCGGGCTGGCCGCCGCCGCCCAGACGCAGCTGGACTTCGACGTGAACGGCACGCACGTCATCCTGCTTGACGACGTGCTGTACACCGGCCGCACGATCCGCGCCGTGCTGAACGAACTGTTCGACTATGGCCGCCCAGCCAGCGTGCGCCTGGCCGTGCTGGTGGACCGCGGCGGGCGCGAACTGCCGGTCGAGGCGGACTTTGCCGCCGCCCGCGTGGCGCTGCCGGCCGGCCAGCAGCTGGCGCTGGCGCGCGACGCCGCGGGCCACTTCAGCTTCCAGGTCGAACAACACACCGACAACGCCTGACCATGCTCTACAAGCGCAACCCCCAACTCAACAAGAACGGCGAGCTGATCCACCTGCTGTCCATCGAAGGACTGCCGCGCGACATCGTCACCCACATCCTGGACACGGCCGCCAACTTCGTGAGCGTGAACGACCGCGAGGTCAAGAAGGTGCCGCTTCTGCGCGGCAAGAGCGTATTCAACCTGTTCTTCGAGAACAGCACGCGCACGCGCACCACGTTCGAGATCGCGGCCAAGCGGCTGTCGGCCGACGTGATCAACCTGGACATCGCGCGCAGCTCGGCCAGCAAGGGCGAATCCCTGCTGGACACCATCGCCAACCTGTCGGCCATGGCGGCGGACCTGTTCGTGGTGCGCCACAGCGAATCGGGCGCGCCCTACCTGATCGCGCAGCACGTCGCGCCCCACGTGCACGTGATCAACGCCGGCGACGGCCGCCACGCGCACCCGACGCAGGGCCTGCTGGACATGTACACGATCCGGCACTACAAGAAGGACTTTTCCAATCTCACCGTCGCCATCGTGGGCGACGTGCTGCATTCGCGCGTGGCCCGCTCGGACATCCACGCGCTCACCACGCTGGGCTGCGCCGAGGTGCGCGTGGTGGGCCCCCGCACGCTGGTGCCGTCGGACATGGCGCAGATGGGCGTGCGCGTGTGCCACACGCTGGAAGAAGGCATCAGGGGCTGCGACGTGGTGATCATGCTGCGCCTGCAGAACGAGCGCATG
Organism: Ramlibacter sp.; assembly: GCA_041905405.1. GTDB lineage: Bacteria > Pseudomonadota > Gammaproteobacteria > Burkholderiales > Burkholderiaceae_C > RAM1. The sequence goes on along the minus strand of JAYRLC010000035.1, from coordinate 17,087 downwards.
AGCGGCGCACTGCTGCCGTCCAGCCAGGAGTTTTTCAAGAACTTCGGCCTCACGCCCGAGAAGCTGCAACTGGCCAAGCCCGATGCGATCGTGATGCACCCCGGGCCCATCAACCGCGGCGTGGAAATCGATTCGGCCGTGGTGGACGGCAAGCAGAGCGTGATCCTGCCGCAGGTCACGTTCGGCATCGCGGTGCGCATGGCCGTGATGGGAATCGTCGCAGGCAACGAGGCATAACGACATGAAAATCCTCATCAAGAACGGCCGCGTGATCGACCCGGCCAGCAACCACGACCAGATTGCCGACGTGGCGATCGCGGCGGGCCGCATCATCGCCATCGGCAAGGTGGCGCCCGAGTTCACGCCCAACAAGACCATCGACGCCGCGGGCTGCATCGTGGCGCCCGGCCTGGTGGACCTGGCCGCGCGGCTGCGCGAGCCCGGCCACGAGCACGAGGGCATGCTCGAAAGCGAGATGGCCGCGGCCGTGGCCGGCGGCGTGACCAGCCTGGTCTGCCCGCCCGACACCGACCCGGTGCTGGACGAGCCGGGCCTGGTGGAGATGCTCAAGTTCCGCGCCGAGAAGCTGCACCAGGCGCGCGTGTTCCCGCTGGGCGCGCTCACGCGCGGCCTGGCCGGCGAGGTCCTGACCGAAATGGCCGAGCTGACCGAGTCGGGCTGCGTGGGCTTCAGCCAGGCCGAGGTCGCGCTGGGCAACACGCAGGTGCTTCAGCGCGCGCTGCAGTACGCGGCCACCTACGGCTACACCGTCTGGCTGCGGCCGCAGGAGCTGTACCTGGGCAAGGGCGTGGCCGCCAGCGGCGCGCTGGCCACGCGCCTGGGCCTGTCCGGCGTGCCGGTGGCGGCCGAGACGATCGCGCTGCACACGATCTTCGAGCTCATGCGCAGCACCGGCGCGCGCGTGCACCTGTGCCGCATCAGCAGTGCCAAGGGTGTCGCGCTGGTGCGCCAGGCCAAGGACGAAAACCTGCCTGTCACCTGCGACATCAGCATCAATTCGCTGCACCTGACCGACGCCGACATCGGCTACTTCGACAGCCGCGCGCGGCTGAGCCCGCCGCTGCGCCAGCAGCGTGACCGTGACGCGCTGCGCGAGGCGCTGGCCGACGGCGCCATCGACGCGCTGGTCAGCGACCACACGCCGGTGGACGAAGACGCCAAGACGCTGCCGTTCGCCGAGGCCGAGCCCGGCGCCACGGGGCTGGAGCTGCTGCTGGGGCTGGCGCTCAAGTGGGGCCAGGAAAGCGGCGTCGGCCTGTCGCGGGCGCTGGCGGTGCTGACCAGCGAGCCGGCGCGCGTGCTGGGCGGCGCTTTAGGCACGCTGCAGGCCAGCGCCGGCCAGCTCGTGGAGGGCGGCGTGGCCGACGTGTGCATCTTTGACCCGATGGCGGCGTGGACGGTGCAGCCCAATGCGCTGCGAAGCCAGGGCAAGCACACGCCGTTCTCGGGCTATGAGCTGCCGGGCCAAGTGCGTTGCACCATCGTGGGCGGGCAACTCGCGTTCGAGCGGCGCTGAATGAAATCGCTGGCCGCGGCGTGGACGCTGCTGCGCGCGCTGTGGCACGCGGTGGCAGGCTGGCTGACCATCGTGTTCGTGTTTCCGCGGCTGTCCCCGCCGCAGCGCGATGCGCGCGTGCAGGTCTGGGCGCGGCAGATGCTGGCCGTGCTGGGCATCGACCTGCGGCTGCACGGCACGCCGCCGGCCGGCGGGCCCGTGCTGCTGGTGGCCAACCACATCTCGTGGCTGGACATCCTGGTCATGCATGCGGCGCGCCACTGCCGCTTCGTGTCCAAGTCGGAGCTCAGGGGCTGGCCCCTGATCGGCACGCTGGCCACCGGCGCGGGCACGCTGTACATCGAACGGGCCTCGCGCCGCGACGCGATGCGCGTGGTGCACCAGATGGCCGACAGCCTGAAGGCCGGTGAGGTGCTGGCCGTCTTTCCGGAAGGCACGACCAGCGACGGCATCAGCCTGCTGCCGTTTCACGCCAACCTGATCCAGGCGGCGGTATCGGCCGGCGCGCCGGTGCAGCCTGTGGCGCTGAGCTTTCTGGACGGCCGCACGGGCGCGCCCACGCTCGCGCCGTGCTACATCGGCGACGACACGTTGATCGGCTCCATCTGGCGCACGCTCACCACGCCGGGGACGGTGGCGGTGGTGCGCTACGGGCAGCCGCAGCAGGCGCAGGGGCGTGACAGGCGCGTCTGGGCCGCGGACCTGCGCGAGGCCGTGGCCGCCTTGCGCGGCTCAGCCGGCTGACGGCAGCGGGCAGCCCTGGCCGGGCGCGGCCCGGTCGCAGGGCATGCGGCACAGCTCGCCCGTGGCGGGACAGCTGCGGTCGAAGGTCACCACATGGTCCACCTGCGCGCGGATGCCTATCCATTCACCGACGCGGTGGTCGTGGTGGCTGGGCACGTGGGCCAGCACGGTTTCGCCGCTGGCCAGGCGCAGCGTGTACAGAAACTCCGAGCCGCGGAACGACTTGCGGATGATTTCGGCTTTCACGGGTGCGTCGTCGTCATGCACGATGTCATCGGCGCGCAGCAGCACGTCGCATTCCCCCGACGCGAAGGCGCCCGGCAGCGGGCATTCGGCCACGTCGGCCAGGTCGCCCAGGGCGGTGTGCACCACCACCTGGCCCTGTGACTCGCGCAGCGTCGCAGGCGTGAACACGCCGTGGCCGATGAAGTCGGCCACGAACCGCGTGGCGGGGCGGTGGTACAGCGTGTAGGCGTCGTCCCACTGGTGCAGCCGGCCTTCGTGCATGACGCCGATGGCGTCGCCGATCGCAAAGGCTTCCAGCTGGTCGTGGGTCACGAACAGCGCGGTGGCCTGCGCTTCTTTCAGGATGGCGCGCACCTCCTGGGCCAGCCGTTCGCGCAGGTCCACGTCCAGGTTGGAAAACGGCTCGTCCAGCAGCAGGAGTTGCGGGCGCGGCGCCAGCGCGCGCGCCAGCGCCACGCGCTGCTGCTGCCCGCCCGACAGCTCATGGGGGTGGCGTTTCTGGCTGCCGTCCAGGCCGACCAGCGCCAGCACCTGCGCCACGCGCGCGGCGCGTTCGGCGCGCGGCAGGTGGTGGATGCCAAAGCCCACGTTGTGCGCCACGTCCAAGTGGGGAAACAGCGCGTAGTCCTGGAACACCATGCCGATGCGCCGCTGCTCCGGCGGCACGTTCAGCGCGGCGCTGCCCACGACCTGGCCCGACAGCCGGATCTCTCCGTCGGCCGCCGGCTCCAGGCCCGCCACGGCCCGCAGCAGCGTCGTCTTGCCGCAGCCCGACGGGCCGATCAGCACGCCGATGTCGCCCGCACGCAGGCCGAACGACACGTCGTCGACGGCGGGGCGGCTGCGGCCGGGGTACTGCACGCGCAGCTGGGCGACTTCCAGGTACATGGGGCACGATTGTAGATGCTTACAATTCTCATTTGCATCGCTAGCGTTTTTGCCGCCAACCCTCTCATGCCCTTTCACCGGATCCAATCCCTGCTGTTGATGGCGGTCGCGCTGGTGCTCACGCTGCCCGTGCTGGCGGTGCTGGGCTCCTGGCTGCAATGGGACGGCGCCAGCGCGCAGATCCTGGGCGAGATGGCACGCACCGTGCTGCCCGACTATGCGTGGACATCGCTGCGCCTGTGCCTGATGGTGGCCGTCGGCGTGGCGCTGGTGGGGGCGGGCACTGCGGCGGCGGTGACGCTGTTCGACTTTCCGGGACGGCGCCTGTTTGAATGGGCGCTGCTGCTGCCGCTGGCGATGCCGGCGTATGTGGTGGCCTATGCCTACACGGATTTCCTGCAGTTCAGCGGACCGCTGCAGGGCGCGATCCGCGCCGCGACCGGGCTGCAGGGCCGCGTGTTCCCCGAGGTGCGCAGCCTGGGTGGTGCGGCCTGGGTGTTTACCTTTGCGCTGTACCCCTACGTGTACCTGCTGGCCCGCACCGCGCTCAGCGAGCGGGCCGCGCACCTGATGGAGGCTGCGCGCCTGCTGGGCGCGCCGCTGTCCCGGCGCATCCGCACCGTGGCGCTGCCGCTGGCGCGGCCCGCCGTGGCGGCTGGCGTGGCGCTGGCGCTGATGGAGTCGCTGGCCGATTTCGGAGTGTCCAGCTACTTCGGCATCCAGACCTTCACGACCGGCATCTACAAGGCCTGGCTGTCCATGGACAACCGCATTGCCGCGGCCCAGCTGGCCACGGTGCTGCTGGTGGTCGTGGTGGTGTTGCTGCGGCTGGAGCATGCCGCGCAGCGGCGCATGCGTTTCGCGGCGGGCCGCGGCGCGCGCGCGGGCTCGGCCGACGCGCAGCCGGTGCGGCTGGCGGGGCGCCGCGCCGCCGTCGTCTGGGTGGTGTGCGCGCTGCCGGTGCTGCTGGGCTTCGTGCTGCCGGTGCTGTTCATGCTGCGGCCGCTCGCGGCCGACTGGTCGGTGCTGCCCTGGGACCGGTTCGTGCAATGGGCGTTCAACAGCCTGCGCCTGGGCGCGATCAGCGCGGCGCTGGCCGTGGGCCTGGCCTTGCTGCTGGGCTGGAGCCTGCGCCGCGCGCCCGACGCGCTCACGCGCGGCGTGGTCCAGCTTGCGGGTCTGGGCTATGCGGTGCCGGGCGCCGTCATCGTCGTGGGCCTGCTGCTGCCCGTGGGCTGGCTGCAGGCGGCCGCGCCGCAGACCAGCGCGGGCTACTGGGTCACGGCCACGGTGCTGGGCATTGTGTGGGCCTATCTGGTGCGCTTCTGCGCGGTGGCGCTGCAGTCGGTGCAAAGCGGCTACGCGCGCATTCCCGCCAGCTTGGACGAATCGGCCCGCATGCTGGGCGTGAACGGGGTGGGGCTGCTCACGCGCGTGCACTGGCCGCTCCTGCGCCGGTCCACGGCGGCGGCGGCGCTGCTGGTGTTCGTGGACGTCATGAAGGAGCTGCCCGCCACCATGGTGCTGCGCCCCTTCAACACCGACACCCTGGCCGTCGTGGCCTACCAACTGGCCCGTGACGAGCGGCTGGGCGAGGCGGCGCTGCCGTCGCTGGCGCTGGTGCTGGTGGGCCTGCTGCCCGTGATGCTGCTCAGCCGCACGCTGCGCAGCCCCGCGCCGCACTGAGCGTGCGGCCAGGCGGCCGGGCCGCTCAAGTCGTGCGCCGGGTTGCCGATATGCAGGGAATGTTCAAGGAGCCCGCCATGGCTGCCCGTAAAAAAATCCTGCTTGTCGACGACGACGACATCATCGTCAACCTGCTGTCCCATCGCCTGAGCGGCCTGTACGAGGTTGAGTCCACGACCAACCCGCGGGCGGCGCTGCGCCTGGCCCGCGCGCAGCGGCCCGACCTGGTGCTGTGCGACATCGACATGCCCGGCATGAGCGGTGGCGACCTGGCCTATGCCATGTCGCGCGAGCCGGCGCTGGCCGGCATTCCCATCCTGTACCTGACCGGCATCGTCTCGCTGGAGGAAGTGCACGATCTGGACGGCATGCTGGGCGGACGCCCCGGCGTGTCCAAGCAGGCGCCGCTGCCCGAGCTGATCGCCCGCATCGACGCCCTGGCGCACTGACCGGTGCGTTGGTGGCCGCGTGCAGGTGACGCGGCCAGGGCCGCCCTGTATCCTGTGCGCCATGTCGTCCGGGTCCATGGTGCGGTTGCTGGCGTGGCTGCTGGCCGCGCTGCTGGCGCTGGCAGCAGCCGGGTGCGGCGGCGTGCCGCCCGGCCAGCCGCGTGCCGCGGACGGCGTACTCGACCTGGCCCGCTGGACGTTCGCGCGCAACGGCCCGGTGTCGCTGGACGGGCAGTGGCGCTTTCAGTGGCAGGTGTTCGGCGAACCTGAGGACGCCGCGGCGGCGGCACGTGGCGTGCCGGTGCAGGTGCCTGGCGCGTGGAACGGCGTGGCGGGTGGGACCGGCGGCAAAGGCTTCGGCACCTACCACCTGCGCGTGGACTGCCGCGAAACCGGCGACCTGGCGCTGTCGCTGCCCATGCAGCACAGCGCGCTGCGGCTGTGGGTCAACGGCCGCCTGGTGGCGCAGCAGGGCCAGCCCGGGCCAACGGCCGGCCAGGCGCAGCCGGCGGCGCGCCAGCAGATCGCGCAGTTGGACGGTCTGGCGTGCCCGCTGCAGATCGTGGCCCATGTGTCCAACCACGAGCTGCCGCGCGGCGGTCTGACGCGCAGCATCACGCTGGGCACGCAGGAGCAGGTGTATGGACAGCGCGAGCGGGGCCTGACGCGCGACCTGTTTGCGCTGGGTTGCCTGATGGTCATGAGCCTGCTGCCGCTCCTGTTCTTCCTGTCGCGGCGCAGCGACCGCAGCCCGCTGTACTTCGGCCTGTTCTGCCTGTCGTTCTCGCTGTACGTGGCGCTGGGTGGCGAGCGGGTGCTGGAGCCGGTGCTCGCGCCGCTGGGCTTTTCGCTGTACCTCAAGCTGGTGCTGCTCAGCCTGTTTTTGAACTCCACGCTGTTCACGCTGTTTGTGCGCGCGCAGTATCCGCACATCCTGTCGGCCGCGCCGGTGCGCTGGGTGGCCGTGTGGGGGTTTGGGTCCGCGCTGCTGATGCTGGCGTTGCCGCCGTCGCTGTTCGGCGTGACGGTGCCGCTGCTGCAGGCCGGCTCGGCGGTCGTGGCCGTGTACCTGTTGGTGTCGCTTGCCCGCGCGGCGCTTGCGGGCAGCGTCAGCGCCGCCGTGCTGCTGGCAGGGCTGGTGGTGCTGGTGGCCGCGATCACGCATGACAGCCTGAACATCGCGCACCTGCGCTCGCACGGGCTGGCGCCCTGGGGCATGGTGGTGTTCGCGCTGGCGCCGGGCGTGCTGCTGGCGCAGCGCTTTGCCCGCGCGCTGTCCGCCGAGGAACTGCGGGCGCTGGAGCAGCGCGAACGCGCCAACCTGCTGGTGCGCGCCACCGGCGCGGGGCTGCTGGACTGGGACGCGGTGGCAGGCCGCGTGGCGTTCTCGGAGCGCTTTCGCGAAATGCTGGGGTACAGCCCGCCGCAAGGCGAGCACGACGCACTGCCGCAGTTCTACGATCTGGTGCACCCCGACGATCGGGATGCGGTGCGCGCGCTGTTCATGTCGCAACTGCGCCGGCGCGACGTGCGCAGCGCCGTGCGGCCATTCACGCCCATGGAATACCGGCTGCTCACGGCGAACGGTGGCCTGCTGTGGGTGCACGCCGAGGGCATCGGGCTGTGTGGCGCGGACGGTCGCACGCTGCGCTTCATCTGCTCGTTCATCGACATCTCCGAACGCAAGCGGGCCGAGCAGGCCCTGCTGACCGAACAGCGCCGGCTGGACCTGGTGGTACGCGGCGCGCGCGTGGGCATCGTGGACTGGGACGGCATCACGCACGAGACGTACTACTCACCGCGCTTCCGCGAAATCCGGGGCTACGCGGGCGATGCCGACACGTCAGACTGGCCGGACTACTTCAAGGTGATGATCCACCCGGATGACCGCGAGCGCATCACCACCCGCTGGGTGCGCTTCATCCGCGGCAAGGGGCCCGAGGGGCCGCACGGCAGTTTCTATGCGCCCGAGGAGTATCGCCTGTCACGCGCCGACGGCAGCCACGTGTGGGTTCAGGTCGCCGGCATGGCGGTGCGCGACGCGCAGGGGTTCGTCACGCGCTGGATCGCCGCCGTCATCGACATCAGCGAACGCCATGAGCAGCAGGAGGCGCTGCGCCAGCAGCGCGACCAGATCGCCGACCAGGCTGCGCAGCTGGAGCGGCAGAACGAGACGCTGAAGGACAACGTACGCCTGCGCGAGGAGGTCGAGCGCATCGGTCGCCACGACATCAAGACGCCGCTGAACAGCATCATCGCGGTGCCGCGCCTGCTGCGCGAAGAGCGTGCCCTGGGGCCGGAGCAGGAGGAGCTGCTGGGCGTGGTGGAGCGGGCGGGCTACCGCATCCTGAGCATGGTCAACCTGTCGCTGGACCTGTACAAGATGGAAAACGGCAGCTATATCTTCCGCCCCGACGCGGTGGACCTGGTCGAGCTGCTGGACAAGGTGCTGGCCGACCTGCGCAGCCATGCGGCGTCCAAGCACGTGGCGCTGCGCGTCGTGGCCCCGCCGGGTGCGCCCGTGCTGGCCTGGGCCGAGGAGCTGCTGTGCTATTCGCTGCTGGCCAACCTGGTCAAGAACGCGCTGGAAGCCTCGCCCGAAGGCGCGGCCGTCACCCTGACACTGGACGCGCAGCCTTCCGCGCAGGCGGTGACGCTGGCCATCCACAACGAAGGCGAGGTGCCCGAAGCGGTGCAGGGGCAGTTCTTCCAGAAATACGCCACGGCCGGCAAGGCCAGCGGCACGGGCCTGGGCACCTATTCGGCCCGGCTCATGGCGCGCGTGCAGGACGGCGACATCACCATGCGAACGTCCGCCGCCGAAGGCACGACGCTGACCGTGCGCCTGCGCGCCGCGCCCCAGGGCACGCAGCCCGCCACCGCGCGACATGCGGCCGAGCGCGGCGCGCCCGATCCGGCCTTGCCGCTGCAATGGCCGGCCCTGCAGGTGCTGCTGGTGGACGACGACGAATACAACCTGCTCGTCGTGCGCCGCTACCTGCCCAGCCCGCCGTTCACGGTGGCCACCGCGATCAACGGGCGCATGGCGCTGGACATGGCGCAGGCGGTGTGGCCCGACATCATCGTCATGGACCTGGACATGCCGGTCATGGGCGGGCTCGAAGCCGTGGGCCGCCTGCGCGAACACGAACAGGCGCAGGGGCTGCCGCGCTGCCGCATCGTCGCGCTGTCCTCGCACGACGACGAGGCCACCCAGAGCCGCTGCCTGGCGGCCGGCTTCGACCATTACCTGACCAAGCCCGTGACGCGCGAACTGCTGCTGGGCACGCTGGCGCGGCTCATGGGCTTGCAGCACGTGGTTGCCGCGGCGCCCGCCGTGGCCATGGACCAGGACCTGGCACCGCTGATGGAGGGCTTTATCGCGTCGCGCAAGGCACTGGTGGAAGAAATGGCCCAGGCCATCACCCGGGGCGAGCGCGAAACGGTGCGCCGTATCGCCCACCAGCTTGCGGGCAGCTTCAGCCTGTACGGCTTTGAAGCGGCGGCGCTGCGCAGCCGCGAACTGGAATCCGGCGCGCACGAGGCGACGCTGCAGGACCTGGCCGCGTTGGCGGCGGGCTTGCGCATACTATTCTGACCATTGCAGCCCAGGAGCCCAACACATGAGCGACAAGAAAAAAATCCTGCTGGTGGACGACGACGAGGCCGTCGTGTCCTACCTGGTCGTCAAGCTGGCCAAGTACTACGACCTGATCAGCACCACCGACCCGATGCAGGCCGTGGCGCTGGCACGCGAGGAGCAGCCTGACCTGATCCTGTGCGACATCGACATGCCCGACATGAGCGGCGGCGACCTGGCGTCGGCGCTGACCGAGGACCCCGACACGGCGTTCATCCCCGTGCTGTACCTCACGTCGCTGGTGTCGCCGCAGGAGACGAAAGACCTGCAGGGCCAGGTGGGCGGGCGGCCCGGCATCTCCAAGCGCGCGCCGATGGCGGAGCTGCTGGCGCGTATCGACGAGCTGGCGCGATGAGCCGCTGCATGCAGCCGTTGCGGGCTTGTTGAGGCGCGGCGGATGGCCACCCCGCTGAACTTCCGGCATCTCTACTACTTCTGGGTCGTCGCCAAGGAAGGCAGCATGTCCCGCGCGGCCGATCGCCTGGACATGGCCGTTCAGTCCGTCAGCGCCCAGGTGCGTGCGCTGGAGCAGGAGCTGGGCCACGCGCTGTTCAAGCCGGCCGGGCGTTCGCTGGCACTGACCGAGGGTGGCGAGGCTGCCATGGCGCTGGCCGAGCAGATCTTCCAGCTGGGTGAAGCACTGCCGTCCGCCGTGCGCGCCGCGGCCACCGGCGTGGGCGTGCGCCTGCGCGTGGGCATCTCTGACGGGCTGCCCAAGCTGGCGGTGCGCCACCTGCTGCGACCGGCCGTGGCCGACACCGGCGCGCGGCTGCTGTGCCACGAGGACGACTTCGAACGCCTGCTGGCCGACCTGGCGCTGCACAAGCTGGACGTGGTGCTGGCCGACCATGCCGCACCCACCAACAACCCCAACCTGCGCCTGTACAGCCACAAACTGGGCGAGGCGCCGCTCGCATGGTTCGCGCCGGCGGCGATGGTGGGCAAGCGCCGGCCGCGCTTTCCGGCCTGTCTGGCGCAGATGCCGGTACTGCTGCCCACGGGCCATGCGGCCGTGCGGCCACGCATCGACCACTGGCTGGAAAGCGAGGGGCTGCGCCCGGAGATCGCCGGCGAGTTCGAGGACAGCGCGCTGCTGGCGGCGTTCGGACGCAGCGGCATGGGCGCCTTTCCGGCATCGCGTCTGTCCAGGGATGAACTGCTGGCCGATCCGGCCATCGTGCAGCTGGGCGACACGCCCGACGTGGTCGAGACGTTCTACCTGATCTCGGCGGAAAGAAAAATCCAGCACCCGCTGGTGCAGCGGATGCTGGATGGTCTGAAAAACGCGGCGCGGGTCTGAGCGCCGCGAGATCCCTCGGGCCCGCGGCTTATGCGTCCGGCGTGACCTGCTGGATGCCGGCCACGACCCAGCCGCCGAAGCCGGTGCGGGGCTTGGTCAGGTGCCACACCTCGTCCAGGTCCTCGGTGTCGGCATGCTTCTGGTCGCGGATGCCCCCGGTGAAGCGCACGCTGACGACGTAGCGATCGCCTTCCTCGGCAACTTCCAGCACCTGCGCGTTCAGGCCGAACACCTGCGTCTCCTGCGGCGCGTCACCGCGGGCGACGACTTCCTCGCGGATGACCTCGAACATCTCGGGCGTGAGGTAGTCGCGCAGGCGCTGCAGGTCGCGTGCGTCGTTGGCCGACTGCAGCGCCAGGAACTGCTGCGTCGCGTTGCGTGCGAAGCCCGCCGCGTCGAAATCAGCGGGGATGGCCGAGGGCTGCGCCGCCGCGGCGCTGATGCCGCCCAGCGCAGAGCCGATGCGGGTGCCGCCTGCCGGTGAGCCGCCGAAGCCGCCACCGGTAGAACCACCACCCAGGCCGCCGAAGCTGCCGCCCGTGCGGCCTGCAGCGCCCGCGCCGGCCGCGGCCGGCGTGGCGTTGCGGGCCATGCGGTTGCGCATCACGAAGCCGATCACGGCCAGAACGATCACGCCCAGCAACATCATCAGCATGAAGTTGGCCATCGCCTCGCCGAAGCCGAAGTGCGACGCCAGCGCCATCAGGCCCAGGCCCGCGGCCAGGCCGGCGATCGGGCCCATCCAGCTGCGCTTGGCTGCTGCGGCGGCCGGCGCCGCAGCAGCGGCTGCGCCCGCGGCGGGCGCGGCCTGCGCCGGCGAGCCGGGCGTGCCCGGCGTGTTGGCGGGGCCGGCCGGCTGCGTCGTCTGCTGGCGTTGCATGCCGCTGGACTTGCCGCCGCCCAGGCGCTTGGCTTCAACATCAAAGGCCATCGTGGTGCCCAGTGCGAGCACCAGCGCGGCCAGGCCCAATATCTTTTTCATGGGGTCTCCTTCATGAGAACTGGAAAGTGAGGCGCCCACCTTACGCGCGTGAGAGCGAAGAAAAAACCAGCTTGAGACTGCAGTTTATTCAGGAAAAATCTTCATATTTGCTCACACCAAGCCCTGATTTGCGCCCCCAGCCGGTTGAGGTGCGTGTTGAACTGCGCCACGATGCTGACGTGGTTGTGTTCGGGCAGGTGCAGGTGGGTCAGCCAGTGCGCCGGTGCGTTCAGCAGCGCGGCCTTTGCCCGGAGCTCCTCCACGTCCTGGTGCAGCCCGGGATTTTCGAACCCGGCCGACGCCACGAAGACGGGCGTGCGCAAGGCCAGGCGGGACAAAGGGGCGCGGTCCGCGTGCGCCGCGGGGGCCGCGCCGTAGTACGCCAGGACCCCGCCCCGGTTCGGGTTCGCGTCCCGCAGGTCGATACGCAACCGGGGGCTGACCAGAATGAGCCCGGCCAGATCCGGCGGCGCGCCGGTGGCGGCGCGCGCGTCCCACGCTGCCGTGGCGCAGTGGGCGCAGCCCGCCGAATGGCCCATGAGGAACATGCGGTCCGGATCGCCTCCAAACCCCGCCGCATGGTCGCGCAGCCAGGCCAGCGCGGCGAGCACGTCGCGCGCGCCTTCAGGCCATGCTGCGCCGGGCGCCAGCCGGTAGCCGATGCTGGCGGCCACATAGCCGTTTGCTGCAAATTCCGCGACGATGTTCGCGTGAACCCAGGGGCTGAGGTCCCGCTCTCCGCGGATGAAGGCGCCGCCGTGAACGAACACAAGCATGGGCGCCTGGCGCGCCCGCTCCGGTACGAACACATCCAGGACCTGACGTGCATGCGGCCCGTAGGCGAGCGCGTGGCCGGCCTGGCGACGCCGAACGCCGGAAGCGCGCAGCAGCGGCTCGTACAGGCGCAACATGGCATCGCGCGACTGAAGGATGTCGTCGGCCCAGCGCGGCCCCCAGTGCTGCAGCCCGGCCTGGATCCGTGTGTGCGCGTCGCCGTGCGCCGTTGCGTCACTCACCCGCCACCGCCGGCCTCGGCCGCGTCGAAGGTCAGCTCGATCTTGACGCCGGTGGGGTCCCGCAGGAACAGCTGGTGCAGGGGCATGCCGGGCACCGGCAGTTCGTTGTATGGGATGCCACAGCGGTCCAGCCGGTGGCGTGCCTCGCGCAGGCCGCTGGTGCGAAACGACACATGGTCCAGCCGGCCCGTGGCGGCGGGCAGGGCGGGAGGTGTCGGGTCGTTGGCCGCCAGGTGGACGACTGCCTGCCCGTTTGCGTACAGCCAGTGCCCCGCGAAATCGAAGGCGGGCCGCGGCCCAGGCGTCAGGTCCAGCACGCGGGTGTAGAAGGCCAGCAGCATGGGCAGCTCGTCCGGGTGGCACCGGATGGTGAAGTGATCGATGCCATGCAGCCGCATGTCAGTCCTTGGCCAGCTTCAGTTCGTTGACCAGTTTGGCGTACTGGGTTTTTTCGCGGGCGATGTCGGCGGCGAACTCCTGGGGTGTATTGCCGATGATGTCGGCGCCGTTGTCGTTGAAGATACGCCGCACGTCGGCGTTGTCCTTGAGCAGCTTGCGGATTTCGGTGTTCAGGAACGCCACGATCTCGGCCGGTGTGCCCTTGGGCGCGAACGTGCCGATCCAGATCGTGGGGTCCACGCCGGTGATCCCTTCCTCGGCCAGGCTGGGCACGTTGGGCAGCAGTTGCGAACGCTGCGATCCCGTGACGGCCAGCGCGCGCACCCGTCCGGCGTCCACCAGCGGCTTGGCGGCGCCCACGCTGTCGAACTGGATGTCGATCTCGCCTGCGATGAGCGCATTGCCAAGGGCCGACGTGCCCTTGTACGGAATGTGGGTGATGTCTATGCCCGTGCGCTGGCGGAAGATCTCGGCCGCCAGGTGGGTGCCGCTGCCTTCGCCGATGCTGCCGAAGTTCAGCTTGCCAGGCGACTTGCGTGCCAGTTCCACCAGTTCCTTGACCGTTTTGGCGGGCAGCTTGGGGTTCACGTCCAGTGCGAAGGGGTAGCGGCCCAGCATGGTGACCGGCTCGAAGTCCGCGAGCGGGTCAAATGACGGCTTTGCCTTGAGCAGCGGCGCGATCACGTGGCTGCTGTTGCTGGAGAAAAGCAGCGTGTAGCCGTCTGCCTTGGCGCGCTGGACCTGCGTGGTGCCGATCAGTCCCGTCGCGCCGGGCTTGTTGTCCACCACGAACGGCTGGCCCAGCTTGTCCGCCAGCTTCTGGCCGATGATGCGCGCGAAGATGTCGCTGGCGCCACCGGCCGGAAAGGGCACGACCAGCGTGACCGGCCGGTTGGGGTAACCGCCGGGGCCCTGCTGCGCCATGGCGCCGCCGCAGGCCATGGCCAGGGTGCAGGCGATCGCGGTCGTGATGAAGTGTCGCTTGATCATGTGTTGTCTCCAGGTTGTCATAAGTCAGGATGGCTTGTGTTCAGAAAGGCCGTGATGTGCGCTGCAAGTTCGCGCGGCATCTGCAGGCAGGGCAGGTGCCCAGCGCCGGCCAGCGATCTGCCGGTGGCTGCGGGGATGCTGCGGGCAAGCTCCAGCGTCTTGTCCGCCGCCACCAGGCGGTCCTCGGCCCCGGCCACGACCAGCGTGGGCGCGGCAATGGCGGCTGCCATGGGGGCGATCCGCGTGGCGACGCATTGCGCGCGCAGCCGCTGGATGTCGCCGGTGGCCGGCGCCTGCCGGAACCGGTCCGCGGCCTCGGGGTGGGAACGCAGGAACTGCGCAGGATAGAAGAAGCCGGCGATAGCGTCCGCGTGCGTGGCCCGGTCCTGCCGCAGCACGGCCAGCTTGCGCGCCGCCACGGGGCTCACATCGGCCAGCACCTGTCCGCTGGCCCAGGTGTTGCCCAGCACCAGCGCGCGCACGCGGTCAGGGTGCCGCGCGGCCAGGCTTTGCGCCACGATGCCGCCGAACGACGTCCCATAGACGTGGGCCGATGCGAAGCCGGCCTGTGACAGGACGGCGCAGGCGTCGTCGGCGATGTCGTCGGCCGTGTAAGGAGCCAGCGGCGCGCGGGTGTCGCCGCAGCCCCGCTGGTCGAATGAAATGCAGCTGAAGCGGTCGCGCAGCCAGGGCACCAGCTCGCCGAACATGTGCCGGGTGCCTTCGGCGCCGTGCAGCAGCAGCAGCGGCTCGCCATGCCCATCCACCTGCCAGGCGATCCGGGCCGCGCCGGCGGTGGCCACGCCGGTGCGGGCCGGCTCAGACATGGGCCGGCGCCGGGACTTCGGCGCGGTCCAGCACGCTGGATAGCGCATCGGCCAGCGCGCGCGCCGGGTCGGACGGCACCCACGGCATGCGCCAGGCCACGTGGCCGTCGGGGCGCACCAGCACGGCGCCGCGCATGCCCATCTCGAAGCCGTCGCGCGGGTCCGCATGCGGCAGCGTGCGCAGGGCCAGGGGAACGCCAAGCCTGTCGCGCACGTCGCGGCAGGCTGCGTGCCACGCCTGGCCCAGCGGGCCGGTCACCAGCACGAACTCCTGGTCAAACCAGTCCAGCGTGGACTGCGTCTGCGCCAGGTCCAGCCACAGGTGGGGAAAGCGCCCGCCCGGCCGGTCGCTGGGCTCGTAGCGCCGCGGCTGCAGGGGTTTGGCGACCGTGCCGTCCTGCACCACGGCGCGGCTCACATAGCTGAAGCCCAGCGCCTGGCCGATGCTGTGCAGGTGGTTGTCGGTGTCGTTGATCCAGAACCGCATGCGGTCCACGTCGCCCGAGCGGATCGCGTCTTCGGTGTGCTTGTAGCGCAGCCGGTTGCCGTAGCTGAAGTTGGCGTTCGACTCGGCCACGGGCTGGCGTTCCACGCCGTAGCTGTCCAGCAGGCTTTCGGGCGCCCATCCGCGCAGCACATAGGCCAGCTTCCAGCCCAGGTTGTGCGCGTCCTGCACGCCGGAGTTCAGGCCGAAGCCGCCGGTGGGCGGGAAGCGGTGCGCGGCGTCGCCCACGAGCAGCGTGCGGCCCTGGCTGAACCGCGCGGCGACCTGCCGGCTCATGCGCCAGGTCGAGCGGTTGATGATGGTCACGTCCAGGTTGGGCACACCGGCCTGGCGGCGCGCCTGCGCCACGACCTCCCCGTCGGTCCAGGGCCGCGGGCGCTCGTCCTCGACCTCGCCGATCTGCGTCACCGTCAGCCAGCGGTCCCGGCCGTTGGTGTTGAGGATGCTGGAAATGGGCACGCCCGGCTGGTCCGACACCACGCGGAAACCGCCCGCCTGCCGCGCCACGGGGATGTGCGACAGGTCGCCGCGCCAGTAGTCGTTGGCCATGACCGCCAGCGTAGAAGGGCCGGTCATCTCGATGCCCGCTTCGCGGCGCACGCTGCTGCCCGCGCCGTCCGCGGCGATCAGATAACGCGCCTTCCACTGCCTGGCCTTGCCGTCCAGGGTCGAGCGCGTCACGATGTCGACGCCCGTTGCCGTCGTCTCCGACGAGACGAACTCGGTGTTGTGCAGGACCTGGACATACGCCGAGCCCTGCAGTGCCGCGAAGATCTCCTCTTCCACGGCGTCCTGGGCCACGATGCATTTCCAGGTCGGCGACTTGTGTTCGTTGGGCTCGGGCTGGGTGCGGCCGTACTCGTAGCCCGCGATGCTCTTCACATAGACGAAGACGTCCGCGTCGGTGGGCAGGCCGCGCGCACGGATGCGCGGCTCGATCCCCCACTGGCGGAAGAGTTCCATCGTGCGGATCCAGCAGCCCCGCGACTTGGGGTTGTCGGTCGTCCCGCCGGCGCGCTCGATCACCACGCAGGGAATCTGGAAACGGTGCAGGACCAGGCCCATGGCCAGGCCGACGGGGCCGCCCCCGACGATCAGGACGGGGGTTTCGGAAATGTGCTGGGTGCTCATGAATGGGGCTTCTTTGGAACAGCCGCGATTCTGGAAAAGCGGGGGATATCTGTAAATCGCAGATTTCAGATATGGACTATCTGATGAAAGCATAATCAGGCATGGACCTGAAACAACTGAGGTACTTCGTGGCCGTGGCCGAGCGGGGCAGCATCAACGCCGCTGCGCAGGTGCTGCACGTCGCGCAGTCGGCGGTGAGCCGGCAGATGCAGAACCTGGAAGAAGAAGTCGGCGGCCTGCTGTTCGACCGATCGGTGGCGGGGGCCACCATCAACGAGTCGGGCCAGCGCCTGCTGGAGCGCGCCCGCTTCATCCTGGGTGAGGTGGAAAGCGCCCGCAAGGACATCTCCGCCCTCAGCCGCGACGTGCGCGGCACTGTCCGGCTGGCCGCGCCGTCCAGCATCGGCCACCTGATGTATGTGCCCGTCATCCAGGCGATGTCGGCGCAGTACCCCCAGGTCCAGCTCCAGTTGACGGAGTCATCGACCGAAGAAGTCCTGCGCGGGCTTGCGGCGGGGGCGCTGGACTTCGGCATCGTGACCGCACCCGGGGACCATCCCCATCTTGAATTTGCCCCCCTTTTTTCCGAACCGGCCTTGTTGGTGTGCCGGCGCACCGACGCGCTGGCCCGCAGGCGCCGGGTGGCCAGCAGCGTGGTCAAGGAGCTCCCTCTGGTGATCTCCGCGGGCCTGCGCAGAATCTTCAGTGAGCGTTTCGGCACGCTGACACCGGCGGTGCAACTGGACA
>JAYRLC010000004.1:0-233821 GCA_041905405.1 Ramlibacter sp. | reverse complement strand
TCGTTCACCCCGGTGCCGTTGTTGTTCAGCGTCGTCTTGCTGGTGCGCTGACCCTTGGCGTCGTAACCGTAGTCAATCTGCTCGATGAGCTGTTCTTGCCCCGTGCCTTCAGCCTTGATGTATTTAATCTGTGCGAGACGCTCGGCGCTGTCGTAGCCATAGCGTTGCGTGATCAGGTCTTGCTGGGCTCCAGCTTGCACTTTGCGCGCGGCAAGACGACCCGCCGCGTCGTACTGGTAACTCGTCTTGTGCGCTTGCCCGCCGATGGTCGTGCTGTGGCTCAGGATTCGACCCGTCAGGTCCCATTCGTAGATCGTTGTTTCGGGTGTTGCGATGCCCGTGCCGCTGAGTGTGCGCTGCTTCACACGATCAAGGCTGTCGTATTCGTAGGCAAGCCGGTGCGTTCCCGCGCTCGTCGTCGTGTCGATCTGCGTCAGTCGGTCCACCGCGTCGTACTGGTGTGTGCTCACGGTGCTGGCGTCGCGCACTTCGGTCAGGCGCCCCACCACGTCGTACTGGTAGCTGATGCTTTGGCCCGGTTTGCCGATCTGGCTGATCTGACCCCGTGCGTCGTAGGTGATGCTGGTCGTCTGGCCTTTGCGGTCGGTTACCTGGTCGACCCGGCCGCTGCTGTCGTAGCGGATGGTTGTATTGCGTCCCAGTGCGTCAGTGATGCGGGTGACCCGGCCCTGGCTGTCGTAGCCATACCCCTCAATCGTCACCCCCGCCTGGTTCACCACACCCGTCAGTCGCGCCGCTGCGTCGTAGTTCAGCGCGCTTGTCTGGTTCAGCGCGTCGGTGGCTTGCGTTAGCTGGTCCAACGCGTTGTACTGGCTTGTGCTGTTGTAGCCCAGCGGGTCGGTCTGGCCCGTCGTTCTGCCCAATGCGTCGGTGCTGAACCGCGTTTCGTTGCCTTGCGCGTCGCGCATAGCCGCGATGTCACCTGCCGCGTTGTACGCCAGGCTCAGTTTGCGTGCCGTTTTCGGCACGCTGCCCGCAACCCCCGCCTGCACTGTTGGAATGCTCTGCGCATTGGCCAGCGCCGGCAGCGTCAGCGTGCCCATTTGCCCCTGGCTGTCGTAGCTGATCTGGCTGGCGATGCCCGTGGGGTCGCTCACACTGGTGACGTTGCCTTTGCCGTCGTAGGCCATGCTCTGGATCACCGGCGTGTAGCTCAGCTGCTGGCCGCCCTGCACGCTGGGCACGCCCAGCAGGTAGCTCGTGTGCTGCGTGGGTTTGTTCAGCACCGTGTCCCAGCTCGTGTCCGTGCGCCGCCCCAGCGCATCGATGCTGGCCGTGCGGTTGCCCACCGCGTCGTATTCGTGTCTTGTTTCCCGGCCCAGCGGGTCGGTGGTTTTGATCAGGTGGTTGCGTCCGTCGTAGCTGTGGCGCGTGCTTTGGCCCTGTTCGTCCGTTTCCTGCAGCGTCATGCCTTTGGGGCTGAAGCGGTATACCTGCTTTTGTCCATCGGGCTTGGTGACCGTCGTTTCCAGGTTCACCCCGCCGTAGAACCGCCAGCCCGCCGCCCGGCTTTCCTCGCTGTCCACTTCGGGGCACGTACCCATTTGCACGTCCGTGCATTGGCTGGTGGTGCCGTTGGTCGTGCACACCCGCTGGCTTATCGGCTGGCCCGCGCGGCAGGTGTAGTCAACGCTCAGGAATCGGGCCCACTCCTGCACCGGCGGGTCGATGATTTTGGCGACGCACGCGCCCGAGCGCTTGTAGCTGAATTTCCATTCCTCGCCCGTGGAGGTCGTTTGCTTGAGGATGCGGTCCGTGCCGTATGTGTTGACTGTCGGTGTGTCGCTTTCCGGGTATTTGATGCTGGTGATGCCCCAATGGTTGCCCGGCAGTTCGGCTTCGCACGCCGTGACCATGATCGTGCTGGAGCCGACGCCATAGGTGTTGAAGTACGTGCGCAGGCCCTGGTAGCCGTATTCCGTGACGCGGCCTTGCGCGTCGGTGGTTTTGCTCACGCGCACGCCCGGTCCGTATTCGTAGTTTTGCGTGCGTCCGGTGTGGTCCGTGATGCGCGTGACCATCCCCCGGATGTCGTGGCTCATCGTCATGCCGCGCTCGCCCGCACTCACGCTTTGCAGGCGGCCGTCGGGCCGGCGCGCGATGGTGGTGACGTTGCCGCTCGCGTCTTCTACTTTGCTCAGGAACAGCGCCTGGCCGCCGCGCACCACCACAGGGCTTTCCGCAGGGGGGTCGAATGTCCAGCGCGTGCCGCCCTTGTGCACTACTTCCCACCGCGTTCCGCCCGCAGGCTGTGCGTAGGTGCCGCTGTAGCGCGGGTCGTCCGCAGGCCTGTATTTGCCGGTGCCGTCGTCCACCAGGTTCACGAACTGCCCGCCCGGCATGATCAGGCGCTTTTGCACGCCGGCAAATGGCAGGAAGCTCGCGTCCCAGTCGCTCGTCCACCCGTAGCCAAAGCTTGCGATGATGCCGCCCACGTTGTTGAACGGGTCTACGGGGTTGTATTTCATGCCCGTGTCCAGCGGCGTGCGCCCGCCGCAGCTCAGTCCGCTCATGCCCGCCATTTCCTGGCCGCTGTACAGGTCCACCGGGTTGCCGGCCTCGGGCGCCGGGCAGCTCGGCGGTGTTTGTACCGCTTTGGGTGCCTTGGGGTCACCCGATGCGTTCAGGCACACCAGCCCGCACACCCCGCAGAACCGCGGCAGCCCCACGCCGGGGTCGCTGGCCACGGTTTTGCCGTCGGGGCTGACGGTACCCAGGCCGGCCATTTTCCAGTCGCCGGTGCCGCCCATGGGGCTGCCGTCGAACCACCAGATTTCCACTTTGTCGCCGGGCTCGCGCTCGGCCGAGTTGGGTAGCGTCACCGGGATCGGGGCGCTGGGGATGCCGCCCATGGGCGTGCCAAAGTACAGCTGGTACGCCTCTTTCATGGGGATGGGCGCGGGGCCCACGGGCAGTTTGTCGGGCTCGATGCGCTGTACCGCAATGCGCGTTTTTTTGACGCCGTCGTAGCCCACGATGCTCACCCCCGCCGGCAGCGTGACCGCGAACCCGGGGTAGCGTTCGTCGGTGATCTGCTGGTCCTGTGTGGCGTTGCTGATGGGTTTGAACTGTTCGTCCGCCGGCGGCGGGTTGATGACCCAGTCTGGCGCCGTCAGCACTTCGCCCGCCACTACGGTCACGTTGTACGGCCAGATGGGGTACAGGCTGTTGGCCGGCGTCGCGTCAAAGCGCAGCGTGGTCACGCCCGCCGGCAGCCCCGTGAGCAGGAAGTTGCCCGCCGCGTCGCTCACCACCTGCTGCGTGGTGGTGTCCAGCCGCACGATCACGCCGGCCACGCCCGCGCCTTGCGGCGTGATGAAGCGGCCTTTGACCCCCGTGACGCCCGCGCGCGCGATCGTTTCCACCACCAGGCGGTTGTCGCGCACCCAGGGCAGGCCGTCCAGTGTGGCTTCGGCCCGCACCGTGAGGCTGGCCGTGGCCAGCGGCGCACTGGCCGCGGCTTCCAGGATGAGTTTGCCGGTCTGGTACGCGCTGAGCGTGGCCGGCTCGAAGCGCGCCTGTACGCCCGTGGGCAGTCCGCTGACCGTGAGTTTGGCCAGGCCCTGGTAGGCGCGCGTGCCGCTGGTGGCCAGGTTGAGCACCGCCACCGCGTTGCTGCCCTGCATGACGCGCAGGTAGGCGGGGCTGGCCTGCAGGCCAAAGTCCTGTTCGCGCACCACCGTGAACGGCTCGCTTTGCGCGGTGCCCAGCGTGTTGGCCACGGTGATGGGGCCGCTTTGCGCGGTGTCGGGGACTTTGACCAGCAGTTGCGTGGCGCCGCCGCTTTGCACCACGGCCGGCACGTTGCCGCTGAACGCCACCGTGTTGGCACTGGCCGGGCTGGCAAAGCCCGCACCGCTGAGCGTCACGATGGCGCCGGGCGGCGCGCTGGTGGGGGTGATGGCGTCAATGCGCACGCTGGTGGGCGCGGGCTCGGTGATGGTGAAGGCCAGCTGGCCCGGCGCGAACGGCACGGCCGTGGCGCGCAGTGTGGCGTCGCCCGCTGTCGTGGCTTGCACCAGGATGTTGACGCTGGTCAGGCCCGGCGCGATCAGCACCTGCGCCGGCGCCTGCAGGCCGCCGCTGGCCACCAGCGTGATGGTGATGGCACGCGTGGCCGCCGGGTACGGCGCGCCGATGCTCACCGTGGCCGTCTGGGCCGCCACCAGCGTGGTGGCCGATGCCGCCAGCGCCAGCGGGCTGGGTTCGCCCACGGTGACCGTGCCTTCGCCCACCACGGGCGCGGGGCTGGGCTGCGCCCAGGTCGGGCTTACGGCCTGCGCGGCGCGCACCACCGCGTCGCCGCTGTCCAGGCCCATGAGTTTGCCGTCGGCCGAGATGCTGGCAATAGGTTCTGCGGGGTCTGCGGGCTCACCGTCTTCTTCAGCGTCAGCCGCCGTGACGCTCCACTGCGTGGCCGCGTCCTGCGTGATGTCGCGCGTGCTGGCGTCGCTGTAGGTGCCGATGGCGCGCAGTTGCACCACCTGGCCGGGGTTGATCTGCACCGATGGCGGCTCCAGCCGGATGGCGGTCAGTTCGGCGGCCGTTACAGCCACGGTCGCGCTCACGGCCCGGCCGTTCAGGCTGGCGGTGATGCGCGCCGTGCCCTGTTGTTGCGCCACCAGCGGTATCTGCGCGCTGAGCTCGCCGGCGGGCACGGTGATCTGCTCGGGCAGGCCCAGTACCCCGGGGTTGTTGCTGGCCAGTGCCACCACCGCGTCGGCCTGCGCCGCACGGTCCAGCACCAGGGTGAGCTGGCCCAGCTTGCCGCGCGGAAGCGTCTGCGACGGCGGCTCGATGCGCGCCGGCTGCGGCGGCGGCGCGGCGACAGTGACCGTCGCCGCGCGGCTCGTGCCGTTCAGGCTGGCGGTCACATGGGCTTGGCCGGCGACCAGGCCCAGCACGCTGAACTCCTGCTCGTCCTGCCCGGCGGGGATGATCAGTGTGTCGGGCGCGTCCAGCACGCCCGGCTGGGTGTTGGTCAGGTCCACTTCGACCGCCTGGGCTGGCGCGTTGCTCAGCCGCACGGTGATGCGCGCGCTGGCGCCCACCTGCACACCCAGCACCTGCGGGGTGATCTGCTCCACGCGCGGCGGCTGCGGCGTGACGATCAGGGTCGCGGTACGCGTCACGCCGTTCAGCACGGCGCTTACGCGCGCCTGTCCGGCTGCCAGGGCCGTGACGGCCACCGGCGCTTCCTGCTGGCCGGGCGCCACGTAGGCAGCGGCGGGCAGTTGCACGACGCCGTCGGGCTGCGCGCCCAGCGCCACGGTGACGGAAGCGCCCGCGGGCGCGGCAACGGCGAGGCGCACGCGCAGTTCGCCCGTGGCACCCACCATCAGCGTGGCCGTGCCGGGCAACAAACTGTCCAGCCGCGCCGGCAGTGCGCTGACCTGTACCGCCGCCTCGGCCGTGCTGCCATTCAGTGCGGCCACAACGCCGCTGGCGCCCGGCTGCAACCCCTGGACGGTAAAGAACGCCTGGGTCTGCCCCGCCGCGATGGCAACGCTGGCGGGCACGCCCAGCACCGCCGGGTTGCGTGCCTGCAGGCCGACGGTGACGGCGCGCGGCTGCACGGCGTTCAGGCTGACGCTGAGCTGCGCGGTGCCGCCCTGCATGATCTGGCTGGTCGCAGGCTGCAGCGCGGCAAGCCGCGGCGCGGCCGGCGCCACGATCTGCGCATGGGCGCTTGCGGCGCTTTGGGCGCCGCGGTCTGTCAGCCGCGCCGTGACCAGCGCATGCCCCAGGTTGCCCGCGCGCGCGACGAACGTGGCGCTGCCCGCGCCGGCCGCTATGGTCACGCGGGCCGGCACAGCCAGCCGCGCGGGGTGGGAGCTTTGCAGTTCCACCTGGTGCGCCTGGTGCGCGCGCCGGGGCCGCACGGCCACCGTGTACTGCACGGTCGTACCCTGGCTCAGCACGCTGTGCAGCGGCGTCAGCGCCACCACGCGCGACGGCGCGGGGTTGACCTGGATGCGCGAGCTGTCGCTGCTGTCGTTCAGCCGCACCGTGATCTGCGCGGTGCCCACGCCTTCACCATAGACGGGAACGGCCACGCGCTGCTGGCCCGCCGCATAGCGGATCTGCCGCGGCGCATCGGCCGTGTCGTCGCGGTTGGTGGCCACCGTCAGCGTACCGGCCACCCGGGGCACCGGCTCCAGTCGCGCCGTGAGCACGCCCGACGCGCCATGGTCGACCTCCAGCCGCTGGGGCGTGAGCTCGGCAATGCGCACGGGCACCGGCAGCGCCGTTACGCGCAGGTTCAGCCGCACCACGGCGCGCCCCTTCATGCGCACTTCTATGTCGTTGTGCTTGCGCACGGTGATCGGCTTGCGCACCGCGGCCACCGGCTGGCCGTTGGCGCGGAACAGATCGCGCGTGCCCCACAGCTTTACGCCGTTGTGCCAGACCTCTACCTCGCTCGTGCGGCTGCCGCCCTGCGCGGCTTGCGCGGGCGAGTCGTTGGTGACTTCCAGCTCATAGTTGGCCTGCTTGCCCTGCTTGCGGGTCCAGGTGTAGGTATCGGTTTTGCTGGCGGGGCGGTTGCCCTGCGGCTGCAGCGCCACGGCCTGCGGGCCGAACGCAACCACCGCCTGCTGGGCCTGCACCACGGCAGGCCACAGCCCACCGAGCCAGACGGCCGCCACCATCCACACCGCCCACAGCGCCCCGCGCCACGGCCGCGCGGCCCCGTTCATGGGCCGCGCGGCCCGCCCCCCTGTGCTGCCCGCCATCGTCTGTGCCTCGCCTGAATGTCGCTGAATTTCGCTGTAGGTCCCTGTGCAATGCGCGGACGTCAGCCCGTGAAGCCGACCATCTGCAACACCGACATCGGCACGGTGTATTCCCTGCCCGACACGGTGATGAGCCGCGCCTGCTGCGGCTCGCGGCCACCCAGCGTGGCCAGGATCTGGACCTTCTCGACGCGCTCGTTCTGCGCAAAGCGCGACAGCGCCTCGCCCATGGCCACCACCACGGTGTAGGTCGTGGACGCCTGCAGCACGCTGGGGCCCTGCGGCAGGTTGACCTGCACGCTGGCGGTGCCGGCGGCGGCCGTGCCCGCGATGGCGGGGGTGATCGCTTCAACCGGGTTGCCGTACGCGGGGATCACCTTGAGCAGCACGGTGTTGCCCGTGGGCACGTTGGTGGTCTCGAAGTTGACCGTCACCGGGTTGGTGATGTTGGCCGGCAGCGTGATGTCAGCGTTGCCAGTCGGGTTGGCCGGCACGGCACTGCCCGCCACCGACGCTATGCGCAGGCCCGGCACGCTGGCCAGGAAGATGGGGGCGGGGGTGTCGACGCTGTAGGCGGGCGACGATGTTCCGGTGAAGGTGACCTGTTCGGCCTCGATGCGGATGCGGCCTGCGGCGCCGCCATAGCCATATGAACTGGAAGTGATCAGGCAATAGTCCTTGCCGGTGGGACTCGTGTAGGTGCAACCGCCATCCGCATACAGTTTGCCAGTGCCGGCAATGGATGTGGCGACCAGACGGACCGACCCGCCCGAGCCACCACCACCCTGGGAGCCGGCGCCGGCGCCGCCGGACAAGCCGGAGGTGCCGCCGGTGGCATCGATGCTGCCAGTCGGCGCAAGCTGGATCGTGCCGGACGAAGCGATCAGCAGCGCGCCGCCACCACCGCCACCGCCGGAGCCCGCGTAGTTGGTTCCGCCGCGCCCGCCGCCGCCACCAGAGCCGCCCAACAGCGGCTGCAGTTGGGCGGAGCCATAGGCCTTGGCCTGGTCCGCGCTGGTGCCACAGCGGAATGCGGTAAAAAAGCTGTCACTACCATTCGTGGCGTGCGCCCCGCCGAGTCCGGCGTATTTGTAGTAACGGTTGTTGGAGCAGCCGTCAACACCTTCAATGCCGCCTTTGCCCCCTCCCGGGCCCAGGCCAGCCCCGCCGCGGATGATCTCCGGCGTCTGCGCCGTATCGTCCCGCCCACCCCGGCCGCCGTCGTAGCCGCCAGGGCCCCCACGGCCCGGCACGCCGTCGTCGGCCAGGCTGCCATCGCCAGCGGTGCCGACAAAACGGGAGTCTTCACCGCGGATGTCGATCGTCCCCGCAATCGTCACGTTGCCGCTGACCAGCAAATACACCGGCGTGTTCAGCGCGTTCTTCTTGAATTTCAGCGTGACGCCGGCCGGGATGTTGACCGTGGTGTAGTTCAGGATGCCGCTGGGCGGCACCTGGATTTCGGTGTTGACGGTCGGGTTCAGCGCGCCGTCGGCGCCGGTGCTGCCGCTGTCAAAGGCAGCGGCGGGTGCGCTCGCAAAAGCGGCCGCGAGCGCCGCGGCCAGCAGCGCGGGTTTGAACGTGACGGAACGTGTGGTGGCAGGGGTACGCATGGCGTTTTTCCTCGAAGTAAGCAAAGTCAGGACAGAGGTGTCAGAACGGGGTGGAAATGGTGATGGTGTTGGCCGGTGTGGCGTCCGCGCCCGTGATGCCGCCCGGCACCCGCAGGCGGATCACACGGCTGCCGACGGCGGCGTCCGGCGCCACCAGGATCTGGACGGTGAGCCGTTCGCCCAGCGCGTCGGACGACCATTGCGCAGGCCCGACGCGCAGGCCGCCATCCGGCGCGGACTCAACCGCGTAGACGTCGCGCAGGCCGATGCCGCGCACCGTGAAGGTGTAGGTCTTGCCCTGTTCCAGCACGATGGGGCTGACGGATTCCATGGCCACGGGCAGCTTGCCCACGGCAAAGAGCAGTGCGTCGGCCCGCACATCGGTGATGCGCGCGGTGGCCGTGCCCGTGCCGCTGTACAGCCGCAGGCCATACATGCCTGACGAGACCGTGCCCGGCACGTCCATCGGCACCGTGAGCAGGGTCGCCTCGCCACCCGCCACAGGCGTGCCCAGGCTGATGCCGGCCGTGCCATGCACGGTTACCGCCGTGACCTGGTCGAGCCCGATGCCCTGGATCACCAGCGCGTGGCTGCCACCGGCCAGCACGCCGTCGGGCAACTGCGGGCTCAGACGGGCGGCGCCGGGTCCGACCAGCACGCCCACAGGGGCGGCGTAGGCGCTGTCGCTGCGTGTTGACGTGCCACCGCCAACGGATTCCAGTACCACACCCACGGCCTGGGCATGCGCTTCACGCGCCACGGGTTGCGGCGGCGGTGTTGCATCGCCCACCTGCACCCCGACCGGCAGCGCCATGATCGCGTCATGGACGGGCCCCGCCTGCCGCGCGACCTGGCAGGTGTTGGCCGGCGACGGTGCCGCGGACGTAGCCCCACCGGCCGTCTCCACCACCAGCACGCGCTGCCCGCTGGCCGCGTCGGCCGCCGCCTGCACTACAAAGCGCAGGACGGTGTTGCCATCGGTCGCGGCGAACGGCGGCACAGGCAGCAGGCCACCCGCCGGCTCGAAGCGTACGGCCGTCACGTCGCTGAAGTTGAGCCCGCGCACCGTCAGGGTCGTGGTGGCGCCGGCCAGGACAACCTGCGGCACGACGCTCACGATGTCGGGCGCGGGCGCCACCACGCGGAAGGCGTCCGCGCCTGGCGCGGTGAACGGCAGGAGGCCCGTGGCCGTGGACAGTCGTACCCGGCGCGCAGTCCGCGGCGCGGCCGCGTCCACCGAGACGGGAATGCTCAGTTGCGTGCCCTGCGCATTCACGCCGGGCACACCCAGCGTGATGCCGTCAGGCGGCGTCAGCGTGACCGACTGCACCGACTGCAGGCCCGTCCCCTGGACGACAAGCGTCAGCGATGTCCCCAGCACCCCTACGCCCGGGGTGAGCGACTGCGCGGCCGCGCCCACCAGCACCCCCACCGCCGGCGCCTGCACCGGCCCCAGCGTTTGTGTGCCGCCACCCGGCGTACTGCTGCCCACCACGACGCCGACCAGCGGGGCAACGATGGGCGACACCTCATGCTGGATAGCCTGCACGATGGTGAACTGGTTGCCGTTGCCGACCTCGTCCGGGCTCTGGCCTGAAGGCGTGATGACCTGCACCCGGCGCGTGCCGGTCAACGCCGGCGGCGCCACCTGAACGCCCGCTGTCAGCTCGGTGCCCGCGGCATTGACGACCGGCGCGCTGTCCACGCGCAGGTCGGTGGCGGGGCTGATGCGCAGGCCCGCACCCTGCAGGTGGCGGCCCCGCACGGTCAGCCGTACCGTCGCGCCCTGCGGTGCGAACAGCGGCGCGACGGAATCGATCACCGGCTGGCCGGTGGTCAGCACGATGCGGCCCTGGCCGGGGTCAGCGAATGCGATGACCTGGCCTGCGGCGTCACGCACCACGACCCGCCGCTCGCCCGGCGGGGCACCGGCGTCTACCGCCAGTTGCGCCGATATCTGCCCGGCGCCCGCGCCACCGCTGACGGTGGCCTGGGTGACGGCCACGCCCTGGTCGGGCGACAGCGACAGTTGCACCGTGCCCGGCAATGCCATGCCCGTGACGGTCAGGCTGTAGGTTCCGCCCACCGGCACGGCGCCGGGCATCATGCCGGTCAGCACAGGCCCGACCGCCACGCCCACGCGGGCGCTGGCGAACGTGGCGGATACGGGCGGCGCCGACGGCGCAACCGCGTCGCCCACCTGCACCCCCACGGGCACGGCATGGCTCGTGTTGGCGCCGCGGAAGTCGGTGGTGACAAACACCGGCAGGGTCACGGACTGCAGCGTGGGCGATGTCAGCAACAGGTTGGCGAAACCGCCGGCCCTGGGCGTCACGCTGACCTGCACGGCTGTCTGCCCGGCGGCAAGGGTCACGCTGGCCGGGTTGACGCTGACGCGGCCGGCATCGCTGCTGGCAATGTTCACCACATGCGCCACCGCGTCGGCGGTGGACAGGCGCAGCGTGATCGCGCGCGCGGTGTTGTCGGGCGGCAGGGCCAGCGGGCTGGGCTCCACCGTCAGCACCGGCAGGGCCGACGCCACCACCAGCGCCACGCTGGCTGCGCCCCGGGCATTGCTGAAAGTGAGCGTGTGCGCACGCACCGCAACCGAAGGGGCCACCGTCACCTGCGCGGTGATCTGGCTGGCGCCAAGCTGGACGCCGCTGATGCCGATGCCCGGATCCGAAGCCTGCAGCGTGCCGGCCTGCAGCCGCTGCCCGGTCAGCGTGACGGAGCGGGTTTCACCACGGCGGATGACGGAAGGCGACACGCTGGTGAGTGCCGGTGCCAGATCCGCGGCCTGCCCTGCACGGCGTACCGACAGCAGGTTGCCGGCCGGGTCATAGCTGTATTCGGTGACTTCGCTCTGGCTGTCCACGTGCAGCACGAGCCGGCCAATGGCGTCGTATTCGTAGCGTTCCTGCCCTGCACCGGCGCCGCTGCCCGGCACGGCCAGCGCACATGCCAGCAGCACCAGCCCGGCGCAGGCCCCCTTCAAACGCTTCAATCCCGTGAGCGTGCTGTGCACGTTCCCCCCTGGTCAAAAAATTGTTTCAGCTCCGAACAGTCCCACCGTCTGCGCGGCGTTACATCTTGTGAACTATTGGATTGCAGTCGAATGTATCAAGAAATTTTCCGAAGTGTGGTACTTTTTGCATCATTATCGGTGTGAATAAATACCAAATGACACTTAAATGAAACAGTACGTGTCCCGACGAAAGGTGCTCGGTTTGCTGGCAGGCGCCCCCTGGCCCCTCCTGGCTGCGGCGCCCCATCCCCCAGCCCAGCGGGTCACGTACTGGGCGCGTCAGGTGATGCGGCTGGTTGTCAAATACCAGCAGAACCCGTTGCGCGCGGCCCGCGCGCTGTCGTATGTGCAGGTGGCGTTGCGCGACGGCTGGACCGCCGGGGCGGCCGACGGCCCGGCCGCCGAGCTGGCCGCGCACCGCGCCGCCGCGCTCATGATCGAGCAGCTGTATCCCAACGAAACGCCGGGCCAGTTCGAAGCCCAGTTCGCCCAGCTGGAAAGCGCCATCGCGCTGCCGGCAGGGCCCAGGGCCGCCGCACGCGCGGCAGGGCAGGCCGCCGGTCGCGCGCTGGTGGACCGCAGCCTGCGCGACGGCTCGGGCCGCGTCTGGCCCCCGGGTAACCGGCCGGCCGACTTTCCCGGCATCTGGCAGCCAACGTGGCCCCTGTATGCCCCCAACCCGACGGAAGGCTTTGCGCCGCAATGGCGCACCTGGGTACCGCGGCCTGCGTCGCGCTACGACCCGCCGGTCGCCTGGCGGCCCGGCAGCGACGGGCACGCGCGCGAAACGCGCGAGGTGCTCGAGGTGTCCAGCAGCCTGACCGACGCGCAGAAGCAGGCCGCCCAGACCTGGAACCTGGACGCGGGCTCGGTGACACCCGGCGGCGTATGGACGCAGCTGACCATGGCCGAACTGGCGACCCACGGCACGGATGCCACACGGGCCATTGCCGTGCTGGCCGCCGTCACCACGGCGCTGCACGACGCGTTCGTGGAATGCTGGCGAGTCAAGTTGAGGGACTGGAGCGAACGCCCGGTCACGGCGATCCGGCGCGAGCTGGATCCGTCGTTCGCACCGCTGCTGGTCACGCCCGGCTTTCCCGGCTATGTGTCCGGTCACTCCACCATTTCGGCGGCGGCAGCCACCGTGCTGGGCCACTTCTGGCCCGGTCAGCGCGACCGCTACGACGCCATGGCGCGTGAAGCCGCGCTGTCACGCCTGTGGGGCGGCATCCATTTCACGAGCGACAACGAACAGGGGCTGCTGCTCGGACGGGCCGTGGGGCAGGACGTGGTGGCGCAGCTCACCTGAGCACGAGCGCGGCTGGCCGCCCTGGCTGGCCGCCACACACGGCGCGCACGGCCAGCACCTGCGCCGCTTGGGTTCCCTCGGCCACGGGCCAATGGGTGCCTGTCACCTCCTGCTCGCGCACGGGCGCGAGTGCGCCGCCGGCATCCGGCCCCGCCCCGGCACCAGGCGCAAACAGGCGGACCGAATAGGCGGACGCGGCGGGCACGGCGCGCCAGGTGACGCCCTGCGGCATCTGCATGAGCGAGCCGCCGTCCAGTTCGCAGCGGTGGCGCGTGTCCACGAAAAACCAGGCCCCCTGCGCCTGCAGGTCCGGTGCGCCCTGCTGCGGGCAGCCCCGGCTGACCAGCACCTTCACGCCCGCCCGCTCCACCGGCAGCGGCGCCGGCAGGCGAAAGCTGTTGCCTGTGACTTCGGTGTCCAGCGCCATGACCACGCGCGCTTCGGGCAGCAGCGCAGCCACCTGCACACGGTAGGTCGGTGCCGAGGCGCCGTTCCAGCGCAGCACCGGTTGCAGCGTGTCCACCGTGTCGAAGCGGGCTGGGGCGGCCAGCGCAAAGCGCTCGCAGGCGGCAACGTTGCCTGTCATCACCCCGGCAAACGCCGCAAGAAAAATAAATACTTTTGAACTCATGGGCGAAGTATGCCCGCGCCGGATCGCTAGGACACGATATAAGCGCCCGCCCCCACCGCCAGCAATTTGCCGTCCGCGCCGCGGAACTCCATGCGCGTGTTGGCCACGCGCGAGCCCAGGCGCAGCACCTCGGCCGCCAGGTCAAAATGCTCGCTGACGCCGGGCCGCAGGTAGTCGATGCGCAGGTCGATGGTGCCCAGCTTGCTGAAGCGGTGCAGGCGCTGCAGCGGCGGCTCGTCCATGTGCCGCGCGCCGATGGCGGCCATGCAGGCCAGGCCGCCCATCGCGTCCAGCGTGGCGCTGATGACGCCGCCGTGCACGCGGTTGTGGCTGAAGTGGCCGACCAGCTCGTGCTTCATGACGATGCGGCCCGCCACACGGTCGGGCGCCAGGCCCGTGACCTTCAGGCCCATGACCTGGTTGAAGACGATCCTGTCCTCGAAGATGCTGGTCAGGCCCTGCACGAACTCGGGTTCGAATTCGGCGGGTATCGGTGTTGTCTTGGCCATATCGCTG
Organism: Ramlibacter sp.; assembly: GCA_041905405.1. Taxonomy (GTDB): domain Bacteria; phylum Pseudomonadota; class Gammaproteobacteria; order Burkholderiales; family Burkholderiaceae_C; genus RAM1. Next base: position 219,966 of record JAYRLC010000004.1, on the reverse strand, counting down.
TCTTTCAGTAGCCGAGCTGCCGCGCGGCCAGTTCCTTCATGATTTCTTCCGCGCCGCCGCCGATCATCATGACCTTGACCTCGCGGTAGATGCGTTCGCTGCGCGTGCCGCGCATGAAGCCCATGGCGCCCAGCATCTGCACGGCCTGGTCGGCGCAGTGCTGCATGGTTTGCGTCGCATGGTTCTTCAGCATGCAGACCTGGGCGACCCAGTCGGGGCTTTCATCACCCGCGTCACAACGCGCTGTCACCGCGTCCAGCCAGGCCTGGGTGGACGCGATGCGCATCTGCATGTCCACGAGCTTGTGGCGGATGACCTGGCGCTCGACCAGTGCCGCGCCGAAGGTCTTGCGCTGGCGCGCCCAGTCCAGCGCCTCGTCGTGACAGGCCTGCGCAAAGCCCAGCGCCATGGCCGACATCGCAAGCCGCTCGCCGTTGAAGTTGGTCATGATGATGCGAAAGCCCACGCCCTCTTCACCCAACAGATGGTCCGCCGGCACGCGCACCCCGTCAAACCGCAGGTGCGCGGTGTCGGAACACCACCAGCCCATCTTCTTCAGTTCGGAGCGATGCAGGCCTGGCGCGTTTCCCGGCACAGCGATCATCGAGATGCCGCTGGCGCCTTTGCTGCCCGCGTTTCCAGTGCGCACCGCCACCGTGATCCAGTCGGCGCGCAGGCCGGAGGTGATGAACACCTTCTCGCCATCGATCACCCATTCAGCGCCGTCGCGCCGCGCCGTCGTGCGCAAATTCGCCACGTCGGACCCGCCGCCGGGCTCGGTGATGGCCAGCGCGGCGATCTGTTCGCCGCGCAGCACGGGCGGGATGATGCGCTGCTGCAAGGCCGGCGCGCCATGCCGCAGGATCGGCGGCAGGCCGATGTTGTGCGAGAACAGGCTGGCCAGCACACCGCCGCTGGCGCCGTGGCGCGACAGCGCCAGCGTCACCGCATTGCGCAGCGCCTGCGGCGCAGGCGTTCCGCCCAGCGACTCGGGATAGCCCAGCCCCAGCAGGCCCGCATGCGCGGCGCTGGCGTACAGCGCACGGGGAAAGGCCGCGGCCTCGTCCCATGCATGGGCGTGGGGCGCGATTTCCTTTTCCGCGAAGCGGCGCGCGGCGTCGTACAACGCTTGGGCGTCCGCCTGCAGTTCCGTGCTCACGCCGGCTCCAATGTCACAAGCACCTGGCCCGGCGCAACCTGCTGGCCCATGTCTACCGCCACGGCCGCCACCACGCCCGCGCGCGCCGCGCACAGCGAGTGCGCGAGCTTCATCGACTCCACGATCACCAGCACGTCGCCCTGGGCGACGGCCGTGCCGGGCTGCACGGGCAGGCCCACCACCTTGCCGTTGAACGGCGCGCGCAGCTCGTTGCCGCCCGCACCACCGCCCGCGCCTTCGGGCGGGTCGAGCGAGATGTCGTCGATGAACAGGTCCGTGGCGCCGGCCTGCACGTGCCAGCGGTTGCCATCCACACGCACGGCGGCGGCGCGGCTGTGCGTGGTCGCAGTCGGCGAGAAAACTTCGCCACGGTGACGCAGTCGCGCGGGACGCGGCCAGGCGCAGGCGATGGACGAGCGGCCCGTGGGCCAAACGACGGCCTGCGCTGCTTCATGCCTGACGGCCTGCTCGTTATGGTGCAGCGTGGTGCGGATGGCCTCGGCCTGCTCCGGAAGAAAAGGGATCAGGGCCTGTCCGGTGGCAAAGGTGTCGTGACGCAAGCACGCAGCCAGGAAGGTGCGGTTGGTCGGCAGGCCCAGCAGTTGCAATCTGTCCAGTGCGCCAGCCAGCTGGGCAATCGCTTCGGCGCGCGTGGGCGCGTGGGCGATGAGCTTGCCGAGCATGGAGTCGTAGTGGGGTGAGACCGTTGTGCCTTGCTGGATGGCGTGGTCGAAGCGCAGGTTTGTGGTGTGCGTGCCCTCACCCCTGCCCTCTCCCAGGGGGAGAGGGAGGAACAGCCGGACCTCGCCGGTGTGGGGGGTGAAGGTTTCGTCCTCGGCGCACAGGCGGACTTCGATGGCATGGCCTGTGAATCGCACCTGGTCCTGCGCCAGCGGCAGCGGCTCGCCGCGTGCCACGCGGATCTGCCACTCCACCAGGTCCAGGCCCGTGACCATTTCGGTCACGGGGTGTTCGACCTGCAGGCGCGTGTTCATCTCCATGAGGAAGAACTCATCGCCCTCCACCAGAAACTCCACCGTGCCCGCGCCCACATACCCGGCCGCCCGTGCCAGATCCACTGCACAGCGGCCCATGCGCTCACGCAGCGCGGCGTCCACCGCGGGGCTCGGTGTCTCCTCGATGATCTTCTGGTGACGGCGTTGCACCGAGCAGTCGCGTTCGCCCAGGTGGATGCAATGGCCGTGCGTGTCAGCGAACACCTGCACTTCCACGTGGCGCGGGTTCAACAGCGCGCGCTCCAGCAGCAGCTCGCCGTTGCCGAAGGCCGACTGCGCCTCGGCCCGCGCGCCGTGCACCGCCGCCGCAAGCTGCGCCATGTCGGTCACCAGCCGCATGCCGCGGCCGCCGCCACCGGCCGCCGCCTTGACCATCAGCGGCAGGCCAATACGCTGCGCCTCTTGCGCGAGACGCTCGTCCGTCTGGTCCGCGCCCTCATAGCCCGGCAGCACCGGCACGCCTTGCGCGCGCGCAATGACCTTGGCCGCGCTCTTGCTTCCCAGCTGGCGGATGGCCGCGGGCGGCGGGCCAACCCAGGTCAGGCCCGCATCGATCACGGCCTGCGCAAAGTCCGCGTTCTCGCTGAGGAAGCCGTAACCCGGATGCACCGCGTCCGCGCCCGTGGCCTGCGCCGCGGCCAGCAGCTTGTCGATGCGCAGGTAGCTGTCGGCCGAAGCGTCGCCGCCCAGCGCGTGGGCCTGGCCGGCCTCGCGCACGTGCAGGCCATTTGCGTCGGCATCTGAATACACAGCGACCGTCGCCACGCCCATCGCATGCGCCGTGCGGAAGATGCGGCGCGCAATCTCGCCGCGGTTGGCGACCAGCAGTTTCTTCACAACGCCCGTCCTGCAGGTACGCCCCGCCACCCTTCCAGCGAACGCCGTGGAACCGGCTTTGCCGGGCCACTGGCGTTGCCCCCTGGAGGGGGAGGCGGCCGAAGGCCGCTTCGGGGGGGAGTCATTTCATCCCCATGATCTTGGACAGGATGCCCATCATCACCTCGTCCGCCCCCCCGCCGATGGACGCGAGCCGGCCGTCGCGGTACATGCGCGACACCTTGTTCTCCAGCGTGTAGCCCATGCCGCCCCAGAACTGCAGGCAGGTGTCAGGCACCTGGCGGTACAGGCGGCCGGCCTTGAGCTTGGCCATGGTGGCCAGTTCCAGCACGTCGTTGCCGCCCACGTACAGGTCGCAGGCACGGTAGGTCAGCGCGCGCAGCGCCTCGACCTCGGTCTTGAGCTCGGCCAGCTTGAACTGCACCCACTGCTGGTCGGCCAGCGCCGCACCGAACAGCTTGCGCTGCTGCGCCCATTCAATCGTCCATTCGATGCAGTTGTTCATGGCCTGCAGCGCGCTGGCCGCGCACCACAGCCGCTCTTCCTGGAACTGCTGCATCTGGTAAATAAAGCCCGCGCCCTCGGCACCGATGCGGTTGCGCTGCGGCACACGCACTTCGTCGAAATAGATCAGGCCGGTGTCGCTGCTGTGCATGCCGATCTTGCGGATCTTCTGCGCGACCTCGATGCCCTTGCGCAGCTTGCCACCTCCTCCTGATCCGTCGCGCATGGGCACCATCACCAGCGACTTGTTCTTGTGCTGGGGGCCTTCACCCGTGTTCACCAGCATGCACATCCAGTCGGCCTGCAGGCTGTTGGTGATCCACATCTTCTGGCCACTGATCACATAGTCGTCGCCGTCCTTGCGCGCAAAGCTCTTGATGCCCGCCACGTCGCTGCCCGCGCCGGGCTCGCTCACACCGATACAGCCGACCATGTCGCCCGCGATCGACGGGGCGAGAAATTCGCGCTTGAGCTCGTCGCTGCCGAAGCGCGCGAGCGCCGGCGTCGCCATGTCGGTCTGCACGCCGATGGCCATGGGCACCCCGCCGCAGTCGATGTAGCCCAGCGTTTCGGCCATGAGCATGGAATACGAATAGTCCAGCCCCATGCCGCCGTACTGCTCGGGCTTGCACAGGCCCAGCAGGCCGAGCTTGCCCAGGCCCTTGAACACTTCATGCGCGGGGAAAATTTCGGCCTCTTCCCATTCGTCCACATGCGGGTTGATGTGCTCGTCTATGTAGCGTTTGAGTGTCTTCTGGATTTCCAGGTGTTCGTGGGTGTAGTGCATGTCGTGTCTCCTTTTTTTGAACCTCCGTACGCAGAGGGCGCAGAGGTTTCGCAGAGAACGCAGAAATAAAGCCAAAAAAATTCTGAAATCAATTTTTATTTTCTTTTTGAATTTCTTCTGCGTCCTCTGCGAAACCTCTGCGCCCTCTGCGTACGGGTGTCCGCTTCAAAAAATCACATCCGGGCCACCCCAAACTGAAGTGGCCGCAACACACGACCAGCAGCTTCAGCGCAAGTCGCCAGGCAGAACGCCAGCACGGCGCGCGTGTCGCGCGGGTCGATCACGCCGTCGTCCAGCACCAGGCCGCTGGTGTAGAACGCATCGGCCTGCGACTCGAACACGCCCACGATGCGGTCGAACTGCTTTTGCGATTCGGCCGGGTCGGGCGTAACGCCTTTGCGCGCCAGCGCCGCGTCGGTCACGATCTGCATGGTGCGCGCGGCCTGCTCGCCGCCCATCACCGCCGTCTTCGCGCTGGGCCAGCTGAACAGGAAGCGTGGCGAATAGCCGCGCCCGCACATGCCGTAGTTGCCCGCACCAAAGCTCGCGCCGCACTGGATGGTGATCTGCGGCACCGTGGCGCTGGTCACGGCCTGGATCATCTTGCTGCCATGCTTGATCATGCCGCCCTGCTCGCTGTCCTTGCCCACCATGTAGCCCGTGGTGTTCTGCAGGTAGATGATGGGCTGGCCGCGCTGGCACATCCACTGGATGAAATGCGCCGCCTTGTTGGCGCCGGCCACGTCGATGGGGCCGTTGTTGGTGATGATGCCGACGGCGTGGCCCTCGATATGGGCCTGCGCGCAGACGGTGGCGGCGCCGTACAGGGGTTTGAATTCGAGCAGGTCGGAGTCGTCGACGAGGCGCGCGATGACCTCCCGCATGTCCACCGGGTCGCGGTGGTGGGCGGGCATGAGGGTGAGGAGGTCGGCGGCGGGGTAGCGGGGGGCGATGCCCTCACCCCTGCCCTCTCCCAGAGGGAGAGGGTGTCCAGACTCCCTCTCCCTCTGGGAGAGGGTTGGGGTGAGGGCCCCACGCGCCACAACTTCCCGCAAGATCCCCAACGCATGCCGGTCATCCTCCGCCAGATACTCACCCAGCCCCGACACCGCCGTGTGCATCTCGGCCCCGCCCAGCTCCTCTTCGCTTGCCACTTCGCCCGTCGCCGCCAGCAGCAGCGGCGGGCCGGCCAGGAACGCGCGCGAGCGGTTGCGCACCATGATGACCACGTCGCTCAAGCCCGGCATGTACGCGCCGCCGGCCGTGCCCGAGCCGTGCTGCACGGTGATCACCGGGATGCCCGCCGCCGACAGCCGCGCCAGGTTGCGGAACAGGCTGCCGCCATGCACGAAACCCTCCACCCGGTACTTCATGAGGTTGGCGCCTGCGCTCTCCACCAGATGGACGAAGGGCAGCTTGTTCTCCAGCGCAATGTCCTGCACGCGCAGGATCTTTTCCAGCCCCATGGGCTGGATGGCACCGGCCTCGATGCCCGAATCACTGGCCACGACCATGCAGCGCTCGCCGCTGATGAAGCCCATGCCGGCGACGATGCCACCGCCGGGCACGGACGCGGCCGGGTCCTTCGTGTCCTGCATGAAACCGGCCAGTGAGCACAGCGGCACCCACGGCGATCCGGCATCCAGCACCAGCGCCACACGCTCGCGCGGCAACAACTGGCCACGTTTGTCGAACACGGGTTTGGATTTGGCTGACGCCTGGGCCGCGCGATCTTCCAGCGCGCGCAGCTGCGCGATGCGCGCCAACATCGCGTCGCGACGCTGCTGCGCGACGGCGCCCGCAGCGTTCCATGACGATGAGAAAACCGTCATGACTGAAACACCTTCGGCACCTGCGCGCGATGAAACCCGTCAAACGGCTTCACCGCATCCCTCTGCCGCACGTCCGCAGGCGCGGCCACCTGCCCCCAGCCCATGCGCACCTGCGGCCGCGCGCCGTCCACGCGCAGCACCGTGCCGCTGATGAAGCTGGCCGCGGGACTGATCAGAAACGCAATCGCCGCCGATGTCTCGGCCTCGTTGCCGAAGCGGCCGGCCGGTACCGTGTCGCGCATTTCTCGCAGCATGGCGCCGGCTTCGGGCGGGTAGTGGTCCATGCCGCTGGACGCGATGTAGCCCGGCGCCACGGCGTTCACGCGCACGCCGCTCTTCGCCCATTCGAGTGCGGCCGTTTCCGTGAAGCTGACCATGCCCGCACGCGCCGCGCCGCTGTGCCCCATGCCGGGCATGGAGCCCCAGATGTCGGCCACGATGTTGACGATGCTGCCGCCGTGTGCCTGCATGGACTGCAGGTAACACTCGCGCGCCATCAGGAAGCCGCCGGTCAGGTTGGTGGCCACCACCGCGTCCCAGCCCTTGGCGCTGATGGACTCCAGCGGCGTGATGTACTGGCCGCCCGCGTTGTTGACCAGCGCGTCGATGCGGCCATGCGCGATGACGATGGCAGCCACGGTGGACTTCACGGCCTCTTCGTTTCGGATGTCGCAGGCGTGGAAGCTCACATGGCCCACATGCCCGCTAGCGTCCACCGCAATTTCGGCCGCCGTGTCCTGCAACTTCGCCAGGTTGCGTCCGATCAGCACCACATGCGCGCCCAGCGCCGCCAGCTCGTGCGCCGTGCAGCGCCCGATGCCCGAGCCGCCACCCGTGACGACGATGACCTTGCCGGCAAATACACCGGGCTTGAAAACGGATTGGTAAGTCATGGCTTGTCGTGGATGAAAAGGTCCATCGCGGCCCGCGTCAGGTCGTCCAGCGTCGCGCCCTTGCGCCGGTCGTACCACTGGGCCGACCAGTTCAGCGCGCCGAATATCAAAAGCCGCGCGAGCTTGACGTCGGCGCGCAGCCGCCCGTCGGCGTGCAGCGCCTGCAGCACCGGCACCCAGGCCGCTTCGTACTCGCCCTGCAGGTCGGCCAGCTGCGCGCGCTGGCGCGGTGTGATCGAACGCGACTCGTACAGCATGACCGGAATGAAGTCACTGCCGGGGCCCAGCAGTACGTCGAAATGGTCACGCACCAGCACGCCCAGCCGCTCGCGCGCATCGGCCGCCGCCTCCACCTGCGCCAGCGCCTTGGCCTGGCGGGCGATGGCCGCGCGCATGCCTTCTTCCATCACCGCGTACAGGAGCGCGCCCTTGCTCTTGAAGTGGTAGAACGGCGACCCGCTCTGCATGCCCACGGCCGCGGCGATGTCGCGCGTGCTGGTGGCGTCGAAGCCCTGGCGGCGAAAAAGCTTGGCAGCGCCAGCCACGAGCGCGCGCCGACGGTTGCCATCGTCACGCTCGTCCAGCGTCTTGCGCGGCCGCCCGCGTGGGCGCTTGGCGGCAGCGGCTGAAGTCACAGGCATGTCCATGGCTGCTGACCATAGCAAATGCCGGTATTTTTAGCAAGCAGACGCTTGGCAAAAATGAGTTGACGCGTGATGCCCTATCAGGCAAACCGTCATTCCCGCGAAGGCGCACTGCTGTCCGGAATAAATCTCCGATGCGCAAGACGCCTGACGGGACGGCGCCCTGTTCGCGCCATCCCGTCAGGCTTGCGGCGTTCGAGAGAGTGGACTCCGGCTTCTGTAACGCTGGTCCGAAGCCCGTCGCGGTGGGGCGGCGCTTTCGCCACCGATCAAGAGCCCGGGCGCGAAGCAAGGAGGGCTGGCGTACGGGTATGGACGGAGACCGGGCTGTCACCCGCCAGCCTGAGTACTGCAGCGGCTCACCCCGAAGGGGGCCGGGCTCTGGTGGCGAAAGCGCCGCCCCGCCGCGACGGGCGTACTTCCCGGGAAAAAAGAAAGTCGTATGAACAGGGCTTGGGACCGGCGATGTCAGCTGGACTTATTCCGGACAGCAGTGCGCGAAGGCGGGAATCCAGCGCGTCCGGATGCAAAGACGAAAGCACTGGATCCCCGCGTGCGCGGGGATGACGGCGTATGACTTCTGCGGCCCGGACTCCTAAGTGCTGTCGCCATTGGCCCGCGCCAGCAACAGTTCCCGCTCCCGCTCGTTGTGCGCCAGCTCCGCCGCGCGCAGAAACTCCGCGCGCGCCTCGTCGTGCCGGCCCAGCTTGGCCAGCAGGTCGCCACGCACGCTGGGCAGCCACTGGTAGTTGCGCAGGGCCTTGTCCTGCATCAGCCCGTCGATGATGTCCAGCCCCGCCGCCGGACCGAACGCCATGCCCACGGCCACGGCACGGTTCAGCTCCACCACGGGCGACGGCGCGGCCTGGGCCAGCGCGTCGTACAGCGCGGCGATGCGCGTCCAGTCGGTCGCGTCGCCTGTGGGCGCGCGCGCGTGGCAGGCCGCGATGGCCGCCTGCAGGGCATACGGCCCCATGGCCTGCTTCTGCTGCAGGCACAGTGCCTGGGCTCGCTCCAGCGCGGCCAGGCCGCGGCGGATCAGCAGGCGGTCCCAGCGCCCGCGGTCCTGCGCCATCAGCAGCACGGGGCGGCCCTGCGCGTCCACGCGCGCGGCGCTGCGCGACGCCTGCAGCTCCATCAGCCCGGCCAGGCCATGCGCCTCGGGCTCCTCGTGCGCCAGCTCGGCCAGCATGCGGCCCAGGCGCAGCGCCTCCTGCACGAGCGCGGGGCGCATCCAGTCCTGCCCGGCTGTGGCCGTGTAGCCCTCGTTGAAGATCAGGTAGACGACCTCGAGCACCGACGCCAGCCGCTCGGCCAGCGCGTCGGCGCGCGGCACCTCGAACGGCACTTTCGCCTCGGAGAGCGTGCGCTTGGCCCGCACGATGCGCTGCGCGATGGTGGGCTCGGGCACCAGGCAGGCCCGCGCGATCTCGTGCGTGGTCAGGCCGCCCAGCAGCTTGAGCGTGAGCGCCACGCGCGCGTCGGTGGACAGCACCGGGTGGCAGGCCGTGAAGATCAGGCGCAGCAGGTCGTCGCCGATGTCGTCCTGCATCGCCTCACCCAAAGCGTCGACGAAGTCCGGCACGATCAGCGCCTCTTGTGCTTCGAGGTCATGGCCCAGTTCCTCCAGCTTTTCGCCCTGCATCTTGAGGTGTCGCAGATGGTCCAGCGCCTTGCGTTTGGCCGCCGTCACCAGCCAGGCCGCGGGGTTGGCCGGCACGCCGTCCCGCGGCCAATGCTCCAGCGCCGACACCAGCGCGTCCTGCGCCAGCTCCTCGGCCAGGCCGATGTCGCGCACCATGCGCGCGACGGTGGCCACGATCTTGGCGGATTCGATGCGCCATACGGCGGAGATGGCCTGGTGGGTGGCGGAGTGCACGGGCAGCGTGTCCTGGTCTGCGGTCGGCTCAGGCTTGCGGGGGAGCTGCGTTCGGGTCCATGAACATCAGTTCCCACATATGGCCATCGAGATCCGTAAAGCCGTGGCCGTACATGAAGCCGTGGTCCTGCGCAGGCATGGGGGCGGTGCCGCCGGCGGCCAATGCTTTCTTCACGAGTTCATCGACCTCGTCACGGCTTTCGCACGACAGGCAGATCAGCACTTCCGTGCCTTTCGTTGCGTCGGCCACCGGCTTGTTGGTGAAGCCCTTGAAGAACGGCTCGACCAGCAGCATGACGTAGTTGTGCTCATCGCTCACCACCATGCAGGCGCCCTGCTCATTGGTGAACTGCGGGTTGAACGAAAAGCCCAGGCTTTTGAAGAACGCCTGGCTGCGTTCCATATTGCTGATGGGCAGGTTGACGAACATTTGGCGATTGCTCACGAGACTCTCCTTTGAAGACGCAATGTTGACTTGAAGTTCCAGCGCCACCGGCGGCCCGCAAGGGTCGCTTCGGGGGGCGTTCTATTTCTGGCTGGGGGTGTTCATCTCGCGAAAGCGCTTGACCTGATCGTTCTGCGCGAAATCATCCAGTTCGTAGAGCTGGCGCACCTCGATCACGGCCGGGGCGTTTTCGCCGACGGGGTTGGGAAAGCGGCGCGACCATTCCAGCGCCTCTTCGCGGCTGCGCACCTGGATGGTGGTGAAGCCGGCGATCAGTTCCTTGCTTTCCGCAAAGGGGCCGTCCACCACGGTGCGCTTCTGTCCGTCGTAGTGGATGCGCCAGCCCTTGCGGCTGGGCTGCAGGCCGCTGGCGTCCAGCAGCACGCCGGCCTTGGACAAGGCCTCGTGGTAGTCGGCCATGGCAGCCATCAGCTGTTCGTCCGGGGTCTGCGGCGTGCATTCGGCCTCGAACTCGGGGTTGGATTTGACGATGATCATGAATCGCATGGCGGGCTCCTGGTACTGCAGCCCCGGGGAATCAGGGCTTCTGTCTGCACGACGAGCCGCACCTGCCGCAATCGACAAACCGATCTAGGTACTAACCCTTGGTTTGCGCCCGACTCTCGTCGTAACAGGGTGCGAAGGCGCGCACCTCCACGGTCGCCCACTGGGCGGCCGGGCATTCGCGGGCGATGGCCACGGCTTCTTCAAAGGTGGCGCAGTCCACGATGAAATAGCCGCCGATCATTTCCTTGGCCTCGGCGAAGGGGCCGTCCATGACCTGAGCCTGCCCGTCGCGGTGCGTGACGCGCGCCGCCTGGCGGTGGGATGCGAGCGACTGGGTGCCCTTGAGCAGGCCGCGGGCCTTCAGGCCGTCGCCGAACTTCAGCATCCGGTCGTAGGCATCGCGGCCCTGCGCTTCGGTGCGCCCGGCCCGCTGGTCGACGGGTTCGAGGATGAGGAGCATGTACGACATGGGAACGGCCTTCCGCAATGAAGCTGCCGATGATACGCAGCCGCCGCGACCGTGCTCAATGACCCTGCAGGTAACAGTACAGCCCGTCGATGGGCCTGCGCTGGTCTTCGCGGATGGGCGCCTGCACGGTGGACACCACCCGCAGTCCGTGGGCCTGCGCCAGCTGCCGCACATAGCTTTCGGCATGCGCATAGCGCAGGCTGGGCATGAGGCGCAGGCCCTGCGCCCCGTCTTTATCTTCCGCCAGCCGCTCGACACTGAAGGCGAACGTGCCGCCGGGCGCCAGCAACCGCGCCACACCCGCAAATACATCCTGCAGCGCGCCAACGTAGATGAACACGTCGGCGGCCAGGACCAGGTCATGGCGGCCCTGGGCCGCGCCGAGCCAGGCGGTGATGTCCGCATGCTCCAGCGCGTCGTACGCGCCGCCTGCGCGCGCCTGCTCCAGCATGCGCGCCGACAGGTCCACCCCGGTCACGCGGTCGGCCCGCGCACGCACCAGCGGGCCGCACAGCCCGGTGCCACAGCCCAGGTCCAGCACCGACTGCCAGCGGCCGTCGCCCGACACGGGCGGCGGCAGGTTGGCCACCAGCACCTCGTGTGCCTGGTAGCGCAGCGCGCCGGTCAGGTGGCCCTGGAAGTCGTCAGCATAGGTGTCGAACAGCGCCTGCACATAGTCACGCGGCGGCGCGGGGGGTGTGGCACCGCGCACGGACGCGAGGTAGTAGCGGTGCAGTTCGTCATCGGCGCCCAGCGCGATGGCGCGCTCGAAGCATTCGGCGGCCTCCTCCAGCTGGCCGACCTCGCGCAGCAGCCCGCCGCGGCGGCTCCAGCCCTCGGTCAGTTGGGGGTTGATCTGCAGCGCATGGCCAAAGGCCAGCAACGCGTCCTGCATGCGCCCCAGCTCGGCGCAGGCCGTGCCCAGGTGGCCCCAGGCGTCCGCATTGCCCGGCTCGGCCACGGTGACCTGTTCCAGCAGCGGCAGCGCATCGGCAAACTTGCCCAGCCGCACGCGCGCAGCCCCCAGGTTGGCCAGCACTGACGCGCGGCCAGGTGCGAGAGCCAGGGCGGCTTCAAAGCTGCGCTCGGCCTGCTCCAGTTCGCCGGCTTCGAAGTGGGTGACGCCGGCCAGGAAATGCTGGCGGGCCTGGGCCATGGGGTCGTTCATGGCGCGAGCCTACACCAGCGCCGGCAGGCTCACACCTTGCTGAAGTCGGGCTTGCGCCGCTCCATGAAAGCGGTGAACGCCTCTTTCGCGGCGGGCTCGCCCAGCATGCGGCCGAAGCTTGCGCCTTCGTCGGCCATTTGCTGCAGCACCAGCTGGGTCTGCCCTTTCTTCATGAGGCGCTTGGTTTCAACCAGCGAGCTCATGGGCTTGGCCGCGAGCTTTCTGGCCTGGGCGCTTGCATAGTTGTTGGCTTCGGTCGGCGGCAGCACGCGGTTGACCAGGCCCACTTCGAGCGCGGCTTCGGCCATGAAGGGCTCGCCCATCAGCAGCGCCTCGGCCGCACGGTGGTAACCCAGCATCTGCGGCACCAGCAGGCTGGACGCCGCCTCGGGGCACAGGCCCAGGTTGACGAAGGGCATGCTGAATGCCGCGTTGTCACCGGCATAGACCAGGTCGCAATGGAACAGCATCGTGGTGCCCACGCCGACGGCCGGGCCGCAGACGGCGGCGATCAGCGGCTTGGGGAACGTGGCGATGCTGTGCAGGAAGCGGAACACCGGCGAGTCCATGCCCGCGGGCGGCTTGTTCAGGAAGTCGCCAATGTCGTTGCCAGCGCTGAAGATGGTCTCGTGGCCCTGCAGCACCACGACGCGCACGGCGGCATCGTCCTGCGCAGCCTTGATCGCGTCAGCCATCGCGCCGTACATGTCGGCGGTGATGGAGTTCTTCTTGTCCACGCGGTTGAGCGTGATGGTCATGACACCGGCTTCGGTGTGGCTAAGGATGTCTTGCGTCATTGCAGTGCTTCTTTCACGAAATCGATACGGTCCTGGCCCCAGAACATCTGGTCGCCGACGAAAAAGGTGGGTGCGCCGAAGATACCGCGGTCGATCGCTTCCTGCGTGACGGCCTTGAGCTTGTCCTTGACCTCGGCGGCCTGCGTCATGGCCAGCAGCGCCTGGGGGTCGAAGCCCGACTTGTGCAGCACGCCGCCCACTGTGGCGGGGTCGTTGAGGTTTTGCGCGTCGACCCAGATCGCGCGAAACACGGCGTCCGCATAGGCCGTGAAGCGGGCCGGCTCGCGCAGCTGCAGCCCCACGGCGCCACGCATGAGCGTCAGCGTGTTGATCGGGAAGTGCGGGTTGCGATTCAGCGGGACGCCGTAGCGGCGCGCAAAGCGGTCAAAGTCGTTGAACGTGTACCTGCCCTTGGCCGGTATGGTCGCGGGCGACTGGTTGCCCGTGGCCTGGAACACGCCGCCCAGCAACATGGGGCGAACCTGGGCCTGCGCGCCCGTCTCTTTCTCGATGACTGGGATCTGCGTCCACGCCAGGTACGACGCCGGGCTGCCGAAGTCGAACCAGAACTCGAATGTCTTGGCCATCAGAACTTCTCCATGTACGGTCTTAAATCGAGTTCATGCGTCCACGCATCGCGCGGCTGCTGGTGCAGCATCCAGTAGCTGTCGGCGATGTGCTCGGGGTTGACGATGCCATCCTGCGCCTTCAACGCGTAGCGCTCGGGGAAGGTGGTGCGGATGAACTCGGTGTCGATCGCGCCGTCCACCACCACATGCGCCACATGGATGCCGCGCGGCCCCAGCTCGCGCGCCATGCTCTGCGCCAATGCGCGCAACGCGTGCTTGGCGCCCGCGAAGGCCGCAAAGCCCGATGCGCCGCGCAGCGACGCGGTGGCGCCGGTGAACACGATGGTTTGCTTGCGGTCCGCTGCGGCGCGCGTGACCATGCGTTTGGCCACTTCACGCGCATTCAGAAAGCCGCTGAAGCAGGCCATCTCCCAGATCTTGAAATACTTCTGCGCCGACTGGTCCAGGATGCTGCTGGGCACGTTGGCGCCGATGTTGAACACCATGACCTCGATGGGGCCGATAGTCGATTCGATCTGCTCGATCAACGCGACGACCTCCTCTTCCTTGCGCGCATCGGACGCGAAGCCGTGCGCCTGCCCGCCGTCGGCGCGGATGCGGTCCACCAGCGGCTGCAGCTTGTCCAGGCTGCGGCGCGTGACGCAGGCGACGTAGCCTTCGCGCGCAAAGCGGCGTGCGATGGCGCCGCCCGTGGCATCGCCCGCGCCGATCACCAGTGCGACCTTTTGCATGGTCATTCCTTGTAGTAGACGACCTGGTGCGTGGTCGCGAGAAGCTCGCCCGCCTCGTTCCACAGCTGCGCCGTCTGGTCAAAGTAGCCGTTGCGAAACGCCTGCGCTTGCGCCTGGCCCAGCAGGTAGCCCGTGCCCGTGGCCGCAAGCTGCGCGGCGTCGGCGTGGAAATACACCGTCATCGACACGGTGCCGATGGGCACCAGCGTCGCACGCCGCCGCCAGATGCGCGGAAAGAACACATCGGAAAGCGCGGCCAGCGACGCGAAGTCCAGCGGACGCGGCGGGTTGTCGCGCAGCCACAGCTGCGTGCGGCTGGTGGCGCCCACGCTGCCGTCCCACGCAGCCGGAAAGCCGCCATCCACAAACCGCATCTCGTAGCGGTTGATCCACTCCACACGACCGCGCGCGGCGGGCAGCGGCACGTCGGCAGGCGCGGGCACAGCGGGCAAGCTGTGTTCGCCCGTACTCCAGGTGTCGCGGCGAGTGGCAGTGAAAGCAGTGCCTGTAAGCACCGTGGCACCTTCCTGCGTCATCTCGATCACCCAGTGCTGGGTGGAGCGGTTGGTGCGCGCGGGCCGCGCCGTGACCGTGAACGGCCCGTCGGACAGCGCCGCGCAGAAATTGACCGTGAGCGAGACCGGCTCGCCCAGCCGCTGCGGATGCTGCAGCACGGCGTTCAATGCCTGCGCGGCCGTGATGCCGCCGAACGGGCCCACCATGTTGGCGTAGGCCGGGCTCGTGTGGCCCGCAAACGCGTCGCCGCCCGCGGCCTGCAGCGCAACGGCCTTGTCGAACTCGGCGCTCATGCGGTGGAACCCGCTGGCTTCAGGCCACCGGCCAGCGTCTGCTGGATGTGCGGCCACAGCAGCTTCTGGTGCTCGCTGCGGAACGGACCGAAGTGCCCGATGCGGCGCACCGACAGGTCGGCCGGCGCGATGCGCTGCACCTCGGTCGGCGCGTTTTCGTACAGGCTCATGAGGCTGCGGGTGCCCTGCAGCGTCATCAGTTCGTCGTCGGTCACCGACAGCGCCAGCACGGGGAAGCGCGCGTTGGCATAGCCCTGGCGCGCGGTTTCGCCTTCAGCGCCCACGCTGTAGCGCGGGTTCAGGCACCACTTGCGCCACTGCAGGATCACGCCAGCCGGCAGGTCGCCGACCTTCTTCAGCTTCTTGCCGGGAAAGTAGCCGCACAGCCTGGTGGCCAGCGGCACCAGCACGAACCAGAAGTACGGAACGATGCGCTTGAGCTGCGGCGCGTTCTCACGCCAGTAGCCGCTGCCCGCCGCCACGCTGAGCAGGCCGCTGACCAGGTACTGGTTGTTCAGCAGCCCCGGCAGCTGCGCGCCCAGGCTGTGGCCCAGCAGGTACAGCGGTGCATCGGGCAGCGCGGCATGGGCGTGGGCGATGGCCGCTTCGTAGTCGCGAGTCCAGTCGAACAGGTCGGCGCGGTAGCCGCGCAGCGTGCCGTGCGGCGTGTCGGGCAATGAGTCGCCGCTGCCGCGGTAGTCGAACGTGGTGACGCGCCAGCCCTGGCCCGCCAGCCACTGCGCGAACGGCGCATAGAAGTCCTGGCGCACGCCCATGGCGCCGCCGACGACCACGCTGCCCTGCGGCGTTGCCGCGGGCTCGTAGACCCGCAGCGCGATCTGTGCACCGCCGGTGGCGGTGATCGTCAAGTTCTTCACTGTGCATCTCCTGTGTTGTCGAGGCCAATCTACGTTGGCTTGCGGGAATCAGATGCAGGGCCTTCAGACCTTTTCGAAGATTCCTGCAGCGCCCTGGCCCATGCCCACGCACATCGTGACCATGCCGTACTTCAGATTCTTGCGCTGCAGCGCGTGCACGACTGTCGCCGAGCGGATAGCGCCCGTGGCACCCAGCGGATGGCCCAGCGCAATGGCGCCGCCCATGGGGTTGACCTTGGCGGGGTCCAGCTTGAGCGTGTTGATGACGGCCAGCGACTGCGCGGCGAACGCTTCGTTCAGCTCGATCCAGTCGATGTCGCTCTGCTTCAGGCCCGCGTTCTTCAGCGCGGCCGGAATCGCCTCGACCGGGCCGATGCCCATGATGTGCGGCGGCACCCCGCGGCTCGCGTAGCCCACGAATCGCGCGAGCGGCTTGAGGTTGTAGCGCTTCAGAGCCGCCTCACTCACCACGATCAGCGCGCCCGCGCCGTCGGACGTCTGCGAGCTGTTGCCGGCCGTCACGCTGCCACGCGCGGCAAACACCGTGCGCAGCTTGGCCAGGCCTTCGAGCGTGGTGTCGGGACGCGCGCCTTCGTCGATGTTGACGGTGCGCGTGGCGATGCTCACGTCGGCGGACTCCAGGTCCACCGAGCGCTCGGCCACGTCGATGGGCGTGATTTCATTGGCGAACTCGCCGGCCTTCATGGCAGCGATGGCCTTCATGTGCGACTGGTACGCGAACTCGTCCTGCGCCTCGCGCGAGACCTTCCACTGCTGCGCGACCTTCTCGGCCGTCAGGCCCATGCCGTAGGCGATGCCGTAACTTTCGATGTCGTCGGGGTTGGAGAAGATCGTGGGCGACAGGCTGGGCGAATTGCCCATCATGGGCACCATGCTCATGCTCTCGGTGCCGGCGGCGATCATCACGTCGGCTTCGCCCACGCGGATGCGGTCAGCCGCCATCTGCACGGCCGACAGGCCCGATGCGCAGAAGCGGTTGACGGTGATGCCGCCCACGCTCTTGGGCAGCCCGGCCAGCACGGCACCGATGCGCGCCACGTTCAGGCCCTGCGCGCCCTCGGGAATCGCGCAGCCGCAGATCACGTCCTCGATGGCAGCGGGGTCCAGCCCGGGCGCCTGCGCAAGCGCGGCGCGCAGCGCGGCGGCCAACAGGTCGTCGGGCCGCGTGTTGCGGAAGTACCCCTTGTGCGACCGCCCGATGGGCGTGCGCGTGGCGGCAACGATGTAGGCGTCTTGAACTTGTTTGCTCATGAGCAATGCTCCTTGAAATTCGTGTCTTACTCCCTCTCCCGCTCGCGGGAGAGGGTTGGGGTGAGGGCAAGAGCCTCGGCAACCTGCCGAATCTTTTCCATCACAGCCTCGGTCTGCTGCAGCACCTCGTGATTCCAGAAACGCAATGTCTGAAATCCGAGCGCTTTCATTTTTTCTTCGCGCTGGAGGTCGTAACTTCCTGCGGCTTCTTCGCCATGCTGCCCGCCGTCCAGTTCGATCACCAAGCCGATTTCAATACATGCGAAGTCGGCGAAGTAAGCGCCCAGCGGATGCTGGCGGCGGAACTTCAGGTTCAACAGCTGACGACTGCGCAGGCGGCTCCAGAGAGTGGTTTCTGCGTCGGTTTGGTTCTGGCGCAGGGTGCGGGCCCTCACCCCAGCCCTCTCCCGCTTGCGGTAGAGGGAGCTCGAGTCCAGGGTTTCCTGCGCCGTATCAGCCATCTCAGTTCCTGACGGGCTTGCCCGTGGAGAGCATGCCCATGATCCGTTCCTGGGTCTTGGGGTGTGTCAGCAGCGAGCAGAAGGCCTGCCGCTCCAGCGTCATCAGGTATTCCTCGGTCACCATCGTGTTGGTGTCCACGTCGCCGCCGGTCACCACGCCGGCAATCAGGCTGGCGATGTGGAAGTCGTGCTGGCTGATGAAGCCGCCGTCGCGCATGTTGACCAGCTGGCCCTGGATCGTGGCCTTGCCGTTGCGGCCGGCCACAGGGAACTGGCGTTTGTGCGGCGGACGGTAGCCGCCGTTGTACAGGGCACGCGCTTCGTTCAGCGCGATGTACAGCAGCTCGTCCTTGTTCGCAACGATCACGTCGCTGTCCAGCAGATAGCCGAGCTTGCGGCTTTCGATCGCGCTGGTGCCCACCTTGGCCATGGCCGCGGCCGTGAAGCCTTCGGTCACGAACTTCAGCAGGTCCTTGTCGGTGGAGGTGGCCGAGTTCTCGGCCGCGCGGCGCGCGATGTAGGTCAGGCCGCCGGCACCAGGCACCAGGCCCACGCCTACTTCGACCAGGCCGATGTAGCTTTCCATCGCCACGACGCGACGCGCGCTGTGCACGGCGATTTCGCAGCCACCCCCCAGCGCCATGCCACGGATCGCGGAGATGACCGGCACGTTGGCGTAGCGCAGCTTCAGCATGGTCTGCTGCAGGTGATGCTCGGCCTCGTCGATCGCGCTCACACCCACGGCCATGAACGCCGGCAGCATGGCCTGCAGGTCGGCGCCCGCGCTGAACGGGTCGTCGCCCGACCAGATGACCATGCCCTGGTAGTCCTTTTCGGCCATGTCGACAGCGAGCTGCAGGCCCTCGGCCACCTCGGGGCTGATGGCGTGCATCTTGGTCCTGATGCTGGCGATCAAAACCTGATCGTCCAGCGTCCACAGGCGGATGCCCTTGTCCTCGTGCAGCGTCTTGCCTGCTGTCTCAAAACCCTGCGCCTGGCTGCCCAGCACGTTCTCGGGGAACAGCTGGCGCTCGTACACCGGCAGCATACGACGCGGCTCGAACTTCTTCGTCGTGGGGTTCCATGAACCCGCAGCCGTGTGCACGCCGCCACCATCGGCAACCGGCCCCTTGAACACCCAGTCGGGCAGCGGCGCCTTGCTCAGTGCCTTGCCGGCGTCGATGTCCTCCTGGATCATCTTCGCCACGTTGAGCCAGCCGGCTTCCTGCCACAGCTCGAACGGGCCCTGCTTCATGCCGAAGCCCCAGCGCATCGCAAAGTCCACGTCGCGCGCGGTCTCGGCAATGTCGGCCAGGTGCACGGCCGCGTAGTGGAAGCTGTTGCGCAGAATGGCCCAGAGGAACTGGCCCTGCGCGCCTTCGGCATTGCGCAGCAGTTTCAGGCGCTCGGCCGCGGGCTTCTTGAGCATGCGGCCATAGACCTCGTCGCCCTTTTCGCCGCCGGGCACGTAGTCCTTTTTCTCCAGGTCGAAGCGCAGCACATCGCGGCCGACCTTCTTGTAGAAACCGGCCTTGGTCTTCTGGCCGAGGTTGCCCATCTCTAGCAGGGTCTTGAGCACCGGCGGCGTGCCGAAGCTCGCGTAGAACGGGTCCGTCTTTTCACTGAGGTTGTCCTGCAGCGTCTTGACCACATGGGCCATGGTGTCCAGGCCCACGACGTCGGCCGTGCGGAACGTGCCGCTGGACGCGCGGCCCAGCTTCTTGCCGGTCAGGTCGTCCACCACGTCGTAGGTCAGGCCGAAGTTCTCGACCTCTTTCATCGTCGCCAGCATGCCGGCGATGCCCACGCGGTTGGCGATGAAGTTG
This sequence comes from Ramlibacter sp., assembly GCA_041905405.1. Taxonomy (GTDB): domain Bacteria; phylum Pseudomonadota; class Gammaproteobacteria; order Burkholderiales; family Burkholderiaceae_C; genus RAM1. The sequence goes on along the minus strand of JAYRLC010000004.1, from coordinate 200,462 downwards.
GGCGTGTCTTTCGCCCGCACCACGCCCTTGCCAAGGCCACTGGTGACAAAGGTTTCCAGGTCGTCCAGGATTTTCGGGTCGGTGGTGGGCGTGTTGATCAACTCCACCAGGTACATGTACCGCGGCGGGTTGAAGAAGTGGATGCCGCAAAAGCGCGGCTTGATTTCTTCAGGTAGCGCCTCGGACAGCTTGGTGATCGACAGGCCCGAGGTGTTGGACGCCACGATCGCATGCGGTGCGATGTGGGGCGCGATCTTCTTGTACAGGTCCAGCTTCCAGTCCATGCGCTCGGCGATGGCCTCGATGATCAGGTCGCAGTCTTTCAACTGCTCCATGTGCTCTTCGTAGTTGGCCTGGCCAATGAGGGCTGCGTCTTCCGGCACGCCCAGTGGCGACGGCTTGAGCTTCTTCAAGCCTTCGATGGCTTTGGTGACGATGCCGTTCTTGGGCCCTTCCTTCGCGGGCAGGTCGAACAGCACCACCGGCACCTTGACGTTGACCAGGTGCGCAGCGATTTGCGCGCCCATCACGCCTGCGCCGAGTACGGCGACTTTCTTCACATTGAAACGGGACATGAATCTTTCCTGATGTTTTACTGGGCGCGAACCCAGGTTTGCGTTCGGCCGAACGGACCGAACGAGCCGCGCACTTCCAGCTTCTTGCCGCCGTCGATGGGCGTCATGCGCAGCGTGTAGTCGCGGCCGTTTTCGGGGTCGAGGATCTTGCCGCCTTCCCACACGTCCTTGCCCTCGGCTTTTTTGGCGCCGCGGATGATCTCCAGGCCGTCCATGGGCTTGCCCTTGCGGTCGTCCTTGCATTCCTCGCAGACGGCACCGGCCTTGGCGTCCTTGGCCAGCCGCTTTTCGATGCGGCCGTTCAGCACGCCGCCCGCTTCGGTGATGCGGATCTCGGCCTTGGCCTCACCCGTCTTGTCGTCGACGTTGCGCCACAGCCCGACGGGCGTGGTCTGCGCCCAGGCGGCGCCAACGGAGGACAGGAATACCAGGCCGGCAAAGTAACGTGTGTACATGGTGAGCTCCTTGGGTTGAGGCATGGATCCCGGGTCAAGCCCGGGATGACAGGCGAGCGCCCGGGATGACAAACCGGGTTCAGGCCAATGCGGCGTCCGTGTCCATCAGCACCTTGCTGCCCGCGCGGGCCGTGCGCATGAGCGTCGCGGTCTCGGGGAACAGCCGGGCGAAATAGAAGCGCGCCGTCTGGAGTTTGGCCTGATAGAACGGATCCGTGTTGCCTTCGGCAATCTGGCGCAACGCCACCTGGGCCATGCGGGCCCAGAAGTAGGCGAACACCAGGTGGCCGGCCACGCGCAGGTAGTCCACCGCGGCAGCGCCCACTTCGTCCGGGTTCTGGAAACCCTTGAAGCCGATTTCGGTGGTGAACTTGGTCATCTGGTCGCCCAGGTAGGCCAGCGGGTTGATGAACTCGGCCATCTTCTCGTTCACGCCCTCTTCGGCCACGAGCTTGCCGACCAGCTTGCCGAACTTCTGCAGCGTGGCGCCGTTGTTGGACAGGATCTTGCGGCCCAGCAGGTCCAGCGACTGGATGGTGTTGGTGCCTTCGTAGATCATGTTGATGCGGTTGTCGCGCACGAACTGCTCCATGCCCCATTCCTTGATGAAGCCATGGCCGCCGAACACCTGCATGCAGGCATTGGTCGCGATGTGGCCGTTGTCGGTCAGGAACGCCTTCACGATCGGGGTCAGCAGCGACAGCATTTCGTCACTGTCCTTGCGAACCTTTTCGTCAGGGTGGTAGTGCGCCTTGTCCAGCAGCAGCGCGCAGAACATGGCCAGCGCCCGGCCGCCTTCGGCATAGGCCTTGGCCGTGAGCAGCATCTTGCGCACGTCGGGGTGCACGATGATGGGGTCGGCCGGCTTGTCCTTGGCCTTGGGGCCCGACAGGCTGCGCATCTGGATGCGGTCCTTGGCATAGACCAGTGCGTTCTGGAACGCCACTTCGGTCAGGCCCAGCGACTGGTTGCCCACACCCAGGCGCGCCGCGTTCATCATGACGAACATGCCCTGCATGCCCTTGTTCGGCGCGCCCACGATGGTGCCCACCGCGTTGTCCAGCACCATCTGCGCGGTGGCGTTGCCGTGGATGCCCATCTTGTGTTCCAGGCCGCCGCAATGGATGCCATTGCGCGCGCCCAGCGACCCGTCCTTGTTCACCAGGTACTTGGGCACGACGAACAGGCTCACGCCCTTGATGCCCGCGGGCGCGTCGGTGATGCGCGCCAGCACCAGGTGGATGATGTTGCCGGCCATGTCGTGCTCACCGGCGCTGATGAAGATCTTGTTGCCGGTGATGCGGTAGGTGCCGTCGGGCTGCGGCTCGGCCTTGGTGCGCATCAGGCCCAGGTCGGTGCCGCAGTGCGGCTCGGTCAGGCACATGGTGCCGGTCCATTCGCCGGTCGTCAGCTTGGTCAGGTACGTGGCCTTCTGCTCGTCGGTGCCGTGCGCGTGCAGCGCGGCATGCGCGCCGTGCGTCAGGCCCGGGTACATGGTCCAGGCCTGGTTGGCGCTGTTGAGCATTTCATAAAAGCACTGGTTCACCACCAGGGGCAGGCCCTGGCCGCCGTATTCGGTGTCGCCGCTCAGGCCCGGCCAGCCGCCTTCGATGTATTTGGCATACGCCTCCTTGAAGCCCTTGGGCGTGGTGACTTCATGCGTCTTCTGGTCGAGCTTGCAGCCCTCTTCGTCGCCGCTCATGTTCAGCGGAAAGATGACCTCGGACGCGAACTTGCCGCCCTCTTCGAGCACGGCGTTCATGGTGTCGGCGTCGACCTCGGCATAGCGCGCCATGGGCTTGAGTTCCTCGCCGGCATTGAGCAGCTCATGCATGACGAACTGCATGTCGCGCAAAGGGGGGGTGTAGCTGGGCATGGGGTTTACTCCTTGACGTTTCTGGTGGATCGGGTGGATTTGGGGACGGGCACGGCGGCTTGTGCGCCGTACAGCCGCAGGATGTTGTCGAAGCCGCGGCGGGCGCGGTCGATGGAGCCGGGGTTCTTCAGGAAGCGCGCCTCGTAGTGCAGCGCCAGGATCAGGCCGTGGATCTCGAACAGCATCTGCTCTTCGTTCACGTCGGCGCGCAGGTGGCCTTCTTCGCGGGCCACCACCAGCGCGCGCTTCATCGCGGCGTGCCAGGTCATGACCGAGCTGGCCAGCGCGTCGCGCACGGGACCGGCGCGGTCATCGAACTCGACGGCGCCGCTGATGTAGATGCAGCCCGAGTCGATTTCGACCGAGGTGCGCTTCATCCAGTTGTCAAACAGCGCCCGCAGGCGCGGCAGGCCGCGCGGCTCGCGCATGGCGGGGTAGAACACCTCGTCCTCGAAGCGCGTGTGGTACTCACGGATGACCGAGATCTGCAGTTCCTCGCGCGAGCCAAAGTGGGCGAACACACCCGACTTGCTCATCTGCGTGACCTCGGCCAGCGCGCCGATGGACAGGCCTTCCAGGCCGATCTGGGTCGCCAGGCCCAGCGCGGCGTCCACAATGGCGGCCTTGGTCTGCTGGCCCTTTTGCAGCGCCCGGCCGCCGGGGCGCGGGGTTTTGACTGGCAGTTCGGTGACGGGCATGGTGTCTTCGCAAAATAAAACGAACGGTCGTTCTATTTTGCATGACTTCTCTGGCCGTCAAGCGACAGGGGCCGGATATTTCTAGGGATGCGCTCCTAGGGGCAGTGCGGGTTTACCCCGCTGAGGTGTTTCGGGTTACCGGGCCTGGCCGCGGGCTTGCCATTCCACCCAGGCCAGGGCGGCCACCACGACGGCCTGGCCCAGCACGAACACCATGCCCAGTATGGCAGGCCCCATCAGCACCGCCACCAGCACGCTGGCCGCGGCCCAGGCCACATTGCCCAGCACCACCAGCCCCACCAGCAGCGGGTGTGGCCGGACCGACGCCAGCAGCATGAGCGCCGCGCAGGGGAACAGCAGCAGCCCCGCCCCCAGCAACAGCGCGGCAGGCAAGCCCAGCAGCACGGACAGCGGTACAGGCCAGACACTGAGCAGCAGGCCCATGAGGATGCAGGTGGCCGCGTCGAAGGCGAGCACGCCGCGCAGCGGCAGGCGCGACAAAAGGTGGCCGCAAGGAGCCATGGCAGGAGAAGTCAGCGAGTTCATGAGGAGATCCTTGGTCAGGCGTTGCCGCGCACGACACCGTGCGCGTGGCCTCACTGTCGCCTGCACCACTGCGCAAGCCAATTACCTGGCAGGTAGCGGCCGCGCCTTGCCCAACCGGCGATATCAGACCTTGAACGCGCGCCGACTCTCGGGGCTGAGCAGGTCCATGTACTGCGGATGCCGGCGGATATAGCCTGCGATGAACTGGCACACGGGCACGACCTGCAGCCCACGGTCGCGCACGTCGTCCAGCGCGAATTTCGCAAGCTTCGAGCCTATGCCCTGGCCCTCGAATGCGGGCAACACTTCGGTGTGCGTGAACATGCGCGCGCCCTTGAGCTCGTTGTATTCGGCAAAGCCGGCGAGCGTACCCGCAACGTGGATTTCATAGCGGTGCGCAGCCGCGTTGTCGGTCAGGGCGAGGTTGTCTGCGGTCATGGCCGCCATATTAGCGATCGGATCCACACATCCAGATACAAACGAGGCCGTGAGTATGTCTTTTGACGCTTGTACCCGCGCCCATGCAGCCTTAAATTCAAGGAACCGACCCCGTCCCGGCGGCCAACCCTGGTGTGAATTGGCCGTATCGAAGCTCCATTCCTGACACGTCTGCCGCTGTCTTTGGGTCACCTGGTCAACCAGCACTGGATATGGAGGTGATCTCATGGGTCACCAGGCTTCCTTCTCGCTTCTCGGCCTTTCATGGCCGGCTTTCATCATGCTGGCCATTGCGCTGGGCGCCGCGGCCGTTTTCCTCTGGCGCGTGATGCGCCCGCGGGCCCAGGCGCCTTGCCGACTGCAGCATGCGCATGACCTGATCCAGGCGCTTGACCAGTACTGCGAGTGGGTCGAGGCGCAGCGCCACATCGCGTTTTTCACCGACGAAAGCACGCACATCGGTTCGCCGCTGGAGCGGGCCCGCGCGATCAAGCAGGCGCATTTCCCCGAACTGTCTCAGGCCATGGTCGAGGTGCTGGTCGCGCACACGGCGCTCGTGGACTTCTTCTGGAGCCAGCAGGTCCAGCGGATGAAGGCGCCCGAGCAATGGGCCGCGTCCGGCGAACATGACGCGACCTATCTCGCGCTGCGCCAGCGCATGCTGGATGCCGTGCGCCAGCTCGCCGAGGGGTGCCGCAAGCTGGTGGGCGATGTGCCGCTGCCGAGCGCCTTGACGGGTGGGGTGACCGGCGGGTTCACGCCCGCCGGCACCTGAGCCCAGCGCGACGCGCTCAGAGCTTGAACGGAACGACGACCTGGCGCTGCGAGCCCAGGCCTTCGATGCCCAGCTCCATCACGTCGCCCTTCTTCAGGTACAGCGGCGGCTTCATGCCCAGGCCCACGCCGGGCGGCGTGCCGGTGGTGATCACGTCGCCGGGCATCAGCGTCATGAACTGGCTCAGGTAGCTCACGATTTTGGCGACGTTGAAGATCATGGTCTTCGTGTTGCCGGTCTGCACGCGCTTGCCGTTCAGGTCCAGCCACAGCGACAGCTTCTGCACGTTGGCGATCTCGTCGCGCGTGACCAGCCAGGGGCCGATGGGGCCGAAGGTGTCGCAGCCCTTGCCCTTGTCCCACTGCGGGCCGCGCTCCAGCTGGAACTCGCGCTCGCTCACGTCGTTGATGGTGGCGTAGCCGGCCACGTGGTTCAGCGCGTCTTTCTGCGACACATAGCGTGCGCGCGTGCCGATGATCACGCCCAGCTCCACTTCCCAGTCGGTCTTGACCGAGCCCTTGGGCAGCATGACGTTGTCATTGGGGCCCTGGATGCAGCTCGTGGCCTTCATGAAAACGACGGGCTCCTTGGGAATGGGCGCGCCGGATTCGGCGGCATGGTCCGCGTAGTTCAGGCCGATGGCAATGAACTTGCCCACACCCACCACGGGGCAGCCCATGCGCGGCGAGCCCCTGACCAGCGGCAGCTTGTCGGCCTTGAGCTTGCGCAGCTTGGCCAGGGCAGCGTCGCCCAGCTGATCAGGACCGATGTCCTTGACCACCGCGCTCAGGTCGCGCAGCTTGCCGTCGGCGTCGATCAGGCCGGGCTTTTCTTTTCCGGGGTTGCCGTAGCGGACGAGTTTCATTTCAGTTCCTTTCGTTGTGACAGTGCTTCTATTCCAGTGCCGCCGCGGAACCGGCTTTGCCGGGCCGCCAAGGTTCTCCTCTGGGACGCCTGACGGGACGGCGCCCCATTCGCGCCACCAGAGCCCGGCCCCCTTCGGGGTGAGCCGCTCCAGTGCTCCCCACGGGATGGTCGCACCGCACACGCCGGAACGACCCCGCCCCGTGGGTCCGCGCTTCGCGCCCGGGCTCTTGATCGGTGGCGCGAACGGGGCGCCATCCCGTCAGGCTTGCGACGCTCGAAAGAAGGGTTTCCTGCAACGCTGGCCCGAAGCCCGTCGCGGTGGGGCGGCGCTTTCGCCACCGATCAAGAGCCTGGGCGCGAAGCACGGAGGGCTGGCGCACGGGTGTGGACGAAGACCGCGTTGTCACCCGCCGGCCTGAGTACTGCAGCGGCGCGCCCCGAAGGGGACCGGGCTCTGGTGGCGAAAGCGCCGCCCCGCCGCGACGGGCGCCCTCGCCGGAGAAAGATAAAGCCAGTGTTGACACGTACTAATACGTTGAGCGGCCGCCGGACAGGTCGAACACGGCGCCGGTTGAAAAAGAGCAGTCTTCGGTGCACAGCCAGCCGACCAGCGCCGCGACTTCTTCCGTTGTGCCGAACCGGCCCATGGGAATCTTGGACAGCATGAACGCGATGTGCTCCGGGGTCATCTGTTCGAAGATCGCGGTCTTCACGGCGGCCGGCGTCACGCAGTTCACGCGCACGCCGGTGTCGGCAAGCTCCTTGCCCAATGACTTGGTGAGAGCCATGACGCCGGCCTTGCTCGCGCTGTAGGCGCTGGCGTTCGGGTTTCCGTCCTTGCCCGCGACCGAGGCAATGTTGACGATGCGCCCGTAGTTGCGTTCGCGCATGTGCGGCACGACCTCGCGGCAGCAGATGAACAGGCCCGTGAGGTTCACGTCCATGACCTGTCGCCAGGCGTCCACCGGGTAGTCCCATACCTTGGTGTTGGGACCGGTGATGCCGGCGCTGTTGATCAGCGCGTCGATGCGGCCCGTGTGCTGCAGCGTGGCCTGCACCGCGGCGGCCACGCTGGGCTGCTGCGCCACGTCCACCGTGACGGCGTACGCGCCATCGCCAAGCGCCTGCGCGGCCTGCTGCGCCGCGGCTGCGTCGCGGTCCCACAGCGTCACGCTGCCGCCCGATGCGATCAGGCGCCGCGCGATCGCATAGCCCAGGCCGGTGGCGCCGCCGGTCACCACCGCATGGCGGCCGTTGAAGTCAAGCTGGTTCATATCGTCATGCCGCCGTCCACGGCAAAGACCTGGCCCGATGCAAACACCGATTCGTCGCTGGCCAGGTACACCACGATGGGCGCAATCTCATGCGCCTGGGCAAGCCGGCCCATAGGCTGACGTGCGACAAAATTCTTGCGTGCCTCCACCGGGTCCTCATAGCTGTTGATGCGGTCGGCCAGCGACGGCGTGTCCACGGTGCCGGGCGCGATGGCGTTGCAGCGGATGCCGCGGCCCACGTAGTCGGCGGCGACCGATTTGGTCAGACCCACCACGGCCGCCTTGCTCGTGCCGTAGATGAAGCGGTTGGGCAGGCCTTTCAGGCTGCTGCAGACGCTGGCCATGTTGATGATGCTGCCCGCGCCCTTGCCGTCATTCTTGGCAAGCATGCCGGGCAGCACGGCCTGGATCATCCAGAACTGCGCGCGCACGTTGAGGTTGAAGGCGAAGTCCCAGTCGGCGTCCTTCGCATCCAGGATGGTGCCGTTGTGCACGAAGCCCGCGCAGTTGAACAGCACGTCGGGCGCGGGCATGCCGCCCACCACGCGCTGGATGGCGGCCCTGTCCAGCACATCCAGCGCGGCGGTGTGAACGTTGGCCACGCCGTCATAACCGTCCAGCAGCTTCGGGTTCACGTCGGTGGCCCAGACCTGGGCTCCCTCGGCGGCCATGGCCAGTGCGCAGGCACGGCCTATGCCCTGCCCGGCCGCCGTGACGAGCGCGGTCTTTCCCTTGAGTCTCATGCGGAAGTCTCCTGTGCGCCGGTCGTTCGGGTTTTGCCGGATGGCTTGTTGCGGCGCGTCCGTGGCATTCTAAATTGGTCAGACCACTTGGCCAGTTCAGGCGAAACCCTTAAACCCTTTCCCTTCCACCCCAACCGTATCCGCATGCCCCTGCAAGCCGTCGAACCGCAGCGCCTGTACCGGCAGATCGCCGAGCAGTTGCGTTCGCTCGTGACCAGCGGCGAGTTTCCGCCCGGCTCGCGCCTGCCGGCCGAACGCGACCTGGCCAAGCAGCTGGGTGTGAGCCGCCCGTCGGTGCGCGAGGCTCTGATTGCGCTGGAGGTGGAAGGCTGGGTCGAGGTGCGCACCGGCTCCGGGGTGTACGTGCTGGAGCGCCCCGGCCAGCTCAACGGCCATGCCGTCAAGGTGCCGGCCGCTGAATGGGGGCCACTGGAGCTGATCCGCGCCCGCCGCGTGGTCGAGGGCGAGACCGCCGCGCTGGCCGCCGCCCAGGGCAAGCGCAAGGACATCGACGCCATGGCGCGCGCCATCGACACCATGCGCGCGGATGCCGACCGCAACGTGATGCCGCTGGACGGCGACCGCGCGTTCCACACGGCCATCGTGCAGGCCAGCGGCAACGTGGTGCTGATCGAGACCGTGCAGGGTTTCTGGGATTCGCGCCGCGGGCCGCTGTTCGAGCGGCTGGGCGGCTATTTCGAGACGGTGGATTCGTGGCGCTGCGCGATTGCCGAGCACGAGGCCATTCACGACGCGATCCGCGCGCGAGACGCCGCCGCGGCACGTGTCGCCATGCATGAACACCTGGACAAGTCCCATTCACGATTCAGCGCGAGCTGGCGCCGCGCGAAGAAAACCGGTTCGTAGAGGCCAGCAAACCACCTTCATTCACCTAGAGGAGACAGACCATGAGCAAGCGATTCACCTTGAAAACCCTGGCGGCATGCGCCCTGATGGCCGGCGCCGTCGGCGCGACGGGCCTGGCCCACGCCCAGACCAAGCTGAAATGGGCCCACGTGTACGAAACGTCCGAGCCGTACCACAAGTGGTCGGTCTGGGCCGGCGAGGAGTTCAAGAAAAAGACCAACGGCAAGTACGAGATCCAGGTGTTCCCCGCCTCCAGCCTGGGCAAGGAATCGGACATCAACCAGGGCCTGCAGCTGGGCACGGTGGACATCATCCTGACGGGCGCGTCGTTTGCTTCCAACTCGTACCCGCGCCTGGCCGTGAGCTACTACCCGTTCACCTTCCGCGACGCCGACCACGTGATCAAGTACGGCAAGAGCGACGTGTTCAAGGAGCTGACCGAGGGCTACAGGAAGGCCACGGGCAACACCGTGACCGCGCTGACCTACTACGGCGCACGCCACGCCACCAGCAACAAGCTGTTCAAGAACTGCGACGAGATGAAGGGCATCAAGATGCGCGTGCCCGATTCGCCCGCCTATACCGCGCTGCCCCGCGCCTGCGGCGCCAACCCCACGCCCATCGCCTTTGCCGAGGTGTACCTGGCGCTGCAGAACGGCACCGTCGACGCGCAGGAAAACCCGCTGCCCACCATCGAGGCCAAGAAGTTCTTTGAAGTGCAGAAGAACATCATCCTGACGGGCCACATCTCGGACGCGCTGCTCACGGTGATCTCGCCCAGCCTGATGGGCAAGCTCACGCCGGCCGAGCAGAAGCTGCTGGCTGACATCACCCAGGAAGCCGCCGAAAAGGCCACCAACGACATCCGCAAGCGCGAAGGCGAGCTGGTCGAGGAATTCAAGAAGAAGGGCAACAACGTGGTGACCGTTGACCGCAACGACTTCCAGCAGCGCGTGCTGAAGGCGATCTCCTTCGAGTCCATGAAACTGGACAAGAAGGACTGGGACCGCATCGTGAGCATCAAGTGACCCCCCCGAAGCGGCCCTGCGGGCCGCCTCCCCCCAGGGGGCGACACCTGCGGCCCGGCAAAGCCGGTTCCGCGGTGTCACTGGCCTTGAAACCCTCATGCCTACAGACGTGTATCTATGACCACCTCCATTGACGATCTGCCCAAGGTGATGGGTGATGACGGCGAGTTTCACGCGCAGGACGAGGCCGTGGACCTGTCCGGCACGCCGGTGGAGGCCTGGGTTGCCCTGGGCTTCTTCTGGCTGCTGGGGATCACGGTGTTCTACCAGTTCTTCACGCGCTATGCGCTGAACAACTCCGCCGCGTGGACCGAGGAGATCGCGCGCTACCTGCTCATCGCGGTGGTGTTCACCGGCGCGGCCATCGGCGTGATCAAGAACAACCACATCCACGTGGACTTCTTCTACAAGTTCATGCCGCGGCCCGTGTCCCGCGCCCTGTCCACCGCCGTGGACTGGCTGCGGGTGGGCTTCTTCGCATCGGCGGCCGTGCTGACGGTGATGATGATGCTCAAGCTGGGCAGCAATTCGCGCATGACCATGGTGGACCTGCCCATGAACTGGGTCTACGGCATCTGCCTGCTGGGTTTCGCGGCCATGGCTGTGCGGTCCGTGCAGGTTGCACTGGTCCACAAGCGCCGCGGCTACTCCGTGCTGGAGCGGCCCGAAACGACGATGCAAGACACCTGAACGAAAGAACCCATGCTGAAAGTCCTGTTTCTGCTGCTCATGAGCGGCGGCATCCCGGTGGCCGTCGCCATGGCCGGCTCAGCCTTGCTGTACATCTGGTGGACCGGCAACCTGCCACCGTTCGTGGTGATCCACCGCATGGTCAGCGGCATCGACAGCTTTCCGCTGCTGGCCGTGCCGTTTTTCATTCTGGCCGGCAACCTGATGAACAACGCCGGCATCACCAACCGCATCTACAACTACGCGCTGGCGCTGGTGGGCTGGCTCAAGGGCGGCCTGGGCCATGTGAACGTGGTGGGTTCGGTGGTGTTCGCCGGCATGAGCGGCACGGCGATCGCCGACGCAGCGGGCCTGGGGACCATCGAGATCAAGGCCATGAAGGACCATGGCTACGACACCGAGTTCGCCGTGGGCGTCACGGCTGCGTCGGCCACACTGGGCCCCATCATCCCGCCCAGCCTGCCGTTCGTGATCTACGGGATGATGGCCAACGTGAGCGTGGGCGCGCTGTTCCTGGCAGGTATTTTGCCGGGCGTGATGATGGGGCTGCTCATGATGCTGACGGTGGCCTACTTCGCGCACAAGAACGGCTGGGGCGGCGACATCAAGTTCGAATGGCCGCGCGTGATCAAGGCGCTGGGCGAAACCGCCATGGTGGTGTGCTGGCCGGTCGCGGTCTGGCTGCTGGTGGTCAAGGCGGGCCTGCCGCCGCAGCTTACGGTGCTGGCCGCTCTGGTGGTGCTGTTCGCCGCCGACAAGGTGTTCAAGTTCCAGGCCGTGCTGCCCATCATGACGCCGGTGCTGCTGATCGGCGGCATGACCACGGGCATCTTTACCCCGACCGAAGGCGCCATCGCGGCCTGCCTGTGGGCCATGGTGCTGGGCTTTGCCTGGTACCGCACACTGAACTGGAGGATGTTCGTCAAGGTCTGCCTGGACACGGTGGAGACCACGGCCACGGTGCTGTTCATCGTGGCGGCGGCCAGCATCTTCGGCTGGATGCTCACGGCCACCGGCGTCACCACGGCCATCGCGTCGTGGGTGTTGGACTTCACCAAGGAGCCCTGGGTGTTCCTGCTGCTGGCCAATCTGCTGATGCTGTTCGTGGGCTGCTTCCTGGAGCCCACGGCCGCCATCACGATCCTGGTGCCCATCCTGGTGCCGATCTGCCAGCAACTGGGTATCGACCTGGTTCACTTCGGGCTGGTGATGGTGCTGAACCTGATGATCGGGCTGCTGCACCCGCCCATGGGCATGGTGCTGTTCGTGCTGGCACGGGTAGCAAAGCTGTCCGTCGAGCGCACGACCATGGCGATATTGCCGTGGCTGGTGCCGCTGTTGGGGTCGCTCGTGATCATCACGTACTTCCCCAAGCTGGTTTTGTGGCTTCCGAAAATGTTCTATTGAACCCATGACACCCTTCATCCGACTCCATCCAGCCGATGACGTCCTCATCGCGCGCAGCCAGCTGGTCGGCGGCGCCACTGTCGAAAACGTCCAGGTTCGCGGCCTGATCCCGCCGGGCCACAAGGTCGCCACGCGCGCCATCGCCACGGGCGAGCCCGTGCGCCGCTACAACCAGATCATCGGCTTTGCCACACAGCCCATTGCCGCCGGCGAACACGTGCACGTGCACAACCTGGGCGTGGGCGACAACGGCGGCGACTTTGCGCGCGACTATGCCTACGGTGCCGACGTCAAGCCCCAGCCGCCCAGGAAAGAAGCGACCTTCATGGGCATCAAGCGCGACGATGGTCGCGTGGCCACGCGCAACTACATCGGCATCCTGTCCAGCGTGAACTGCTCGGCCACGGCGGCGCGCGCCATTGCCGATCACTTCTCGCGCCAGACCAACCCGGCGGCGCTGGCCGGCTACCCCATGGTGGACGGCGTGGTGGCGCTCACGCACGGCACGGGCTGCGGCATGGACACCGAAGGGATGGGCATGCAGATTCTGGAGCGCACGCTGGCGGGCTACGCGACGCATGCCAACTTCTGGGGCGTTCTGGTCGTGGGCCTGGGCTGCGAGGCCAACCAGATCAACGCCTGGCTCGCCCACAGCAGTTTGCGTGAAGGCGACACACTCAAGGTCTTCAACATCCAGGACACGGGCGGCACGCGCCAGACGGTCGAAAAAGGCATTGCGCTCGTGAAAGAGATGTTGCCGCGCGCCAACGCCGTCAAGCGTGAGCCCTGCAGCGCGTCGCACATCACCATCGGCCTGCAGTGCGGCGGATCCGACGGCTACAGCGGCATCAGCGCCAACCCGGCGCTGGGCGCGGCGGTGGACCTGCTGGTGGCGCACGGGGGCACGGCCATCCTGAGCGAGACGCCCGAGGTGTATGGCGCCGAGCATCTGCTGACGCGTCGCGCCGTGAAAAAGGAAGTTGGCGAAAAGCTGGTGAGCCGCATCAAGTGGTGGGAGGAGTACACCCGCATCAACAACGGCGAGATGAACAACAACCCGTCGCCCGGCAACAAGGCGGGCGGGCTGACCACCATTCTTGAAAAGTCCCTGGGCGCTGTGGCTAAAGGCGGCACGACCAACCTGGAAGCCGTGTATGAATACGCCGAGCCCGTCACGGCGCACGGCTTCGTCTACATGGACACACCAGGCTACGACCCCGTCAGCGCCACGGGCCAGGTGGCCGGCGGCGCCAACATGATCTGCTTCACCACCGGCCGCGGCTCGGCCTATGGCTGCGCACCGTCGCCGTCGCTCAAGCTCGCGACCAACAGCGCGCTGTGGCAGCGGCAGGAAGAAGACATGGACATCAACTGCGGCGAGATCATCGACGGCAAGGCGTCCATCCAGGCCATGGGCCAGCGCATTTTTGAACTGGTGCTGGCCACGGCGTCGGGCGAACCCAGCAAGAGCGAACGCCATGGCTACGGGCAGAACGAGTTCGTGCCCTGGCAGGTCGGCGCCGTGATGTAACTCCCCTTCTTTTCTGCTCATGCCCACAACGATTTCCGCCACCGACCTCACGGCCCGCATCGCCGCCATCCTTGCCGCCGCCGGCAGCAGCGCCGACGAAGCGCAGGCCGTCGCCGCCAACCTGGTCCTGGCCAACCTGAGCGGGCATGACTCGCACGGCGTGGGTATGGCGCCGCGCTACGTGGACGCCGTGCTCGAAGGGGGCCTGAAACCCAACACCGGCGTGCGCACCGTGCTGGACACCGGCACGCTGCTCACGCTGGACGGCCAGCGTGGCTACGGCCAGATCGTGGGCGCGCAGGCCATGGCGCTGGGCATGGCCCGTGCCAAGCAGCACGGCAGTTGCATCATGACGCTGGCCAACGCGCACCACCTGGGGCGCATCGGCCACTTCGCCGAGATGGCGGTGGCGCAGGGGCTGGTGGCCATGCATTTCGTGAACGTGCTGTCGCGGCCCGTGGTGGCGCCCTATGGCGGCGGCGACGGGCGCTTCGGGACCAACCCGTGCTGCATTGGGGTGCCCATGGCCGGCAATGAACCCTTCGTGCTGGACTTTGCGACCAGCCGGGTGGCGCAGGGCAAGATGCGCGTGGCCTACAACGAAGGCCGGCATGCCGAACCCGGCACGCTGATCGACGAGCGGGGCCGGCCCACCACCAACCCCGGCGTGGTGGTGGTGCCGCAGTCCAACGGCCTGTTCGGCGCGCTCATGACCTTTGGCGAACACAAGGGCTACGGCATGGCCGTGGCGTGCGAGCTGCTGGGCGGCGCGCTGACCGGCGGCGGCACCTGGCACCGGCCGGCCGACCATGCCCGCGCGGTCGTCAACGGCATGCTCACCGTGCTGATCGACCCGGCGCGGCTGGGCACGCAGGCCGCCTTTGAACAGGAAGCCGCGGCGTTCGTGGACTGGCTGCGCCAGTCGCCCGCGGGCGAAGGCAGCGACGGCGTGCGCATCGCCGGCGAACCCGAGCGCGAGGCGCGGGCCCAGCGCGCACGGGCCGGCATCACCATCGACGACGCGACATGGGCCGAGATCACGCAGGCGGCGGCACGGGTGGGCCTGGGCCGCTGATCAGTCCCCGCGCGGCAGTTCGCGCACCATGCCGCCCGCCAGCACATAGACCCGGTCATGCGGCCGCCTCGCCGCCGCATGCATGCCCGTGAAGCTGCCGAACGCCGGCAACACCCCCACAGGGTTGGCTGCCTCGTCCCCGAACCAGAAGCACGGCAGCCGCAGCCGGTCGTTGGCGCGCCCGCCCAGGCTGATACAGGGATGCCAGTGGCCCGCCAGCACGTAGGCGCCTGGCACCGGCCGCGGATGGTGGCACAACGCAAACGGCGCCAGTGGCAGCGGCTCATCCACCACCTCGATGCCCAGGCTGGTCGGCGGGTCGCCGGCACGCTCGTCATGGTTGCCGCGCACCAGCATGAGCGTTACGCCGGCATGCGCGGCGCGCCAGCGGCCGATGGCGTCCAGGGTCGCGGCGGCATGCGATCGCGCTGAATGCAGGAAGTCCCCCAGGAACACGATGCGCTGCGCCCGGGTGTCACGCACCAGCGCCGTGAGTTGACCCAGCGTCTCGCTGGTGGTGCCCTGCGGCACCGGCACGCCCAGCCGCCGGAAACTCACGGCCTTGCCGAAATGCGCGTCGGCCACCAGCACAGTGCCGCACCAGGGCAGGAACGCGCCGCCCGACGGGTGCAGCGCAACGTCGGCGCCGGCCAGGCGGATGGACAGCATGGTGTCAGGGGCGGCCGCGGCCCACGGCGCCGGTCACAGCATCAGCGCGAGGCTGGCTTCCAGGTGTTCGGACGGCACGCGCTTGAAGCCTGAACGGGCAAAGCGCTGCAGACGGCCCACGGCAAATGCCGTGAGCAGCGACGCGCGCACCTGCGCCTGCACGCTGGGCGTGGCGGAGCCGTCGGCCTGCGCGGCATCGCGCAGGCACTGGCGCAGCGACGCCTCGATCTTGTCGAAGAACTGGTTCATGCGCTGCTGCAGGCGTTCGTTCTCGAACACCAGCGCGTCGCCGACCATCACGCGCGTCATGCCGGGGTTTTTTTCGCCGAACTGCAGCAGCATGCCGATGACCTTGGCCGCCTGCCGCGCGCCGGCCTGGGGCGCATCGTCCGTGCGCTCGGTGATCTGGTTGACCAGCGTGAAGACGCTTTGCTCGATGAACTCGATCAGGCCTTCGAACATCTGCGCCTTGCTGGCGAAATGGCGGTACAGCGCGGCCTCGCTCACCTCCAGCCGCGCGGCCAGCGCCGCCGTCGTGATGCGTTCGGCGCCCGGTTGCTCCAGCATGGTCGCCAGCGCCTCCAGGATCTGCACGCGGCGCTCCCCGGGCTTGGGCCGCTTGCGCGCCGGCGCGGCAACGTCGGTGGCGGCGGAGGGCGTCGGGGTGCTGGACTCTGCGTCGGACATGGTCTGAAAAAATCGTATTCAAATGATTCTCGCACAGGCCTGCAGCGGCTCCCGGACCGCCCAAGTGCGTACTTACCCCGGGAATCTCAGCGTGGCTTTCAGCCCGCGGCCGTCCGCGCCAGCATCCAGCTCCAGCATGGTGTGATGAGCCCGCGCGATCTCATCGGCGATGGCCAGGCCCAAACCGTTGCCCTCCCCTGCCGTGCCCTGCACGCGGTAGAAGCGCTCCAGCACCTGCCCGCGCTCGGCACGTGGAATGCCGGGACCGTCGTCTTCCACTTCCAGAAACACCACACCGTCACGCTGGCCGCACCGGATGGTGACGGTGCCACCCGCGGGCGTGTACTTGACGGCGTTGTCCACCAGGTTGCCCAGCAGTTCGCGCAGCAGCCAGTCGTGGCCCATGACCATGGCCGGCTGCGCATCCAGCCCCAGATCGATGCGCTTGGCCGTGGCGGCGTCCAGGTGGGTCTGCAGCGTCGTCTCGCTCAGGTCCTTCAGGTCCACGCGCTGCATGGGCTGCGGGTGCATGGTGCGCGCATCGGCCCGCGACAGGGCCAGCAGCTGGTTGGCCAGCTGCGACGTGCGCCGCGTGGCGTTGCGCAGTTTGTTGACCTGTTCGGCGCGCAGCGTGACGGACGGCTGGCCGGCCGCCGCGTTGGCTGCCTGCGCCCAGGCCTCCACCTGGGCCTGCAGCCCCGCCAGCGGCGTGCGCAGCTGGTGCGCGGCGTCGGCCACGAACCGGCGCTGCCCTTCGGCCTGGACGTTCACCAGGCCGAACAGGCGATTCAGCGACTGCACCAGCGGACGAACTTCTTCGGGCGAGGCTTCTTCATCGATGGCGCTCAGGTCGCGGGGCGAACGCCGCTCGACCGCCTCCTTCAGGTCCAGCAGCGGCTTGAGCGCGCGGCGCACAGCCCAGTTCACGGCGAACGCCGCGAGCGTGATGAGCACCAGATTGGGCAGCAGCGCCTTGAACAGCAGCGTGCGCGCCCACTGCTGGCGCGAGTCCGATCCGTCCGCCAGCACGACGGTGATCTCGCCCACCACCGACTGCAGCCGCTGGCGCACGATGCGCCAGGTGGTGCCCTGGTTCTCCTCGCTGTGGAACTCGGGCTCGAAGGTGGTGGGCGGCAGCCCGGCCAGCCAGGCCTCGCCGCGCATCACGCGCCCGTCGGCATCCAGGATGCTGAACGCGGCGGCGTCAGGCCCCACGCTCAGGAACGCCTCCACCGGCGGCGCCATGAGCATCAGCAATCCGCCGCGCGCGCTTTCGGCCTGCCCGATCACCGAATCGGCCAGCAGCGGCACCAGGGCTGCGAGGCGCTGGTCCTGCTGTACCGCCACGCTGTCGGCCGAACGGTAGTCGAACCACGCGTTGACCAGCGCCAGCAGCACCAGCGGCAGGATCAGCATGACGAGCAGCCGCCGCTGCAGGCCACCGGTCATGGTGGGCTGGCGGGGAGGCTGCTTCATGCGGGCGGTGGCGCGGAAGGCTCGGCGTCGTTCAGCTCCAGCCGGTAGCCGAAGCCACGGATGGAGCGCAGCGCCACACCATGGGGCTCCAGCTTGCCGCGCAGCCGCGAGATGTACACCTCGACCGCATTGGGCGTGATTTCCTTGTCCCAGCCGGTCAGTGCCTGCAGGAGCTTGTCCTTGCTGGCGGGCTTGGGCGCGTTGATGAGCAGGTATTCCATGACCGTCCACTCGCGCGGCCCCAGTTCGATGGAATGGGCCACGCCGTTGCGCATTGCGGCGGCGCGGCGGTTGGCGGTGTCCAGCTCGATCGGGCCAAACGACAGCACGGCCGTCGTGGCCGCCTGCGACCGCCGCAGCAGCGCGCGCAGCCGTGCCAGCAGTTCGGGCAGCTCGAACGGCTTGACCATGTAGTCGTCGGCGCCCAGGTCCAGGCCCTGCACGCGGTCGTGCAGGGCGTCGCGCGCGGTCAGGATGAGCACAGGCATGGCGTGGCTGCTCATGTCGGGGCGACGCAGCCGGCGCGTGAGCTCCAGCCCGTCCATGTTGGGCAGGCCGATGTCGATGATGGCCGCGTCGAAATTCTCGGTGCGCAGCACCTCCTCGGCCCGCTCGCCGCTGCCCACCCAGTCCACCGCATAGCCGGCGTCGGTCAGGCCCAGCTTGATGCCGCTGGCGACCATCACATCGTCTTCGACAAGAAGCAGGCGCATGATTTGCTCAGTGGGAACGGATCATCGTTCCGTAGGCTTGGTCCGTGAGGATTTCAAGCAGCATCGAATGCGGAACCCGGCCATCGATGATGTGCACGGCGTTGACGCCGCTCTTGGCCGCGTCCAGCGCGCCGCTGATCTTTGGCAGCATGCCGCCGCTGATGGTGCCGTCGGCGAACAGGTCGTCGATTTCGCGCGCGGTCAGGTCCGTGAGCAGTTTGCCGGACTTGTCCAGCACGCCGGGCGTGTTGGTCAGCAGCACGAGCTTTTCGGCCTTGAGCACGGTGGCGAGCTTGCTGGCCACCACGTCGGCGTTGATGTTGTAGCTTTCGTTGGCTTCGCCAAAGCCAATGGGGCTGATGACGGGAATGAATGCGTCGTCCTGCAGCGCCTTGACCACGCTCGGGTCGATCGCCACGATGTCGCCGACCTGGCCGACGTCGTGTTCGATGTTCGGGTCCTTCGCGTCCACCATCTTGAGCTTCTGCGCGCGGATCAGGCCGCCGTCACGGCCCGTCAGGCCCACGGCCTTGCCGCCGGCCTGGTTGATCAGGCCCACGATGTCCTGCTGCACTTCGCCGGCCAGCACCCATTCCACGACTTCCATGGTCTCGGCGTCGGTCACGCGCATGCCCTGGATGAACTCGCCCTTCTTGCCCAGGCGGTTCAGCGCGGTTTCGATCTGCGGGCCGCCGCCGTGCACCACGACCGGGTTCATGCCCACGAGCTTGAGCAGCACCACGTCCTCGGCAAAGTCGGCCTGCAGGGCGGGGTCGGTCATGGCGTTGCCGCCGTACTTGATGACCATGGTCTTGCCATGGAACTTGCGGATGTACGGCAGCGCCTGCGCAAGGATTTCGGCCTTGTCGCGCGGCGCGATGTTCAGGATGTCAGTGGTCATGGCACCGGTTGAATTGAGGGGGAACGCGCAAATTGTGCCGCATGTGCGATCCGCCGCAAGCGCCTCAGCGCCGCACCCAGCGCGGCACCTTGAAGCGCACGATGGTCACGTAGGCCCACACATACGAAACGATGAACAGCAGCGTGAAGGCGATCAGCACCACGGAGTTCTGCCAGAACAGCAGGGCCGGCACCACCGTGAGCAGGGTGAAGCCCCACAGGTAGGGGGACGTGCGGTTGTTGCGCATGAGCATGCGGCGCGAGGCGTCGTCGTGGAACACGCTGCGCACGATGCGCCGGTAGATGAGCTGGTGAAAGTGCAGCGCGTCGGCCACGCCCGGGGACTGGCCGCGCGCGGCCTTGCGGTAGATGGAGAAAACCGTCTCCCACACCGGGTAGATCAGCAGCAGCACCGGAAACCACGGCGACACCAGCGCATGGCGCTGCACGAGCTGCACGCACAGCACGGCGATCGCCACGCCCCACAGGTACGCACCGCCGTCGCCCGCAAAGATCAGGCCCCGCGGGTAGTTCCACACCAGGAAACCGGCCGTCGCGCCCGCCAGCGTCACCGCGACCGCGGCCAGTTGCCGGTCGCCCACCTGCAGGCTGACGTGGGCCAGTGCGATGCAGACGATCAGCGCCACCAGCCCGGCCAGGCCGTTGTAGCCGTCGATGAGGTTGAACGCATGCGGCAACCCCATGATCGCGACCACGGCCAGCGCAATGCCAGCCCAGGGCATGGCCGCCCAGACACTGTCCAGCCCGGCAAAACCCAGGCGCGGCACGGCCAGCTGCAGGGCCCAGACCGCAGCCGCAGCGGCCAGGGCGGTCAGAAACAGTCTGTACCGCACGGAAAGCATCTGTGTCACGTCCTCGTAGATGCCGCCCGCCACGGCGATGGCCCCGGCAATCCACCAGGCAGCGGCTGTCAAGGGATCCACCATGATCTGGTTGGCCATGCCCAGCCGCGGCGCCGCCAGCATCCACATCCAGGCGCAGGTGTAGGCGCCGAACATGGCCGCACCGCCCAACCGGGGCACCTGGCCCGCATGAAAGCGCTGGGGCAGCGCCGAACCATAGAGCCGGGCCCAGTCCTGGCCGAAACGCACCAGCAGGGCGCACAGCACGAAAGATGCGGCGCCGCAAAGTATCAACAGACTGATCATGCTCCTCGCTCAGGGACCCGGACAGGGCCGATTCTCGCACCGGCCGGCATGGCCTGACCGGGCGATAAAATCCCGGGTTCATCACGGATTCACAACAACAAGGTATTCCTGCCCATGAAACTCGTCTCGGTTGTGCTGTCAGGAGGAGCGGGAACCCGTTTGTGGCCCGCATCACGCCAGGCTTATCCCAAGCCATTTCTCAAGGTCGGCGGCTCGGCGCTGCTGGACCAGGCCATCAGCCGCGGCCAGGCCTGCGGCACCGACGAGCTCGTGATCGTCACCAACCAGGACCACCTGTTCCTGACCAGCGGCCTGCTCGACCAGATGGGTGATCCGCCCAGCACCCATTACCTGCTGGAGCCCAAGGGCCGCAACACCGGTCCGGCCATCGCCCTGGCAGCCCTGCATTGCGCCAGGGCACACGGCGCCGACGCGATCATGCTGGTGCTGCCGGCCGACCACCTGATCCCCGACACCGAGGCTTTCGTGGCCTGCGCGCTCGAAGCGGCGGACATCGCCGCCCAGGGCCAGCTGGTGGTGTTCGGCATCCAGCCCACCGGGCCCGACACGGGCTTTGGCTACCTGGAAGTCGAGCATGTTGCCCGCCGCAACCAGCCAGTCCTGCGCTTCGTCGAAAAGCCCGATCTGGCCACGGCCCAGGCCTACCTGGCGACCGGCCGTTACTACTGGAACAGCGGCATGTTCTGCTTCAAGGCGCAGACCATCCTGGACGCCATGGCCGAGCATGCGCCGCACGCGCTGGAAGCGGCCCGCAAGGTGTTCAGCCACGCCCAGACCAAGGATGCCGTCACCCGCTTTGACGCCCATGCGTTCGGCGTGCAGCCGGACATCAGCATCGACTACGCGGTGATGGAAAAGGCGTCCAATGTCACGGTGGTGCCGGCGCGCTTCGGCTGGAGCGATGTGGGGTCGTGGCCGGCGGTCGCGCAGGCGCACACGGCGGACACCTCGGGCAACACCTTCGCCTGTGATGTCGTGTCCGTGGAAACCACGGGCACCCACGTGCAGGTGGAAAGCCACGGCCCCAAGGTCGTGGCGGTCGTGGGTGTGAAGGATCTGGTCGTGGTGGATACGCCCGACGCGCTGCTGGTGGCCCACAAGGCGGCCGCGCAGAAGATCAAATCCGTGGTCGATTCACTCAAGGCGCGCGGCCACGACAGCACGCAGCTGCCCGCCGCCGTGCACCGCCCCTGGGGCACCTACGCCACGCTCAAGGAAGAAGACAACTACAAGGTCAAGCGCATCACCGTGAAGCCGGGCCAGTCGCTGTCGCTGCAGTACCACCACCACCGCGCCGAACACTGGGTCGTGGTGCAGGGCATCGCGCTCATCCAGGTCGGCGACGTGGAGCAGCGCGCCGAGCCCGGGCAGTACCGCTACATCCCGCTCAAGGAAAAGCACCGCCTGTCCAACATCGGCAGCGACGAGCTGGTGCTGATCGAGGTGCAGTGCGGCCCCTACCTGGGTGAAGACGACATCGTGCGCCTGGCGGACACCTATGGGCGCGCCTGATGGCAATCCTGCGCGCGCTCTGGGCCTACCGCGGCTTCATCCTGGGCAGCGTGCGGCGCGAGTTCCAGTCGCGCTACCAGAACTCCCTGCTGGGCATGGCCTGGACGGTGCTCAACCCGCTGGCCATGATCGTGGTGTACACCGTGATCTTCGCGCAGATCATGCGCTCGCGGCTGCCCGGCGTTGACAGCACCTTCGGCTACAGCATCTACCTGTGCGCGGGCCTTCTGACCTGGGGGCTGTTTGCCGAGATCACCTCGCGCGCCCAGACCGTCTTTATCGAAAACGCGTCGCTGCTCAAGAAGCTGAGTTTTCCGCGCATCAGCCTGCCCTTCATCGTGCTGGGCAACGCGCTGGTGAACTTCTGCATCGTGTTCGGGCTGTTCACCGCCTTTTTGCTGCTGTCGGGCAACTTCCCGGGGTGGGTGTTCGCCGCGCTGTTGCCGGTGGTGGGGCTCATGGCACTGTTCGCACTGGGGCTGGGCATCACGCTGGGCGTGCTCAACGTGTTCTTTCGCGACGTGGGGCAATTTTTCGGGATTTTTCTGCAGTTCTGGTTCTGGCTCACGCCCATCGTGTACCCGGCCAACGTGCTGCCCGAGCGCGTGGCCCGCTGGCTGGTTGAACTGAACCCGATGGCCCGGCTGATCGGCGCCTGCCAGGACATCCTGGTGCACGCCCGCTGGCCCGACTGGGGCCGGCTCGCGCCCGTGCTGGTGCTGGCTGTGCTGCTGTGCCTGCTGGGCCTGCGGCTGTTCCGCCGGCATTCCGGCGAAATGGTGGACGAACTCTGATGGGCCGCATCGCCGTCACGGGCCTGGGCAAGGCCTACAAGCAGTACCGCAGCCGCTGGGCGCGGCTGGCCGAGTGGCTGATTCCGTTCGTGCCCGCGCAGCACCAGGACAAATGGGTGCTGCGCGACGTGAGCTTCACCGTGGAGCCAGGCAAGGCGCTGGGCATCATCGGCATCAACGGCGCGGGCAAGAGCACGCTGCTCAAGATGATCACCGGCACCACATTGCCCACGCAGGGCAGCGTGTCCATCGGCGGCCGCGTGGCCGCGCTGCTGGAGCTGGGCATGGGCTTTCACCCGGACTTCACCGGCCGGCAGAACGCCGTGATGGCGGCCCAGCTGCTGGGCCTGCAGGCCCATGACATCGAACGCCTGATGCCCGACATCGAGGCGTTCAGCGAGATCGGCGACTACATGGACCAGCCGGTGCGCGTGTATTCCAGCGGCATGCAGATGCGGCTGGCCTTCAGCGTGGCAACCGCCGTGCGGCCGGACGTGCTGATCGTGGACGAAGCCCTGTCGGTGGGCGACGCGTATTTCCAGCACAAGAGCTTTGACCGCATCCGCGCGTTCCGCGAGCAGGGAACCACCCTGCTGATCGTGTCGCACGACAAGGCCGCCATCCAGGCGATCTGCGACGAAGCCATCCTGCTGAACGCCGGCCGCCTGGCGATGCAGGGCGAACCCGAAGCCGTCATGGACTACTACAACGCCATGATCGCCGAGAAGGAAAACTCAACGGTGCAGCAGGCCACCGCCGAAGACGGCCGCATCCGCACCACGTCCGGCAGCGGCGAGGCCACCGTCTCGGCCATCCGCCTGCTGGATGCCAAGGGCCAGCCGGCCGAGGTGGTGGCCACCGGTACCCCTGCGACCCTGGAAGTCACCGTGCAGGTGAACCAGCCCGTGCCCCAGCTCGTGTTCGGCTACATGATCAAGGACAGGCTGGGCCAGCCGGTCTTTGGCACCAACACCCACCACCTGGGCCAGGCCTATGGCCCGCTGGCCGCGGGCGATACGCTGCGCCTGGCCTTCGACTTCGAGGCCAACCTGGGTGAAGGCAGCTACTCCATCGCCACGGCCATCGCCGATTCCGAAACGCACCTGACGCGCAACTTCGAATGGCGCGACCTGGCCCTGGTGTTCCAGGTCACGAACCTGTCGGTGCCCCCGTTTGTGGGCAGCACCTACCTGCCCACCCGCACCCGCCTCCTGGACGCCGCCGCCGATGAGCACACTGTCTGACATGCTGCGCCGCGCGCTGCTGCGCTTTCTGCGGCTGGACGGCGTCAATGCGCTGGCCACCTTGCCCGAGGGCGAGGCCGTGCAGCGCATCGGCGACCGGCTGTTGCAGGTGCACCGCATCTTCGGCGATCCGGCGCGCGTCACGATCGGGCAGGCGGTGATCCTGAACGACGCCCTGATCAACACCAGCTCCGGCCGCGTGACGCTGCATGACCATGCGTTCTGCGGCCATGGCGTGAGCCTGCTGACCGGCACGCACGACCACCGCCAGACCAACTACCTGCGCCAGGCGGGCGTGCCCCAGCAGGGCCGCGACATCGTCGTGGGCGAAGGCGTGTGGCTGGGCTCCAACGCGACCGTGCTGGGGCCTTGCACGATCGGCGCGCACGCGGTCATTGCGGCGGGCGCCGTGGTGACGGGCGATGTCGAGCCCGGCACGGTGTACGCGGGCATTCCGGCGCGACGCGTGAAGGCCATCGATCTGAACGTACCGGGAGACACACCATGAGCCTGGACTTCTACCGCGCGTTCGAGGACCGCCATCGCGGATCGCGTGAAACCATCCAGGAACGCCAGCGCGCCTACCTGCCCTTCCTGCGCGATCTGGCCGCAGCCTGGCCAAAGGCCGGCGTGAGCGACGTGGGCTGCGGCCGTGGCGAGTGGCTGGAGCTGCTGCGCAGCGAAGGCATCCGCGCGCAGGGCGTGGACCTGGACGAAGGCATGCTGGCCGCCTGTCGCGAGCGCGGCCTGGACGTGCGTCGGGGCGACGCCATCGCGTTCCTGCAGTCGCTGCCGGACGCGAGCCAGCTGGCCGTGTCGGGCTTTCACATTGCCGAACACCTGCCTTTCGCCATGCTGCACCTGCTGGTGGCGCAGGCGCTGCGCGTGCTGGTGCCCGGCGGCGTGCTGATCCTGGAGACACCCAACCCCGAGAACCTGGTCGTGGGTACGTCCAGCTTTTACCTGGACCCCACGCATGAGCGGCCGCTGCCCTGGCAGTTGCTGTCGTTCCTGGCGGAGCACCATGGCTTTGAACGCGTCAAGACGCTGCGCATGCAGGAGTCCGCGCATCTGGCCGCGCGCGTGGCACGTCATGAGGCGCTGTCATTGATGGACGTGCTGGGCGGCGCCAGCCCCGACTACGCCATCGTCGCGCAAAAGGCCGCGCCCGAGCTGCCCGGCCTGCTGGATGCGGCGTTCGAAGCCGAACGCGGGCTCAGCCTGGACACACTGGCCGCGCGCTACGAGCACAAACTCAAGACGGATGTACACACGGCGTCCGTCAATGCCGTGCAGGCCGAACGCCTGGGCCGCGAAGCCGCGGAGTACGCGGCCTGGGTTACGCCACAACTCCAACAGATGCAGTCACGGCTGGACCATGCCGAGCGATCCGTGCACGCAGCCTATGCCCTGGCCGAAAGCGCCCACCGCGAACTGCACCAGCGCAGCTGGCGCGCCCGTCTGGGCCGGCTGGTCCGCGGCGTGGCACGCCGTGTGCTGACGCCGCGCGTGCGGCAGGTGCTGGTCGCCACCACGCGGCGGCTGGGCATTTATGGCCCCCTGCGCACGCTGTACCGACGGGTGCGACCGGCACCCGTCGCGCAGCCGGACACTGCGCCAGACACTGCGCCGCCCCCCGCCCTGCCGCCATCGGCCCAGCGGGCGCTGGACCAGTTGGACACCCCCGAAAGCCGCGCCGGAGACCATCGCTGATGCGCATCGTCATCGACCTGCAGGGCGCGCAGGCGTCCAATGCGCGGCGTGGCATCGGGCGCTACAGCCTGGCGCTGGCGCAGGGCATTGCACGCCAGGCCGCCGGCCGTC
Organism: Ramlibacter sp.; assembly: GCA_041905405.1. GTDB lineage: Bacteria > Pseudomonadota > Gammaproteobacteria > Burkholderiales > Burkholderiaceae_C > RAM1. The sequence continues at coordinate 174,608 of JAYRLC010000004.1, read as the reverse complement.
ATGAGGTGCTCGTCGCCCTGAACGGCGGTTTCACGGACAGCATTGAGCCGCTGCGCGCGGCGTTCCGCGGCCTGTTGCCTGACGATGCCATCCGCGTCTGGCATGCGCCGCTGACCCCGGGCCAGGCACCGGGCTTCGGCCTGCGGTGTGCGGCCGAGCGCGTGCGCGAGGCGTTCCTTGCGGCGCTGCAGCCGGACATCGTTCATGTCAGCAGCCTGTTCGAAGGGCCGCACGACGGCGCCGTCACCAGCTGCGGCAGCTTCGCGGCCGCGTCCTTTCCCACATCGGTCACGCTGTACGACCTGATCCCGTTGCTGCGTCCGGGCAGCTACCTGACAGATCCGGCAGCCCGCGCCGAATACCTGGGCCGCATCGAACACCTGGTACGGGCCGACCTGCTGCTGGCGATCTCGGAGTCCTCACGCCAGGAGGCGCTCGTCCACCTGGCTGACCGCGGCGTGACGGCGCAGCAGTGCGTCAACGTGTCCACGGCCGCCGACGCGCACTTCGCGCCCGCGCCGCCCGATGCGGCGGCCGAAGCAGCGCTGCGCGACCGCCTGGGCCTGGACCGGCCTTTCGTCATGTACACCGGCGGCATCGACGTGCGCAAGAACGTCGAAGGCCTGATCCGCGCCTTCGCGGCGCTGCCGCCCGCCGTGCGCGACGTGCACCAGCTTGCCATCGTGTGCGCCGTACAGCCGCCAAGCCGTGACGCGCTGCTTGCGCTGGCCGCGCAGCGCGGCCTGAAGGCCGGCCAGGTGGTGCTGACCGGATTCGTGCCGGAAGAAGACCTGGTCGCCCTGTATTCGCTGTGCCGCGGCTTTGTGTTCCCGTCACTGCATGAAGGCTTCGGACTGCCTGCACTGGAGGCCATGGCCTGCGGCGCGCCCGTCGTCGCGTCGGGTTCATCCAGCCTGCCCGAAGTGATCGGTCGCGACGATGCGCTGTTTGACGAAACGTCAGACGAGGCCATCCGCGACGCGATGCACCGCCTGTTGACCGATGACGCATGGCGAACCGAACTGCGCCAGCACGGCCTGCAACAGTCGCAACGCTTCTCGTGGGACGAGAGCGCGCGCCGCGCCATCGGCGCATTCGAGGCCCTGCATGCGCGGCGCGCGGCGTCCCCGGCTGCCACGGCAGCTCCGGCGCGCAAGCCGCGCCTGGCGTTCGTCTCGCCCCTGCCGCCCGAGCGCAGCGGCATTGCCGACTACAGCGCCGAGCTGCTGCCCGCACTGTCACGGCACTACGACATCGATGTGGTGGTCCAGCAACCCGCCATCAGCGACGCCTGGATCAATGGCTGTTGCGCGGTGCGCAGCCCGGCCTGGTTCCTGGCTCATGCGCACCTGTACGAGCGGGTGCTGTACCACTTCGGCAACTCGGCATTCCATGAATACATGTTCGAGCTGCTGCGCCGCGTGCCGGGCGTGGTGGTACTGCACGACTTCTTCCTGTCCGGCATCCAGTCGCACCGCGAAGGGCTTGGCTTTGCCGCGCACGCGCTCACGCGCGAGCTGATGGAAGGCCACGGCTATGCCGCCGTGGCGCGGCGGTATGCCGGCACCGATCTGACGTCGGTGGTGTACGACTACCCGTGCAGCTTCAGCGTGATCCGGCAGGCGGCGGGCGTGATCGTGCATTCGCCGCACTCGCAGGTGCTGGCGCGCCAGTGGTACGGCGACGGCACCGCCCGCGGCTGGGCGCAGATCCCGCTGCTGCGTCAGCCAGCGGCCGCGCGGCCCGAGCGCCGCGCCGCAGCGCGCCAGCGGCTGGGCATCGCGCCCGATGTGTTCCTGGTGTGCAGCTTCGGCCTGCTGGGCCCTACCAAGCTCAACCACCGTCTGGCACAGGCCTGGCTGGCCTCGCCGCTGGCCCGGGACGCGCACTGCAGGCTCGTGTTCGTGGGCCAGAACCACCCGAGCCCCTACGGCGCCAGCCTGGCGCGCGACGTGGCCACGCGCGGCCAGGGTCGTGTCGAGATCACCGGCTGGACCAGTGCGCAGCAGTTCAGCGACTACCTGGACGCCGCGGACCTGGCCGTGCAGCTGCGCAGCATTTCGCGCGGCGAAACATCCGCCGCCGTGCTGGACACCATGAACCATGGCGTGGCCACCATCGTCAACGCCAACGGCTCCATGGCCTACCTGCCGGCGGATGCGGTGCACCTGCTGCCCGACGAATTCGACGATGGCGCACTCACGGCGGCCCTGCAGTCGCTGTGGGCCGATGCCGGGCGGCGCGCCGCGCTGGGCGAACGCGCCCGCAGTTTCGTGCACCGCGAGCATGACCCCGCAGCCTGCGCGGCGGCCTATGCACAGGCCATCGAGCGGTTCGCGCAGGAAGCGGACCGCGGGCGTCCCGGCCTGCTGGCCACGATCGCGCGCAACGACGACCTGTCGCGCGCGGACAAGGCCGCCGTCGCCGTGGCGGTCAGCCGGACCCTGCCCGAACCGGCGCCAGCGCGGCAGCTGCTGCTGGACGTGTCGGAGCTCGTGCAAAAGGACTGGGGCAGCGGCATCCAGCGCGTGGTCAAAAGCCTGATGGCGCACCTGCTGGCCCATGCGCCGGCTGGTTTCCACGTGGAGCCTGTGTACGCCCAGGCGGGGCAGGAAGGCTACCGCTACGCGCGCAAGTTCACGCTGGGCTTTCTGGGATGCCCTGCCGAAGCGTTCGAGGATGATCCGGTGGACCTGCGCGCGGGCGATATCTTTCTGGGGCTGGACCTGCAGCCGCAGCGCGTGCCGGAGCAGGCCGCGTTCTTCGCGCGCGCGCGCAATGCCGGCGCCAGGGTGTATTTCGTGGTGTATGACCTGCTGCCCGTGCTGCTGCCGCAGCATTTCGTGGCCGGCGCCAGCCAGGGCCATGAGCACTGGCTGGACACCGTGGTGCGCGCAGACGGCGCCATCTGCATTTCACGCGCCGTGGCCGACGAGCTGTCCGCCTGGATGAGCCAGCGGCCGGGTCTGCTGGCCAGCCGGGGCAACAGGACTTTTGACATCGGCTGGTTTCACCTGGGCGCGGACCTGCCCCTGAAGGCGCAGGCCGGTGGCGCGCCCCCGACGCTGCCCGCGGAGTTCACGGCGCTGGACCAGCGGATGGGCACCCTGCCCTGCTTCCTCATGGTGGGAACGATCGAGCCGCGCAAAGGCTATGCACAGGTGCTGGACGCGTTCGAACTGCTGTGGTCGCGCGGCAGTGGCGCCACGCTGGTGATCGTGGGCAAACCTGGATGGATGGTGGACGCGCTGGTCTCGCGCCTGCAGGCGCACGCCGAGGCAGGCAAGCGCCTGTTCTGGCTGCCGCGCGCGGACGACGAGGTGCTGTCGGTGCTGTACGCGCGCTGCGGCGCGCTGATCGCCGCGTCCGAAGGCGAAGGCTTCGGGCTGCCGCTGGTCGAGGCGGCGCACCGCGGCCTGCGCGTCATCGCGCGCGACCTGCCGGTGTTCCGTGAAGTAGCCGGTGACAGCGCCACGTATTTCAGCGGGTTGTCTGGCCAGGCGCTGGCCGCGGCCATCGAGCGCTGGCTTGCGGCCGCCCACGAGGCAGCGCCGAACCACACCGCCGCCCCGGCCACCGCCCTGACCTGGGCACAGAGCGCGGACCAGTTGGCCCGTGTGGTGGTGCAAGGCGGCTGGCAGGCACAGTGGCCCGCGCCATGACAGGCCTGGCCACCGCTGGCCCGCGCCTGCTGGTGGACTGCACGTTCATGCTGGCCGGGCCGCACTACACAGGCATCCAGCGCTACCTGCGCCACACGCTGCGCCATGCACAGCGCCTGCGGGGAACCCAGCGCACCGGCGCCGTGACGGCGCGGCAAGGGCAGTGGCGGGAACTGGCTGTACTGCCCGCCCATCCCCTGGAGGGGCGCGACGCGCTGTCGCTGGCACCGCCCGGGGGCCCACTGCCGGCCATCCTGGACGCCCAGGCGCATGTGCTGCTGGCCGACCGTTTCTGGCACACCGGGGAATGGGATGCGCTGGAGCGCCTGCTGCAAAGCCCTGCGCGCATCACCGCCGTGGTGTATGACCTGCTGTCGGTGCGCAACCCGCAGTGGTTCGCGCCCGGCGTGGGCGAGCGCTTTGCGCGCTACCTGCGCCGTGTGCTGCCGCGCGCCGACAACGTGGTCTGCCTGTCGGACACCGCGCGCGACGACCTGGCGCGCTGGGCGCATGGCGAATCACTTCGCATGCCGCACGCCGTGGTCGTGGCGCCCGGCCATCAGGTGTGGGACGGCGACCCCGGCGCGCCGCCGGTCTTGCCCAGCGCCTGGCGGGCAGGGCACACGCCTTTCGTGCTGCAGGTGGGAACGCTGGAGCCCCGCAAAAACCACGCGGCCACGCTGGCCGTGCTGCAGCAGGCCTGGGCCGCCGGCATCGACCTGGGCTGCCTGTTCATTGGCCAGCGCGGCTGGCTCATGGACACGTTTGCGCAGGAGCTGCAGCAGTTGCCGCAGTGGCAACACCAGCTCGTGTGGCTGGCCGAATGCACCGATGCCGAGCTGGACTGGTGCTACCGCCACGCAGCCGCCGTGTTGTACCCGTCGGCCGCGGAAGGCTACGGCCTGCCGCTGGCCGAGGCCGCCAGTGCCGGAACACCGGTCGTGGCCTATGACACGCCGGTGCACCGGGAGGTCGTGGCCCGGCTGGATGCTGCGGCCCAGGCCGTTCACCTGTGCACACCCGGGCCCGGCGCCATGGGCGACGCGCTGCAGACCTGCCTGGCCCGGCCGAAGGACACACGCCCGGCACAGACCGGCCCGGTGCGCACATGGGACCGCGCCACGCGTGAACTGCTGCGCGCGATCGCGTGAACCCACCCGGGCCCGCGCGCTGCAGATTCAGACCGTATAGGCCATCCCGTTCTGCATGGTGCCGATCAGCGCAGCCTGGTTTTCGGGTGATTCGCTGAACCCCACGACCACATCGGCGCGCGTGCTGGCTCCGCTGGCCAGATTGCTGGTGTAGTACGTCAACCCTGCCGCGTCGGGCGCGCGGTGCAGCACGTTGGCGTACAGCTGCGTGACAAAGGCTGTGTTGTCCAGGCTGCCATAGCGGCTGCTGAATTCGGGGCTGCTGATGAAGTTGCCTGCCAGTTGCGCCAGCCCCAGGCCGTCGTCCAGCGCCTTCATCTGAAAGCCCAGCCCGGCCAGATCCGGCATACGGTCAAACGCGGCCTGGTACAGGCGATAGGCTTTGCCGGCGGAACCGGCCACATCCAGCGCAAGCCGGATGTCCGCGAACGCCAGCCGCTCCACGCCCGTGAGCGCATCGGTACCATCGCGGCCAGCGACCAGGTCGGTGACCGTGATCGATGACGCGCCCACCGCCACGGTGTAACCGGCGCGCACGCCCGAGTAAAACGCCGTGTCTATCCCGTCGCCACCAGTGATCGTGTCGTTGCCCCCCTGACCCGTGAACTGGTCCCAGCCGGAGCCGCCCGTCAAAGTGTCCGCCGCCACTGTGCCTGTGAACACGGTGCCGGTAGGTGTGACCACGCTGGTGGGGCCCATCGCGGGTCCCAGCAGGCTGTCGTTGGCCGCCATGGCGCCGTTGAGCCAGCTCCACGTGGTGGCGCTGAACAACCCCGCGTAGGTGGACGACGTGAGCGACGTGTTGCCGGCGGACAGAACGCCCGCCACCGACGTCACACCTGCACTGGTGCTCAGCAGCGGCCCGCCCGACGCACCCGCGCCCAGGCCGGACTGCACGGTGTAGACGCTGTAGTCGCTGGACGCATCGGCGAACACCGATTCGGCCATCAGGCCCGTGCCCCGCGCGGGATAGCCGGCCATCACGCCGTTGAAGTCATTGGGCATCTGCACGACGGGCAGCCATCCCGCGATGTCACCAATGCGCGACTTCATACCCAGCAACGCGATGTCGCCCTGGGACTCCGCCTGCGTCAAAAGCCCGTTGCCATCGAGGTCCCAGTTCTCGGCCCGGCCGACCATGCTGCCCACGTCGGTGAACTGGCCAAAGGGCGCGGAGAACGCCGGTGAGGTATCGGCGCCGGGCGTGACCGTCACGCGCGTGGCCCAGCCGCCTTTGGTGGCGTCAAACACCGCATGCAGCGCGGTGAGCACGTCGTTGTAGCCGACGATCACCCCGGACGACCGCGATGCAGTGCCGTCGGCCCATTCGGCGCGGATGTAGCACACGGCTGCATAGGGCAGCGTCGTGCGGTTGGTGATTTCAAACATGGGGGCAAGCGCCTGAAGGGTCGCCCGCATTATGGGTCGAAGTGGTTGACCCGTCGATCAGGCTTGCACGTACGACATGCCCTGCTGAATGATGCCGATCAGCGCGGCCTGGTTTTCCGGCGACTCGGAGAAATTGACCAGCAGTTGCCCGCGGTCCACGGACCCGGCGTCCAGCGCGCTCTTGTGAAACGACAGGCCCGCAGCATCGGGCGCGCGATGAAGCACATTTTCGTACAGCCGCGTGATGAAGTTGTTGTTGTCCAGGTTGCCATAGGTGCGGCTGAATTCGGGGCTCGCCAGGAAGTTCAGCGCGACGGCTTTGAGCGTCAGGCCCGATTCGAGCGCCTTCATCTGAAAGCCCAGGCCCGCCTGGTCGGGTGTCCGGTTGAAGGCCGCCTGGTACAGCCGGTAGGCCTGGCCTGCCGCGGCACCGGTATCAAATGCCAGGCACACGTCATTGAACTGCAGCCGCTCCACGCGGGTCAGCGTGTCCGTGCCATCGGGCCCGGACGTGACGAAGGTGTCGCCCGTGCGGCTGATCGTGTACTGGCTGCGCAAGCCCGACAGCACCACCGTGTCGGTGCCCGCGCCGCCGTCGATGCGGTCGTTGCCACCCCAGCCCTGGAGGATGTTGTCGTAGCTGTTGCCCACGAGCGCATCGTCGCCGGCCAGCAGCGCCGCGCCGCTGGGCGCGCCCAACGCCGACGCCGACACGCCGAGCGATCCCGTGATCTGCTGCAGCACTTCCCCGGTGGACCGCCGCACCAGCGACAGCGCGCTGATGGTGGCATCGGTGGCGCTGTCCAGGCGTGCCGTCACGTTGCTGGCATAGCCGCCGGAATAGTAGATGCTGATCGTGCCGCTGTCGCCGGTGCGGGGGTTGTCGCCGAAGCTGGTCTCGTAGCCTTGCAGCGAGCCCAGCCGCGCGGCGTCCTGCGCATTGGTGGCGGCCGAATAGCTGTCCAGCCCGTACTTGTGCGCAGCTTCGGTGATGGTCAGGGTGAAAGGCATGGCATGAGATTAGCCCCAGGCCCCACCCGGCAAAGCACCGAAAACAGCGGGGAAGCCCGCCTGTTTCTCAGAGCGTGTAGAACATGCCGTTCTGGATGGTGCCGATCAACGCCGCCTGGTTTTCCGGCGACTCACTGAAGCCCACCAGCACATGGGCACGGGTGTTCGCGCCCGTGGACAGGTTGCCCGTGTGAAAGGCCAGGCCCGATGCGTCCGGCGCACGGTGCAGCACGTTGGCATACAGCTGCGTGACGAAGGCCGCATTGTCCAGGCTGCCGTAGCGCACGCTGAACTCCGGACTGTTGATGAAATTCTGCGCCACCTGGGCCAGCGCCATGCCGTTGTCCAGCTCCCGCATCTGAAAGCCCAGGCCGCCGGCATCGGGCGCGCGGTCGAACGCGGCCTGGTACAGGCGGTAGGCCTGACCGCCGTTGCCGGCCGTGTCCATGGCGAGATAGCCGTCGGTGAACTTGAGCCGCTCGATGTTGCGCAGGGTGTCGGTGCCGTCGCGGCCGGCGGTGCGGTCGGTGATGGTCACCACCGACGTCCCCAGGCCTGACAGTGTGTAGCCACTGCGCACACCGGAAAAATCCGCCACATCGACGCCACCGGCACCATCCAGCGCGTCGTTGCCTCCGCCACCGGCCAGCGTGTTGCGCGCGCCGTTGCCTGTGATGGTGTCGCCACCACTGCCGCCTATGGCGTTTTCGATCGTGACGTTGTAGGCGATGCCCAGGTTCTGAGTGCCTTCGTAGGTCGGCGTGGTGCCGCCGCTGTAGCCGGCGGGCAACGGGTCCGAGAAGATGCGGATGGAGCTGTAAGCCCCTGCGTTCAGATCGATGACGCAGCCTGCCGCGAAGCCGGCCACCGATATCGTGTCGTTGCCACCGGCGTCCCAGAGCGTCCGGTAGAACGGGGTGCGCGGATCGAAGGTGTAGACATCGTCACCTGCGCGGTACGCCATGTTGGCGCCGTACAGGTACTGGATTGCAGCAATGTCCAGCACCATGGGCGTATCCGGCTGGATACTGAAATAGTCAAACTGCGCGCGTCCACCCGCATCGAAGCTCACCCGCCGGTAAATATCGGGCGCGTCGTTGTAAGACATGACCGTGTAACGCGTGGAGTCGTAGAGGCTGCTCAGGTATGGCGGGCTGGATCCGCCGCCGTAGTTGCCGGGATGCTTCAATCCCAGCGCATGGCCCAGCTCGTGTATCAGCGACTCGTGGTTGAAGGTACCTGGCAACCAATCGGTCGGGTCGGTACTGTTAGCAGATGACGAGAGCGCGCTCAACCAGACGTCGCCCCCTTCAGGCGATGCGCTGGGAAAGTAAGCCTGGCCCCAGGTGTCGCTGTCCATGTCGCCGGACGAATACGCAAAACGCAGATCCCCCACGGTGCTGCCCGAAGCGGTTTCCGCCACCTCGCGGAAACTCAGGTTGGCCACGCCGGCCCAGGCAGCAAGCGCGCTGCGGGCGGCCTGCGCCTGCACGTCATTGAAGCCATAACGCAGCTGGCCCTGTGCTTCGGGAATGCCGGATGCAAAAGTGGCCGCCGCGCCCCCGTAGTAGGCAAAGCTGAACGTCAGCGCATCGCCCTGCCCTGCCGCCCCGCCCCACTTGATGCCGCCCAGCAGGCCATCAAGGTTGGTGGTGCCGGTGCGGCCGACGCGGGTGACGGCGTGGTCGCTGACCAGCGCGGATTGAGGGGCCTGCCCGTCATCCACAGGCGCTTCAGTTGTTGCCATCAGGTTCCCGTACATGTTCAGCCCCCTGAGTCAACCGCACCGGCGCCAGTTCTGCGTCGGTGCCATGCAAGCACTGTTTCCGTGAAATCCTGCGCGAAACGGCGCCCGTTCATCAGCGGGGAGGCTCTCATGACGCTACGCAATTCTGCACGTGTGCCGGCCAGTTCCTGCGGCGACGAAGCAAGGTCCACCGCCCGGCGCACATAGCCTTCAACGTCGGCGGCGATCCAGCGGTGACACCAGTCCGGCCGTCCCAGGCTGCTGACCAGCGCATGCCCCTGCCTGGACACGGTCCGCTCGCCATACAACGTGACCACGGGCACCCCCATCCACAGGCTCTCACAACTGGTGTAGCCGCCCGTGAAGGGGAACGGGTCGAGCGCGATGTCGATGTCGGCGTACTGTTGCAGCACCTCCAGGTGTGGCGAGCGGTGGCGCAGTTCGACGCGGCTGCGTTCAACGCCGTGGCGTTCAAATGCGGTCCAGACCTGTTCGCGGTAGCCCGGGTCGGCGCAGGTCTGCCATTTGAGCACCAGCCGGCTTGCCGGCACGGCGGCCAGAATGCGCGCCCAGGCCTCGAACACGGCGTCGTTGTACTTGGCGGTGTTGTTGAAACTGCCGAAGGTGACAAAGCCGTTGGCGACGGCTGGCAATGGCGCCACGGCCGGCGCATATGCCGCCGGGTTGTAGCACCAGCGAATGTGCGGAAGGCGCAGCACTTCTTCGGTGAATTGCGACTCAGCGCCCGGCGGAGCGTGCCAGGGGTCCAGCAGAACGGCGTCCATCGCCGGCACGCCGGTCGTGCCGAAATAGCCGAGCCACGACATCTGCAAAGGCGCGGCGCGCTGGGCGAAAACCGGAAGGCTGTTGCCCGCCGAGTGCCCCGCCAGGTCGATGAGAATATCGAGCCGGTCCTGCCGCAATTTCCGAAGCTGTTCGCCGTGATCGAGCGACTGGATGTCATGCCATTCGCTGAAACGACGCAAGGCGGCACGCGTCGGATCGTCGCGGCCGCCGGTCGAGTAGAGGATGGGCTGAATCCGGCTGCGATCGACAAACAGCAGCAGCGGCAGCAGCAGCAGGCCGACGGGATGGTCCGACAGGTCGGGAGAGATGAAGCCTATCCTGAGCGGCGCGTGCGCAAAGGGTTCCGAAAAGCTCTGCTGCGGTCCCGGACTGCCAAACCGCGCGGCCAGATCCAGCGTGGCGCCAATGACGAACTGCTCCTCCAGTTCATGCGTGTACTGCAAGCTCATAATTGCGGCTGAAACAGCACGCAATGCCAACGCATGGGCCGCACGCTGGGCCAGCTGGCGGTAATTGTCGTATGCATCCAGCGCCTGCCCCAGGGCAAGCAGGCAGGCGGCACGCCCTCCCAAGGCAGCGATGTCATCTGGGCATTCCATCAGCGCAGCATCAAAGCCTCGCAATGCCTCTGTCACGCGGCCTTCCCGAGCCAGCGCCTGACAATGTTCCACCCCCGCCATAGAGCTTCCGATCACGCCGCCATTCTTGCGAATCTAATATTCAAAGTATCTGAAGCGCTTTGAACACCGCCATCCTCTTGCCCAGGAACTCGTCGGCTTGCCGCGTCAACTCAGCAACGTTCTCTTCAGCCGTCGCCAAGGCCTTGCCATCCTTCAGCAGCGCGTGGTTCTGCGCAGCCAGGATGGCCCAGACGTGCTGGGCCAGTGCCGCGCCTTTTGCCGCCACGCCGTCCTTGAGCGCCTGCGCGAACAGCAGCGGAAAGCGGCCGGTCGTGATACCGCCCCCAACGACCGGACTGCTGGCATAGACAATCTGCGCATCGGACCTGGCCATATTCGCCAGACGTGCATTCATGCTGTCAGAACGTGCCCGGGTGGACGTTGAGACGGGCGACGTGACGACGGGCGCGGCATGGCCCGCACCAATCAGAACCATGGCTGCTTCGCTGATCGCCTGCAGGCCAATCTTGGCCGGCTTCAGCAGATTCTCAAGCTCTCCCAGCGAACGGGGCTGGTTATCCGACAGCAGGTCCAGCACCGGGCTGTAAACCGCTTCGCTGAGATTCAACTCGCCCAATGGGACGGGCAGCTTGAGCGACACATCGGCGCGCTGCACGGTCAGCATGATGCGTTGCCCACGAACCGCCTCGACCTGATCCAGCGGCGTCAGACGGCGCGGCCCCTTGACCCAATAGTCACGGCGGAACTGCTGATTCACCATCATGTCGCGCACGCTTTGCGCCAGGACAGGGTTGTTGACCGTCTTGAGCATGGCCTGCTGTTCCACCGTCAGATTGGCAGCGTTGACATGGTCGTGGTGCGTCGCCGAACAGCCGAACGTGAGCTTGGCCTCGCCCAGGATGTCGGCCACGTCGGCAAAATACATTGGAGCCCAGTCGCGGTTGAAATATTCGTGAGCCAGGTATTCGCGGCTTTGTGACGCCACCTTCTTGAGCCGTTCGGCCAGTTGGGTGTACACCTGCCCGTAGCGCGGATCGGCCTGCATCACCTGGTCGGCGAACTGCAGCGCCTTGTCCACGCGAGCGGGCGACCCGTCTCCCGGCGCGCTCATCATCTCCGCGTGCTTGGCCAACAGATGCCGCATCGGTGCAAAACCGGACCAGCCCGGCAGGGTGTTGTAGCTGACGTAGACGACGCCGCCGACCTTCAGCTTGCGCCGCAGGAAATCGACGATCACGGCGCGGTTGGCATCCGAAATCCAGCTCCAGATGCCGTGCAGGCCGATAAAGTCAAAATCAGGCAGGTCGGGCCGATTGCAGAAGTCAGCGAACGCTTCGTCGCTGACACGGATATTGTTGGCGCCCTGCGCCAGCGATTGGGCAAAAGCAGCCTGCGAAGGATTGAAGTCGGTGCCCCACCAGCCCACATCTGACGCGGACGCATGCAGATTGATGCTGACACCCTGGCCAAAGCCGAGTTCGCACGCATTCTCAAACTGCGACGGCGCCCAGCCGGCATACAGCAGTGGCAACTGGCTGCGCAGCGGGTTCAGTTCAGCGTAATAGCCCGGTGTGTAGCCGATGTCGGCGACATAGCCGGCGGTCCAATCGTTCACGTCTGCGCTCCGTCCTGAATGATGCTCGAGTGTAAAAAAAAAGACCGGGCTTTCGCCCGGTCTTTTTGTACCAGCAGATGCCGGTGTGTCGCTTAGATCACGACGATGTCGGAAGCGTCCAGCGTACCGGTCACGCCCGTCACCTTCACCAGCAGGTCTTCAGCGGCGGTGTAGGTAGCGCCACCGGCCACGCCGTTGATGAAGATGTAGGTGTCAGCACCGTACGTGAACTGGGTCACGACGTTGACGGCCGTGTTGTTGGCCACGACCAGGTCAACTGCGGCAGCCAGGCTGGCGGCAGCGGTCACGTTGGTTTGCGTAGCAGCGGACAGCGTGGCGATCGTCACGGTACCAGCAGCGGCAGCCGTGGCGCCGTCGAAGTAGATCGCGTCCACGCCACCAGCGGCAGCACCCGTGCCCAGGTCCAGGTCGGTGATGCTGTTGGCGTTGGCAACCGTGGTCACCGACAGACCGAACACGTCACGGCCAGCGCCACCGGTCAGGGTGTTGGAGGTCGTGTTGGCCGTGATGGCCGTCAGAGCGCCCAGAGCCGTAGCCGTACCAGCCGTAGCCGTACCACCTTGAGCCGTCAGCACGTCGTTGCCGGCGCCGCCGTTCAGGCTGTCGTTCTGGTTCGAGCCGTGCAGGATGTCCTGGCCAGCGCCGCCCTTCAGGGTCGCACCGGTCGCCGTCGCGTAGGCGCTGGCGTCAACCGTCACGGCACCCGTGGAGCCGGAGCCATCCACCACCAGGTTGGTGGCGGTCTGACCAGCAGCAATCGTCACGGTGGTGGCAGCAGCGTTCTTCACGGTGATGCTGTCCAGGGACGTGGCGTTGGCGGTCGTCAGCGTGATGGCGCCGGTCGTGGCAGCGGCCGTGCCGTTGCCGGTGACTTCCAGCTTTTCAACGCCGGTCAGGGTCACGCCGGTCAGGTTGATGGCCTGCGCCGCACCAGCTGCGGTCGTCGTCGTTGCAGCGATCTTGACCGTGTCGATCTGGCCGCCGGTGGTGGCGCCCGTCACGCCAACGGTGATGACACCGCCACCCGCCTGGATCACTTGCACAGCAGCAGCTTGCGCAGCCGACAGGCCCGTTGCACCGGTAGCGCCCGCAGCGGCGTTGATGCGAACGGTGTCGATCGTGTTGTTCGTGGCCAGTTGGGTCACGTCAACGGTCTGGCTGTCCTGCACTTGAACTTGCTCGAAGCCCTTGTACAGCTTGCCAGCGGTTGCATCGACGTGGGCCGATGCAGCGACCACCAGACGGTCGCCCGTACCAGCGCCGCCGTCGATCGTGCCACCGGTGGCCAGAACGGCGCCCGTGGTGATGACGTCGTTGCCAGCGCCACCGGTCAGGACCAGCGTGGTGTTGGTGTTGGCGGTCACGGTCAGAGCGCCCAGGAAAGCGGACGCGTCAACGGTCTTGACCGTGGTGTTTTCCAGCGTGCCCAGGTTGGCAGCGGTAGCAGCGCCCGTCACGGTGATCTTGGCAGCGGTACCGGTAAAGCCGGTGATGTTGCCCGTGGTCAGGTTGCTGTTAGCGGCAACGTTCAGGGCCGTGGCAGCACCACCCAGAGCGATCGTGCCGACAGTGTTGGCAGCGGTGCTGGAGTTGATGTTCACGGTAGCCAGGGCAGCACCGGTGAAGGCAACCGCGCCGGAACCAGTGGCGGTGCCGCCGGACACGTTCAGCGTGGCAGCCGTCACGGTTGCGCCGTACGTGGCGTTCAGGGCGCCGGTCACGACAGTGCCATTGCCCATGATGCCCACGGCTTGACCAGCGACCAGGCCGGTCACGTCAACCTGGTTGGTCGAACGGTCGGCGTTGATCTGGGTGGCGCCCGTGAAGTTGCCGGCAGCGATCGTCTGGGCGTTGCCAGAAACGTTGCGCACGTTGATGATTTCAACGGACGTTGCGGTAGCAGCGGGAACGTTGTTGGCCGTGTTGGTGTCGACCGTCAGGTTCAGGGTGTCGGTGCCGTTGCCGCCGTTGATCGTGTCGGAAGCGGTGAAAGAAGGCGACGTGGTGGCAGAGGTTGCCACGAACAGGTCGTTGCCGCCCGTGCCCGTCAGCGTGTCCACAGCGGTGGTCAGCGTGTAGGTCTGGCCGCCGTTAGCGCCAGGAGCGGTCGAGCCGATGCCCACAGCGTTGGCCACGGCAGCAGCCAGGCCGGAGGTGGCCGTCGTCACGGTAGCGGCGGCGTCGGTCACGGTGCGCAGGAAAGCGCGGGCCGAGGCAGCAGCAGCGGTGCCGGAGTAGCCAATGATTTCGGCGTTGGTGTCCAGCTGGCCGACGAATGCCGTGGCGATCTGGATCTTGTTGGCGGCGGCAGTACGGTCAGCGCCTTGGGCGCCCTGGAAAATTGCCAGAGCAGCACCTGCGGCCGAGATGCGGCCAGCTTGCACTTCTTGCGACCAGTAGGTCAGGCCTGCGGGCTCGGCGTCACGGTTGAACAGGTTTTGGTAGATCGCGTTGATCTGCGAAGCGCCAAACGTGGAGCCGTACAGGGCTTGCGATTCAGCGGAGGCGCTGAAACCGCCAGCCACCGAAGCCATCGTGAACGCGGGGTTCGAGGTGTAGTACTGAATGCCGTCGAAGTCAGGGGGACGGCCAAAGTACGAGAGATACAGTTCGGTCAGTTGTGCTTGCGTAACAGCCATGGATTAGCTCCTGTAAGGGTAAAAGTTGCCGTCTATCGATAGAAGACTCGGGGAGTGTAGCAGGCCAAAAGTGACATGTAACACTCTCCTCGCCTTTGCGAGCTCCATACCTTGTGGCTGGGGCCAGTGCTCGGGCTAGGCAGGACTATAGGGCAGTGCCAGACGCCTAGTGTGATCTGCGTCACTTTTTTGCATTTTGTGTTGTAACTGGCCGACTACCGTGGCAGAGCAGGAGCGCGCTTGAAATCGGCTTATTTCCCCTCTGGAGCTGGCAGCAGTTCACGATCGGCTTGTGAACGGTCGCACACAATTGACGGTTGCATTTGCGGCATTGCGCTCTTGACATTTCATATAGGAGATCAATACATTCCGAGTCCTATATGAATTTAACCCAGCTGCGCATCGTGCTCGATACCTCGCCTGAGCAGGCGGGGCGGCTCATGGCGTTACAAGCTGCGTTTGCTCAGGTATGCAACGCCTTGGCACCCATAGTCCAACGCACGCGGGTCTGGAACCGCGTGGCACTGCACCACATGGCGTACAAGCCGCTGCGCGAGCAATTCCCCGCAATGGGCTCGCAGATGGTCTGCAACGTCATCTATTCAGTGTCCAGGCACTGCCGGGCGGTGTTCCAGCATGCCCAGAGCCCGTTCAACCTGGCCCGGCTGGGCGATAGGCCGCTGCCGCTGCTGCGTTTTTCCGACACCTGCCCCGTCTATTTCGACCGTCACACCTTGAGCCTCAAGGATGGCCAGTTGTCGCTGTACACCCTGGATGGGCGTATGCGGTTCAAGCTCGAACTCCGCCCTCAGGATGAAGTGGCATTCCACAGCCTGAAGCTGCGCGAGATCGTCTTGTCACGCCTGCCAGACCAGCGCTTCAGCCTGCAATTTTCATTTTCCGACCCCGACGACGGCGGCAGCGCCGCGCTGGCGGACGACAACAACCAGGGCGAACTGCCTGAATACGTGATGGTGGAGGAGATTCATGAGAGCGCTTAACCCCCAGGCCTTGCAGCGGCCGGCATCCGAGCTGCGCCAGGCCGTGGACACCCTGCGCCCGTATTTCGTGAAATCGGCCTGGTTCACCGTGATCGCCAGCCTGCTGGTGCTCATGCCCAGCTGGTACATGCTGGAGGTGTACGACCGCGTGGTCAACAGCCGCAACCACCTGACGCTCGCCATGCTCACTCTGCTGGTACTGGCCTCTTTCGTCGTGATGGAGGTCCTGGAGTGGGCCCATTCAGAAGAGATGCACGAGGCCGGCCTGGCCCTGGACCGCAAGCTCAGTCACCGCATTTTTATGGCGAGCTTTGAGGCCAACCTCAAGCGCCTGCCCGGCGGCACGACCCAGCCGCTGGCGGACCTGCGCGTGATCCGCGATTTCCTGCCCTCGCCCGTGCTCAAGGCCTTCATGGAAGCGCCCGTGGCGCTGGTGTTCCTGGCGCTGATGTTCGCTATCAGCCCGTGGATGGGCTGGGCCGGGCTGCTGGGTGCACTGGTCCAGACCTTCGTTGCCTGGCTGAATGAACGCAGCACGCAACCGCCGCTGTCGGCCGCAAACCGCACTGCATTTGCGGCCCAGCAGTATGCGGACGGATCATTGCGCAACGCCCAGGTGATCGAGGCCATGGGCATGTTGGGCGATATCCACCGCCGCTGGAACGAGAAGCAGCGCGAATTCCTGAGTTTGCAGGCCATTGCGTCCGAACGCGCCGGTGTCTATCAGACGATCACGAAGTTCCTGCAGGTGATGATGGGCTCGCTGCTGCTGGGCCTGGCCGCCTGGCTGCTGCTGCGCAACCAGCTCAACGGCGGCGCCGGGATGATGATCGTCGGCTCCATCCTGGGCGGACGGATCATGCAGCCTCTGACCGCCATCGTCACGCAGTGGCGGCTGGCAATCAATGCCCGCGACGCCTGGTCCCGGCTGGAAAATCTGCTGGCCGCCCTGCCCGCCAAGGCCGAGGCCATGGAACTGCCCGCGCCGCGCGGCCTGCTCACGGCAGAAAACATCATTGCGTCCGCCCCCGGCACGCCCGTCCCCATCCTGAAAGGGGTGACGTTCGGCCTGAACCCCGGCGACGTGCTGGCCGTCATCGGGCCGTCGGCGTCGGGCAAGACATCGCTGGCACGGGTGCTGACCGGCATCTGGCCTTCAGTCGGCGGCAAGGCGCGGCTGGACGGCGCGGATATCTACACCTGGGACAAAACAGAGCTGGGCCCCCACATCGGCTACTTGCCCCAGGGCGTGGAGCTTTTCGACGGCACGGTGGCCGAGAACATCGCGCGCTTCGGCAAGCTGGAAAAAGCCAAGGTCGAGAACGCCGCCCGCGCCGTAGGCCTGCACGAATTCATTCTGAGCCTGCCGGACGGTTACGACACCGATGTCGGCCCCGAGGGCGCGCGCCTGTCGGGCGGCCAGCGCCAGCGCGTGGGGCTGGCCCGCGCGTTGTACGGGGACCCGGTGTTTGTCGTGCTGGATGAGCCCAACTCCAGCCTGGATGACGTGGGTGATGCCGCCCTGGCACAGGCCATCGCGCAGCACAAGGCACGCGGAACCACGTTCGTGGTGATCACGCACCGAAACAGCGTGCTGGCCGTGGCCGACAAGATCCTGCTGCTGGCCGACGGCACCGTCCGCGCGTTCGGTCCGCGCGACGACGTGCTGGCCCACCTGCAGAAGGCCAACCAGCAGAACGCCGCCGCGACACAGGCAGCAGCCCAGTCCCAGGCCGCGCCCACGGCGACCCTGCCCGCTCCCGGAGAGTCCGCATGAAGCAGCCCGAGTTTTTCAAACGCAGCGATCTGACGGCCACGTTGTGGCTGTTCCGTCGCGAGTTCCTGATGGTTGGACTGTTCAGCGCCGTCGCCAATCTGCTGATGCTGACGCCCACCATCTACATGTTGCAGGTGTATGACCGGGTCCTGGTCAGCTACAGCGAACTCACGCTCGTCGCCGTATCGCTGGTCTGCCTGTTCCTGCTCGCCATCATGGCGTTCTCCGAATGGACACGCTCGCGCATCCTGGTGCGCGCTGGCGTCCGGCTCGACGAGCAGTTGGGCACCCGCGTGTTCAACGCGAGCTTCGAGGCCTATCTGGGCAGTTCGGCCACCAGCCCCGCGCGGGCCTTCAGCGACCTGTTGCAGGTGCGCCAGTTCCTGACCGGCCAGGGCATCTTCGCGTTCTTCGACGCCCCCTGGGTGCCGATCTACATTGCCGTGATGTTCTTCCTGCACCCGTTGCTCGGGGCGGTGTCCATCGTGTTCGCGCTCATCCAGGGCGCGCTCGCCTGGTTCGGCCATCGCCACACCGTGGCACCTGCCGAGGATGCGCAACGCGCCGCCACCGATGTCAACCTTTATGTGCAGGGCAAACTGCGCAACGCCGAGGTACTGGAGTCCATGGGCATGGTCGAGAACCTGCGCCATCGCTGGCGCGAGCGGCACCAGCGCTCGCTGGTGCTCAACGGCACCGCGCAGTCTGTTAACAACCGCGTGACGGCCTGGAGCAAGTTCGTGCGGTACAGCCAGCAGTCGCTGTCGCTGGGCGCCGGCGCGCTGCTGGTGATCGACGGGCAGATTTCCGCCGGCGCGATGATCGCAGCCAATGTGCTGATGAGCCGGGCGCTGGCCCCGATCGACCAGATGGTGGGCAGCTGGCGCAGCTTCCTCACGGCCCGCGCCGCGTTCGTGCGGCTCGAAAAGCTGCTGCAGGAATTCCCCGAGCGCGACGCGGCCCTCAAGCGCGTCGCGCCAACAGGCGCCGTGACATTGCGCAATGTAGTTGCCACGGCGCCCGGTCGGTCGTCGCCGATCCTGAAAGGCATCAACTTCGACATTCCGGCCGGCATCGTGATCGCCGTCCTGGGACCGTCGGGGTCCGGCAAGTCGACGCTCGCCCGCACGCTCATGGGCATCTGGCCCGGCGTGTCCGGTGAAGTCCTGTTGGACGGCCTGCCGATCCAAAGCTGGAACCGGCTGGAGCTCGGTCCGCACGTGGGTTACCTGCCGCAGGACGTCGAGCTGTTCGAGGGATCCATTGCCGAGAACATCGCGCGCTTCAGCGACGTCGATTCCGAGAAAGTGATTGAGGCCGCACGCTGCGCCGGCCTGCACGAGATGATCCTGCGCTTCCCCAAGGGCTACGACACGCCGATCGGCGAAGCTGGTGGCATGCTGTCCGGCGGCCAGCGCCAGCGCATCGGCCTGGCGCGCGCGGTCTACGGCAACCCGGCACTTGTCGTACTGGACGAACCTAACGCCAACCTGGACGACGCCGGGGAAGCGGCACTGATGAACACCGTAGCGCAACTGCGAGCAGCCCGGCGCACAGTGTTCCTGATCACCCACCGGCCCGGCGCGATCCAGGCTGCGGACGTGCTGCTGATCCTGAACAACGGCGAGCTGGTGGCCAGCGGTCCACGCGACGGCGTGATCGCCGCGCTGCAGCAACAGCGCCAACAGCAGCAACCGCCCGCTTCCGAGCCGCCCGTGCCGCCGATCGCGCCCCAACCTGCCTGACGCCGCCTGAAACCGATCCGGCAGACCTAATCACACAAGATCACCCGAGAAAAGCCATGGCCAAGATATCCCTGTTCAATCGCTCGTCCCCCAACGGCCCTGAAGACGGCAACGATGCCGCGGCCGACGACGATGCACTGGCCCAGGCCGATGCCGGTCGCGCCGGGCGCATCGGCATGTGGGCCCTGGCCATTGGCTTCGGTGGCTTTTTGCTGTGGGCAGGGCTTGCCCCGCTGGACGAGGGCGTTGCAGCCCCCGGCCAGGTTGCCATCGACACCAAGCGCAAGGCAGTGCAGCATCTGACCGGCGGCATCGTCAAGGACGTGCTTGTACGCGAAGGCCAGAGCGTCAAGGAAGGAGCCGTCCTGATAAAACTGGACGAAGCCGTCGCGCGTGCCAACTACGAGGCGACCCGCCAGCGCTATCTGTCGCAACGTGCCATGCAAGCGCGCCTGCTGGCCGAGCAGTCCGGCAGCAGCACCATCAATTGGCACGCCGATCTGGTCAGCAACGCACAGGATCCGCAGATCCGTGCGCACATGACGACGCAGGAACAATTGCTGAGCGCGCGCCGTGCCGGGCTCGCGGCAGATGTGCAATCGCTGAACGAGAATATCCAGGGTCAGGAGGCGCTGGTACAGGCCTACCAGGGCATGCTGGAAAGTCGCAAAAGCCAGCTTGCGCTGCTGAACGAAGAGCTCAAGAACACCCGCGGTCTCGTCGCCGAGGGCTATGCGCCGCGCAACCGCCAGTTCGAGCTGGAGCGGGCTGTGGCCGAATCCACGACCGCGCAGGTCGAATTACAGGGCAACACGATGCGCGCGCGCCGCGCCATCGGCGAACTGCGCGCGCGCATCATTTCGCGCCAGCAGGAAAACCGCAAGGAAGTCGAAGCACAACTCGCCGACATCAGCCGCGAAGTCCTGTCCGAGGCGGAAAAATTCAAGGCATTCCAGAACGACCTGGAGCGGATCGACATCAAGGCGCCCGCAACCGGCCAGGTCGTGGGGCTGGCCGTTCAGACACCTGGCGGCGTGATCCAGGCCGGTCAGAAACTCATGGACATCGTGCCGAACGACGAACCCTTGGTGCTGGAAGCGCACGTGCAGCCGCATTTCATTGACCGCGTGCACTCGGGCCTGCCGGTTGACATCCGTTTCTCGGCGTTCTCGCATTCGCCGTCGCTGGTCGTGGACGGCAAGGTGACCACCGTTTCGGGCGATCTGATTACGGACCCCGCCACCAACGTGTCCTATTACCTGGCGCGCGTGTCCGTCACACCCGACGGACTCAAGAAGCTGGGCAAGCGCCAGATGCAGCCCGGCATGCCGGCCGAGGTTATCTTCAAGACCGGCGAGCGTTCGTTGCTGACCTACATGCTGGGGCCGCTAACCAAGCGCGTCGCCGCGTCCATGAAGGAGGAGTGACGATGTTCCGGTTCCCCCGCCCCCTCGCCATGACAGCTGCCGCCCTGTCGGTGCTGGCCGCTTTTCCGGCCAGCGCCCTGGACCTTGCCGAAGCGTACCGGCTGGCGCAGCAACACGATGCCACCATCCGCGCAGCGCGCGCGACCGCCGATGCAGGACGCGAGCGGCTCCCGCAGGCGCGTTCGCAGTTCTTTCCAAACATTGCGGCCAGCGCATCGCGCGGGCGCAACAGCCTTGACACCACCGCACCTGATTTGCTGGGCCGCGAGACCACAACGCATGATCGCTACAGCAGCAGCACCGAAGCGTTGACTATTCGCCAGCCGCTATACCGCAAGAACATCGCGGCGCAGTACCGGCAGGCCAAGGCACTGGTCGCCGATGCCGAAGCGGTGCTGGAACGCGACCAGCAAAACCTGGTGATCAGGGTCACTACGGCCTATTTCGAAACGCTGCTGGCAGAGGAGCAACTGGTGCTGGTCGGCGTGCAGAAGTCCACCTATACCACCCAGGTCGACGCCGCGCGAAAGGGTTTTGCAGCAGGTTCTGGCACACGCACCGACATCGACGAAGCCCAGGCCCGCCTGGACCTCACGATCGCTCAGGAGCTGGAGGCACGCCAGAACGTGGACCTGGCCCGGCGCGAGCTCGAAGTGCTGATCAACCAGCCCGTGACCGAGAAGGTCACACCCGTCAATGTCGCCAGGCTTGAGCTGGCGCCGCCAAGTCCTGCCTCCGTCGAAGCCTGGACGGCGCAGGCCGAATCAGCCAGCCCGGAGCTGGCGTCGGCTCGCGCGCAGGTGGAGGCCGCCCGAGCCGAGGTGGAAAAAGCCCGATCCGGCCACTACCCGACGCTGGACGCGCAGGCTCAGATCTCGCGCAGCAACAGTGAGAACATCACACGGCTGAACACCGAGTACCGGCAAAAGCAGATCAGCCTCCAGCTGACCGTGCCGATCTTCCAGGGCGGATATGTCAACTCGCAGGTCCGCGAAGCGCTGGCGCTACAGGAACGCGCCGAGAACCGGCTTGAGGAAATCCGCCGCGATCTGGGTGTTCGCGTGCACCGCGAGTTCCGCGGCGTGACCGAGGGCGTACTGCGCGTACGCGCGCTCGAACAGGCGGTCAAGTCCACAACGCAATTGGTCACTTCCAGCCGGCGCTCGTTCGAGGCCGGCGCACGCACGCGGCTGGACATCCTGAATGCAGAGCAGCAGTTGGGTGTCGCACAACGCGACTTGGCACAGGCACGCTTCGCCTACCTGATCGCTCGGGCGCGCCTCAAGGCCCTGTCCGGCACCCTGCGCGCCGAGAACATTGACGAAATCAACGCCTGGCTCCAGCATTGAGCCATGGACCTGCGCAAGTTCCCGCTGTTTGCGAATCTGCCCGAGGAAGAACTCAAGATCGCCAACGGGTTGCTGCGGGTCAAGGAATTTGCGCGGCGCGAGATCGTCTGCCGCAAGCAGGAGGCCGCCGACGGGCTGTACCTGCTGTTCTCGGGCCAGCTGCAGGCCATCGACATCGCCGAGGACGGCCGGGAGATCGGCCTGAATCTCATCAAACCCGGCGCGTTCTTTGGTGAGCTGTCGGTCATCGACGGGCTGCCGCGCTCTGCCCACATCGTGGCGCTGGTGCCATCGGTGGTGGGCGTGATTCCACAGGGGCCGGCACGCGAGCTTTTCTACAAGCTGCCCAGCACCGCCGAAGCCATGATGCGGCACCTCACGGCCCTGGTGCGCAACCTGTCCAACTACCGCACGCTGCTGGCCATTCCCAATGCCCATCAGCGCGTGTGCGCGCTGATGCTGCAGTTGGGCCAGCAGATGCCCGGCGGGCTCGTGGTGATCCAGAACCTGCCCAAGCAGCAGGAGATCGCCATCATGATCAACACCAGCCGCGAGACGGTGTCCCGAGCGATCGGCCAGCTGATCGCCGCCGGCGTGCTGGAAAAAGACTATCGCCGCCTGATCGTGCGCGACCCCAAGCGCCTGCGCCTGCTGGCCCAGTCGCCGCCGCCCGCGACCGGGCTCAAAACTGCTGCTGAATGAAGGCGCCCAAGCTCTGGGCCTTGTACTGGTAGAGCGGGATCGGGTCGCGCACCGAGCGCGCCCGCCATTCGAGCACCAGCGTCTGGCGCGGCGACAATGGCTTTTCGGCCTGCAACGTCCACTGCAGCGCGCGGTTGTCGCGGCGCCTGTCGATCAGGCCCGGCGCGAACACATCGCGGCTTTTCCATTGCTGCAGGCTCAGTTGCGGCTTCAGGCGCCACCCCTGGAATGACCGGGTCATGCCGGCCGACACCTGAAAGCCGTTACGGTCACCGCCAGGCCGCGTGTCGCGGGCGGCGTCATGCTGCAGCGCGGCGTTGGCATACACGGTCGTCGCTGCATCCAGCCGCCGGTCGCGCGAGATGCCGGCCTCGTATTGCACCGCGTTCTGCGTCGGCTGCAAGTGGTAATCGACCATGGCGGCCGACGCATGCGCGATCCACGCGCCGCCCTTTTCATCCAGGTCCAGCACCGTCTGCAGCGTGGCGCCCAACACACGCTGGTAGCGGCGCCCGCCCAGCCACAGCTCGCTCACGTCGAGCTGCCCGCGCAGCGTGCGACCGCCCAACACGCCCACGCGCGACAGCGACGCCGCGGCCGACGCCAGGTCGAACTGCGAGGTGCGCTGGTGCGCCCGCGCGCCAGCACTCAGCAGCAACGCCCAGCCGGGCATCGCCAGCGGCACGGAATAGTCGGCCGCCACCTGCATGAAGGTGCTGCCACGCGGCAGGTAGCTGTCATCCAGCGGCAGCTCCAGCTCGTCGGCCCCGGAACCCAGAGTCAGGCTGCGCGCGCTGATGCCCTGGCTCACATTGTTGTCGTAGCCACCGCCGGCCACGAGCTTGAAGGCGCGCACCTGCGCTTCCAGTTGCGGCGTGCAACCCGTGGCTTCGAGGTCTTTCACCAGTTGCAGCAAGGCCGGTGGTGGCGCCAGCTGCTCGCGGATGGCCGCGAACATCGACAGGGCCTGCGCGCGCTCGCCACGGCGGCAATGCTCCACGGCGGTGTCCAGGATCTCGCCCGCGATGGCGCCGCTGGTCAGGGACTGCGCTTCGGCGGCGGCATCGGCATCCGCGGCGCCGGCCGCGAACGCGGGCAACACCAACGCACCCCACAGGCACAAGCCTGTCAGGGCAGCGAGCTGCGCATGTCGGAAAAGGACCAAAGCACGGACGCGTGGTTGAAGCCGGGTAACTGCAATTCGGCCACCGCGACCAGTTCGAAAGCGCCAGCCGCCTGCGCGGCCTGGGGCCCGATCACCACGTCGCAGGGCAGTGTCTTGGCGACCGCCTGCAGTTTGCTGGCGTGGTTGATGCAGTCGCCCACGGCAGTATAAGTGCTGCGAAAACCGGTCCCCAGGTCGCCCACCAGCACCGCGCCCGACTCGATGCCGATGCGCACGCGGGCCGGCAGCTTGCCCTGCGCCACGCGCGTTTCGTTCCAGCGCCGCACCGATTCGACGATCTCGCGCGACGCCTCCAGCGCCTGCTGTGTATGGTCGGGGCGCGACAGCGGCGCCCCCCAGAATGCCACCAGGCCGTCGCCGGTGTATTTGTCCAGCGTGCCGCCGTGAGCGAAGATCGGCTCGGTCAGGCAGTGCAGGAATTCGCGCGTGAGCTGCGCCGCATCCTGCAGGCCGGCGCTGTTGGTCAGGCCGCTGTAGTTCTGCATGTCGGCCGAGATCACGGTGATCTCGCGGTGCTGCGGCAGCATGGGGTTGGCGATGCCCTGGCGCAGCATTTCCTCCACCACCAGCGGCGCCACGTAGGCCGAGAACGATCGCAGCAGCTGGCTCTGTTCGCGCTGGACGCGCCACAGCTCCAGCGAGACAAAGCCCAGCACCAGCACGCAGGTCAGCAGCGGTGCGCTGACCATGACCTGCGCTTCGTGCCGCAACAGCCAGGCGGCAACGCCCAGCCAGGCCATGCCGGTCAGCACGGCCGCCGGCATGAGCCACCAGGCACGCCAGCGCGCCAGCGCCCAGCCGGTCAACGCGGCCAGGGCCAGGATCCACGCCGTGGCGACCAGGCGGCCGTCCACCGGCAGGGGCGTCACGGCCCCCTGCGCATGATCGAGCAACGACGTCATGGCCGCGGCATGGACCATGACGCCGGCCGAATACGCCGCCAGCGGCGTCGCGGCACGGTCATTCAAACCCAGCGCGGAGGATCCCACCAGCACCCAGCGCCCTTTGACCAGGTCAGCCGGAAGCGAGCCGTCCAGCACTGCGCCGGCCGAGACCACGTCATAGGCCGGCCAGTGGCGCGTGTAGGGCAGTTCCCAGGCACTGAAGTCCGCGCCGACTCGTTGCAGCGAAGCCAGCGCCTGCGGTCCAGGCCCCGGCTGCCCCAGGGGACACGACAACATGGCCAGCGGCAGCAACGCCGTGCCCGCGTCGCCCGCGCGCGCAAGCAGTGGCACCCGGCGGATGCGCCCGTCGGCATCGGGCGAAATGCCGATGTTGCCCACGCAGGGCGCCGAAGAAAGGCCCGCGTGGTTGGCGACGTAGCCCTGCACCGGCGCCGCATGCGCCAGCAACGGCGCGGGAAAAGGCGGCGCATTGAACACCGCCCTGCCCGCCTGCAACGGCGGTGAGCGAGGCACAAAGTCCATGGCCTGCGCGAACACCAGGGGTGCAAAACGGCCCAGCGCCGCCAGCCGCTCGTCCCCGCCCGCATCCGAGGGTGCGGGAAACACGATGTCCAGTCCAACGGCGCGCGCGCCCTTGTCGCCCAACAGGCGCTCGACCATGTCGGCCACGCGCGAGCGCGGCCACGGCCAGGCGCCATGGGCATCGAGGCTGGCCTCGTCAATGTCCACCACAAGGATGCGGCTGTCCGTCTGCAGGCCGGCAATGGACTGCCGCAGCGAATCCTTGACGAGGTATTCGATGGGGAACAGGAACGACGGGGTCACCGGCAGCCACTGCAGCGCCGCGGTCAACAGCGCAATCGCGCCCAGCCAAGCCCAGCGAAACAGGGTATGGGGCGCTCGCACGGGTGCGTCAGCCGGTCAGGTGAAGAGTCAACCGCTGGAGTCGGCGCGTCACTTGCGCCAGGATGCCACGCCCGAGGCGTCGAACCGTTCGCTGAGCGCGCGCTGGTAAAGGTACACCGCTTCGGCCAGGTTTTTGCCGCCGACGATGCCCTGGATGAAAGACTGCGACACAAAAGGGTCGGACACGAACTTGCCGGACGGCTGGATGTCACCGCGCGCCTGGATCGTGGAAGTCAGTTCCTCGGCCTTGATGTTCATCGACGTTTCAAACCGGCGGGTGCCGAAGTCAAGGCGCAGCGAGCCGTCCGATGCCGTGGACGCGATCTGCCGCCCCGTCGACTTGTCCACCACGACGCCGTCATGTCCGATCAGGCGAAACGACGCCGAGCCAGCCCCGGGCAGTTCAAGCGGCGTGGCCGACTTGTTTGCCGCCAGAACGAACTGCCCGCTGATGCCAACGATAGGGCGGTCAGCCAGCAGGGCTTCAGCCGACACGACGCCAGGTGCCGCATTTGCCACGTTGGACCAGCGCCCCCAGGTCGCGATAGTGATGGGCTCTTCCGGCTTGACCACATCGCCGCCTGCGCCGCTGCCGATCGTCTTGTCCGCCAGAGGCAGCGTACGCGCTTCGGAAACGACCATATCGCCGTCCTTGCGGCGCTCGGTGGTGGCGTCGGAATGTGCGAACTGACGGGATTTGTCGCCGTTGCCGGGTGGCATGTCGATGATCTCGGCACGGCGCTCACCCATGCGCAGCTGGACCTGCTTGTCCTTGGCGGCGGCGAGCAGCTCAACCGCGGAATCTCCATCACAGGGGCCAAAGCCTTCGGCACGGCAGCCGTTGTTGCCCAGGCTGCCCACGATCACACCGCCGGACTGCACGGCCACGCGGGTGCTCAAAGTATCGGCCGTCACCGTGAAATCGGTGCCGCGCACGCCGATGGCCGCCACAGGCGTGTTCAGGCGGAATTTGTCCCGCGCGGCCCGTGCAGCCTCGCCAGACACATGGCGCGCGGCGCCGTTCTCAAGTGTGTACTTGATCTGGGAGTCCTGCGGGTGGGCAGGATCAAAACGCCAGCGGTCTACCCTGAGTTCCGACGCCGGCCGTACCACCAGCAAGCCACCGTCGCGCAGGCGCACATACACATGGCTGTCGCGCTGGGTCACGACGCGGTCACCTTCCAGCAGGGTCTGCCCCTTGGCCACCGCGACGCGCGTGCCGTTGGCCAGCGTGCGGGTGGCGGCACCGGACACAAACATGATTTCGCCACCGACGTAGGTGGCGGCATTTGCTGCGGCAGCGGGGGCCGCAGCCTCCTGCGCCGTCGCGGCCGCAGCCACGCCATGCCCTGCCAGGCAGGCGGCACCGGTCAGGAGCGCGAATACAGCTTTCATCAATCTTGAAAATAACATGGAGTACACACCCAAGTTGTGACGTAGCGCACAAAACCCACGAAGCGGGCGGGCGCTCACTTAGCTTTGGATGGTAAGCGCACAACCTCTCAAACCCAAGAACCGGCGCCGCAACCCCACAAAATACTGAGGCAAAATCGTGGGCTTTGTTCCCGCGACCATTCGGTGCCCTCGCAACCCATTTCCAAGGAGAGCCTTTCTCATGAGCAAAACAGCCGTCGTTACCGGCATCACAGGCCAGGATGGCGCTTACCTCGCGCAGCTTTTGCTGGAAAAAGGCTACACGGTTTACGGGACCTACCGACGCACCAGCTCGGTGAATTTCTGGCGCCTGGAAGATGTGGGTGTGGCCGGCCATGAACGGCTGCACCTGGTCGAATACGACCTGACCGATCTGGGCTCCAGCCTGTCGCTCCTGCAAAAGGCCCAACCCGACGAGGTCTACAACCTGGCGGCGCAGAGCTTCGTGGGCGTGAGCTTCGACCAACCGACCACCACCGCCCAGATCACGGGCCTGGGCCCGCTGAACCTGCTGGAAGCCATTCGCCTGGTCAACCCCAGGATCCGCTTCTATCAGGCATCCACGTCCGAAATGTTCGGCAAGGTGCAGGCGGTTCCGCAAAAGGAAGACACCCCCTTCTACCCGCGCAGCCCCTACGGCGTCGCCAAGCTGTACGCCCACTGGATCACGGTGAACTACCGCGAGAGCTACAACATCTTCGGCAGCAGCGGCATCCTGTTCAACCACGAGTCGCCGCTGCGTGGGCGCGAATTCGTCACGCGCAAGATCACCGACAGCGTGGCCAAGATCGTTCAGGGCAAGCTGGACGTGCTTGAGCTCGGCAACCTGGACGCCAAACGCGACTGGGGCTTTGCCAAGGAATATGTGGAAGGCATGTGGCGCATGCTGCAGGCCAATGAGCCCGACACCTTCGTGCTGGCCACCAACCGGACCGAGACCGTGCGCGACTTCGTGCGCATGGCGTTCAAGGCCGGTGGCGTCCAGCTGGACTTCAAGGGCAGCGCCGAAAATGAAACTGCCGTGGACAGCGCGACAGGCAAGGTCGTGATGCGCATCAACCCCAAGTTCTACCGCCCCGCGGAGGTCGAACTGCTGATCGGCGACCCGGCTCGCGCCGAAAAGCTGCTGGGCTGGAAGCCGCAGACCACGCTCGAGCAGCTGTGCGACATGATGGTCAAGGCTGACCTGCGCCGCAACGAACAGGGTTTTTCGTTTTGAGAATTCTGCTGACGGGTGCCGACGGCTTTACCGGAAGGCATTTCGTCCGGGAAGCGACCAGCGCTGGCCACGCGTGCCTGGCGCTTCGCAGCGACCTGACCCAGCCAGACCAGATCGCCGCGGAGCTGGCGGCCCTTGAGTTCGATGCGGTTGTCCATTTGGCCGGCATCAGCTTCGTGGGGCATGCGGACGAACGCGCGTTCTACGACGTCAACCTCTTCGGCACCTTGAATCTGCTGGATGCGGTGGCGGCGCGGAACCTGCCCCTGCGCAGCGTGCTGCTGGCCAGCAGTGCCAATGTCTACGGCAATACGCTGAATTCGCCGATCGGTGAATCAGAGCCTCCTGCGCCACGCAACCAGTACGCCATGAGCAAACTGGCCATGGAGCACATGGCGCTATCACGCGGTGACAAACTTCCGCTGGTCATTGCCAGGCCGTTCAACTACACGGGGCCGGGCCATGCCTTGAGCTTCGTGATCCCGAAGCTGGTGGATCATTTCCGCCGCCACGCGCCTGAGGTCTCCCTGGGCAACCTGCATGTGGAGCGCGAATACAACGACGTGCGCTACGTTTGCGCGGCGTACCTGCGACTGCTGCAGGCCCCGCCCCTGGGCGAGGCTGTCAACATTTGCAGCGGCACAACGTACGACTTCGAGCGCGTCCTCGCGCTGCTGCGCGAATTGACCGGCCACGCCATTGATGTGCAGGTCGACCCGAATCTGGTGCGCACCAACGAAATCCACCGCCTGTGCGGCGACCCGTCCAGGCTGCTGGCCGCCACAGGCCCACTGCCCAGCTTCACACTGCGCGACACGCTGGCCTGGATGCTGGAGTCACCCGCCTCTGGCACAACCCCCTGACACGAAAGCCACGTTTGAAAGTCGCCTTCAACGCCCTGCCGCTCACTGCACCGCTGACCGGCATCGGCCAGTACGTCCTGCATCTGGCCACTGGTCTGGTGGCACGCAGCGACGTAGAGCCGGGGCTCTTCTACGGGGACAAATGGTTCACAAGCACCGTGCGCACGGGCGCACCGCCCGCCGTCGGACGTCGGCGGGCACTGATCCGCAAGCTGGTACCCAAGGCCTACGCCGTGCATCGCTTCATGATGCAGCGGCAGTTCAACCGCGCGGTCGCCGCTCAACCCTGCGACGTGTACCACGAGCCCAACTACCTCGCCTACCGCTTCGACGGACCCAGCGTGATCACGGTTCACGACCTGTCCTGGATCCGCTACCCCGAAACGCATCCGGTCGAACGCGTGCGCGCCATGGACAAGTACTTCGAGCCCAGCCTGCGCCGCGCGTCGCTGCTGCTGACCGATTCGGTCTTCGTCAAGCGAGAGCTGATCGATGTGTTCGGCATCGCACCTGAACGCATCCAGCCCATTGCGCTGGGACTGGACCAGGTGTTCTCGCCGATGAATGCCGCGCAGACACAGCCCGTGCTGTCAGCGCACGGCCTCACGCACGGCGGGTACTTCCTGTCGGTAGGCACGCTGGAGCCGCGCAAGAACATGCAGGCCACAGTGGCCGCCTACTCCAGCCTGCCCGTCGCGCTGCGCGAGCGCCACCCGCTCGTGCTGGTGGGCATGAAGGGCTGGCGAACGTCCCGGCTGGAACAACTGCTCGAACCGCTGGAACGTCAGGGTCACGTGCGCATGCTGGGTTACCTCTCGCGCGAGGACCTGGCCACCGTGACCGCTGGCGCGCTGGCCATGGTGTACCCGTCGGTCTATGAGGGCTTCGGTCTTCCGCCGCTGGAATCCATGGGCTGCGGCGTGCCGGCCATCACCTCCAATGTGTCGTCGCTGCCTGAGGTGGTGGGCGATACAGGCTTGACGGTCCACCCCGACGACCACGAAGGCCTGGGCCAGGCCATGGCCGCCATGGCCCAGGACGCCGAATTGCGTGCATCACTGTCGGCCCGGGCGCACGCGCGTGCCATGACCTTCACCTGGTCGCGCTGCGTCGACGAAACCGTGACGGCCTACCGGCGCGCCGCGGCCTTGTCCACCACTTCGCGATAGGCGTCGTGGTAGGCCTGCGCCATGCGCTGGGCCGTGAACAAGGACTCGAAGCGCACGCGCGCCGCAGCACCCATCCGCGTGGCGCGCAGCGGGTCGTCCAGCAGCCGGTGCATCGCGTCCCGCAAGGCGTCGGCGTCTGCGGGGGGCACCGTCCAGCCCGTAACGCCGTTTTCATTGACGTAGGTGGTACCCGTACCAATGTCGCAGCTGATCATGGGGCGCTCGCACATCGCGGCCTCGACCAACGACATGCCGAAGGCTTCGGAGCGCAGGTGAGACGGGAACACGAAGGCACGCGACAGCTGCAGCAGGCACATTTTGTCCTCGTCGCTCACGTGGCCCAGCAAGTGGACGTTCTGCGCATCACCGCGGCGGACCTGCTCGGCAAGGCCTTCCGCCTCGGGGCCCGTGCCCGCAATCACCACGCGGCCGCGCAGCCCCTGCGCCGCGTCCATGAGCGTCTGCAGGCCCTTGTAATAGCGCAGCACACCCACGAACAGAAAGAACCCTTCGCCCACACGGTCACGCCAGTAGGCAAGCCGCTCGGGCGTGGGCTGTGGGTAGGTGGACTCGTCGATGCCGTTCGGAATGACGCGCACCGGGGACATCAGCCCGCTCAGCACCTCGCTGCTGTCGCGGTACTGAGGTGAGGTCGCCACCACCATGCTGACCGAGTTGAGAAACCGGCTCATCAACGGCGAGTAGATGCGCAAGAGCAGCTTCTGCCGCACGATATCCGACTGATAGGACACCACGCTCGGCTTGGAACGGGCCCACAGCAGGTGAAGCAGATCGCCGAAAGGCCAGGGGAACTGGTAGTGCACCACGTCCGCCCATTCAAGCTGGCGCCTGAACTCGGCCAGCGCCCGGATCGACACGGCGTTGGAGGATATCTCCACGGTCACCCGGCTGCGGTGCACCTCGCCCTCGGGACGGTGCAGCACCGCCGGCTGCGGATCGGGACTCAGTGTGAAGATGCGGTTCTCGTCCCCCAGCGCCACTAGCCCCTGCCCGAGTTGGGAAATGACCTGCTCGATCCCTCCCAGCGTATCCGGGTAGTAAGTCTTGTAGACGTGAAGAACTCTCATAGGGGGCGGCGCCGATTGTAAGCGCCGCCCTTTCGCGGGCCTGTCAGAAATGGATACCGCGCATCATCTGCTGCATGGCCACCGCTTCTGCCGACAACTGCGGCTTGGCGCCCTTTTCACCTTTGGCGGCCGATGAATCCGGGAACATGCGGAAGCTCGTGTTCATCACGATCTGCATGATGCGCGGGAACAGCGCATGCAGCACCTGGCCGGCAATGCCCAGGCGCGTGGCGATGCGCACGTTCTTGTAGATGCAGGCACCGGCCACCATGTCGGCAGCTTCCTCGGGGCTGAGCGTGGGCACGTTCTTGTAAATATTGGTCGGCGCGATCATGGGCGTGCGCACCAGCGGCATGTTGATGGTGGTGAAGCTGATGCCCTGGTCGGCGTATTCGCTGGATGCGCAGCGCGTCCATGCATCCAGCGCCGCCTTGGACGCCACATAGGCCGAGAAACGCGGCGCGTTGGTCAGCACGCCGATGGAGCTGATGTTCACCACATGGCCCTTCTTCTTGGCCGTCATGGTGGGCAGCAGGCCCATGGTGATGCGCAGGCAGCCGAAGTAGTTCAGCTGCATGGTGCGTTCGAAGTCGTGGAAGCGGTCGTAGCTGTTCTCGATCGCGCGGCGGATCGAGCGGCCCGCGTTGTTGATCAGGAAGTCGACGCCCCCGTGGTTCTCGATCAGCAGTTGCACGAAGCGGTCGCAGTCGGCCATGTCGGCGATGTCGGCCGGGTAGCAGACGAAGCTGTAGCCCTTGGCTTTGGCTTCCTTCTGGGCTTCGTCCAGCTTGTCCTGGTCACGGCCGCAGATGATGGTGATGGCGCCGGCCTCAGCGAACTTGTGCGCGGATGCCAGGCCGATGCCCGAGGAGCCGCCGGTGATCAGCACGACCTTGCCCTGCACCGTGCCGCGCAGCGTGCGGTCGATGAACAGGTCCGGATCCAGGTGGCGCTCCCAGTAGTCCCACAGGCGCCAGGCGTAGTCCTTCAGGTGCGGGCACTCGATGCCCGATCCCTTGAGCGCGGCGTCCAGCTCGCGCCGGTCAAAGCGCGTCGGGTAGTTCACGAAGGTCAGCATGTCCTCCGGAATGCGCAGGTCGGCCATGACGGCCTGCTTGACGCGGCGCACCGGCTTGATGGACATCAGCGTCTTGGTCACGCTCCTGGGGATGAAACCCAGCAGCGCGGCATTGACGAACAGGTTCATCTTGGGTGCATGGCCGGCCTTGCTGAAGATGTCCAGCACGTCGCCCACGCGGTAGCCTTCGCTGTCCACCAGGTGGAAGCATTTCTTGGCGATGGCGGCCTTGTGGCTCAGGAAGTCCAGGCAGTCCACCACGAAGTCCACCGGCACGATGTTCACGCGCCCGCCTTCCAGGCCGATCATGGGCATCCACGGCGGCAGCAGCTGGCGCGTGCGCTGGATCAGCTTGAAGAAGTAGTACGGACCGTCGATCTTGTCCATCTCGCCCGTGGTGCTGTCGCCCACCACCATGGCGGGTCGGTACACCGTCCAGGGCACCTTGCATTCCTTGCGCACGATCTTTTCGCTCTCGTGCTTGGTCATGAAGTACGGGTGGTCGTAGTTCTCGGCCTCGTCGAACATGTCCTCGCGGAACACACCTTCGTACAGACCGGCGGCGGCAATCGATGACACGTGGTGGAAGTGCCCGGCGTCGATGGCCTTGGCGAATTCGATGGTGTTGCGCGTGCCTTCGATGTTGACGGCGATCTGGCTTTCCTCGTCGGCGCCCAGGTCGTACACGGCGGCCAGGTGGTGGAAATGGTCGATCTGACCCTTGAGCTTTTTCACGTCATCGGCCGCGACGCCGAGCTTCCTGGCCGTGAGGTCGCCGTACACGGGAATCGCCTTGGCGGCGCTGGCACCCCAGTACTCGCGCAGGCCCGCAACCTTGTTCTCGCTTTCCTTGCGGATCAGGAAATAAACGACCGTGCCTTTGCGCTCCAGCAGTTTCTTGACGAGCCGTTTGCCGATGAAGCCGGTCGCGCCGGTGACGAAATACTGCATGAGACCCTCCAGGGAATAGATCACCGATTCTTGCTTAAAGACAAAACACGGCCATTCAGCACAAACCCGTGTCACGCCTAGGGATCGGCACCTAACCGGCGCAGGCCGCGTGCGATTACAGTCCCATGCAGCCATCAACCCCACCGGAGATTCCCATGGTCAAGAAAATGCAGAAGTCGTCCGCTTCGGGCGAAAAGTCCGCCGCCCAGTTGTCGGGCACCGTCAAGGAATCCGCCCAGCAGATCTGGCTGGCCGGTCTGGGCGCCTTTGCCAAGGCGCAGGAAGAAGGCGGCAAGGTCTTCGAGACCCTGGTCAAGGAAGGCCTGTCCATCCAGCGCAAGACCCAGGCCGCTGCCGAGGAAAAAATCTCCGAAGCCACCAACAAAATGGCCACCATGGCCACCGACATTTCGTCCAAGGCGTCGGGCCAGTGGGACAAGCTCGAAAGCATTTTCGAGGACCGCGTCTCCAAGGCGCTCAACAAGCTGGGCGTGCCCTCGGCCAAAGACATTGACGTGCTGATCGCGCGCATTGACGAGCTCAACCGCAATGTCGCCCGCCTGAGCGCACGCTCCGCGGCGTCCGCCGCCGACAAGCCGGCCGGCAAGACCGCCGCCGGCAAAACCGCAAAGCCTGCCGCCAAACGCAGCGCCGCCCGCAAGACAGCATGAACACGGCACGGCCACTGCACCGGGGCGCTTCGGCGCCCTTTTTTGCGTCCGCATGGTTTGCTGCATCGCAGCATCGCCGTGCGGCGCGTCCTCCTACACTGACCGCATGAGCCCCGCACGCCCCAAGCAACCCCGCATTGCGCTCGCGCTGGCCGGCGGCGGCCCCTTGGGCGCCATCTATGAGATCGGCGCCCTGTGCGCGCTGGATGAATCGCTGGACGGCCTTCATCTGTCGCGGCTGGATCACTATGTCGGCGTTTCAGCGGGCGGTTTCATTGCCGCGGCGCTGGCCAATGGCATGACGCCCCGTGAACTGTGCGCGTCTTTCATCGACAACGGCAGCAAGGCATCCGACGTGTTCGATCCGGCTTGGCTCATGGCGCCGGCCTATGGTGAATTCGCGCGGCGCGCCATCGCCATGCCCGGGCTGGCGGCGTCGGCGCTGCGGCGCTTCATGCTGGGCGGGCAGTCGCTCACCCGCGCGCTGGAGCGGTTGGGTCCGGGGCTTCCGACCGGCATTTTTTCCAACGAGCGCGTGGACCGCGAACTCGAACGGCTGTTCTCGCGTGAAGGCCGCACCAATGACTTTCGCCGCCTGCGCACGCAGCTCACGCTGGTGGCGACCAACCTGGACAGCGGCGAGGCCGCACCCTTCGGCCGGCCCGGCTGGGACCATGTGCCGATCTCGCGAGCGGTGCAGGCCAGCTCGGCGCTGCCGGGCCTGTTCCCGCCGGTGGAGATCGACGATCGCTACTACGTGGACGGCGCGCTCAAGAAAACCATGCATGCCTCGGTCGCCCTGGACGACGGCGTGGACCTGCTGCTGTGCCTGAACCCGCTGGTGCCGTTCAACGCCACCGCCCCCGAGACCGCGCAGGTCATGCGCTGCGGCCTGCCGCCAGAAAAGCGCCGGATCCCGCGCATCGTGGACGGCGGCCTGCCGGCCGTGCTCAGCCAGACCTTCCGCTCCATGATCCATTCCCGCATGGAGCTGGGCATGAAGCACTACGAGCACGCTTATCCGGACACCGACATCGTGCTCATCGAGCCCGACCATCGCGACCCCGAGCTCTATCTGGCCAACACCTTCAGCTACAGCCAGCGCAAGACCCTGGCCGAACATGCCTACCAGCAGACGCGCGCCATGCTGCGCTCGCGCCGCACGCGCCTGTCGGCCACGCTGGCACGGCACGGCGTGACGCTGCGCGCGGACGTGCTGGACGATGCCCGGCGCCACCTGGTCGCGCCGTCGGCGCCGCCCACGCGCATCGGCCGGGCCATCGCCTCGCTGCAGGAAGTCATGGACGACCTGGGGCAGGTGGTGGAGCCTTCAAGGCGGGAGTTGGGTTAGAGTGTCCTGAAGCCGCGCACACGAAAAGAGGAGACACCATGGCGAAAAAGGCGCCACGCCGCACCGCAGAGCGCATCCTCGAAGTCACGCTGGACCTGTTCAACCGGTTCGGCGAGCCCAACGTGTCCACGACGCTGATCTCGGCCGAGCTGAACATCAGCCCCGGCAACCTGTATTACCACTACCCCGCCAAGGACGAGCTGATCAACAGCCTGTTCGACCGCTACGAGCGCGCGCTGAGCGAGTTGCTCAACGCCAGTGACGGCGTGCGCGACGTGGAGGACGCGTGGTTCTTCATGCACACGCTGTTCGAGCTGATCTGGCAATACCGCTTTCTCTACCGCGACCTGAACGACCTGCTGTCCAAGAACCGGCGGCTGGAAACCCACTTCCAGTGGGTGCTGAAGAACAAGACCCGTTCGGTGCGCGCGCTGCTGGACGGCATGAGCCGCAGCGGCGCGATCAGCATCGATTCGCGCGAGGTTGAAGCCACCGCCACCAGCATGGTGGTGGTGCTGACCTACTGGCTGAGCTACGAATACGTGCGCGACCCGCGCCGCGCGCTGGAGCCCGAAAGCGCCCAGCTTGCGCTGATGCGCGGCGCCCACCACGTGCTGAATCTGCTGGTTCCGTACCTGGAGCCCGGGCAGCGCATGCACCTGCTCGGCCTGGTCGGCGCCTACGGCAAACCGGCCAGCGACTGAACGCGCGGAGACAACCATGGCCCAATGGACTGCCTTTCCCCATGCCGGTGAGTTCAGCTTCGATGCCGCCAGCGTGCGGCGGCAGTGGGCGCGGCTGCATGCCGGCGACGCCGAACCTTGCCCCACCGATCCCGCCATCCTGCAAGCCTGGGTCCTGTTCCACAACGGCGACTTCCGCCAGGCCGCCGATGCCGGATTGCAGGCCGGCGGCGACGGCATCACCGTGGCCCACAAGGCCACCAGCATCTACGCGACCTACCTGGAGAAGAAGGAGAAGGTACGCCTGGACCTGTTCATGGAGGTGGCCGACCGCGCGCGCGCGCAGACCGCCCGTGACCCCGGCAACGCCAGCGCCTGGTACTGGCAGGCCTACGCGCTAGGCCGCTACAGCCAGGGCATCAGCGTGGCCAAGGCGCTCGCGCAGGGCCTGGGCAGCCGCGTCAAGGAGGCGCTGGAAAAAACCATTGCGCTGCAACCGCGCCACGCGGACGCGCACGTGGCGCTGGGCGCGTTCCATGCCGAGGTGATCGACAAGGTCGGCACGCTGATCGGCGGTATGACCTATGGCGCCCGCAAGGAAGCTGGCCTGCGGGCGTACCAGGACGCGCTGCGCCTGACGCCCGACTCGCCGATCGCCATGATCGAATACGCCACCGGCCTGCTGATGCTCGAGGGAGATCAGCGCATGAAAGACGCGACCCAGCTCTACCAGCGTGCCGCGGCCGCGCGCCCCCTGGACGCCGCCGAGCGGCTGGACGTGGCCCGCGCAAAAGCCGAACTGGACGACTGAGCGTCGGGAAGCCGGCCTACAGGACCGGCGCAGCGCAACGCCCACACTGCGTTGCATGAACATCTTTGAAGCCCTGCGCCTGTCCCACGACACCCAGCGCGCACTTGCCACACAGATTGTCGAAACCAAAGGCGATTCGCCCGAGCGCGAACGACTGTTCCGCGAGTTCAAGCACGAGCTCGCGGCCCATGCCGCCGCCGAGGAGCGATGCTTCTACGCGCCGCTCATCGAGCACGACAGCAGCATGGCACAAGCCCGGCACGGCATGGCCGAGCACCACCAGATGGACGAAATGGTGGACGAGCTCAACTCAACAGACTTCAGCTCGCCCGGCTGGCTGGTCCAGTTCAAGAAGCTCAAGCACAAGGTCTTCCATCACCTGGAAGACGAGGAACACGCGATCTTCCAGCTGGCCGGCAAGGTTCTGACCGAAGGCCAGAAGCAGAAATTTGCGAAAGACTACGAGGCAGAGTTCGCGACCTTCCGCCTGGGCGAAATGCCGCTGAGTTCAGCCGAAAGCTGATGTCTTTCCGTTGAGCGTGCCCACCGCACGCTCAAGCCTCCCAGGGCAGCATCAACGTCACCAGCGACAGCTTGGCGAACTCTGGCTCGAATTCGTCGATGATCTTTTGCGGATCGGGACACATGGCCGTGTCGGTGATCACGCCGAACTGCACGCCGCCCCCGTAGCTCAGGATCGACACGCCCAGGCCGATGTCACCGGACTGCGGCACCCAGAACATGCTCTGCTCCAGCGTGGAGCCCAGGAATTTGAGCTTTTCGCGCGGGCCGGGCACATTGGTCATGACGGCCGTGGTCTTCTTGCCGAACAGGTTGAGCATGGCCTCCTGCGCAGGCTTGATCAGCAGGCCCGCCACGGCCAGCAGGCCGAAGGCCAGCAGCGGCTGGGTGCTGCCCTTCAGGGCCGTCATCCGGCGGCGCACTTCGTACACGCGCTCGATCGGGTTGTTCACGCCAATCGGCAGCACCAGCGGCACCAGGCCAAAACGGTTGCCGAGCTTGTAGGCCTGGTCGAGCGGACGCAGGTTGACGGGAATCATGGCGCGGATCTCCTGGCCCGTCACGTCATCGCCCTGCGCCTTGAGGTATTCGCCGATCGCGCCGGCCACGCAACTGAGCAGCACGTCGTTGATGGAGCAGTTCAGCGCCTTGCCCACCGCCTTGACTTCGTCCAGCGGGATCGGCTGGCACCAGGCCACGCGCTTGGCGCG
This sequence comes from Ramlibacter sp., assembly GCA_041905405.1. Classification (GTDB taxonomy): domain Bacteria; phylum Pseudomonadota; class Gammaproteobacteria; order Burkholderiales; family Burkholderiaceae_C; genus RAM1. Next base: position 136,377 of record JAYRLC010000004.1, on the reverse strand, counting down.
CCCCGGCTTGCCCTTCAGCCGCGTTCTGGAATCGTCGGGCATCAGGGCCAGCGCCGCCGCGTCACTGACCACCTGGTAGGCCAGCCGCGCCATGTCCAGCGAACCGGCCATGCCCTTCTGCGGGTCACGCAGCATGCCCAGCGACTTCGCTGCGCCGTCGCCGGCGGCGTCCAGCGCGCGCACGGTGATGCCGGCCAGCGGCTTGATCAGCGTCTCGGCGATCCAGTCCTCGGCCCCGGCGGGTGCGGCCTTGCGCTTGCGTTCCGGCGGCGGCGCGCCGCCGTCGACCAGCGACATGGTCACGGAGATCAGCGCAATGCCGTCGGCAATGCAATGGTGGATGCGCACGATGAGCGCGCTGCCGCCGTCGTAGTCTTCCACCAGCGACAGCTGCCACAGGGGCCGCCTGGGGTCCAGCGGCTGCATGGCCAGCGCGCCCACGCGGTCCTGCAGCGCCTGCTGCCGGTTCTCCCGGGCCGCGCGCGGCAGTTTTTCGAGCGTGACATGCCGCGCGATGTCAAAGTTGCCGTCCTCGACCCAGGTGGCGCCCGCGGCGTCTTCCACCACGCGCTGGCGGAACCGGTTGTACTTGAGTAACCGCTCCTCCACGCGCTGGCACAGGTCGGCATGCCGGATGCCCGGCCTGAGCGTCCACACGCCCACGATCATCATGAGGTTGCTGTCGCTGTCCATGCGCAGCCAGGCCGTGTCGACCTTGCTCATGCGTTCGCCGCTCAGGCCCAGCATGCCGCTGGCGGCCCGGGTGGCGTTCTTGCGGACGGCCTTGGCCGCTTTCCTGGCCGCCTCGGGGGCGGCGATTCGGGTCACCATGCTGTCTCCATCCGGTCGGGCCGGAGATGTTGATTCGGGGTCGGCCCCTATTCTGTGCCGCCCCGCGAACGTAAGATACCGCGAAGTTACCCGCAGGCGACACCGGCGGGTAGACACTTCCCCCAACAGCACAACACCCAGGAGCATTCCCATGGCCGATCTCAAAGCCGCGTTCGAAGCCGCCGTTGCCAATTCCAAGACCCTCAGCGAGCGCCCGGACAACGCGACCCTGCTGAAGATCTACGCCCTGTACAAGCAGGCCACCGCCGGTGACAACGCCGAGAAGAAGCCCGGTTTCGGCGACATGGTGGGCCGCGCCAAATGGGACGCCTGGAACGGCCTGAAGGGCACCGCCGGCGACGACGCCATGCAGCAGTACATCGACCTGATTGAATCGCTGAGCTGAAGCCCGCCCGCCGGCACGGGCGGCTTCAGCCGCCCACGATGCCGCGCTCGCGCAGCGCGGCGATCTGGGCGTCGCTCAGGCCCACTTCCCGCAACACCGCCTCGGTGTCCTGCCCCAGCGCGGGCGCATTGCGCCGGTGCGCGCCAGGGGTGAGCGACAGCTTGGGCACGATGCCCGGCACGGCCAGCGAGGAGCCGTCGTCCATGCGGACCTGCGCGATCATGCCCCGCGCCTGGTAGTGCGGATCGGCCGCGATGTCGGCAACGGTATAGATGCGCCCGGCCGGCACGGCCGCCGCATCCAGCGCAGCCAGCGCCTCGTCCACGGTGCGCTGCGCGGCCCAGCCGCCGATGGCCGCATCGATCCGTTCCACCTGCGCCACCCGCCCCGCGTTGCCGGCCAGCTGCGGGTCCTGCCCCAGGTCGTCGCGCCCGATCACTTTCATGAGCCGCTTGAAGATGCTGTCACCGTTGCCCGCAATCAGCGCGTAGCCGCCGTCGGCGCAGCGGTAGGCGTTGCTGGGCGCAATGCCGGGCAAGGCGCTGCCGGCCGGCCCGCGCACCGCGCCGAACGCGCTGTATTCCGGCAGCAGGCTTTCCATGCAGTTGAAGACCGCTTCGTAAAGGGCGACGTCGATGACCTGGCCCTGTCCGCTGCGCTGGCGGTGATGCAGCGCCATCAGGATGCCGATCACGCCGTGCAGCGACGCCAGCGTGTCGCCGATGCTCACGCCCACCCGCACCGGCACATGACCGGGCTCACCCGTAAGGTGCCGCAGGCCGCTCATGGCTTCGGCCACCACGCCAAAGCCGGGACGGTCGCGGTAAGGGCCCGTCTGTCCATAGCCGCTGATGCGCAGCATGACCAGGCGCGGGTTGATCGCCAGCAAAACGTCCGGCCCCAGCCCCCAGCCTTCCATGGCGCCGGGGCGGAAGTTCTCGATCAGCACGTCGGCCTCGGCCGCGAGCTTGCGCACGATGTCCTGGGCGGCGGCGTCGCGCAGGTCCAGCACCACCGAGCGCTTGTTGCGCGACTGCACCTGCCACCACACGGAGGTTCCGTCCTTGAGCAGGCGCCATTTGCGCAGCGGATCGCCCTCGCCCGGGGGCTCGATCTTGACCACGTCGGCGCCGAAGTCGGCCAGCGTCTTGGCGGCGAACGGGCCGGCAATCAGCTGCCCCAGCTCAACGACTCTCAGGCCCGCGAGCGGTCCGCCCACCTGCGGCGCAGTGTTCGATGTCTCCATGTCTTGCGGCAGGCCTGAAGCGTCAGGCCTTTTTCTTTGGCGCCGCTTTCCTTGAGGCCGGCTTTTTGGCCAGCAACGCGTCCAGGTTCTGGACGATTTCGCCCTCGATCCTGTCCTTGAAGGCCCCCAGCAGAAAACCCAGGCGGGCATCGAGTTCGAACAGGCCGGCCGTCACCTTGAGTTCCCCGTTCACCCCGGAACGCGTGAAGGTGACCAGGTCCTCGGTCTTGCCTTCCTCGTAAGTGCATTCCATGTCGAATTTTTCTTCCGCCATTTCGGCCCATTTGAAGGCGATCTTGCGCGCCTCGGCAAAGCCCAGGGCATGTTCGCGCTTGATGTGGATGTCGGGCACCGTGCGTCTCCTTCGCGGTTGTAGTTTCAGGGCTGCTGCAGCGCCTGGCGCCGCTCGTCGCGGGGCAGCGCGGCCAGTCGCTTCGCCGCATCATAAAACCGCTTCCAGTCGCCCTGCTCGCGGTTGAACAGCCGCTCAAAGCCAGGCACCAGTTCGTCATACGCTGCCTGTGCGCCGAACGACGCGTTGTTGGCCTGGGCCACCCAGGGGTCGTACCCCGCGAAGCCGCCCCAGCTGGCCTTCAACTGCGCGTAGCGCTGCCGGAAGTCCTGCAACACAGCCTGCTTTTGCGCTTCGCGTTGCGGCGCGGACAGGTCCCGGGCGTCATACACCGCCGCAAGCTCGCGGCGCGCCGCCAGCGCCAGCGTCCTGAACTGCAGGCGCCGCGCATCGAACGCGGCGTATTCGGCGCGCGCGGCTTCGCCCGCATGCTCCGCCAGCCAGCGCGCGCCGCCCAGCCGCTCCACCGCCGTGGCGAACGACTCGTTGAACATCGTGTCGTCCTTGGCGTACACGACCTGGTGAGCCAGCTCGTGGAAGATCAGCCGGGCCAGCTCGCCTTCGGGGTAGTGCATGAAGGTGTTGAGCAAGGGGTCGCCACCGGCCCAATTCATCCATCCGAGCGTGGAGTACGCGGGCACGCCGTAGACCGACACTTCCAGGCCTTGGGCCGCAAGTTGCTTTGCCTGCGCGCGCGCGTCGGCTTCGCTGAAGTAGCCGCGATACCCCACGCAGCCGGTCACGGGAAAGCACCAGGTGTGCAGCGTGAGCGAATAAGGCGGCGCGGCCACCACGTTCCACACGGCCGCGCGGCGCTTCAGGTCCGCGTACCGCCGGTAGCTCGCGTTGTCGGGCAGGTGCAGCTGCGCCGCGGCAAAGTCGCGCATGCGCTGGCTCAGCGCCAGCCGCGCCTTCAGCGGTTCAGGGGTGGCGCTGTCGGCCAGCCACTCGTCCACCGGGCGGGCCGCCTGCATGAGCGACAGGTGCCCGCTGGCCGACTGCCAGTAGTAGCCCACGTTCGCGCAGCCCGTGAGCAGCAATGCCGCCACGCCGGCACCCACTGCGGCAACAGCCCCTGCCACGACGAACTTCCGCCTCACGCCGGGGGGACGGGCTGCACGTCCACCAGGCAGTCATAGAACACCGGCCCGCGGCCCAGGTCGGTCAGCTTCTGGCTGGTGAGCTGGTTGACGTTGGTGCCGTCCAGCCCGAACTTGCGCCACCAGATGCCCAGGCCGTTGACGACGCCGGGCCGTGCGCGCGGCGACACCTGCGCCTTGCAGCGGTATTCACCCCGGTCGTTGAAGATGCGCACCACGGCACCGCTTTCGATGCCGCGCGCCGCCGCGTCCTGCGCATTGATTTCCAGCACCGGCTCGCCTTCGACGCTGCGCAGGCTGGTCACGTTGACGAAGCTGGAGTTGAGGAAGTTGCGCGCCGGCGGCGAGATCATGGCGAGCGGAAAGCGTTCGCTGCTGCCCGGCGTTTCATAGTTGGGCAGGTAGTCCGGCAACCCGTCCATCCCCTGGCGCAACAGGCGCTCGCTGAAGAATTCGCACTTGCCCGACGGTGTCGGAAAGCCGCCTGCGGCAAACGGCGCGTCCGCAATGGACAGCGTGGCATGGCCCTGGGCCAGCAGCGTGTCGAAGTCAACCTGCCCGCCAAAGGCCATGCGGCACAGGTCTTCGTCGGTGTCGGCAAAGCACGGGTCGTCAAACCCCATGCGCGCGGCCAGGTCGCGGAATATCTGCGTGTTGGGCCTGGCCTGCCCCACGGGGGCGATGGCCGGACGGTTCAGCAGCGCGTCGGTATGCCCGTAGGCCAGGTGCACGTCCCAATGCTCCAGCTGGGTCGTGGCCGGCAGGATGTAGTCGGCATGGTCGGCCGTGTCGGTCTGGAAATGTTCCAGCACCACGGTGAACAGGTCGTCGCGCGCAAAGCCGGCCACCACCTTGCCCGATTCGGGCGCCACGGCCACCGGGTTGCTGTTGTAGACCAGCAGCGCCTCGATGCGGGGACCGAATTCCGGGGACGCATCGCGCAGCAGGTCGTCGCCGATCGTGCTCATGTTGATGGTGCGCGGCGTGCGCGCACCCATCAGGTCGGGACGCTGCAGCGCGGCCTTGTCCACCGGGAACATGCCCGAACTGGACAGCAGGACACCGCCGGCCCGGTGGCGCCATGCGCCCGTGAGCGCCGGCAGGCTGGCGATGGCGCGCACCGCGTTGCCGCCGCCGCGCACGCGCTGCATGCCGTAGTTCAGCCGGATGGCGGCCGGCGCGGTCGTGCCGTAGTCGCGCGCCAGCGCGATGATCTGCTCCTGCGGCACGCCACACACGTCGGCGGCACGCGCGGGCGGCCATTGCATCGCGCGTTCGCGCAGGCGCTCCCAGCCCACGGTGTGCCGGCTCAGGTAGTCATGGTCCAGCCAGTCGTGCACGATGAGTTCATGCATCAGGGCCAGGGCCAGCGCTGCGTCGGTGCCCGGCCGCAGCGCGATGTGTTCATGGCATTTGTCGGCCGTCTCGGTGCGGCGCGGGTCGATGCACACCAACCGCGCGCCATTGCGCTTGGCCTCCTGCGCCAGCCGCCAGAAATGCAGGTTGCTGGCGATCGAGTTGCTGCCCCAGATAAGAATGAGTTTGGCCTCGGCAAAGAACTGGACCTGCATGCCGACCTTGCCGCCCAGGGTCTGCGTCAGTCCCTCGCCGCCGGCCGTGGCGCAGATGGTGCGGTCCAGCAGCGACGCGCCCAGCCGGTGAAAGAACCGCGCCGCGATGCTCTCGCCCTGCACGAGGCCCATGGTGCCGGCATAGCTGTACGGCAGGATCGCCTGCGGGTCGCGCCGGGCAATGGCGCCCAGCCGCGCGGCGATGTCGTCCAGCGCTTCATCCCACCCCACGGGTTCGAACCGCCCCGATCCCTTGGGTCCCGAACGGCGCAGCGGCTGCAGGATGCGCTCGGGGTGGTAGGTGCGTTCGGGATACCGGGACACCTTGGTGCACAGAACACCGTCGGTATGGCGGTGCGCGGGGTTTCCCTGCACCCTGACCGCAACGCCGTCCTGCACCGTCGTCAGGAGCGAGCAGGTGTCCGGGCAATCATGCGGACAGGCCCCCAGCACCTGCCCGTCGCCTTTCACGAAACTGACGCTAGGGGGAATGCCGATGGCGTTGTCCATGGAGTAAGTCTATAGTTCTGCAACACTTTATTACAACGAAGTAGGAGACGACATGAAGCTTTCTGGAACTCTGCTGCAGTCCTTGATGGTAGCCGCGTTGGCGCTGTGCGGCAGTGCCTTGCTGGCCCAGGATGGCGTCACCAAGACCACGATTACCCTGGGCCAGTCGATCGCGCTGACGGGCCCCGGCGCACCGCTGGCCATGCCCTTTCACCAGGGCGCAAAAATGTACTTCGACCGTGTCAACGCCGCCGGCGGCGTCAACGGCCGCAAGATCGAACTGGTAACCCTGGACGATGCGGGCAACCCGGCGACAGCGGCCACGAACACAGCAAAGTTGATGGAGCAGGGTGTTCTGGCGCTGTTTGGGTACTACGGCTCCGCCCAGGTCACGGCCTCCTACCCCGCTATCAAGGACACTGAGGTCCTGATGTTCGCCCCCATGGCCGCCGCTGATGAACTGCGCGGCGCGGTCTATCCCAACGTGTATTCACTGCGACCGGGCTACACCGAGGAAGCAGCCGCGATCACACGTCATGCAGAAACGCTGGGAGCGCGCAAGCTGGCCGTGGTCCATGCTCGCGACAGTGAATCCATGGCAGCACTGGACGCGGCTGAACGCACAATGCCCAGCCTGGGCGCCAACCTGGTCATCAAGGCTCCCCTGGACAGCGTGGACAAAGCCATGGCGGCCAGGCCTGAATCGGTCCTGCTGATCAGCGATGCCCGGGGTGCCGCGGGTGCCGTACGTGAACTGCGGACCAAAGGCTTTCGCGGCCCCATCTACGGTTTCTCGAACACGGGGGAAAGCCTGCTGGCCGAGCAGCTCGGCCCGGCTGGCGCCGGCGTGGTGGTGGTGCGTGTGGTGCCCAAGAGCGACAACGCCAAAATGGCTGTGGTGCGCGAGCTGCAATCCGATGCTGCCCAGGCCAAGCTGGGCAAACCCAACGTGTACATGCTGGAGGGCTACATCGCCGCACGCGCCATCACCGAGGCCCTACGACGCATGCCGGGCAAGGACGCGAACCGCGCCCGCTTCAAGAAAGCCATCGAGGCGCTGGACGATCTGAGCATCGGCGGCTTCCGTGTGCACTTCGTGGACGAGCGCGTGGGCTCCAAGCTCGTGGAGTTGAGCCTGATCGATTCGCAGGGGCGTGTGCGGGAATAAGCCTGCACCTTGCGTCAGACGCGGCTGACATCCGCGTCGGCGCGCCCCCTTTTTTGCGGCCTTCCGGGCATTAGCAGACCCGTTGCACCGGGGGCAGCGCCATACTGCAAGCCTTCATCGCAAGGAGATCAACATGAAGATGCGACACACCCTGCCGGCCACCTTGGCCATCGCGCTGGCCGCACTGGCCCTGAACGCCACGGCGCAAAGCGCCAACCCGACGGGCCCCGGCGCCAGAACGGGCAACCAGGCTGGCGAGGCTTACCCCAACGACCCGAACGCGGCCAACCCCAACAAGCCCAAGGCCGAGGTTGTGAAGAAGGCGGAGAAATCCAACGCTGCCAAGGCGACCAAGCGCACGGCCAAGAAGGCCGCCAACGCCGTGGAAAGCGGCGCCAAGAAAACGGCGTCCGTCGTGCGCGACGCCGGCAACAAGCTCAACGAGAAGATCCCGCCGGGCCCAAACGACACCAAGAAGTAAGGCCCGCGCCTCAGTCGAGCGAGCGCGTTGCGGCCAGGCCCTGCAAGAAGGCCTCGCAACGCGCCAGCTGTTCCAGGCTCACGTATTCGTCAGGCTGGTGGGCCTGGGTGATGCTTCCCGGCCCGCACACCACGGTCGGGATGCCCGCCTTCTTGAACAGACCCGCTTCGGTGCCAAACGCTACCAGGGTCGTGCCGGTCTCGCCAGACAGCCGCTGTGCCAGCCGCGTGACTGGATCCTGCGCCGAACCCAGAAAGCTGGGAACTTCACAGATGGTGTCAAACGAAAAACCGGCGTCGGGCGCGACACGCTTCATGGCAGGTTCCAACGACCGCGCGTGCGCGACGATCTGTGCCTGCATGGCGGCTGCGTCGGCCGTGGGCAGATTGCGGAATTCATAGCGAAACTCCGCGTCGCGCGGCACGACGTTGTCGGCGATGCCGCCGTGGAACTGGCCCACGCTGGCGGTGCTGTAGGGCACGTCAAAGCCCTCATAGCGAAGCTCGTCCCGCTCGAAGCCTTCGGCCATGTCGCGCAGCCTTCCCACCACGCGCGCCGCCATCTCGATGGCGTTGACCGATTGCGGCGTGAGCGACGAATGCGCTTCCTTGCCCCGCACGCAGCAGCGGTAGCGGTACACGCCCTTGTGCGCGATGGCCGGCACCATGCTTGTCGGCTCGCCCACGATGCAGGCCAGCGGCGAGACGCCGGCGTCACGCATGTCGGCGATCAGCTCGCGCACACCGAAGCAGCCCACTTCCTCGTCATAGCTGAATGCGAAGTGCACTGCAAAGGGTGCGTCGCTTTCCAGGAACCGCGGTGCATGGGCCAGCGCCAGCGCGATGAATGACTTCATGTCCGCGGAGCCGCGGCCATACAGCCGCGCGTCCTTCACCACGGCATCCAGCGGCCCGACAGACCAGTCCTGGCCGTCCCAGGGCACGGTGTCGGTGTGACCCGAAAGAATCACTCCTGCGGGTTTGCCCTCGCCCAGCGTGGCGAACAGATTGGCCTTGGTGCGATCAGCGTTGTAAGTCAAACGGCTTCGCACGCCGAGCTTGTGCAACTCGTCGCGTATGAAGTGGATGAGCGTCAGGTTGGAGTTGGCGCTGGCGGTGTTCATGCGCACGAAAGTTTGCGCAAGCGCCAGCCCCTGCGCGGAAGGCGTGGATGTGGGAGAAACCATTGGCAAATTGTCACGGAAATTCCGCTTGGCGTCAGCGCAGGGGCATGGCTAGACTCGGAGGATGAAAATACTCGACTCCCTCGTGACGCAGGCTGCAGGCATCGCGGCGATCCGGCGTGACATCCATGCCCACCCTGAACTCTGCTTTGAAGAGAACCGCACCGCGGACGTGATTGCACTCCAGCTGGAAAGCTGGGGCATTCCCATTCACCGCGGGCTGGGCAAGACCGGCGTGGTGGGCATCGTGAAGAACGGCACCTCGTCGCGCGCCATCGGCCTGCGCGCCGACATCGACGCGCTGCCCATGCAGGAGTTCAACACCTTCGCCCACGCGAGCAAGCACACCGGCAAGATGCACGCGTGCGGCCATGACGGCCACACAGCCATGCTGCTGGCAGCAGCCCAGCACCTGGCGAAGAACCGCAACTTCGATGGCACGGTGTACCTGATCTTCCAGCCGGCCGAGGAAGGAGGCGGCGGTGCGCGCGAGATGATCAGCGACGGCCTGTTTGACAAGTTCCCGATGCAAGCCGTGTACGGCATGCACAACTGGCCCGGCCCCCAGGTCGGCCGCTTTGCCGTGAGCCCCGGCCCCGTCATGGCCTCCAGCAACGAGTTCAAGATCACGATCAGTGGCAAGGGCGGCCACGCCGCCCTGCCGCACAACAGCGTGGACCCGGTGCCTGTGGCCTGCCAGATGGTGCAGGCATTCCAGACCATCATCAGCCGCAACAAGAAACCGGTAGACGCGGGCGTGATCAGCGTCACCATGATTCACGCGGGCGAAGCCACCAACGTGATCCCCGACAGCTGCGAGCTGCAGGGGACGGTGCGCACCTTCACTGTCGAGGTGCTGGACCTGATCGAAAAGCGCATGAAGCAGATTGCCGAGCACATCTGCGCGGCCCACGACACGCAGTGCGAATTCGAGTTCGTGCGCAACTACCCGCCGACCATCAACCACGCGAAGGAAGCCGAGTTCGCACGCAAGGTCATGGCCGGCATCGTCGGCGAGTCCAACGTCGACGTGCAGGAGCCCACCATGGGCGCGGAAGACTTCTCGTTCATGCTGCAGGCCAAGCCCGGCGCGTACTGCTTCATTGCCAACGGCGACGGCGCGCACCGCGAGATGGGCCACGGCGGCGGCCCCTGCATGCTGCACAACCCGAGCTACGACTTCAACGACGACCTGATTCCGCTGGGCGCCACGTTCTGGGTGCAACTGGCCGAGCAATGGCTGGCGGGGGACGCGCAATGATCGGCGTCGCCCAGGCGTTTTCCTCCACCTACGCGCAGGCCCGCACGAAGTTCCTCGAGGCCGCCGCAACGGCCGGCCTGCAGGTGCAATCCCACGTCCACCCCGAAAAAGGCCGCGACGGCGAAACACTGGCAATGGATGTCGTGCTGGACGGTCCGGCCGACGCCGGGAGCCTGCTGGTCGTGAGCAGCGCCTGCCACGGCGCGGAAGGCTACTGCGGCACGGGCGTCCAGGTGTACGCGCTGCACGATGCGCAGTGGCGTGCCAAGGCGCGCGATGCCGGCGTGGCCGTGCTGTACGTGCATGCGCTGAACCCCTACGGCTTCTCGCACATCCGCCGTGTGACGCACGAGAACGTGGACCTGAACCGCAACTTCCACGACTTCAGCAAGCCGCTGCCCGTCAACGAGGCATACCGTGAAGTGCAGCCGCTGCTGCTGCCCCCGCAATGGCCGCCTGCGCCCGACAACGTCGCGGCCATCAACGACTTCATCGCCCGCAACGGCGAGGCTGCCTACCAGGCCGCGATCTCCCGCGGACAGCATGAATTCCCGGGTGGTCTGTTCTTTGGCGGCACGGCGCCGACTTGGAGTAACACCACGCTGCGCGGCGTGCTGGGCGAACACGGCGCGCGCGCGCGGCGCATCGCCTGGATCGACATCCACACGGGCCTGGGCCCCAGCGGCGTGGGCGAACGCATCTATGCCGGCCGCGACGATGACGCCGCCGTGGCCCGCGCGCGGCAATGGTGGGACGGCGGCGGTGCCACGCCCGTGACGTCCATCTACGACGGCTCATCCACATCGGCCTTCCTGACCGGGCTCATGTGGACCAGCATATATGACGAGTGCCCGCAGGCCGAGTACACCGGCATCGCCATGGAATACGGCACCCTGCCGGTGCTGGAGGTGATGCAGGCGCTGCGCGGCGAACACTGGCTGCACCAGCACCCCGAGGCATCGCCGGCACTGGCCGCGCAGATCCGCGCGCAGATGCTCAATGCCTTCTACACCGACACGGACACCTGGAAGGGGCAGATCATCAGCCAGGCCCGGCAGTCGATGTTCCAGGCCGTGGACGGTCTGTCGGGCTGAAGTCCGCGCCAAGGCCGCGCTGACCTCACTGGCCGGTGTTCACCCCGGCCAGCGGCGCGCGGCGATTTCAAGCAGGCCGTCGAAGATCAGGCTGTCCACCAGCTCGAACTGCACGGACATGCTGGGCGCCATCTTCCACCCCGCGCCGCCCGTCATGAAGCAGGCCGGCTCGGCGCCGCAGTGGTGCCGCACGTGCTGCACCATGCGCTCCACCGCACCCGCGATGGCATAGGTGCCGCCGCTGGTGAGCGCGTCGCTGGTGTTGGTGGGAAACTCGCGCACCTCACCCGTGGGTACATGCAGACCGGCGGTGCCGGACTCCAGCGCGCGCAACATGATGCCGTGCCCCGGCAGGATGAGTCCGCCCAGAAACCGCCCTGTGGCGTCAACGGCCTCCACCGTCACGGCCGTGCCGACCATGACCACCACCATCGGCCGCGCCGCTTCGCGCGCCAGCATGCGGTGACGCGCGCCAATCATGGCCACCCAGCGGTCCGAGCCCAGCCGTGTGGGATGGTCATAGCCGTTGACCAGGCCGGCTTCCTCGACACTGGACACCACCCACTGCGGCGTGACGTCCCATATCTCCATCTGCTCTTCGACGCGGCGCTTGACCGCATCGCCGGCCACCACGCAGCCCAGCATGCGCGACGGCTGCGGCAAGGCAGCCCAGTCGCCTTCGGCAAGCCTGTCGATGTTCTCCAGGAATTCGGCGCCGTGGGCCAGCAGTCTGGCGCCCGCGCGAGGATGGTCGTAGTGCGCCCATTTCAGGCGCGTGTTTCCGATGTCGATGGCCAGAAAGCTCATGGTGGCAATCAGGCCTCTCTCGCGGCGGCGATCTGTTGCCCCAGCTGGCCGAGCGTCGCGGCGGTGGCCTGCTCCTGTTCGGCAAGCCCGGCGCAGGCTGCCAGCGCCTGCGTCACCTGCTCCTGAAGATTGCGGTGGATTTCCATCGGCGCCTCGGTGCTCAGTTGCGGGCTGCCGGACCCGGCCTGGGCGGCCTCCGCCAGCGCGGCCATCCGTCCGCTCCAGTTGCGCCCTGTCGCCGCCAGCGCTTGCGCCAGCTGCTGCGCGAGTGCGCCCCGGGCCGCCTGCGTCTGGCGCGTCTGGGCCAGCGCCTGCTGCGCCGTGGCGCCAAGGGCGCGCAGGGCCTTCAGGCGCGCAACAAGGATCTCGCAGCGCGCGGCATCCTCGCGCACCTTCTGCTGCGCGGCAGGATCTGCTGCCGCGGTCGCCGCAGCATGGCGCTGCTGCAATTGCCCACGCATGTCCTGAAGCCACCGGGCGCCCTGCTCCACGATCCCGTCCAGCGCGCGGAATTCGACCTCCAGCGTCACAAGCGTTTTTTCGGTCGCGGCCGATTCCCGGGCATGTTTGCCATCCAGCGCCGCGCCTGCGGCCGTCACGGCACGCAGGCACGCCTGGGTCTGCTCGACCTGCTCGGCGAATTCGGCTCCGGCGCTGCGTGCCTTGCCGGTAGTTCGGGCCCACCAGCCGCGTGTCTGCAGCAGATCGAAGTCCAGTTGCTGCTGCGTCGCGGCCAGGGCCTGCAGGTCGGCCGCAACGCCCAGGCCCGCGCCGGACGTGGCTTGCTGCTCAAGCGCCTGGTGCACTCCGCTGAGGTTTTCCACCTGCAGACGCCCCACGTCGGCGGCCATGCGGTCCAGCCACGCCTGCGGCGTGGCGGCCGCCTGCGGCTTCAGCCGCGCCAGCTTGCCCGGTGACATCAGGGATGCGGTGCGGTCGTGATCGTTCATGAAGGTGTGCGCTCCTGGCGAATGCCGCCCGCCAATATAAACCCAATGCGGCGGCTCAAATGGCGCCCATCCAGCATGCGCGCTGAATCGCCGCCATCTTGTTGTCCACCTTGAGCTTGTTCATGGCGTTGGCCAAGTGGTAATTGACGGTGCGGTCGCTGCAGCGCAGGCGCGCCGCGCTTTCGCGGGCGGTCATGCCGCTGAACGCCAGCGCCAGGCATTCGCGCTCGCGTGGACTCAACATGGAACGCGCCTGCGCGATCGAGCGCTTGACCAGCGGCCAGATATTCAAGGCGGACCAGACCAGCGAGGCCGCCTCGGCCCGGTCATTCAATTCACGCGGGCTGAACATGAAGCATTCGAACGCACGACCCGCAGGCAACGAGAACTCCACGCGGATGACGGTCTGATAACCATGTGCAAGCGCCAGAAGGCGCCAGCGGCTCACGCTCAGGTGGTCCGACTTTGCAATGTGCTGCCACGCCACCAGCGGCGCATCCGACTCCCGCCAGGGCGCGCCGAAATCACGGCTTTCAGCCAGGGCCACGGCGGCATCACTGATCAGCGGCGGATGCACGGCCAGGACCTGGCGGTCTTCCATGCTGCCAAATGGGTCGGGGCCCAGCACGACGACCGCTTCGACCGAGAACTCGCGCAGCGCGCAAACCCAGTCGTTGAGGATGCCGTCCAACCCCACACTGTCAAAGTTAACAGGTACTCCCATCAATCCGCCGGTCCCATAGCTGCAGAGGCAACGACAATATCATCAATACTTGTGACCAACCGCACAACCTTCGCATCGTTGAGGAAGATGGATATGCTGACCCGGGCGCGCAGTACGGCCCGGCAGGCATCGGTGAGCTTGCGCTCCACGTTGACCACAGAAATCGTGCGTCCGCTGCTGGAGCCCATCCTGCATCCGTCTCGCTGGCGCATTCGTGCGCTGGGCCTGTCCACGGCGATCGGTCATCCGCTTTTCTACCTGTTCTGGGGGAAGCTGCTGCCCCAGCCCTACGAGCCCCTGGGCCTGCGGCTTCTGATGTGTTCGCTGGGCTTGCTACTGCTCCTGTTCAGGCCCATTTACAGCAGCCCGCCCAGCCGCGCGTCGGCGGCGGTTTTCACCGCGATTTTCTGGATCACCTTGCCCGTGTTCTTTTCATGGATGTACCTGTGCAATGGCGGCAATGCCGTCTGGCTCGCCACCATGAGCGCCATGTTCCTGATCTACTACCACCTCACGGACTGGCGGATCGCCACGCTGGGCTCGGCGAGCGGCGGTCTCGTGGCCTGGCTGCTGTTCCGGGCCTTCGGCCCCGACATGCCACCGATGACGGGAGCGCTGATCGCCACCAACTCCATCGTGCTGGCGTTCAGCTGGTACATGGCGCTGATGCTGGGCCTGTCGTCGTCCAACCTGCGGCGCGAACAGATCAACTACACGCTGGCCACCATGGGCATCATGGCGCATGAACTGCGCACGCCCCTGGCCACCATGTCCCTGGTCGGCGACGCCGTGCGCAACGAGGCGGCCCATGCTTCCGCTGCGGGCGCCCAGAAGCTCGAACTGCTGGGCACGCGGCTGCACACGCTGGTGCGCAACATGAACCACCAGATCGACACGCAGATCGCCAATGCGCGCATCCTTCGCCTGCCGCGGCACAAGGAAACGATTTCGGCGGCAGCGCTCGTACAGAACGCCCTGCGCGAATACCCTTTCCGCAGCACGAAGGAGCGCGAATGCGTGGTGCTGCAGGTTCACCAGGACTTTCGCTTCGAAGGCTCACAGGCGCTTTTTTCGCAGGTCATCGACAACCTGGTCAAGAATGCCCTGCGCTCGCTGGCCGCGGCCACCACGGCCAGCCGGCCGGGCGATCTGCTGATCGAGGTGGGTACGCTGCACGAGCGTGGCCGCATTGTCCTGACCGATCAGGGCGTGGGCATCGAGGCGGATTTGCAGCGGCGCATCTTCGAGCCATTCTTTTCGACCGACCGCGGTAGCGGCCACGGACTCGGGCTCGCGTTCTGCAAGCAGGTCGTGCAAAGCGCGCGGGGCTCCATACGCGTCAAGTCCGAACCCACACGCGGCGCCATCTTCACCATTGAACTGCCACTTCTGCCCTAGCACAATGTCCAGACCCTTCCATCCTCCCGCGGGACTTTTCCCATGAGCTTCGCCCTGTTTCAACGGCCCGGCACCGTGGTCTTTCTGGACGATGACCCGGACTACCTGGAGATGCTCGCCCTGGTGCTGCCGCGGCACTGGAACCTGAAGCTGTTCCTGCGCCCGCACGACTGCATCAACTACCTGCAGCAGGAGCCACCATTCTGGGAAGCGGATGCCTGGAACCAGCAGCAGTTGGTGGAACACTGGCGCGAGGGCAAGCCGCTGATCCCCCAACTGCTGGGCTACTGGTCCAAATACACCGAGCGCTACGCGCTCACCCGCGTGTGCGTGGTCGACTACTCCATGCCGGCCATGGACGGACTCCAGGCCCTGGGTGAGCTGGTGGACTGGCCCGGCTCACGCGTGCTGCTGACAGGCCAGGCCGATGAGCAGGTTGCGGTCAATGCCTTCAACCGGGGCCTCATCGACCAGTTCCTGGCCAAGCAGACACCGGATATTTCCCACCGGCTCATCGACGCGGTGGAGCACCTGATGTCCACACCCAACCCGCGCCATTCGCAGATCTGGCGCGCGACGCTGACGCCGCAGCAAAACGCGCTGCTGCGGGTGCCGTCCATCGGTCGCGACCTGACCGACTTCGTCGCCAAACGCTGGGTCGAGCATGTGGTCATCGGTGACCCGTTCGGCGTGCTGGGCATGGATGCCAACGGCCAGGTGTCCTGGCTGCAGCTGGAGCCCACCGCCGGCCTGGAAGACCTGGCATCGCTTGCCGAATCCGAAGGCCTGGGAACGGCCGCGGCCACGGACATCCGCCAGGGACGCCGGCTCGCGGACCTGGAACTGCGCCAGGCACTGGGACACGGCGCACCGCCCGAGCTGAATCCCGCGTTCACCATCGGGCGCGAAGAAAACCTGCTCGGTGCGCTGTTCGCCGTTCCGCCTGAGCTGTGCCCCGACCCGACCAACAGTTTCGGCCACTGGCTGGCGCGGCAGGAACACCGCAGCGTCCAGGGCTGAGCGCCCTCAGGAAGCCGACGCCCGGCCGCGCTTGGCAATGGGCCAGTCCCAAGGCCTGGCCGCGGACAGCACGTCCCTTGCGGCCCACTCCACGTGGCCCATCTCGGCATCGGTCAGCGCGGCATTGAGCGTCAGGCGCACCATGGCACGGTTGCGGCTGGTGGCGGGGGCGCAGAACACCGCGCCGAACACGCCCCGGGCCTCCAGTTCGTCGCGCAGCGCCAGCGTGTCGAACTCGATGCCCACCTCCAGCGCGATGATCTGTTCGCTGCCCTGGTGAATGGGATATCCCATGTCGGTCAGGCTGCGGCGCAGGCGGCGGGTATTCGACTGGAGCTTCATGCGTGCATCGTCCGCTGCGCGGATCACCTCCAGCGTCGCGCGCAGGCCGGCGATTTCGTGGGGCAGCAACGCCGAGCTGAAGATGCCCGGAAAGCTGTGGCACATGAGGTAGTTGCGCAACTCCTTGGGGGCGGTAAAGAAACCCGCACGGCCCGCAAAAGCCTTGGCCAGGCTGGCCGTGATGAAGTGCACGCGATCCGTCAGGCCCAGCTGGGCGCACAGCCCTGCGCCGGCGGGACCGTGCGTGCCCAGTGAATGCGATTCATCCACCAGCATCATGCACCCATGGCGTTCGGCGACGTCCACCATTTCAGCCACGGGACACAGCGCGCCTGTGGTGCTGTAGACGGAGTCCACCACGACCAGTCCCGGCCCGTGACGCGCAGCCATCTTGGCCAGGTGCGCGGGGTCGTTGTGGCGAAAGGGGTGGATGGGAGCGCCCGATGCGCGCGCGCCTTCCCACAGAGACATGTGGGCAAGCATGTCGATGTATACCGGCGTCTGCGGATCGGCGGCCACCTGGATCAATCCGAGGTTAGCGGTATAGCCCGATTGGCAGACGTAGCCGTCATCCTTGCCGATCCAGCCCGCGATGGCATCTTCGAGCTGGCCTGCAGGGTGGCCGTCCAGATGGAAGACCCCGGACTGAATGACGAACTCCCTGTCCTGGCGCAGGGAGTCGAGCTGCGCCTGCACGATCGCCGGATGGCCCGTCACCGACAGGTAGTCATTGCCGTCCAGCCGCACGGCATCGGGCCCCGCGGCCCGGCCATGTGTCACGAACCGGCCGCTCCACTCCTGTGTAAAACGTGGCGCGAATTCCGCCAGCCGACGCTGCAATTGGGCTCCCAACGGGGGATTGACCGGGTTCGCGGACACGGCCTTTTCAAGTACTTCCATAGGCACCTCGTAAAAATGGTGCATCGATTGAAGTTCGAAACAGACTGTGACGCCCCGACACCCCTGTCAAACTTGACAGGGGTGAGCCTCGGGATTGCTCCCTAATGCGGCATTGACGCCGACAATTGGGAAGTTTGTACTAACAATCCCGGCAGGCCCCGCGCCTTCGGGCAGCCAGAGCGGTCGTCTGGCCGCCAGCGGATTTCAGGCCAGCTTGCCGTGGCAATGCTTGTATTTCTTGCCGCTGCCGCAGGGGCAGGGATCGTTGCGGCCCACACGCGGCGTTCCATCTGCACCGGCACCACTGCTGGCCGTGGCTGCATCGGCGACCGTCTCAGCTTCACCCGTCTCGGTCGGCGCGGTGTAGGTCACGTTGGCAATGTTTTCGGCGCGCGCCTCCAGCGCGTCGGCGGCTTCGCCGATCTGCTCGCTGGACTGGACGCGAACGGTCATCAGCACCTTGGTGACGTCGTTCTTCACCTGGTCCAGCAGTTGGCCGAAGAGTTCGAATGCCTCGCGCTTGTACTCCTGCTTGGGCTGCTTCTGGGCATAGCCGCGCAGGTGAATGCCCTGGCGCAGGTAGTCCAGCGCGCTCAGGTGCTCTCGCCAGTGGGTGTCGATGCTTTGCAGCAGCACCATGCGCTCGAATTGCGTGAACTGCTCGCCGCCAATCAGCGCAACCTTGGCATCAAAGGCCGCATTGGCTGACGCCAGCACCTTTTCGACGATGTCTTCGTCGGTGATCGCGCTCGACGCTTCAACTTCGGCGGCCAGCGCCAACGTCATCTGCCAATCCTCGGCCAGCACCCGTTCCAGACCGGGAATATCCCACTGGTCTTCCACCGATTCGGCAGGCACATACTGCCGCGTCAGATCGGTAAAGCAGCCCTCGCGCAGAGAGGCGATCTGCGCGGTGAGATCCTGGGCGTCCAGGATGTCATTGCGCTGCTGGTAGATCACCTTGCGCTGGTCGTTGCTCACGTCGTCGTATTCGAGCAGCTGCTTGCGGATGTCGAAGTTGCGGGCCTCGACCTTGCGCTGCGCGCTTTCGATGCTGCGCGTGACGATGCCCGCTTCGATCGCTTCGCCCTCCGGCATCTTCAGGCGGTCCATGATCGCCTTGACGCGGTCGCCGGCAAAGATCCGCATGAGCGGGTCGTCCAGGCTCAGGTAGAAGCGCGACGACCCCGGGTCGCCCTGGCGGCCTGAACGGCCACGCAGCTGGTTGTCGATACGGCGTGATTCGTGGCGCTCCGTCGCGATGATCCGCAGGCCCCCCAGGGCCTTGACCGCTTCGTGGTCCTTGGTCCACTGCTCGCGCAGCGCAGCTGCCTGAACCTGCTTTGCCGCGGCGTCCAGGCTCTCGTCGGCCTCCAGGGCGGCAATGGCCTTTTCCACGTTGCCGCCCAGCACGATGTCGGTGCCACGGCCAGCCATGTTGGTGGCAATGGTGATCATCTTCTGGCGGCCCGCCTGCGCGACGATGTCGGCTTCCCGTGCATGCTGCTTGGCGTTGAGCACCTGGTGCGGCAGCCCTTCCTTGTCCAGCAGCTTGTCGATGATCTCGGAGTTCTCGATCGAGGTCGTGCCCACCAGCACAGGCTGGCCGCGCTCGTAGCACTCGCGGATGTCCTTGATCGCGGCCTCGTACTTTTCGCGCGTGGTCTTGTAGACGCGGTCCAGCTGGTCCTCGCGGCGGCTCGGCCGGTTGGGCGGAATGACCACCGTTTCCAGGCCGTAAATTTCCTGGAATTCATAGGCCTCGGTATCGGCCGTGCCCGTCATGCCGCACAGCTTGCCGTACAGGCGGAAGTAGTTCTGGAAGGTGATGGACGCCAGCGTCTGGTTCTCGGCCTGGATGGCCACGGCTTCCTTGGCCTCCACGGCCTGGTGCAGACCGTCGCTCCAGCGGCGCCCTGCCATCAGGCGACCGGTGAATTCGTCGACGATGACGATCTCGCCGTTCTGCACCACGTAATGCTGGTCACGGTGGTACAGGTGATTGGCCCGCAACGCCGCATACAGGTGATGCATCAGCGAGATGTTGGCAGGATCGTAGAGCGAGGCGCCCTCGGCGATAAGGCCCAGGTTGAAGAGTATGCGCTCGGCGTTCTCGTGACCCTGCTCGGTCAGGAACACCTGGTGCGACTTTTCGTCCAGCGTGAAGTCGCCAGGCTTGGTCACGCCTTCGCCGGTGCGGGGATCGGCCTCGCCCTCCTGGCGCGTCAGCAGCGGCACCACGCGGTTCATCGCGATGTACAGCTCGGTATGGTCTTCCGCCTGTCCGCTGATGATCAGCGGCGTGCGGGCCTCGTCGATCAGGATGGAGTCAACCTCGTCCACGATGGCGTAGTTCAGCCCGCGCTGCACGCGGTCCGCCACCTCGTAGACCATGTTGTCGCGCAGGTAGTCAAAGCCGAATTCGTTGTTGGTCCCGTAGGTGATGTCGGCGCGGTAGGCGGCCTGCTTTTCTTCGCGCGGCATGTTGGGCAGGTTCACGCCCACGGTCAGGCCGAGGAAGTTGTACAACCGCCCCATCCACTGCGCATCGCGGTTGGCCAGGTAGTCGTTGACCGTCACCACATGCACGCCCTTGCCGGTCAGTGCGTTCAGGTACACCGGCAACGTCGCCGTCAGCGTCTTGCCTTCGCCGGTGCGCATTTCCGAGATCTTGCCGTTGTGCAGCGACATACCGCCCAGCATCTGCACGTCGAAATGTCGCATCTTCATGATGCGTTTGGAGCCCTCGCGCACCACGGCAAATGCCTCGGGCAGCACGGCGTCCAGGCTTTCCCCGCCCGCGACGCGCTCCTTGAACTCCGCGGTCTTGGCGCGCAGCGCCTCGTCGCTGAGTTTTTCATAGGAGGATTCCAGCGCATTGATGCGATCCACCGTCTTGCGGTACTGCCGCAGAAGCCGGTCGTTGCGGCTGCCGAAAATTTTGGTCAGGAAGTTGGTGGCCATGAATGCGTTACCGCCCTGCCAGCCCGCCGGGGCCGCAGGGCAGCGCGATCCTTTGTTGAATCAGGAAGAAATGGGGCCCGCACCACCCGATGCAAGAGCACCGGGGCGGCGAAAGCGCAGCCAGGGATTTTACCTGTGTGCAGGCGCCTGTGCGGGGGCGGCGGTCCCGGCCTGCGCCACCTGTGGCGGTGCCAGGTTCTGACCCGCCTGAAGGAATTTCTGTGGATCCTGCGGCACGCCCTGGACCAGAACCTCAAAGTGAAGGTGCGGACCTGTGGAACGGCCCGTGGTGCCAACCTCAGCCAATTTCTGGCCGCGCTTGATCAGATCGCCCTTGCGCACAAACACACGTGACGCATGGGCGTAGCGGGTGATCAGGTCATTGCCATGGTCGATCTCGATCATGTTGCCGTACTCGGCATGGAACTCCTGCGCCACCACCACGCCACCTGCGGCCGCATGGATAGACGTGCCAGGCATGGCGGGAAAGTCCAGCCCCGTGTGCAGGGCGGACCGCCCTGTGAAGGGGTCGATGCGCCAACCGAACGTCGACCCCAGGTTGCCGGAGACAGGCAGTTGCGTCGGCACCATCATGCGTTTGATCTTCTGGTCAAACAGGCGCGACTCCATGACTGTCAGCAGGTCGACACGCTGGTCGGCCAGCCTGTCCAGGTCGGCAAGGGTTGCCTGCAATTCGTCCATGCTAAGCGGCCGGCCCGAAACCAGCGCGCCGCCCCGGCCTGGCGTGGTGCGGATTTCCGCGGGATTCACGCCGGCCAGGCCCGACACGCGCTCGCCCAGCGCCTCCAGTTGCACCAGCTTGGCCTGCATCTCCCCCAGCTTGCGGGCCATGGCGTCCAGGTTCTCGCGCATGAAGCGGTCACGCTGCTCGAATTCGTCGCGCACCATCAACCGCACCAGGGATCCGATGACAGGCCATCCCTCACGCGCACCCTTGAGAAATACCCAGTGGTACAGGCCTGCGGCCATGACCATCAGCACAAGGGAAAGCGTGACGACCGCAAAGGCCAGCCGAGTGCCGCTCAGGTGAATGGCGCGGCTTCTGGCAAGCCATGCATCCGTGATAATGAAATGCACCGTTATCCCCTCAAAGCCACGCCACCATGGATCGCCGCAATCACCCGGTCACGCTGCAACAGGCCGCCCAGGACTCGCCGACACTGGCAAGACTGGCGGAGTTGGCGCGTGATTCGCGCGAAAGGCTCAAGGCGGTGGAACTGTTGATTCCTGCCCCGCTGCGCCCCGCCATCAGTGCAGGCCCCGTGGAAGGGGCCGAATGGTGCCTGCTGGTCAGTAGCAACGCCGCAGCCGCCAAATTGAGACAGGTGCTTCCCGCACTGCTGACCCGTTTGCGCGACCGGGGGTGGGAGGTTACCTCAATTCGGGTGAAGGTACAAATGCCCGCCAGGTAACAGAAGATGGGGATGGTGCCGATTATCGGATTCGAACTGATGACCTACCGCTTACAAGGCGGTTGCTCTACCAACTGAGCTAAATCGGCGTTCCGCGATTCTAAGGCTGCGTCGGCCTTGTGTTCACTTGACCCGCTTCAACGCGGGACGCGGTCCAGAGGGCGGTTTGGGAGGTTCGGGCTGCTCTGGTGGTGTGCTGCCTTCGGTCGCTTCCGCCGTGACGAGTTGCACCACACGCGGATCGCTCTCTGTCCCTGCGAGGCCCGTGGCGGGTGCTGCCGGCACGCTGCTCAACGGCGATGCCTTGACCCCTTCGGCCCCTGGGGCGGCGCCAGCGGCCGGTATCGGGAAAGCCATGCCCTGTCCGTTCTCGCGCGCATAAATGGCAATGACGCGGTTGACCGGAACCATGATTTCACGTGCGGTGCCGGCAAAGCGCGCCTTGAATTCGATGAACTCGTTGCCCAGCTTCAGCGAGCTCGTCGCGTCGAAGCTGATGTTCAGCACGATCTCGCCGTTCTTGACGTATTCGCGCGGCACCTGCACCGAGTCGTCCACCAGCACCGCGACATACGGCGTGAAGCCGTTGTCCGTGCACCAGTCGTACAACGCCCGGATCAGGTACGGGCGGGTGGACGTGGACTCCAGGGCGTTCATGGCGACCCGTCTTACTTCCGCATGACCTTTTCAGAGGGCGTCAGCGCCTCGATATAAGCCGGACGCGAGAAGATGCGCTCTGCATACTTGAGCAGCGGCGCGGCGTTCTTGCTGAGGTCGATGCCGTAGTAGTCCAGGCGCCACAGCAGCGGGGCAATGGCCACGTCCAGCATCGAGAAGTTCTCGCCCAGCATGTACTTGTTCTTCAGGAACACGGGAGCCAGCTGCGTCAGGCGGTCGCGGATGTGGGCGCGGGCCTTTTCCAGTGCCTTCTCGTTGCTCTTGGCGGCGCGCGACTCCAGTGTGCTCACGTGAACGAAGAGCTCCTTCTCGAAGTTCAGCAGGAACAGGCGCACGCGCGCGCGGTCCACGGGATCGCCGGGCATGAGCTGCGGGTGGGGGAAGCGCTCGTCGATGTACTCGTTGATGATGTTCGACTCGTACAGGATCAGATCGCGTTCGACCAGAATCGGGACCTGGCCGTACGGGTTCATAACGTTGATATCTTCAGGCTTGTTGTACAGGTCGACATCACGGATTTCAAAGTCCATGCCCTTTTCGAACAGCACGAACCGGCAGCGGTGGGAGAAAGGGCAGGTGGTTCCCGAATACAGCACCATCATGATGTAGGCTCCTTAAATCAAAAAAGAGTGGGTGCGCAAAAGCAGCCCACTCCGCAGGGTCGCAGGCCCGGCCTGGCCGGGCCGCGTCCGGTTACTTGATGTCTTTCCAGAACGCCGCGTTGAGGCGCCAGGCGATCACGGTGAAAACACCCAGGAACAGCAGCACCCAGACGCCCACGCGAACACGCGTGTTCTGGGCGGGTTCGGACATCCATTGCATGTAGTTCACGAGGTCGCCCACAGCCTGGTCGTACTGCAACGGCGTCAGCGTACCGGCAGAAACCTGCTCCCAGCCCTTGAAGACCTTCACTTCGTGGCCATGCTCCTTGCGTTCCTCGAAGAGCGGGCGACGCTCGCCCTGCAGTTCCCACAGCGCGTGCGGCATACCCACGTTGGGGAACGCCAGGTTGTTCCAACCCGTGGCCTTGGTGTCGTCGCGGTAGTAAGTACGCAGGTAGGTGTACAGGTAGTCTGCACCGGTGCCGCCATGGCCGGAGCGCGAACGGGCCACCAGCGTCAGGTCGGGCGGATTGGCGCCGAACCATTCGGCGGCCTGCTTGGGATCGATGGACGCCTTCATGGTGTCGCCGACCTTGGCCGAACCGAACAGGAGGTTGTCCTTGATCTGCTGCTCGGTCAGGCCGATGTCCTGCAGCCGGTTGTAACGCATGAACGCCGCCGAATGGCAGTTCAGGCAGTAGTTGACGAACAGCTTGGCGCCGTTTTGCAGGGTGGCCAGGTCGTTGGTGTTCTTGGGCGCCTTGTCCCAGGCAATGCCACCGCCAGCGGCGTGCGCGCCCGTGACGATGCCCAAGGCCGCGATCAACGTGAGGATGAGCTTTTTCATTGTTGTCGTCTCCAGCTTAATGCGCGGCGAAGGTGACGCGGTCCGGCACCTGTTTGAACTCGCCCAGCCGGCTCCACCACGGCATCAGCAGGAAGAAACCGAAGTAGAACAGCGTGCCGACCTGCGAAACGCGCTCGCCGATGGGCGACGGGGGTTGAACGCCCAGGTAGCCCAGAATGAGGAAGTTGACGACGAACACACCGTACAGGTACTTGTGCCAGTCGGGACGGTAGCGGATGGACTTGACCGGGCTGAAGTCCAGCCAGGGCAGGAAGAAAAGGATGATGACGGCGCCACCCATGACGACCACGCCCCAGAACTTGGCGTCGATCGCGAGCATCACGGCCACGGCCACGACCGCGGCGCCGATGATCAGCCCCTTGAACAGGGAGGGGATCTTGAAGCGCGTGACCGAGAGCGCAGCACCCGCCACCACGCACAGCACCAGCACGTACATCATTTCGGTCGTGATGGCACGCAGCATGGAGTAGAACGGCGTGAAGTACCAGACCGGCGCGATGTGCAGCGGGGTCTTCAGCGGATCGGCCGGGATGAAGTTGTTGTACTCCAGGAAGTAGCCGCCGAATTCAGGCGCGAAGAAGATCACCGCCGTGAACGCCATCAGGAAGACGCTCACGCCCAGGATGTCGTGCACCGTGTAGTACGGGTGGAACGGGATGCCATCCACCGGGATGCCGTTCTTGTCCTTGTTGGCCTTGATCTCGACACCGTCGGGGTTGTTGGAGCCCACTTCGTGCAGCGCGATGATGTGCGCGGCGACGAGGCCCAGCAGCACCAGCGGCACGGCGATGACGTGGAAGCTGAAGAAGCGGTTCAGCGTGGCATCGGACACCACGTAGTCGCCGCGGATCAGCAGCGCCAGGTCCGGGCCCACGAACGGGATCGCGGAGAACAGGTTCACGATCACCTGGGCGCCCCAATAGGACATCTGACCCCAGGGCAGCAGGTAGCCCATGAAGGCCTCGGCCATCAGGCACAGGAAGATCGCGCAACCGAAGATCCAGACCAGCTCGCGCGGCTTGCGGTAGCTGCCGTACAGCAGGCCGCGGAACATGTGCAGGTACACCACGACAAAGAATGCAGACGCGCCGGTCGAGTGCATGTAGCGGATCAACCAGCCCCAGGGTACGTCGCGCATGATGTATTCGACGGACGCAAACGCCACGCTGGCGTCGGGCTTGTAGTGCATGACCAGGAAGATGCCGGTCACGATCTGGATCACCAGCACCAGCAGGGCCAGCGAGCCGAAGAAATACCAGAAGTTGAAGTTCTTGGGCGCGTAGTACTCGGACAGGTGCTCCTTGTACAGCTTGCTTGCGGGAAAGCGGTTGTCCACCCAGTTGAGCAGCTTTTCACCGGCGCTGGCGTTGGGGGAAATTTCCTTGAATTCAGCCATGGTTGTCTTCCTCAGGCCTTCTTGTCTTCACCGATCAGGAGCTTGGCTTCCGACAGGTACATGTGGGGCGGGACTTCAAGGTTGTCCGGCGCGGGCTTGTTCTTGAACACACGGCCGGCCAGATCGAAGGTCGAGCCGTGGCAGGCGCAGAGGAAGCCGCCCTGCCAGTCGTCAGGCAGCGACGGCTGCGGGCCGGCGGCGAATTTGTCGCCAGGCGAGCAGCCCAGGTGGGTGCAGATGCCAACGGCCACGAACACGTCCGGCTTGATGGAGCGGGTCTCGTTGCGGGCGTAGTCGGGCGTGGGATAGGCCTTGCGCTCGGACTTGGGGTCGGCTACTTGGCCATCGGTCTTCTTGAGCGAAGCGACCTGGTCGGGCGTGCGCTTCATGATCCACACGGGCTTGCCGCGCCATTCGACGGTGAGCTTCTCGCCGGGCTTGAGCGCGGAGATGTCCACCTCGACAGCGGCGCCGGCCGCCTTGGCCTTCTCGGAAGGCTGGAAGGTGCTCACAAACGGAACGGCGGTTGCCACGCCGCCCACAGCACCGGCGCAGGTGGACGCAATGAGCCACGTCCGCTTGCTGGTGTCGACTGGGGTATCACTCATGGGGGATCCTCGATGCTCGTCGCGTATTAGGGTCAACCCGCGATTGTAGCCGAGCGAAAAAGGCGATTTCAACGCGTTGCACGGCCTTGACAGCCGGTACTCAGCGGCAATACTCCCAAGTCCTCGCAACTGGAGCACACAACATGGGAATGATGAAGGAATTCAGGGAGTTCGCCATCAAGGGCAACGTGGTCGACCTGGCAGTAGGCGTGATCATCGGCGCCGCGTTCGGGAAGATCGTCGATTCGCTGGTCAAGGACATCATCATGCCGGTGGTCAGCCTGGCGGTGGGAGAGCTCGACTTTTCCAACAAGTTCGTCGTGCTGGGCAGCATTCCGGCCGGCGTCCCGCGCACGCTGGCCGACCTGACCAAGGCCGGGGTTCCGGTGTTTGCCTGGGGCAATTTCCTCACGATCCTGGTCAATTTCGTGATCCTGGCCTTCATCATTTTCCTGATGGTCAAGCAGATCAACCGGCTCAAGCGCGAAGCGCCGCCGCCCGCGCCCGCACCGGCCGTGGTGCCCGAGGACATCCAGCTGTTGCGCGAGATCCGAGACAACCTGAAGAAGTAGGCTGCTCAGTCCGGCGTCGGCGCGCTCAGACGCCGAGCCATGTGCAGGGCCTGGATCAGGCTGCCCGCGTCGGCATGCCCCGTGCCCGCAATGTCGAACGCGGTGCCATGGTCCGGGCTGGTGCGCACCAGCGGCAACCCGAGCGTGACGTTCACGCCGCGTTCCACGCCCAGGTACTTCACCGGGATCAGCCCCTGGTCGTGGTACATCGCCACGACCACGTCGAACTCTCCGGTTCGCGCGCGCATGAACACCGTGTCGGGCGCATGGGGGCCGTGCACATCCAGCCCTTCGGCGCGGGCAGCCGCCATGGCCGGAGCGATCACATCGAGCTCTTCGCGCCCGAACAGGCCACCCTCCCCTGCATGGGGGTTCAGGCCCGCCACCGCGATACGCGGCGCCCGGCCCAATGCCTGCCGCATGGCCTGGCCGGTGATGCGCAGCGTCTGCAACACGTTGTCCTGCGTCACGGCGTCGATGGCGTCGCGCAACGACAGGTGGATGCTCACCAGTACGGTGCGCAATTCGTCGTTGGCCAGCATCATGCGTACCGGCATGTGGTCCAGCGCCACGGCCTGGTGCAGCGCCGCCTCCGCCTGGAGCAACTCGGTATGTCCGGGAAAGGGCTCGCCAGCGGCCGCCAGCGCCTCCTTGTGCAAGGGCGCGGTCACCAGTGCTGCCACGTCGCCCCGCAACGCAGCGCGGGCGGCCCATCGCACGGCATCGGCCGCCATGCGGCCGGCACGCGCGCTGACCTGCCCCAGGGCAGGCAGATCGCCCAGCGGCGTCACTTGCAACACACCAATGCACCGCGGCGGCAAGCCCAGGGCGTCTGCCGGAGAGTCAATGGCGACCACCGGCACCGCCACCTGCCCCGTTGCGGCAATGCATTGCACGGCCCTTCGCACCGCGGCCACGTCGCCGGCCACGAAGCAGCCGCCGACGGCCTGCGGCGCATCCCGGAATGCCTTGGCAATGATCTCGGGACCGATGCCGGCCGGATCGCCGAGCGTGATGGCAATGGGTTTCATGCCGGGTTGTCGATGTCGATGAATTCATGCGCCAGCCCCAGCTCGGCCGCGACATGGGCGGCCACGGCAGGCGCCCCGTAGCGTTCGGTGGCGTGATGGCCGCAGGCCAGAAAGGCAACGCCGCATTCGCGCGCATAGTGCGCCTGCGGCTCGGAGATTTCCCCTGTGATGAACGCGTCCACCCCGGCTGCGATCGCGGATTCAAAATAGCCTTGCGCGCCGCCGGTGCACCAGCCCACGCGCCGCACAGGCCGCGCATCAGGCGCGACCAGGACCACGGGCCGCCCAAGCGTCGCCTGGACATGGTCCGCTAGGGCTTGCGCGCTGGCAAACTGCGCCGTCCCAACGGGCGTGCCCCAGAATCCCAGGTCCTGCTCGCCAAAGCGGCCTGCGGACTGCAGGCCCAGGACACGGCCCAGCTGCGCGTTGTTGCCCAGTTCCGGATGGGCATCCAGCGGCAGGTGATAGGCCAAAAGGCTGATGTCATGCGCCAGCAACAAGGCCAGGCGCTGCCGCAACCAGCCGGTGACACGGCCGTCGTGCCCCCGCCAGAACAGGCCATGGTGGACAAACACGGCATCGGCCCGGGCCTGGATGGCGGCCTCGATCAACGCGCGGCTGGCGGTGACCCCCGAGACGATCCGGCGCAGTTCCTGCTTGCCTTCCACCTGTAATCCATTGGGACCATAGTCGCGGAACTGTCCGGGCTGGAGCAGGCTGTCGAAAGCGCTCAGGGTCTGTTGCAGGCTGGCCATGACGTGTCGGTGGGCGGGTGATGCCGCATTGTCGGTCAAGCGCGTTCGGGTCCGCCCGCATAGGCGCGCACCGACGAGCCTGCCCATAATGGTTCGCAACGGGGAAAGGGAACCGGATGTCGACTGTGGAGCTGTTGATCTGGGGCATGGCCACCGGCGCCATCGGCACGGTCGTGCTGTTCGGCGCGGCGGAGCTCGCCCTCAGCCGCAGCGCCGCGGCAGCCGAGGGAACGGTCTATCACACGCTCGCGCTGCTCTTCGTATTCCTGCTCAGCGGGCTCGGCCATGAAGTGCTGCAGGCCGTGAACCTGCAGACCCTGCACGTGGCGCAGGTCCTGATCGGGCCGGTGTGCAGCGGCCTGGGCAACCACTGGATCCGCGACTGGCTCGCCGCCGACCAGCGCGACCGCATGATGGAAGCAGGCCTGCGGTTTACCGCCTGGGCAACCCCCGGCGCCGGGCTGCTGTGCCTGCTGCTGCCCGTGCCGCAGCAGTTGCCCGCCGCGGCCGCCATCTGCCTGCTCAGCGGTGTGCTGGCGCTGTGGCTGGCTGTGCGCGCATGGCTGTTCGGGGACCGGCTGGCATTGGGCATGGCCGCCGGCTGCGCGCTCATGCTGCCGCCAATCGCCGGCCTGTATGCCATGGCCATGGGGACGGAAAGCATCAGCGCTGGCTGGCAGGCCGTGCTCGCACTGTCCGCCGTGCTGTGCAACACCACCATCGGCGTCATGGTGTGGCTGCGCAACCGGCATCACCAGAAAACCCGCGGCGAGGAAACCGCGGCGTCGCAGTTCGATCCCGTCACCAAGCTGCACAGCGGCATCGCCCTGGTGCAAAAGCTCATCAAGGCCCAACGCCGCCGCCGCCGCACGCGCCGCGACGGTGCCGTGCTGGCCGTGCTGCTGTTCGACCTGGACCGCCTGGCGGGGCAGGTCAGCCCGGCCGGCATGAACGAGCTGTACATCCATCTGGCCGCGCGGATCCAGCGGCAGGTCGGTGTGGTCAATCCCGTAGGCCGCTACTACGACCGCTGTTTCATCACCCTGGTGGAGACCATTCATTCGCCGTCCTGGCTGCGTACGCTGGGCCTGCGCGTGGCCAGCAGCCTGCGCAGGCCGGTAGAGGTCACCGCGCTGGACGGCCAGCGCATGGAGGTGCGTGCCGACGTCGGCGTGGGCGTGGTCCACCTGTCACGGGACCATGCGGACGTGGAGGACATCCTTCACGATGCCCAGCGCATGGCCGAGGCCGCGCGCGGCATGCGGTCCCGGGCCGCCATGCTGGACCCGCAGACCGGGGAACTGGTGCCGGTGGAGATGGCGAACCTGGGGCCACGGCGGCATGGACGCCCCGGGCGGGTTCCCCACGCCACCCCGGTCAAGGCGCAAGCCCACGCGGCCCAACGCGCCTGACGCCACTCAACAGCGCGCCGCGTCTACACTGCGGGCTGCCCTGTTTGTCCTGCCTTCTCCAACATGCGTCGATACTGGTTGATCTTTTCGCAAACCGTCACCGTTCTGGTGGCTGCGTGGTTCGTGGTGGCGACCCTCAAGCCCGACTGGCTGAACCGGCGCGTTTTCACAGGGGGCGTGGTGTCGTTGGTGGAAGCACCGCCGGCCAGCACGGGCAACGCCCCCGCAGGCAGCCTTCGCGCGGCTGCACAGAAGGCGTCGGCCGCTGTTGTCAGCATCAATACCAGCAAGGCCGCTCAACGCTCGCCGCATGAAGGCGACCCCTGGTTCCGCTTCTTCTTCGGCGATCGGGGCAACCAGCCCCAGGCGGGTCTTGGCAGTGGCGTGATCGTGAGCGCCGACGGCTACATCCTGACCAACAACCATGTGGTCGAAGGCGCCGACGAGATCGAAGTCATCCTCAACGATGCGCGCCGCACCAAGGCCAAGGTCATCGGCACCGACCCGGACACCGACCTGGCCATCCTGAAAATCGGCCTGGACCGCCTGCCGCTGATCGTGCTGGGCAACTCGGACGCGCTGCAGGTCGGTGACCAGGTGCTGGCCATCGGCAACCCCTTTGGCGTGGGACAGACCGTGACCGGCGGCATCGTGAGCGCGCTGGGCCGCAACCAGCTGGGCATCAACACCTTCGAGAACTTCATCCAGACCGACGCGGCGATCAACCCCGGCAATTCGGGCGGCGCCCTGGTGGACGCCAACGGGCATCTCATGGGCATCAACACCGCCATTTACTCACGCTCGGGCGGCAGCATGGGCATCGGTTTTGCCATTCCGGTCTCCACGGCAAAGCTGGTGATGGAAGGCATCGTCAAGGACGGCCAGGTCACCCGCGGCTGGATCGGCGTGGAGCCGGGCGAACTCACGCCGGAGCTGGCCGAGACCTTTGGCGTCAAGGCACGCGAAGGCGTGATCATCACCGGTGTGCTGCAGAACGGCCCGGCCGCCCAGGCGGGCATCCGCCCCGGCGACGTCATCACCGACGTGGCCGGCAAGCGCGTGGGCAACGTGTCGGAGCTGCTGACGGCCGTGGCTTCGCTCAAGCCCGGCACACCCGCGAAGTTCGACGTCAGGCGCGCCGCCGAGAAACTGGCGCTTGACGTGACGCCGGGCGTGCGCCCCCGGCCGCGCACGCCGCAGCGCTGAACGGCGCGCGGCGCCGCGGCAGCCTCAGGGCGCCTTGGGAGCGGCGGCCTCGTCCGGATCGGGCGCCTTGGACGCCTTGACGAACCAGCGGGCCGCGATGATGCCGACCTCGTACAGGATGCACATCGGCACGGCCAGCGCCAGCTGGGAAATCACGTCGGGCGGCGTGACGACGGCGGCCACCACGAAGGCCACCACGATGAAGTAGCCGCGGAATTCCTTGAGCTTTTCGATGGTGACGAGGTTGAAGCGCACCAGCAGCATCACGACGATGGGCACCTGGAAAGCCAGGCCGAAGGCGAGGTACAGGGACAGGATCGCTTCCACATACGACGCAATGTCGGGTGTGGCAGCCACGCTGGCGGGCGTGAAGCCCTGGATGAAGCCGAACATCTTGTCCAGCACGAAGAACTGCACGAACGCAATGCCCGCGTAGGCGAGCATGCTGCCAAAGAAGATCAGGGGCAACGCGAATTTCTTCTCATGGCTGTACAGGCCCGGCGCTACAAAGGCCCAGATCTGGTACATGAGCCAGGGCAACGCCAGCAGCACACCCACCAGCATCAGCACTTTCAGCGGCACGAAAAAGGGCGAGAACACCCCCACCGCGATGAGCTTGGCATTGGGTGGCATGTGGGCCTTGATCGGCTGCGCGATGAAGTCGATCAGCCCGTTGGGGCCGGGCCAGATGGCCAGCAGGATCACAGCTACGGCGAGACCGTAGATGCAATACAGCAGCCGGTCACGCAGCTCCATGAGGTGCTGCACGAACGGCTGCTCGGTGCCGGCGAGTTCGTCGTCTTTTTTCTGCGGGTCGGACATGGTTGAAGTTGGGGATCAGGCCCGCTGCAGGCGTGCACCCGGTACGCCGGTCAGTTGAGTTTTTTGGGCCGGTAGCGCGCCACGCGGGCGGCGCCGGACAACGCCTTGGTCCGCACGCCGGCGCGGGCCTTGTACCAGTTGGGCATGGCGCCCTGTTTGACGCGCCATTTCTTTTTGGGATGCCGGTATTCGGGATAGGTCGTGGGCAGTTCGCCGGACAGGGCCGACTGGGCCTCGCCGGTTGCCGCGGACCAGTCTTTTTCGAAATCGCTGGCGCTGGTCTGGATGGAGTTCTCGACGTCGCGCGCCGCGTTCTCTACCGTGTCCTTCATCTTCTTGAGCTCATCCAGCTCCATGGAGCGGTTGACCTCGGCCTTCACGTCGGACACGTAGCGCTGGGCCTTGCCCAGCAGCGTGCCCACCGTGCGGGCCACGCGCGGAAGCTTCTCGGGACCGATGACGATCAGCGCCACGGCGCCGATCAATGCCATCTTGGAAATGCCGAGGTCGATCACGGATCAGTCCCGCAAGAAAGTCAGGACTTTGTTTTGGCTTCGACGTCGATCGTGGTCTTGTCTGCCTGCGTGGCATTGGCAACCTGGCCGGCGGGGGCGGCCGCCTTGTCGTCGGCCGCGGCAGTGCCGTCCTTCATGCCGTCCTTGAAGCCCTTGACCGCGCCACCCAGGTCGCCGCCGATGTTCTTGAGCTTCTTGGTGCCGAACACCATGACGACGATCAGCAGCACGATCAGCCAGTGCCAGATGGAAAAGGAACCCATGGAGTACTCCTGAAGAATTGGATGATTTTAGTCGGCGGGGGACAGCGGGCAGGGATTAACCCTTTCAGCCCTTTGCCCAGGGGCGCGGCCCGCCCATCACGTGAACGTGAAGGTGGTGGACTTCCTGCCCGCCTTCCACGCCGGTGTTGATGACCACACGGTGGCCGCCTTCGGGATAGGGGCGGCAACCCGCCTCCAGGGCAAGCTTGGGCGCCAGCGTCATGATGCGGCCCATGAGGCCCGCCTGATGCTCATCCACATGGGCGAGCGATGCGATGTGCGCCTTGGGGATCATGAGGAAGTGCACTGGCGCCCACGGGTGGATGTCGTGAAAGGCCAGGATGTCATCGTCCTCGTAAACCTTGCGCGAGGGGATTTTCCCCTCGACGATCTTGCAGAAAATGCAGTTCGGATCGGCGGTCATGATGATGTCGGAGTTGTCAGACGGGTTTGCCGTCCACGAAGCGCAGCCAGCCCCGAATGTAGCGGTACAGGTACCACAGGCCCACGATGGAGTAGGCCACCATGCCCGGGAAAACGAAGAACAGCCACAGCGGCGACAGCACCACCAGCCACAGCACGGCCCACCAGAACGTGCGGATCATGTAGCCGTGATGCGCCATGTACAGCGCGTCGTTCTCGTCGCCCTTGCGGATGTAGTTGACGATCAGCGCGATGACCGACAGTGACAGCAGCGTGAACGGCGCCAGCGTGTGCAGACCGTACAGCACGTGCATCACGGTCCGGTCGTTCGGGGTTTTGCCTTCGAAGGCGCCGAAGTCGGTTTCTGACATGGATCAACCTCCGGTCTGTTCGCGCAGGACAGCCTTGCGCAGGGCTTTTTCCTCGATGCCGCTGGTGCCCTCGCGGCGCTCCAGTTCGGCGATGACGTCGGCCGGCGACAGGCCGTAATGGGCCAGCGCAATCATCGAATGAAACCACAGGTCGGCCACTTCGCCGACCAGCTTTTGCCGGTCGCCGCCGTGGTCGGCATCCTTGGCCGCCATCACCACTTCGGTCGCTTCCTCGCCGATCTTCTTGAGGAAGGCGTCAGGGCCCTTGTGCAGCAGGCGCGCCACGTAGCTCTGCTCGGCGTCGCCGCCGTTGGCGGCCTTGCGGCTCTCGATGACGGCGGCCAGCCGGGCCAATGAGTCGTTGGAGGACATGGCGTTATTTGTAGATGGATTCAGGGTCTTTCAAGACCGGTTCGGCCGCATGCCAGACACCGTCCTTGTAAAGCTGGAAAAAGCAGCTGTGGCGGCCCGTGTGGCAGGCGATCGACGGATCATGCCCTTGTTGCGTGACTTTGAGCAGCAGCACGTCGTTGTCGCAGTCCATGCGGATTTCGTGGACCTGCTGGGTGTGGCCGGACTCCTCACCCTTGAACCACAGTTTGCCGCGCGAACGGCTGAAGTACACCGCACGGCCCAGTTCAGCCGTCTTTTGCAGCGCCTCGCGGTTCATCCACGCGAACATCAGCACATCGTTGGTCCCGCGCTCCTGCGCGATCACAGGCACCAGACCCTGCGCGTCCCATTTCACTTCATCGAGCCATTGCATGGCCCTATTGTCGGCGATGTCCCGCAGACCGGGGGGCGGTCAGGCGGCCAGGCGCACGGGGATGCCGCGCTGCGCCATGCGCTCCTTGGCCTGCTGCACCGTGTACTCGCCATAGTGGAAGATGCTGGCCGCCAGCACGGCGTCTGCCCCGCCCTGCTGGATGCCGTCAGCCAGATGGTCGAGATTGCCCACGCCGCCGGACGAAATGACCGGCACGTCCACCGCGTCGCTGACCGCGCGGGTCAACGCCAGGTCGAATCCGGATTTGGTGCCGTCACGGTCCATGCTGGTCAGCAGGATCTCGCCCGCGCCGCGCCGCGCCATCTCGCTGGCCCAGGCCACGGCATCCAGACCGGTGTTTTTGCGGCCGCCGTGGCTGTAGACGTCCCAGCCGGGACCGCGCGCCGCAGCGTCCTCGGCCGACCGGCGCTTGGCGTCGATCGCCACCACGATGCACTGCGCGCCGTACTTGGCCGACGCCGCCGTGATCACGTCCGGGTCCGCGATGGCGGCGGAGTTGAAGCTGGTCTTGTCGGCGCCCGCATTGAGCAGGCGGCGCACATCGGCCACGGTGCGCACGCCACCGCCAACGGTCAGCGGAATGAACACCTGCGAGGCCACGGCCTCGATGATGTGCAGGATCAGGTCGCGCCCGTCACTGGTGGCCGTGATGTCCAGGAACGTGAGTTCGTCGGCGCCCTGTTCGTTGTAGCGCGCCGCGATCTCCACCGGGTCACCGGCATCGCGCAGTTCCACGAAGTTGACGCCCTTGACGACCCGGCCGCCGGTGACGTCCAGGCAGGGAATGATGCGTTTGGCGAGCAAGGGGCGTTATCCGTTCAGTTCGTCAGCGCGTTCCTGGGCCTTGGCAAAGTCCAGATCACCCGAATAGATCGCGCGGCCACAGATCACGCCTTCAATGCCTTCGTCTTCCACGGCGCAGAGCTTTTCGATGTCGGCCATGCTGCCCAGGCCACCCGAGGCGATCACCGGGATGGTCAGCGCCTGCGCCAGCTTGACGGTGGCCTCGATGTTGATGCCGCTGAGCATGCCGTCGCGACCGATGTCGGTGTAGATGATCGATTCGACGCCCCAGTCCTCGAACTTCTTCGCCAGGTCGATCACCTCATGGCCGGTCAGTTTGCTCCAGCCGTCGGTGGCAACCTTGCCGTCCTTGGCGTCCAGGCCGACGATGATGTGACCGCCAAACGCCGTGCAGGCGTCTTTCAGGAAGCCGGGGTTCTTGACCGCGGCGGTGCCGATGATCACGTAGCGCAGGCCGCCGTCGATGTATTTTTCGATCGTGTCCAGGTCGCGGATGCCGCCACCCAGCTGCACGGGGATGTCGTCGCCCACGGCCTTCAGGATGGACTTGATGGCGGCGAAATTCTGCGGTTTGCCCGCGAACGCACCGTTCAGGTCCACCAGGTGAAGGCGCCGGGCGCCTTTTTCGAGCCAGCCGGCGGCCATGGCCGCCGGGTCTTCGCTGAAGATGGTGGCCTGGTCCATGTCGCCCTGTTTGAGGCGCACGCAATGGCCGTCTTTCAGATCAATCGCGGGAATCAGTAGCATGGTCCGTAGAGAAGCGGATCGGATTTCAGGGTTGCCAGGTGAGGAAGTTGCGGTACAGGGCCAGTCCGTGTTGTGCGCTCTTCTCTGGATGGAACTGGGTTGCAAAAATATTATCGCGCGCGATGGCGGCGGTAAAGCGCCCGCCGTAGTCGGCCTCGCCAACGCTGTGGCGCGCATCCGACGTTCGGGCATGGTAGCTGTGCACGAAATAGAAGTAGCTGCCGTCTGGCACGCCAGCCCAGATGGGGTGCGCGCCGGTCTGCAGCACCTCGTTCCAGCCCATCTGCGGCACCTTGTAGCGGCTGCCGTCCGGCTGGTAGCGCCCGGCCAGGTTGAAGCGCACGACACAGCCCGGGATCAGGCCCAGTCCGTCGGTGGGGCCTTCGTCGCTGGCGTCCAGCAGCATTTGCATGCCGACACAGACGCCAAATAGGGGTTTGGACGCCGCGGCCTCCAGAACGGACTCCAGCAGGCCCGACTCGCGCAGCTCGCGCATGCAGTCGGGCATGGCGCCCTGCCCCGGCAGGACGATGCGCTCGGCGGCCCGGACTTCTTCCGGACGCGAGGTGACAATGGCCGTGAACCCACTGTCCTGCACCACATGCTGCACTGCCTGCGAAACGGAGCGCAGGTTCCCCATGCCGTAGTCGACGACTGCAACGGTTCTCATGAATGTCCGGACGGAACGAGCGTCAGAGCGAGCCCTTGGTGGAGGGAATGGTCCCGGCCGAGCGGGGGTCGAACTCCAGCGCAGCGCGCAGCGCACGGGCAAAGGCCTTGAACACGGTTTCGCACTGGTGGTGGGCGTTCTCGCCGCGCAGGTTGTCCACGTGCAGCGTGACGAACGCATGGTTGACGAAGCCCTGGAAGAACTCGTGCGCGAGCTGGCTGTCGAACGTACCGATCATTCCGCTTTTGAACGGCACGTTCATGATCAGACCGGGCCGTCCGGAAAAGTCGATCACCACACGCGACAGCGCCTCGTCCAGCGGCACATAGGCGTGGCCGTAGCGGCGGATGCCCTTTTTGTCGCCCACAGCCTTGGCCACGGCCTGACCCAGCGTGATGCCCACGTCCTCGACCGTGTGGTGGCCGTCGATGTGCAGGTCGCCGTCGGCGTGGATGTCCAGGTCGATCAGACCGTGGCGCGCGATCTGGTCCAGCATGTGGTCGAAGAAGCCGATGCCGGTGGCCAGTGACGCCTTGCCGGTGCCGTCCAGGTTGACCTGGACTGTGATTTTGGTTTCCGCGGTGTTGCGCACAACCTCCGCTTGTCGGGGGTTGTTTGTCAGGTTCGCTTCAGCGATACGTTCGGTGGTCATAGGGAGGCTTCAAGGGCGGCCAGCATCTGCGTATTCTCATCGGCGGTGCCAACGGTCAGGCGCAGGCAATTGGCCAGCAACGGGTGCATTTTAGAAACGTTCTTGACCAGCACGCCGCGGGCCTTCA
Source organism: Ramlibacter sp. (assembly GCA_041905405.1). Taxonomy (GTDB): domain Bacteria; phylum Pseudomonadota; class Gammaproteobacteria; order Burkholderiales; family Burkholderiaceae_C; genus RAM1. The sequence continues at coordinate 99,327 of JAYRLC010000004.1, read as the reverse complement.
TTCCTTCAAAGGTCTTTCCCGCGTCGGGCACACGCACCAGGATCATGTTGGCGTCGCTCGGCCAGCTTTTCACGCCGCTCAAGCGGGCCAGGGCCTGCTGCAGGCGCTCGCGTTGCGCGCGCAGGTCCTGCGCCTGGGCGTCGAACACCTGCGCATGCTCCAGCGCGAACAACGCCGCCTCGGCGTTGAGCACGCTGATGTTGTACGGCGGGCGCACCTTGTCGATCTGGGCGATGAGTTCGCGCGGTCCCATCATGTAGCCCAGCCGCACGCCGGCCAGGCCGAACTTGCTGAGCGTGCGCATCAGCAGCACGTTGCCGTGGCGCGCCACGCGGTCGATGTAGCTGCGGCTGGCGAACGGCTGGTAGGCCTCGTCCATCACGACCAGCCCGGGCGCCGCCGCAATGATCCTGTCGATCACCGCGTCGTCCCACAGGTTGGCCGTCGGGTTGTTGGGGTAGGCCAGGTAGACGATGGTCGGCTGGTGCTTGTCGATGGCGGCCAGCATGGCGGACTCATCGAGCTCGAAGTCGGGCGTCAGGTCCACGCCGATGAACTTCAGCCCCTGCAGTTGCGCGCTCATCGCGTACATGACAAAACCCGGCAGGGGCGCCAGGATGGACGCGCCCGGCACGTCGCAGGCCATGGCCAGCAGCGAAATGAGTTCGTCCGATCCATTACCCAGCATCAGGTCGAAGCCAGCCGGCATCTGTGCATGGGCCGCCAATGCAATGCGCAGATCGCCCAGGCGGTCGCCGGGATAACGGTTCAGCGCCAGCGCACCCAGACGCTCGCCCAGCGCAACCTGCAAGCCGGCCGGCAGGCGATGCGGGTTCTCCATCGCGTCCAGCTTGAGCAGACCGGCGGAGGGCTGCACGGCGTAGGCGTGCATGGACTGCACGTCGGCGCGGAACACGCGCGATGCCAGATCGCTCATCGCTTGAGCCTCATCTCGGCGGCCTGGGCGTGGGCCTGCAGGCCCTCGCCATAGGCCAGCTCGGCGGCGATGGTGCCCAGCTTTTGCGCGCCGGCTTCGCTCACTTCGATGATGCTGCTGCGCTTCTGGAAGTCGTACACGCCCAGCGGCCCCGAGAAACGTGCCGTGCCCGAGGTGGGCAGCACGTGGTTGGGACCGGCGCAGTAGTCGCCCAGGCTTTCGCTGGTGAAAGCGCCCAGGAAGATCGCGCCCGCATGGCGCAGCAGCGGCTCCCAGCGGTGCGGGTCGGTGCTGGAGACTTCCAGATGCTCGGGGGCGATGCGGTTGCTGAGCTCGCAGGCCTCTTCCATGCTGCGCGTGTGGATCAGCGCGCCGCGGTCGTTCAGGCTTTTGGCGATGATCGCGGCGCGCGGCATCGTGGGCAGCAGGCGGTCGATCTCGGCCTGCACGCGATCGATGTAGGCCGCGTCGGGGCACAGCAGGATGCTCTGCGCCAGCTCGTCATGCTCGGCCTGGCTGAACAGGTCCATCGCCACCCAGTCGGGGCGCGTCGTGCCGTCCGCCAGCACCAGGATTTCGCTGGGCCCCGCGATCATGTCGATGCCGACCTGGCCGAACACGCGGCGCTTGGCGCTGGCGACGTAGGCGTTGCCGGGGCCGGTGATCTTGTCGACCTTGGGCACGGTTGCCGTGCCGTAGGCCAGCGCGCCCACGGCCTGTGCGCCGCCGATCGTGAAGGCACGCGTGACGCCGGCCACGTACGCCGCAGCCAGCACGAGCGGGTTGCGCTCGCCCTGCGCCGCGCCATCGCCGCCCTGCCCGCCCGTGGCAATGCTGCCGCGCACCGGCGTGGGCACGACCATGATGATTTCCGCCACGCCGGCTACATGGGCGGGGATGGCGTTCATGAGCAGGCTGGACGGGTAAGCCGCCTTGCCGCCGGGCACGTAGATGCCCGCGCGGTCCAGCGGGGTGACTTTCTGTCCCAGCAGCGTGCCGTCGGCGTCGCGGTAGCTCCAGCTTTCGCCGCCGGCGCGCTTCTGCGCGTCGTGGTAGCTGCGGACGCGGTCGGCGGCGGCCTGCAACGCGCTGCGCTGCGCCTGCGGCAGGGCATCGAAAGCCTGCCGGAAGTCGTCCTGCGTGAGCTCCAGCTGCGCCACCGAAGACGCATCCAGGCCGTCGAAGCGGCGGGTGTATTCAAGGACGGCTTCGTCACCCCGGCGCTGCACGTCGGCCAGGATCCCGGCCACGCGCTGCTCGATGGCCGCGTCGTCGTCCGCCGCCCAATGCAGCCTGGCCTTGAATGCCTGCTCGAATGAGGCGTCCGTGGTGGCGAGGCGAAGGGGCTTGGCGGTGGCTTGCATGGCGGTTCTGAAAGGGCCCTCAGGGGGCCGGGATGGCGCCGGCAAAGGCGTCGATGATGCGGCGGATCGGTTCCTGCTTGAGCTTGAGCGCGGCCTGGTTCACCACCAGGCGCGAGCTGATGTCCATGATGCGCTCGACTTCGACCAGGTTGTTGGCCTTGAGCGTGCTGCCGGTAGACACCAGGTCCACGATGGCGTCGGCCAGCCCGGTGAGCGGCGCGAGTTCCATGCTGCCGTACAGCTTGATCATGTCCACGTGCACGCCCTTGGCGGCGAAAAACTCGCGCGCGATGCCGACGTATTTGGTGGCAACCTTCAGACGGGAACCCTGGCGCACGGCCGTCGCGTAGTCAAAGTCGGCACGCACGGCAACACTGACACGGCATTTGGCAATCTGCAGGTCCAGCGGCTGGTACAGGCCGGTGGCGCCGCCCGAATGCGCGCCATGCTCGATCAGCGTGTCCAGACCGGTCACGCCCAGATCGGCCCCGCCGTACTGCACGTAGGTCGGCACGTCGGTCGCGCGGACCAGCACCACGCGAACCTCGGGACGGCTCGTGGGCAGGATCAGCTTGCGGGATTTTTCGGGGTCTTCCAGCACCTCGATGCCGGCGGCTTTCAGCAGCGGCAGGGTCTCGTCAAAAATGCGTCCCTTGGACAGCGCGAGGGTCAGCATCACTTCACCCGTTCAATGTCAGCGCCAATGCCGCGCAGCTTGGCTTCCATCTGGTCGTAGCCACGGTCCAGGTGGTAGATGCGATCCACCAGCGTTTCGCCTTCGGCCACCAGTCCGGCAATCACCAGGCTGGCCGAGGCGCGCAGGTCGGTGGCCATCACCGTCGCACCGGACAGCTTGTCAACGCCCTGGATCATGGCCACCTTGCCGTCGGTCTGGATCCTAGCGCCCAGCCGCACCATTTCGTTCACGTGCATGAACCGGTTTTCGAAGATCGTTTCGGTCACTTTGGACGCGCCTTCGGCGATCATGTTCAGCGCCATGAACTGGGCCTGCATGTCGGTCGGAAAACCGGGGTACTCGGTGGTGCGGAACGACTGCGCCTTCAGCCGGCCGCTGGCCTGGATGCGGATGCCGTCCGCAGCCGCGGTCACCGTTGCGCCGGCCTCGCGCAACTTGTCGATCACCGCGTCCAGATGGTCCGCCCGGCCATGGCGCAGGAACACGTCGCCGCTGGTCGCCGCCACGGCGCACAGGAACGTGCCGGTCTCGATCCGGTCCGCCACCACCTGGTGCGTGCAGCCGTGCAGCCGCTCCACGCCCTGAATGCGGATGCGGCTGGTGCCATGGCCTTCGATGCGGGCGCCCATCTTGATGAGCATTTCGGCCAGGTCGGGGATTTCGGGTTCCTGGGCGGCGTTTTCCAGCACCGTCTCGCCTTCGGCCAGCGCCGCGGCCATGAGGAAGTTTTCCGTCCCGGTCACGGTGACCATGTCGGTGGTGATGCGCGCGCCCTTCAGCCGCGTGCGGCCCTTGGGCAGCTTGGCGATCATGTAGCCATGCTCCACCACGATCTCCGCGCCCATGGCCTGCAGGCCCTTGATGTGCTGGTCCACCGGGCGCGAGCCGATGGCGCAGCCACCGGGCAGCGACACCGTCGCCTCGCCGAACCGCGCCAGCAGCGGCCCCAGCGCCAGTACCGAGGCGCGCATGGTCTTGACCAGTTCGTAGGGCGCTTCAGGCGAGCTCAGGCTGCCGGCATTGAGGGTGACCGTGCCGTCGTCCGCGCGTTCAGCCGCCACGCCCATGTTGCGGATGAGCTTGAGCATGGTGCTCACGTCCTGCAGGCGCGGGACGTTGGCCAGCGTGACCGGCTCGGCGGTGAGCAGCGCGGCGCACAACTCGGGCAGCGCCGCGTTCTTGGCGCCCGAAATCCGGACCTCGCCGTGGAGCTGGCGCCCCCCGCGAATCAGCAGCTTGTCCATAGGGAACTAGTGTTGGGGTTGGTTCGCCCACTCCGAGGGAGTGAACGTTTTCATCGACAGGGCGTGAACCTCGTCGGTATGCATTTTCGCACCGAGCGTGGCGTACACCCGCTGATGGCGCTGGATGGGGCGTTTGCCCTCGAATTCGGCGGACACGATGGTCGCATACCAGTGGCGACCGTCGCCATTGAGGTCGATGTGCTCGCAGGGCAGCCCGGCGGTGATGATGGTTTTCAGTTCTTCAGCGGTCATGACGGGCCTATCCACGAATTTTGTAGCCGATGCGCAGCAGGTGGACTGCAATCGCGCTGACCACCGCCAGCGCCGTCGCCACAATGCCCAGGCTCAGCCACGGCGACACGTCGCTCACGCCGAAGAACCCGTAGCGAAAGCCGTCGATCATGTAGAAGAACGGGTTGAGGTGGCTCACGCCCTGCCAGAAGGCCGGCAGCGAGTGGATGGAATAGAACACGCCCGACAGGAAGGTCATGGGCATGATGATGAAATTCTGGAACGCCGCCATCTGGTCGAACTTGTCCGCCCAAAGCCCGGCGATCAGGCCCAACGCGCCCAGCATGGCCGCACCCAGCACCGCAAACACCAGGATCCACAGCGGCGCCACAAAGCTCAGTTTGGCGAACCACGCCGTCACCAGGAACACCCCCGTTCCCACCGCCAGGCCGCGGGCCACCGACGAGCCCACGTAGGCGAAGAACCAGCTCCAGTGCGACAGCGGCGTGAGCAGCACGAACACGAGGTTGCCCATGATCTTGCTCTGGATCAGCGATGAGGAGCTGTTGGCGAACGCGTTCTGCAGCACGCTCATCATCACCAGGCCCGGCACAAGGAATGCCGTGTAGTTCACCGTGCCATAGACCTTGACGTGGTCTTCCAGCACGTGGCCGAAGATCAGCAGGTACAGGATGGCCGTGAGCACGGGCGCCGCCACGGTCTGGAAGCCGACCTTCCAGAAACGCAGGACTTCCTTGTACAGCAGGGTCCGCCAGCCCGTCATGGTGCCGCTGCTCATGTTTTGTCTCCCATGACGTCCAGGAACACGTCCTCCAGATCGGCCTTGCGGATCTCCACATCCTCGGCGTTCAGTCCGGCCTCGCGGACGGCCGCCAGGTACTGCTCGATCTCGCCGGCACTGTGGGCCGGGAACTGCACGATGCGCCCGGTCACGCGCGCCTGCACGGCCAGGGCAGGCGGCAGTTCCCCGTCCAGCTTGAAGCGCAGCACATTGCTGGAAGCCGCCTTGAGCAGCTCGCTCGTACGCTCCAGCGCCACGACGCGCCCCTGCTTGAGCATGGCAATGCGCGAGCACAGCGCCTCGGCCTCCTCCAGGTAGTGGGTGGTCAGCAGCACGGTGTGGCCCTGCCGGTTCAGCCTGGCGATGAACTGCCACAGCGTCTGGCGCAGTTCCACGTCCACGCCGGCGGTGGGTTCGTCCAGCACGATCACGGGGGGCTTGTGCACCAGGGCCTGCGCCACCAGCACGCGCCGTTTCATGCCGCCGGACAGCTGGCGCATGTTGGAGCCGGCCTTGTCGGCCAGCCCCAGGCTTTCCAGCAGTTCGTCGAGCCAGGCGTCGTTGTTCTTCATGCCGAAGTAGCCGGACTGGATGCGCAGCGCCTCGCGCACGGTAAAGAACGGATCGAAGACCAGTTCCTGCGGCACCACGCCCAGCTGCCGGCGGGCCGGGGCATAGTCGACCTGCACGTCGTGGCCGAGCACGGTCACGCGGCCGGCGGTGGGGCGCGACAGCCCCGCCAGGATGCTGATGAGGGTGGTCTTGCCAGCCCCGTTGGGACCCAGCAAGCCGAAGAATTCCCCCTGCTGGATGTCGAAGCTGACGCCATCCAGGGCCTGGAAGGGTCCGCGGGCAGAGGAATAGGTTTTGGAGACCGACTGGAACGAGATCGCAGGCATGGGAGCCCGCGATTTTAGAGCGTCCGCATCGTCCGCGCTGGCGGACGGCCGGCGGCCGGGATCAGGCTGCGGCGGGCAGCAGTTCGGCCACGCCGTACAGGCCGGCCAGCTCACGCAGTCGCGCAGGCAATGCCTTGACGGAAAAGCCCTTGCGCGCGAGCAGCGCTTCGCGCCGGCATTCCAGCAGCACGGCCAGCGCCGACGAGTCGAAGTTCTGCAGCGGCGATGCGTCGGCAACGACGGCCGTGCCGGCTTCCGCCCGCACGGCCTGCGCCAGCATGCGGGCGCAGGCCGGCGCCTGCGCGTGGGTCAGCTCGGCGGGCAGCACCACCATGGATCAGCTCTTGCCGCTGTTGGCGCGGTTGCGCGTGGCCAGCGTGGCGATCAGGCCGTCCACGCCCTTGGCGCTGATCTCCTGGGCGAACTGGCTGCGGTAGGTTTCCACCAGCCACACGCCCAGGACGTTCAGGTTGTAGATCTTCCAGCCGGAGCCCTGGCCGGGCGTCTTTTCAAGCCGGTAGTCCAGCTGGATCGGGTCGCCGCGGCCGCGCACTTCGGTGCGCACGATGACTTCGGTGTCGGCGGCGTCGGCACGCAGCGGCTTGACGGAGATGGACTGGTCGTTGACCTGGGCCAGCGCACCCGAATAGGTGCGCACCAGCAGCGTCTTGAATTCGTCCTGCAGCTTCTGCTTCTGCTCCGGCGTGGCCTGGCGCCAGGCCGGACCCACGGCGGACGCCGTCATGCGCTGGAAGTTCACGTTGGGCATGATCCTGGCGTCAACCAGCGCGATGACCTTGCTGATGTCGCCCGACTGCAGGGTCTTGTCAGCCTTGATCGCGCCGAGGACGTCTTCGGACAGGCGCTTGATCATCACGTCGGGGGCTTCGTCGGCCGCGCGCGCAGGGCCGACGGCGGCCAGGGCCATGGCAGCAACGGCCAGGGTGGCCAGCAACTGGCCAAGGGAACGTCTGTTCATTGATTACCTTTCAAGCGGGCTTGCCCGCTGATGCTGTGACTGCACGATACCGCGCAGGTTCCAGTGCCTGTGTAGCGCGGCGAAGAATCCATGCAACAGCCTGCAACACCTTACTTTTTGTCCGATTTTTCCGGTTTTTCACCTGGTTCAGGCACATTGCCATCAAAGATTTCCGCTCTACGGCGTTGCAGATAGGCGTCGCGCTGGAAGCTGTATTTGTCCAGCGCCGCTTCGTCCAGCACCGCACCGGCCCGCAACAGATTGGCGCGGATGTCCACCGCACGCAGAACATAGGTGGCATTGCGCGATGCCTGCGGCGTGATGTCCTGCACGGGGTCGCCGCGGCGGTCCACCGGCAACGCCAACGTGTCACGAACGGTCGACGGGCCCAGGAACGGCAGCACCACGTAGGGGCCAGCGGGCACACCCCAGCGACCCAGGGTCTGACCGAAATCCTCGCGGTGGCGGTCGATGTTGAGTTCGCTCGCGACGTCCAGCACGCCACCCAGGCCGAAGAAGGTGTTGACGTTCACGCGCATGAAGTTTTCGGCGGCGTTCTGCCACTTGAACTGCAAAGCGCTGTTGACGAAAGACCAGAGATCGCCCAGGTTGCCAAAGAAATTGCTGACGCCCGTGCGGGCCATGGGCGGCACGACTTCCTTGTAGCCGATGGCCACCGGCTTGAGCACCAGCGAGTCGATGTTTTCATTGAACTCGTTGACGCCGCGGTTCCAGCGTTCGAACGGGTCCCTGGACGTGATGTCCGAACGGGGGCTGGCACACCCCGTGATCAGCAGCGCGGCCGCCAGTACAGCCAGCAACCCGCCACGCGAGCGGGTGTGAGAGTTTGTCGTTGTCATTTTTTTGCAGGATTCCCTTGCGCAGTCCCCCCGTCGGCCGCCTTGTTGTACAGGAACTGGCCGATCAGGTTTTCGAGCACCACCGCCGACTGCGTGGATGCGATGGTGTCACCGGCGGCGAGGTTCTTCTCGTCGGCGCCGGCTTCTACGCCAATGTACTGCTCCCCGAGCAGTCCGCTTGTCAGGATCTTGAGCGAACTGTCCTTCGGGAAAACATAGCGGCTTTCCAGCGCCAGCGTCACGCGGGCACGGAAGGATTTGTCATCAAACGTAATGGATTCCACGCGGCCGACCACGACGCCCGCGCTCTTGACCGCCGCCTGGCGCTTCAGGCCGCCAATGTTGTCGAACTGGGCCGTGACCCTGTAGGTGGACTGGAAGCTCAGGCTCAACAGGTTGGCCGATTGCAGTGCCAGGAACAGGATGGCCGCCGCACCGATCAGCACGAACAGGCCCACCCAGACATCGTTCTTGGATTTTTCCATTTGATTTACCTCTAAATGCTGAACATCAATGTGGTCAGCAGGAAATCGAGCCCCAGCACGGCCAGGGAAGCGGCCACCACAGTCCGCGTCGTGGCGCGCGAAACGCCTTCAGGCGTGGCCTGTGCCATGTAGCCCTGCAGCACGGCGACGAAGGTCACGGTGACGCCAAACACAAAGCTCTTGATGACGCCGTTGCCGACGTCTTTCCAGACATCCACGCCCCCTTGCATCTGGCTCCAGAACGCGCCGGGATCGACACCAATCAGCACCACACCCACCACCCAGCCGCCGATGACGCCGACAGCGCTGAATACCGCGGCCAGCAGCGGCATGGCAATGACGCCACCCCAGAAGCGCGGCGCAAGGATGCGGCGCACCGGGTCCACTGCCATCATCTCCATGGCGCTCAACTGCTCCCCCGCCTTCATGAGGCCGATCTCCGCCGTCAGCGACGTTCCGGCGCGGCCCGCAAACAGCAGGGCCGTCACGACCGGACCGAGCTCACGCACCAGGCTCAGCGCCACCAGCAGGCCCAGCGCCTCGGACGAGCCATAACGCTGCAACGTGTAGTAACCCTGCAGGCCCAGCACGAACCCGACGAACAGCCCCGACACCGAAATGATGGCCAGCGAGTAGTTGCCCAGGAAGTGGATCTGGTCACGCACCAGGCCGAAACGGCGCAGGGCCGGCCCCGCCAGCTTCACGAACTGGATGAACAGCCGTGTGGCTTGGCCTATGTCCGCCAGCTTGACGCGCACGGCATGGCCAACGTCGGCGGGGTTCCACCAGCTCATGCGATCCCCCCGCTGAAATCCTGGTCCACGGTGGGTCCGGGGTAGTGGAATTTGACCGGGCCATCCCCGCGCGCGTGGATGAACTGCTGCACAAGGGGATCTTCAGAATGCCGCACTTCATCGGGCGTGCCGCGTGCGGCGACGCCACCGTTGGCCAGGATGATCACCTGGTCGGCGATGTGGAAAGTCTCTTCAAGGTCATGCGACACGACGATGCTGGTGATGCCCAGCGTGTCGTTGAGCCGGCGGATGAGTTGCGCCGCCGTGCCCAGCGAGATGGGATCCAGCCCCGCAAAGGGCTCGTCGTACATGATGAGTTCGGGGTCCAGCGCAATGGCCCGCGCCAGCGCGACGCGGCGGGCCATGCCGCCCGAGATTTCGCTGGGCATGAGGTCGCGCGCGCCGCGCAGGCCCACGGCGTTGAGCTTCATGAGCACGATGTCGCGCACCAGGTCCTCGGGCAGCGCCGTGTGCTCGCGGAGCGGAAAGGCCACGTTGTCGAACACGCTCAGGTCGGTGAACAGCGCGCCGAACTGGAACAGCATGCCCATGCGCCGGCGTGCGGCGTACAGCGCTTGCGCGTTCATGGCGCCAACGTCCTGGCCGTCGAACAGGGTCTGGCCCGAATTGGCCCGTACCTGCCCGCCGATCAGGCGCAGCACCGTGGTCTTGCCGCCACCCGACGCACCCATGAGCGCCGTGACCTTGCCACGCGGCACGGTCAGCGACAGGCGATCCAGGATGAGCCGCTTACCATAGCCGAAGCTCAGGTCGCGCAGCTCAACCAACGGTGCAGCGAGGGAGGTGTTCTGGGGGGCGTCCATGAAATGAAAAAAGCCGGACGCGTCCGGCTTGGGGATGATAAGGGATGAACCCTTTCCTGAATTAGCCCGGTATTACCTACGGCTTACGGGGCTTCAGGGCACGCTCAGCGCGGCAGGTCGCTGAAACCCATCAGGAATTCGTCCACGGCGCGGGCGGCCTGGCGGCCTTCGCGGATGGCCCAGACCACCAGCGACTGGCCGCGGCGGATGTCGCCGGCGGCAAACACCTTGGCCACGTTGGTGGCGTAGCCGCCGGTGAAGTCGGTGGTGGCCTTGGCGTTGCCACGCGCATCCTTGTCCACGCCAAACTGCTCCAGCACGCTGGCCACCGGGCTCACGAAGCCCATCGCCAGCAGCACCAGGTCGGCCTTGTATTCCTTTTCGGTGCCGGCGACTTCGCTGAACTTGCCGTCCTTGAATTCGACCTGCACGGTCTTCAGGCCCGTGACCTTGCCTTTTTCACCGATGAATTCCTTGGTGGCAATGGCAAATTCGCGCTCGCAGCCCTCTTCGTGGCTGGAGCTGGTGCGCAGCTTGTACGGCCAGTAGGGCCAGGTCAGCGGGCCGTTTTCCTGCTCGGGCGGACGGGGCATGACTTCGAACTGGGTCACGCTCACCGCGCCATGGCGGTTGCTGGTGCCCACGCAGTCACTGCCGGTGTCACCGCCGCCGATCACGATGACGTGCTTGCCGTCGGCACGCAACTGGCCCTTGAGCTTGTCGCCCGCGTTGACCTTGTTCTGCTGGGGCAGGAATTCCATCGCGAAGTGGATGCCGTCCAGGTCGCGGCCCGGAACAGGCAGGTCACGCGACTGCTCGGCGCCACCGGTCAGCAGCACCGCGTCAAAGTCTTTTTGCAGTTGCTCGGGGCTGACGGTTTCCTTGGCCCAGTTGGTGACCTTGGAATCCTTGGGCAGGCTGCCCACCATGACGCCGGTGCGGATGGTCACGCCTTCGGCCTTCATCTGCTCGGCGCGCTTGTCGATGTGCGACTTCTCCATCTTGAAGTCGGGAATACCGTAGCGCAGCAGACCGCCGATGCGGTCGTTCTTTTCGAACAGCGTCACGTCGTGGCCCACACGGGCCAGTTGCTGCGCGGCAGCCATGCCGGCGGGGCCGGAGCCGACCACCGCCACTTTCTTGCCGGTCTTGTGTTTGGCCGGCTGCGGCTTGACCCAGCCCTCGGCCCAGGCGCGGTCGATGATGGCGTGCTCGATGGACTTGATGCCCACGGCGTCGTCATTCACGTTCAGCGTGCAGGCCGCCTCGCACGGGGCGGGGCAGATGCGGCCGGTGAACTCGGGGAAGTTGTTGGTGCTGTGCAGCACGCGGATGGCGTTGTGCCAGTCGTTGCGGAACACCAGGTCGTTGAAGTCCGGGATGATGTTGTTGACCGGGCAGCCGTTGTTGCAGAACGGCGTGCCGCAGTCCATGCAGCGCGCGCCCTGCACCTTGGCCTGCGCATCGTCCAGGCCGATGACGAATTCCTTGTAGTGCTTCAGGCGCTCGGGTACGGGCTTGTAGCCCTCTTCGATGCGCTCGTATTCCATGAAGCCGGTGACTTTACCCATGGTCTTGTCCAGTCTTGTCTGTGTCGTGGGGGCGTTGCGTGGTCAGCGCCTTACTTGGCGGCCACCGCTTCTTTTTTGGCGGTGGCGGAGGCCGCGGCCGTTTCCGTCGCGGCGGCCAGCTTGCGCTCGTGCATCTCCTTCAGCGCACGCTTGTACTCGCTGGGGAACACCTTGATGAACTTGCCGCGGGCATCGGCCCAGTTGTCCAGCAGTTCGCGCGCGCGCTTGCTGCCGGTCCAGCGGTTGTGCTCTTCCAGCAGCTTGCGCAGTTGGGCTTCGTCGGTCTGCTCGCGGTGCCACAGCCCCTTGGCGCTGGCGGCTTGCTGCTCGGTGGCGCTGGTCACCTTTTCCAGCGACACCATGGCGGTGTTGCACCGGCTGGCGAACTGGCCATCTTCGTCGTAGACATAGGCCACGCCGCCGCTCATGCCCGCGGCAAAGTTGCGCCCCGTCTTGCCCAGCACCACCACGGTTCCGCCGGTCATGTATTCACAGCCGTGGTCGCCCGTGCCTTCCACCACCGCGGTGGCGCCCGACAGGCGCACCGCAAAGCGCTCGCCGGCCACGCCGGAGAAGAACGCCTCGCCGGTCGTCGCGCCGTACAGCGCCGTGTTGCCGATGATGATGTTGCGGGTGGCTTCGCCGCGGAAGTCGATGCTGGGACGCACCACCACGCGGCCGCCGGACAGGCCCTTGCCGGTGTAGTCGTTGGCGTCGCCGATCAGGTACAGCGTGATGCCGCGGGCCAGGAACGCGCCGAACGACTGCCCGCCCGTGCCTTCCAGCTGGATTCGGATGGTGTCGTCAGGCAGCCCCTCGGGGTGCGCCTTGGTCACGGCGCCCGACAGTTTGGCGCCCACGGTGCGGTTGACGTTACGGGCGATCTCGATGAACTGGACCTTCTCGCCCTTGTCGATGGCGGCGCGCGACTTCTCGATCAGGCGCGTGTCCAGGTTCTTTTCGAGACCGTGCTCCTGATCCTCGACGTGGAAACGTGGCACATCGGCCGGCACCTGCGGCATGGCGAACAGGCGGCTGAAGTCCAGGCCGCGTGCCTTCCAGTGCTCGATGCCCTTCTTCATGTCCAGCAGGTCCGAACGGCCGATCATGTCGTCGAATTTGCGGATGCCCAGCTGCGCCATGATCTGGCGGACTTCTTCGGCGATGAAGAAGAAGTAGTTGACGACGTGCTCGGGCTTGCCCGAGAACTTCTTGCGCAGCACTGGGTCCTGCGTGGCCACGCCCACCGGACAGGTGTTCAGGTGGCACTTGCGCATCATGATGCAGCCCTCGACCACCAGCGGGGCGGTGGCGAAGCCGAACTCATCGGCGCCCAGCAGCGCGCCGATGGCGACGTCACGGCCGGTCTTCATCTGGCCGTCGGCCTGCACGCGCACGCGGCCGCGCAGGCGGTTCAGCACCAGGGTCTGCTGGGTTTCGGCCAGGCCGATTTCCCACGGGCTGCCCGCGTGCTTGATCGACGACCACGGCGATGCGCCCGTGCCGCCGTCGTGGCCAGCGATCACGATGTGGTCGCTCTTGCACTTGGTCACGCCCGCGGCGATGGTGCCCACGCCCACCTCGGACACGAGCTTGGTCGAGATGCTGGCGTGCGGCGCCACGTTCTTCAGGTCGTGGATCAGTTGGGCCAGATCCTCGATCGAATAGATGTCGTGGTGCGGCGGGGGGCTGATCAGACCCACGCCCGGCACGCTGTAGCGCAGGAAGCCGATGTAGTTGGACACCTTGCCGCCGGGCAGCTGGCCGCCCTCGCCCGGCTTGGCGCCCTGCGCCATCTTGATCTGGATCTGGTCGGCGCTGGACAGGTATTCGGCCGTGACGCCGAAACGTCCCGACGCCACCTGCTTGATGCGCGAGCGCAGCGAGTCACCATCTTCCAGCGGCATGTCCACCTCGACCACGCCCTCACCCACCACGCTCTTGAGCGTCTCGCCCTTCTTGATGGGAATGCCCTTGAGCTCGTTGCGGTAGCGCGCGGGGTCTTCGCCGCCTTCGCCCGTATTGCTCTTGCCGCCGATGCGGTTCATGGCCACGGCCAGCGTCGCATGCGCTTCGGTGCTGATGGAGCCCAGCGACATCGCGCCGGTGGCGAAGCGCTTGACGATTTCCTTGGCCGATTCAACCTCGTCCAGCGGGATTGCCTTGGCCGGGTCGACCTTGAACTCGAACAGGCCGCGCAGCGTCAGGTGGCGGCGGCTCTGGTCGTTGATGAGCTGGGCGTATTCCTTGTACGTGTTCCAGTTGTTGGCGCGCGTGCTGTGCTGCAGCTTGGCAATGGCGTCGGGCGTCCACATGTGTTCTTCGCCGCGCACACGCCAGGCGTATTCACCGCCTGCGTCCAGCATGCCTTCGAGCACCGGGTCGTCGCCGAAGGCGGCCTTGTGGGTGCGGATGCCTTCCTCGGCGATCTCGAACACACCAATGCCTTCCACGCGGCTGGCGGTGCCGGTGAAGTACTTTTCCACCGTCTCGGCGTTCAGGCCGATCACCTCGAACAGCTGGGCGCCGCAGTAGCTCATGTACGTGCTCACGCCCATCTTGGACATGATCTTGGACAGGCCCTTGCCGATCGCCTTGACGTAGTTGTAGATGGCCTTTTCGGCGCTCAGGTCACCGGGCAGTTCCTTGTGGATGGATGCCAGGGTTTCCATCGCCAGATACGGGTGAACGGCTTCGGCGCCGTAGCCGGCCAGCACGCCGAAGTGGTGCACTTCGCGGGCGGAGCCGGTTTCGACCACCAGGCCGCAGGTGGTGCGCAGGCCCTCGCGCACCAGGTGCTGGTGCAAGGCCGACAGCGCCAGCAGCGCAGGGATCGCCACCTGCGTCGGGGACACGGCGCGGTCGCTGATGATCAGGATGTTCTTGCCGCCCTTGATCGCGTCCACGGCCTCGGCGCAGAGCGACGCGAGCTTGGCTTCCACACCCTCATGGCCCCAGGCCAGCGGGTAGGTGATGTCCAGCGTGTAGCTTTTGAATTTGCCTTGCGTCGTCTGGTCGATGTCGCGCAGCTTCGCCATGTCGGCGAAGTCCAGGATGGGCTGGCTCACTTCGAGCCGCATCGGCGGATTGACCTGGTTGATGTCCAGCAGGTTGGGCTTGGGGCCGATGAACGACACCAGCGACATCACGATCGCCTCGCGGATCGGGTCGATCGGCGGGTTCGTCACCTGCGCGAACATCTGGCGGAAGTAGTTGTACAGCGGCTTGTTCTTGGACGACAGCACGGCCAGCGGGCTGTCGTTGCCCATGGAGCCGATGGCTTCCTCGCCGGCCTGCGCCATGGGCGACATCAGGAACTTGATGTCTTCCTGGCTGTAGCCGAAAGCCTGCTGGCGGTCCAGCAGCGTGACTGCGCTGGCCGGCGCATGGCCGGACGTGTCCGACAGGTCGTCCAGCTTGATGCGCAGGTTCTCGATCCACTGCTTGTAGGGCTTGCTGTTGGCGAGGTTGGCCTTGAGCTCCTCGTCGTCGATCATGCGACCCTGCTCGAAGTCGATCAGGAACATCTTGCCGGGCTGCAGGCGCCACTTGCGCACGATCTTGTTCTCGGGCACGGGCAGCACGCCGGATTCGGAGCCCATGATCACGAAGTCGTCGTCAGTCACGCAGTAGCGCGCCGGACGCAGGCCGTTGCGGTCCAGCGTGGCACCGATCTGGCGGCCGTCGGTGAACACGATGGACGCCGGGCCGTCCCAGGGCTCCAGCATGGCGGCGTGGTATTCATAGAAGGCCTTGCGGCGCTCGTCCATGGTCGTGTGCTGTTCCCACGGCTCGGGGATCATCATCATCACGGCCTGGCTGATCGGGTAGCCGGCCATGGTCAGCAGTTCCAGGCAGTTGTCGAACGTGGCGGTGTCAGACTGGCTGGCAAAGCTGATGGGGTACAGCTTCTTCAGGTCCGGGCCCAGCACGGGCGAGGACATGACGCCTTCGCGCGCCTTCATCCAGTTGTAGTTGCCGCGCACCGTGTTGATTTCGCCGTTATGGGCGACGTAGCGGTACGGGTGGGCCAGCGGCCACTCGGGGAAGGTGTTGGTCGAGAACCGCTGGTGCACCAGGCCCAGGGCCGACACGCAGCGCGGGTCCTGCAGGTCGCGGTAGTACGTGCCCACCTGGTCGGCCAGCAGCAGGCCCTTGTAGACCACGGTGCGGCTGGACATGCTGGGAACGTAGTATTCCTTGCTGTGCTTGAGCTTGAGGTTTTGGATGGCGGCGCTGGCCGTCTTGCGGATCACGTACAGCTTGCGCTCCAGCGCGTCCTGCACGATCACGTCGGCACCGCGGCCAATGAAGACCTGGCGCAGGATGGGTTCCGTCTTGCGCACGGCCGGGGACATGGGCATGTCCTTGTTGACCGGCACATCTCGCCAGCCCAGCAGCACCTGGCCCTCGGCCTTGATCGCGCGCTCCATCTCCTGCTCGCAGGCCAGGCGGGATGCGTGCTCCTTGGGCAGGAAGATCATGCCCACGCCGTATTCACCGGGCGGGGGCAGCTCGATGCCCTGGTGCTTCATCTCGTCGCGGTACAGCAGGTCGGGCAGCTGGATCAGGATGCCCGCGCCGTCACCCATGAGCTTGTCGGCGCCGACGGCGCCACGGTGATCGAGGTTTTCGAGGATCTTGAGCGCCTGCTGGACGATGTTGTGGCTCTTCTCGCCCTTGATATGGGCCACGAAGCCGACACCGCACGCATCATGTTCGTTGGCGGTGGAATACAGACCGTGTTCTTGGAGATGCTTGATCTCGGCAGCCGTCGTCATGGCGTGCTCCTCGTAAATGTCGCAGGGGGATCGAAGCATAGTGCACTGCAACAACAATGCCAAGCAGAAAAATAGGGGTCAGATCCCGATTAATCCTCCAATAAACTACTCTGCATTTAATCGGGGACAGATTATTCGTGCCCGGATGCGTTTTCGGATGGCGCCGGTTGGACCGGTCGCCCCGCCTTGCCCGGGGAAAGCCGCCGTTCGGTGCGCTTTTGCAGATCGGACACAAAGTCGCCCTCGCCCAACGCCCATCCACCCAGTGCCGACCGGGTCAGGGCATCCCTCTCGGCATCGGGAATGCCAGCCCTCACCAGGTCCGCATAGGCAGCCTCGCGTGCGAACGGGGTATTGCCCAGCGTCCAGTAAAGCGGGTGCGGCGTGATGAGCCGGTCTGTGCGCACGCCGATGTAGTGGCCGTGGCTGGACCAGGGGTAGCTGGCCGGCTCCACCACCATCCCGGCCCGCACGGGGTTCAGGTCAATGTAGGCCATGCAGGCCAACAGGTGCCGGTCCGCCTGGATCACGGTAGAGCGGTAGCGTCCCTCCCACAATGTGCCGCTGCGCCCCTGGGTGTCGTTGAAGTGGCGAACGTAGCGGCGACCCACCGCCTGCATCATCGCGGGGATGGATTCGGCAGAGTCCGGCGTCGCCAGCAGGTGAAAGTGGTTGGTCATGACCACATAGGCATGAAGCGCGACGCCAAAGCGCGCTGCATTGTCCGCCAGCAGCGCAAGCAGCATGCCGTAGTCCGCCCCTGTCGCCACAATGGCCTGGCGGTTGTTGCCACGCTGGATGAGGTGATGGGGGTAGCCGGGAACAGTCAGTCGGGGAAGACGGGCCATGGAGCGCAGTGAAGTATGCGCTCTATGGTAATTGGAATCTGACCCCGATTAGGGATTCAAGGCCGAACTCGGTCAGCAGCTGGCGCAGACGGTCTGCTGCGGCCCGCTTTTTCTGGCCCGTGTAACGGGCCAGGATGAGTTCGTTTTTGAGGCTGTGCTCCCAGCCGACCAGCTCTGTCACGGTCACCTGGTAACCCTGCGCCTCCAGGTACAGGCAGCGCAGCACGTTGGTGACCTGGCTGCCCAGTTCACGGGTGTGCAGCGGATGGCGCCAGAGCTCTGCCAGCGGCGTACGGGACAGCGCGAGCGCCTTGTTCTGGCGCAGGCAGGCGGCGACTTCAGCCTGGCAGCACGGCACCAGCACCATGTAGCGCGCACGCTTCTGCAGGCCAAACGCGATGGCATCGTCGGTTGCCGTGTCGCAGGCGTGCAGCGCGGTGACCACATCGATCTGCTGCGGCATTTGCGATGACTCCACGGATTCCGCCACGCTCAGGTTCAGAAACGACATGCGCTCAAAGCCCAGCCGTTGTGCAAGCTCGGCCGATTTGCGCACCAGATCGGCGCGCGCTTCGATGCCATGGATGTGGCCCGTTGCACGTGACTTGAAGAACAGGTCGTAGACGATGAAGCCCAGGTACGACTTGCCGGCGCCATGGTCGGCCAGCGTCAGCGGCGCGTCCGGCGGGAGTTCCTGCAGGATTTTTTCAATGAACTGGTACAGGTGGTAGACCTGTTTGAGCTTGCGCCGCGAGTCCTGGTTGAGCTTGCCTTCGCGCGTGAGGATGTGCAGTTCCTTGAGCAGCTCCACCGATTGGCCCGGACGGATTTCCGGGGCGGATGATGCGTCCGGTTCTGCTGCGGGCGTACGCGGCTTCATGGGTGTGCCCCCACGTCCAGCGCCTGCCAGCCTTCGACACCCAGGCGTTCCAGCGTGGCCATGTTGGCCTCGTAGATCGTCTGCGCCTCGGGAAAAGCCAGCACGGCGCGGCTGATGCTTTCCTCCCGCAGAAGATGCAGCGTGGGATAGGGCGCCCGGTTCGTGAAGTTGGTGATGTCGTCGCCGGCCGTTCCGGCGAACTGGTAGTGCGGGTGGAAGTCCGCAATCTGGATCTCGCCCGCCAGATCCATGGCCTCCAGCAACTGCTGCGCTTCGCCCATGAAATCGTTGAAGTCCAGGAAGTCCTGGAGCAGCCCTGGCGCGACCAGCAAGGTCGTGTCGCGCTCGGCCGGGTCTGCGGCCTGCAGGTCGGATAGCTCGCGGCGCAGATCGTGCAACAGGCTTTCGGTCGAGGCCGCCGGGCTCACGCAGAAATGGACCTGCCCCTTGGCATGCACGGCCTTGGCAAAGGGGCAGAGGTTCAGGCCGATCACGGCGCGCTCCAGCCAGGCGCGCATATCGCTTTCCACGGAGCTTGCAGTCATGGTGAGCGGATTATCGGGCCTGCCTGGCCGCCAGCAGCGCGCCCGTGCGCCATGCCAGCAGCAGGCCCACCACACTGCACGCGCCCGTGACCGCCCATGTCCATTGCCAGCCCCCGGCCCTGCTCGCGACCCACGCTACCAGCGGTGGCCCGGCGAACTGCCCGATGGCCGAGCATTGCTGCACCCAGCCCACCGTCGTCGCCACCGCGCCGGTGTCCGGCGCCATGCGCACGGCCAGCGCGAACAGCGTGCCGGGCACCAGGCCCCCAACCATCGAGAACAGCAGCACGGCGCCATAGCGCAGCCCCGGCCCCGCATCCAGCGCCGGCGCAAATGCCATCGCTGCCCCCAACCCCATCGCGGTAAAGCCGGTGTAGAGCAGACGCTGGGCCTGCCAGCCCCGTTGCAGCAGCCGGCCCGATCCGATGTTGCCCACCATGTTGACGGCGGCGGCGCAGGCTGTGAGCAGGCCACCCGTTGCCGCGCTGACGCCCGCCTGCTCGTAGATCGACGGCAGAAAGCCGATGACGGCGAGCCATTGCCCGGAATACATGGCAAATGCCAATGCGACGAGCCATGGCCCCGGCGAGGCCAGCGTCAAACGCAGGCGCGACCACCACAGCGATGGCGTCGCGTCGACCTGCGGCGGATCGGGCGGCACGGCGCGCCAGAACCAGGCCGCCACCCCCAATGACAGCGCGCCCAGCAGCCACCACCAGCCGCGCCAACCCACAATCGCCATCAACAGCGGCCCTCCGGCCAGCGCAAGCGCCGCGCCAAATGGCATGTAGGCGCCCCACAGGCCCATCATGGCGTCGATGCGTCCGGGCGCAACCAGTCGGCGGATCAACGCGGGAGCAGGAAGCACTGCCAGCAGAAAACCCGCGCCTTCCACGGCACGCAGCGCGAGCAGGCCCGCAGCGTCGGTCACAAAGCCCCCAGCGCCACTGGCCAGGCCCAGCAACAGCAAGCCTGCGGCCATGCAGCGCCGCAGCCCCAACCCGTCCGACGCCAGCCCCACGAACACACCCAGCGCCATGCCGGCCAGTTGCACCAGCGACAGCAGGAAGCCCGCCTGCACCAGCGTCACGCCCAGCGCGTCACGCAGTACCGGCAGCGATGGCGGCAGCTTGCCGACGTGCAGCGCTGCACTGACACCGGCCAGCACGACGATCAGCGCCGGCGCCACACGTGTCATGCAGCGGCGTCCAGCACTCGGCGGCCCGTCAACCGCTCGTGCTCACGCATGGCGAAGCGGTCCGTCATGCCGGCGATGTAGTCGGCCACCGCCCGCGCGTTGTCATCGCGCCCGGCGAATCCGGACTGCATCTGGCCCGGATCGGCGCGGTAGGCAGCAAACAGGTCCCGCACCACGTGCTGCGCCTGCTGCGTGGTCTGCGTGACCTGCGGGTGACGGTAGAGGTTATGAAACAGGAATTGCTTCAGAGCCCTGGACTGGCGGCTCATTTCCTCGCTGAAGCCAACGATCGCCGGCAGGCGGCGGATGCCGTCGGCATCGCGAGGCTGCGCGGCATCGACCGCGGCCCGCAGCGTGTCAATCACGTCATAGACCTGGGCACTGAGCATGCGACGGATCGCCTCATACAACACACGCCTGCCCTGCAGGGCGGGATGGGCGGCAAGCGCCTCACGCCGGAAGCGGTCGAACAGTTCGACCTCCTGTAACTGTTCCAGTGTGATGAGGCCCGACCGCACGCCGTCATCGATGTCGTGCGCGTTGTAGGCGATCTCGTCCGCCAGATTGCACAGCTGTGCCTCCAGGCTGGGTTGCGTGCGGTCCAGAAAGCGCCGGCCCACCCCGCCCGGATCGGTTGCTTCCAGTCTTTCGGCATTGGCGCGCGAGCAATGCTTGAGGATGCCCTCGCGCGTTTCGAAGCTGAGGTTCAGTCCATCGAAATCGGGATAGCGCTCCTCCAGCGTGTCCACCACGCGAAGGCTCTGCAGGTTGTGCTCGAACCCGCCCAGTCCTGCCATGCATTCATTCAGCGCATCCTGGCCCGCGTGGCCGAACGGCGTGTGCCCCAGGTCGTGCGCGAGGGCGATGGCCTCGACCAGGTCCTCGTTCAAATGCAACGCCCGGGCGATCGAGCGCCCCAGTTGCGCCACCTCCAGCGAATGCGTGAGCCGCGTGCGGAACAGGTCACCCTCGTGGTTGAGGAACACCTGCGTTTTGTAGACCAGCCGCCGGAAAGCGGTGGAATGAACGATCCGGTCGCGGTCCCGCTGGAAAGCGTTGCGCGTCGGCGCCTCGGGCTCCACATGGCGGCGACCGCGCGAGCGCGCCGGGTCGCTGGCATGGCGGGCGAGCACGCCGTCCATGTCAGGCGCAGCAGGCGTCGATGACTTCGCTGACCAGCGTGTCAGGCGCCGCGCGCACGGCCGCGCGACCCGGACCGTCGATGACGACAAAGCGGATCTCACCCGCCTCGGCCTTCTTGTCAACACGCATGAGCTCAAGGTAGCGCGCCGCTCCCAGCCTGGGGCCCTTGACGGGAAGTCCCGCCCTTTCGATCAGCGTCGTGAGGCGGCGAACGAAGGCTTCATCGACCAGGCCCAGCCGCTGCGACAACAGCGCCGCCATGACCATGCCGCAGCCCACGGCCTCGCCGTGCAGCCATTCGCCATAACCCATGCCCGACTCGATCGCGTGGCCAAACGTATGGCCGAAGTTCAGGATGGCGCGCAAACCGGATTCGCGCTCATCCTGTCCGACCACCGACGCCTTGATCTCGCAACTGCGCCGCACGGCGTGGGCCATCGCGGCGGGCTCACGTGCCAGCAAGGCAGGCAGGTTGGCTTCGACCCAGCCCAGCAGCGCCATGTCGGCAATGGGCCCGTACTTGATCACTTCCGCCAGGCCAGCGCTCAGCTCGCGTGCGGGCAGTGTCTGCAACGTACCCAGGTCGCACACCACGCGCTGCGGCTGGTAGAACGCCCCGATCATGTTCTTGCCAAGGGGATGGTTGATCGCCGTCTTGCCCCCCACGGAGGAATCCACCTGCGCCAGCAGGGTGGTAGGCACCTGCACAAACGGGACACCCCGCATGTAGCTCGCGGCGGCGAAGCCTGCCATGTCGCCCACCACGCCGCCGCCCAACGCGTAGATCACCGTCTTGCGATCGCATCCATAGCCCAGAAGGGCATCGAAGATCAGATTCAGGGTCTGCCAGTGCTTGTGCATCTCGCCGTCCGGGAGCGACACCGTATGAATGGTCCTGTGCTGCTGTGCAATGGCGGCCCGCAGGCGCTGTGCATACAGCGGCGCAACTGTTTCGTTGGTGACGATCAACGCTGTGGCAGCGGACGGCAGACCGGCCCAGGTTGCGGGCTCGTCGATCAGGTTCTGGCCGATGTGGATTTCGTAGGCGCGATCCCCAAGATCGATCGCGACTTTCTGGACAGACTGGGTGCTGGGGGCAGATTGCATGCCCCCAAGTTTAGGGCTTGTGCGCTACGACCCCTGCCAGCTCCAGTTGCATGAGGATCATGTTGGCCAGCGTGGGCACGGACGGGCGGCCGGTTTCTATGACGAAATGGGCCGTCTCACGGTAAAGGGGGTCGCGTGCGGCATACAGATCACGCAGCCTGGCTTGTGGATCGTCAACCTGCAGCAGAGGGCGTTGCGTGTCATGCCGCAAGCGGCGGAACACATCCTCGGGTGATGAGTGAAGGTAGACGACCTGGCAGCGACTGTGTAGATGCTGCCGGTTTTCAGCTCGCAACACAGCACCGCCACCAGTGGCGAGCACACCACTTTGTTGCTGCGTCAGTTCGTCGAGAACGGCTTGCTCGAGTTCACGGAAGCTGTCTTCCCCTTCTCTTTCGAAAAACTGCCGAATCGAACAGCCAATCCGCTGCTCGATCTGCGTATCAGTATCCTGGAAAGCAAGGTCCAGTCGACGCGCCAGTTGACGCCCCACTGTGGACTTGCCTGAGCCCGGCAAGCCCACGAGGGCGATCAGCGTCATGGTGTAGTGATATCGAATTTTCTCGCCGAAATGGTCCCACCAGGCGATGTGACCCGTATGGTGATCGAATCGCCCTTGATGCATTTGGTCAAAGACACGTCGAAGAGGACTGATGTCAGGCGATTTGAGAACGTCGTAAAGGGAAGGTTTGCAGTGCAGCCGCTAGAGACGGGTGAATCAATGGTGGCCGCAATAGTGCTTCCGGTCGCCACACTATTGCCATTCTCGTCGGATATGCGCAGCGTCAAGATGCCCTGCGTCGCGGTTCCGCCTACCACAGTTGCGTTGGTCACGGTGCCAACGATGTTTGCATTGGACGTGGAAAACACGACATTGACCTGCGCCCGAACATCGACGATACCCCAGACGCCATCACAGGTATTGGCACGTCCATTTGTTCCGCCAGCGCAGGTTGACGAACCTGCCCGGGGAACCGTGAATTCGCCCGTGTCATAGGCACCGCTGTCATTGTCGTCGCGGTAGGCATTCCCCAAGTCGGTAAATGTTTCACCTTGGTCATAAGCGTTGTTGAAGTTGGCATCAACAAAGTCTTCCTCGCCAGGGACATAAGCCATGATGGCGACCAGCCCATTGGCAGGGCGGGTGCCTTGGGACCGAATAGCTACCGTGCATCGCGACGAACCCCCGGCGGTTACACAGCTGGCGGGCACCATCACGCCGCTTTCCGATACGAAGTTCACCTGCGTGCCGTCCGGCACCGGATTGCCCTGCCTGTCGGCGAGGGACATGGTGATGTCAGAGGTCTGGCCATCGATGTTGCCACCCTCGATCGCGAATTTGGCAGCCGACAGGCTGGCCGCTCGCTGAACGGGACGCCCCGACGCCACAGTCAGAACATTGGACGTTGCCACGACGTTGGCATTGCTCGTCAATGCGGCGCGGACTTGCACCGAAGTTGGTACTGAGCCAGAGAACACCGCAACTGAAACGACACCATTGGCATCGCTGGTGAGGGTGACCGGCGATGAATTACCAACGGTGTTCAGTGATACGCCCGTCCCCGTATTGGTGATCAAGGACAGCTGTACCGACTGGTTCTGTAGCGCGGCGCCGGCGGAATCCACGACCTTGAAGCTAAGCTGGGACTGGGTGGAGCCAGCGGAGCCGGTCAGATAGATGAGTTGCGGCGTCGCCGAAACAAACTGGATATTCGTGGCTTGCGGTGCCTGGACTGCAATGGCGCCTTGCACAGGAGTTGCTCCCGGTGCAGACGCGGAGATCGAGACGTTGCTGCCACCACACGCGAGGCTGTTGGCGGAGTAGGTGCTGGCCGCGCGACCCGTATTGTCTGTCGTTACGGTTGCAGGACTGACCACACCGCAACTGGCTTGAAACGTAATCTGGATCGGCGTATTGGTAGCGGGGGTGCCATTAATCGTAGCGACAACCGAAATTGCCCGATTTCCAAACGAAGCGAGCGCACTACTTCCCACATCCAGCGAAGTCAAAGCCACGTTGGAAGCAGAGAGTTGAAAATCAAATCCCGCCGCGAGCAGCGTCGTTCCGATCGTCGCCGCGACGTTCAGTGAGCCGGCGCCGGACGCTGAAATTGAGGCTGGGCTGACCTGAATGGATGCCACGCCGTTTGAATCTGTAAGCACCTGACCCGACAGCGGACTGAACTTGACAAGCGCTGCGTCACCACTGAAGGTAACAAGCTTGCCAGCGACGACAGCGCCGTTCGCATCCTTGACGGTCGCCTTCGCTGTCACGCCAGAGCCGCTGACGAAATTTGTCTTGGCACCAGCGGCGTCCACCAGCTCCACAACTAGCGTGGGCGTTCCCGCTGCGGGGGTGGAGCCGGCACCGGACGATCCAGTCGTAGTCCCCGGGCTACCGCCGCCGCCGCCACAGGCAGTCAGTACAGCGGCCAGCGCCAATCCCATGAGGTACTTCAGATAGTGCATATTTTCTTTTCCTGAATGTGATCGTCTGCGTTCAGCGGGCCGCAGCGCGGTCCGAAATCATCTTGGGCGTGATGAACACCAGCATCTCCTGCTTGGTAGAGGCACGTTGGCGAGACTTGAAGAGGTTGCCGACTGCCGGCAGGTCGCCGAGCACAGGCACTTTGGTCTCGTTCTCGCTTTCGTTCAATTCAAAGATGCCCCCGATGACCACGGTGCCACCGTTTTCGACGAGCACCTGGGTCTTGATGTGTTTGGTGTTGATGGCGATACCGGCCGCCGTTGTCTCGCCGCGGCTGTCCTTGGCGATGTCCAGATCCAGAATGATGTTGCCCTCGGGGGTGATCTGCGGCGTGACTTCCAGCTTGAGGGTCGCACGCCGGAATGTCACTGCCGTTGCGCCACTGGAAGTGGCCTGCTGGTATGGAAACTCGGTGCCCTGTTCAATCATTGCTTTGGTCTGGTCCGCCGTAACGATGCGGGGGCTGGATACCAGCTTGCCCTTTCCATCCGCTTCGAGCGCACTAAGTTCCAGATTCAGAAAGCGATTAGCTGCAGAACTGAAAAGTGAAATGGCGAACGTCGCCGGCGTGTAGCCACCTTGGCCTATGGCGGGCAGGTTCACGAAGCTCGTGTTGGTTGTATCCAGTGCGCCGGAGCTTTCCTGCGTGGTTGCGGATACCGCGTTGTAAGAGCCACCTATCGCAACGCGGTTCGCACCGCCTATCGAATACCCGGCATCGCCACCCCGAACGCCACGAAGGTCGCTGCCGCCCAAACGTACACCCAGCGACTTGCCGAAAGAGTCCGAAGCTTCCACGATACGGGCTTCAATCAGCACCTGGCGCACGGCGATATCCAGCTTGCCGATGAGCTGCTGCACTTGCTCCAGCTTGGAGGCAATGTCGGTCACGAACAATTGATTGGTGCGGGGCTCCGCGATCACACTGCCGCGGGCACTGAGGATTCTTGCGCTGCCGCCTCCACCCGCCGCCCCGGTCGAGGCCGCAGCCCCACCCGCCGTCAGCTGCGCGGCGATATCTACGGCCTTGGTGTAGTTCAGCTGGAATGCCTGAGTGCGCAAGGGCTCCAGGCTCTGAATTGCAGCCTTCGACTCCAGATCGAGTTTTTCCTTGGCAGCGATTTCATCTTTCGGCGCAATCCAGAGCACGTTGCCGGTCTTGCGCATGCCCAAGCCTTTGGCCTGGAGAATGATTTCCAGCGCCTGATCCCAGGGTACATCCTTCAAACGCAACGTAACGCCCCCCGAAACGGAGTCGGATGTCACGATGTTGAAGTTGGTGAAATCCGCAATGACCTGCAGCAACGACCGAACCTCGATATTCTGGAAATTCAGGGACAGCTTCTCCCCGCTGAACCCCGGTCCCTGTGTCAGCTTGTTCGGATCGATTTTCTGCTGGCGGACTTCAACCACGAACTGGTTGTCACTTTGGTATGCCGAATGTTCCCATGCGCCGCGCGGCTCGATGACGACGCGGACACGGTCGCCCGCCTGAAAGGTTGTGACCGATTGAACGGGAGTACCAAAGTCGGAAACGTCCAGACGCCTGCGCAAGCCCTCGGGAAGGCTGGACTTCAGAAATTCCACCACCAGACTCTGCCCCTGCTGGCGAATGTCCACACCCACCTGGTTGTTGGCCAGATCAACGATGAGACGGCCTGAGCTGTCGGCGCCACGGCGAAAATCAAGATCTTTCAGGGGTTGGGTATCGCTGTTGCGGCTTTCCGCGAACACTGCGCCAGCGGTGGGAGTCGCCGCCACTGGCGCCACGGAATCCAGCAGGACAAGCAGTGTTTTCCCGTCGATTTGCGCCTTGTAGCCTGCAGCTGCCTTGAGATTGAGCACCAGCCGGGTGCGCTCTGACGCCTGGACAATGTTCACTGACTTGAGATTGCCCTGATTGATTTCAACCGCGGACCGCCCCATGGCATTGGTGACGCCCGGGAAATCCAGCGCGATGCGTGCGGGAGCCTGGACGGAAAAGCCCGCCGGAACGGCTGTCAGCGGCTGGGCAAAATCAATGCGCACGATTTCCGTGCCACCCTGGATGGAACCCGTTACCGACTGCACCGAGTTTTGCGCCAGTGCCGCCATGGACAGCATTGGCAGCGACATCAACGCAACGATCTTTCGAGCCCATTGCCAAGCTGTCCAGTTCTGCCTATTCATTTTGACCCCTCTTGCAGCTGCAATGTGGCTGTTCGTTCAATCCATTCGCCTGCACCGTCCTGCACGATTTCCCGCAGGACGATTTCGCTTTCGCTCACCTTCATGATGCGACCATAGTTCTGCCCCAGGTAATTGCCCGGGCGAACCTGGTACAGCAGGCTGTCCACTTTCAACAACGCCACGGGCTGCCCGGTTTTCACCAAACTGCCAACCATCACCATGGTGTCCAGGGGAAAGGCTTCCAGTGGCTCTTTTCGCCTCGTAAGTTCGGGAGCAATCAGGCCGGCATTGGACGATGCCTGCGCGGATTCGCGCTTGAGCGCCTGCGTCAGCTTCTGATTACTGAATGGATCTGTCGCGGCGTCCTGCAAATAGGCTTGGGGTGTAAATTTCTTGGGCTCAGGAATGGGCTGGATGCGCGACCGGGTCTGACTACGTTGTTCGGCAATCCATTGTTGGAGTTCCTCGCTGTCGGAACCTCCGCACGCCGAGAGGAGCATGGTGATCGCCACCATGGGCCAGAACACCACCCCTCTCATTTCTTCGCTCCCGCCGCCTTGCGCTGCGCAGCTACTTCATCAGTATCCAGGTAACGGAAAGTCTTGGCGGTTGCCTCCAGGACAAGGCTGTCCTTGGCTCCGGGGCCCACCGAGATATTGTTCAACGTCACGATCCGGGAAAGATTGGCTACATCCGAAGCGAAAGCGCCGATGTCGTGGTACCGGCCTGTCACACGCAACGTGATCGGCAGTTCCGCGTAGTACTCTTTGACACTGATCTGCCCTGGCCGGAATAACTCGAACTGCAGGCTCCGCCCCAATCCAGCCTGGTTGATATCGGAAAGCAGTGCATCCATTTCTGCTTTGCTTGGCAACTGCTTCTCAATTTGCGTCACATACTGCTGCACCTGCTCGCGCTGCCGCTTCAAGGCATCAAGGTTGATCGCCTGCGTGAGTTTCTTCTTGTAGTCTTCGCGCAGCTGTGTTTCTTTCGTACGCTCTGCCGTAAGCTCGCTGTCGGAATTGCTAAGCCACACAAACCAGAGCGCCACAACGATAGCCGCCATGAGCGCCACGCACAGCGCGTACCGCGGCACCACAGGCCAGGACGCGGGATCGTTGGGATTGAGACCACGGAACTGACCCAGCACTTGTCCCTGCAAGGCAGCAAAGTCAATTTTGGGCAGGGATCGGGTTGCCATGATGTCAGCTCTTTGCCGGTGCCGAGGCCGCGCCTGAAGCCGCGGGCGCGGCAGCCCCGCTCTTGACTTCCGACGCGCGCATCAGCTGTACGCGGATATTGAAGTTGGCCACGCGCCGCTGCTCCCGCGGGCTCAGCGCCACAGTTCCGGCCACAATCTCCACCAGTTCGGGACGTTTGAGCCACTCGCTGTTGTTGGCCAGATTGCGCAACAGTTCGGAAACTCGCTCATTGGACTGGGCAACACCCTGAATGGTGACGGTTTGGTTCACCTGCTTCATGGAGGCGATGTACACGCCGTCAGGAAGTTGCCGTACGAGCTCATTGAGCAGATGCACCGGCAGATTACGGTCGGACTGCAAATCCTCCACGGCCTGCTGCCGCGCGCGCAGCGCAGCGATCTCGGATTGCAGCGTGGCAATATCCTTGATCTGGCCTTCCAGGCGCTTGATTTCGTTTTGAAGAAATGCGTTCTGGCTCTGCTGCTGCGAAATCTGTGCCTGGAACCACAGAAAAATGACGCCCGCAATGACCCCGCCGATCACGGCGGAAACGCCCAGCGTGGCATAGAAAAATTCGCGCTTGCGCTTGCGTGCCGCTTCACGGTGCGGCAGCAGGTTGATGAGGATCACTGCAGGAACCTCCGCATCGCCAGCCCGCAAGACGTCAGGTAGGACGGTGCTTCACGGCGCATTTTCTTTTCGCGCACGCCGGCACCGATCTGCATCCCCTCGAAAGGATCCGCCAGTGTGCAGGCAAACGAAGTTTGCTGGGTCACGGCTTCGGTCAGGCCGGGCAACGCCGCCGAGCCGCCGGCCAGCAGGATGTAGTCGACCTTGTTATGCGGCGTGCTGGTAAAGAAGAACTGCAGCGCCCGCGCCACTTCCTGCGCCATGCTTTCCACGAAAGGCTTGAGCACACCGCTTTCGTAGTCTTCGGGCAAATCGCCGTTGCGCTTCTTGGATTCCGCCTCTTCGGCCGAGAAGCCGTATTGCCGCACGATTAGCTGCGTCAGCTGCGCGCCGCCGAAGGCCTGGTCACGGTCGTACAGTACGTCGTCGTTGAGGATGACCTGCATGCTCGTGGTGAAGGCTCCCACCTCGAACAGCGCCACCATGGTGTCAACGCCCTTGTTCGGCAATGCCTCGATCAGACGGCCCGCCGCCAGCCGCGATGAGTAAGACTCCACATCAATGATGACGGGCTTGAGCCCTGCGGCTTCGGCCAGGCCCTGACGGTCCTGCACCTTTTCCTTGCGCGAGGCGGCAATCAGCACCTCAACGTCGCCCACGGACGTGGTGCTCGGTCCGATCACGCAGAAGTCCAGGCTCACTTCATCCAGAGAGAAGGGAATGTACTGGTTGGCCTCGGTTTCAACCTGGACTTCCAGCTCCTGTTCGGTCAGACCACCGGGCAGGATGATTTTCTTGGTGATAACGGCCGACGGCGGCAAGGCCATCGCCACATTTTTGGTCTTGGTCCCGCTCTTCTTGACCAGACGGCGCATGGCTTCGGCCACCTCGTCGAATTTTTCGACATTGCCGTCCGTGATCCAGCCGCGCTCCAGCGGTTCGATCGCGCAGCGTTCAAGCACGAGATTGCCGGCCTTGTCACGGCCCAGCTCCACCAGCTTGACGCTGGACGAGCTGATGTCCAAACCCAGCAGCGGTGCGGGTTGGCGGCTAAACAAAGACCCCAAAGCGATCAAGGCAGTCCCCTGAAATTGACCCCGAAACAGGTGTAACAAACTTAAGAATTCACTTCAATGCTAGCAGTAACATCCTTGTCCGGCAAAGGATTTTTCCGTTTCGAGCCTTCCGGGCCGTTGTCAAAAACTGACGGCTCAAGTGCAGTCGGGCAGGGCATTCACAGGCGGCTGGAGAGGCTGTTTCTGGCGGCCCGAGGTCGCATCCAGGCACTGGCATGCCGATTTCTATAATGCCTTCAAGACCTTACGCGGATTTCAATGCCCTCTTCTCCTTCAACGAACGAGCCCGGCGGGCCCGGCGCTTCGGCCCCCGTCCGTCCCCTCTGGATGGTCTGGGGTCTTCGCATCCTCATGTGGGGCGGGGGCCTGCTGCTGGCTGGCGCCTTGTCCGTGGCGATGCTGGTGGCGGTGGCATTGGCCGTCGCGTATCCGAACCTGCCGGACATTTCCGACCTGTCCGACTACCGGCCCAAGCTGCCGCTTCGGGTTTTTTCGTCCGATGGCGTTCTGCTGGGCGAATTTGGGGAAGAAAGGCGCAACCTGACGCCGATCGCCCAGATCCCCAAGGTGATGAAAGACGCCGTCTTGGCCATCGAGGATTCGCGGTTCTATTCCCACGGCGGCGTGGACTACCTGGGGGTCATCCGGGCCGGTCTGGCCAACGTGGGGCGGCTCAAGAGCCAGGGCGCCTCCACCATCACCATGCAGGTGGCGCGCAACGTCTATCTGTCGTCCGAGAAGACCTACACCCGCAAGATCTACGAAATCCTGCTGACCTTCAAGCTGGAACACCTGCTGACCAAGGACCAGATCCTTGAGATCTACATGAACCAGATCTTCCTTGGCAACCGGG
The DNA here is from genome assembly GCA_041905405.1 of Ramlibacter sp. Taxonomy (GTDB): domain Bacteria; phylum Pseudomonadota; class Gammaproteobacteria; order Burkholderiales; family Burkholderiaceae_C; genus RAM1. The sequence goes on along the minus strand of JAYRLC010000004.1, from coordinate 68,720 downwards.
CATACGGTTTCGCGGCCGCATCGGAGGCTTATTTCGGCAAGCCTCTGAAAGACATCAGCATCGCCGAGGCCGCCATGCTGGCCGGCCTGCCCAAGGCCCCGTCGGCCTACAACCCCATCAGCAATCCCCGCCGTGCCCGCGCCCGCCAGCTCTACATCATCGAGCGCATGCAGGAAAACGGCTTCATCACGGCCGAACAGGCCGAAGCCGCCAAGAAGGAAGAGCTTGCCGTGCGGTCCAACCCCGGCAGCATGCGGGTGCACGCCGAGTTCGTCGCGGAAACCGTGCGCCAACTGGTGCATTCGCAGTACGGCGACGAAACCTATACGCGGGGCCTGAACGTCGTCACCACGATCAAGTCCACGGACCAGGAAGCTGCGTACAAGGCCCTTCGCCGGGGCATCATGGACTACGAGCGCCGCCAGATCTACCGCGGTCCCGAGAAGTTCGTCGACCTGCCAGCCGATCCGAAGGAGCAGGACGACGCGATCGACGACGCACTGAACGACCACCCCGACAACGGCGACGTCATGGCGGCCGTGGTGCTTTCGGCCGACCCCAAGAAGATTTCCGCCGTGCGCCAGAACAGCGAGGCTGTGGAAATCACCGGCGACGGACTTCGTCCGGCGCAGTCGGGCCTGTCGGACAAGGCGCCGCCCAAGATAAAGATCCGCCGCGGTGCGGTGATCCGCGTGGTCAAGACCCCCAAGAATACATGGGAGATCACACAGTTGCCGGAAGTGGAAGGCGCCTTTGTGGCGCTGGACCCGCGCGACGGCGCCCTGCGCGCGATGGTGGGCGGCTTTGACTTCAACAAGAACAAGTTCAACCACGCCACGCAGGCCTGGCGACAGCCGGGCTCCAGCTTCAAGCCCTTCATCTACTCGGCCGCGCTGGAGAAGGGTTTCACACCCTCCACCATCGTCAACGACTCACCGCTGTTCTTCGACGCGGGCGTCACCGGCGGCCAGCCGTGGGAACCCAAGAACTTTGACGGCAAGTTTGAAGGACCCATGCCGCTGCACACGGCGCTGGCCAAGTCCAAAAACATGGTGTCCATCCGCGTGCTGCAGGCCGTGGGCACGCAGAACGCGCAGGAATGGATCACCCGCTTCGGCTTTGAGGCCGACAAGCACCCGCCCTACCTCACGATGGCGCTGGGCGCGGGTTCCGTCACGCCCATGCAAATGGCGACCGCGTATGCCGTGTTCGCCAATGGCGGCTATCGCGTGAACCCCTGGCTGGTCACCAAGGTCACCGATCAAAAAGGCAAGGTACTGGTGGAAAGCCAGCCCCCTCTTCAAAGCGAAGCGGCCCGCGCAGTGGATGCACGCAACGCCTTCATCATGAGCCGGCTGCTGCAGGAGGTGGCTCGCTCAGGCACCGCCGCGCGCGCGCAGGCCACGCTCAAACGCACGGACCTGTACGGCAAAACCGGCACCACCAACGATGCCATCGACACGTGGTTCGCGGGTTACCAACCGACCCTGGCAGCCGTGGTGTGGATGGGCTATGACACGCCCCGATCGCTGGGCGACCGGGAAACCGGCGGCGGCGTGAGCCTGCCGGTGTGGATCAGCTTCATGGAAACGGCGCTCAAGGGCGTGCCCGTGGCCGAGATCCAGGCCCCCGAAGGGGTCATCAACGTGGGCGGCGAGTGGTATTACGACGAATACGCCCGCGGCTCCGGCGTCAGCAGCCTGGGGCTGGAAGACAAGACTTCGGTCAATCCCGACGGTCAGCCGGTCAAGCAGCCGCTGCCGCCGGCGGACGAGAAGAAGAGCATCCTGGATCTGTTCCGCAACTGACGCCTGCGGTCGGCGCGCACTGCGTCAGGCTGCGCGGAATGCCAAAGGCGCACCGCCCTGCTCGCTCGCATAGCGCGTGAGGTTCTGAAAGAACTCGCCGTTGCCTTTGGTGTCCATCCATTGCGTGCCGTCGAACTTGTAGTGAAAGCCCCCGGCGCGCGCGGCCATCCAGACCTCGTGCAGGGGCTTTTGCAGGTTGACGATGATCTGGCTGCCGTTGCGAAAGGCCAGCGTGATCATGCCGCCCGTGCGCTGGTTGTCGATGTCGGCGTCGGTCTCGTCGTTGAGGCGGTCGCACGACAGCTCTATGCCCTGCAGCAGCGCCTCGGCGCGGTCCATGAACTCGGGGTCGGTCATTACAATTTCGTCTACATGAAGCTTCTCCCAACGATTCTAGACAGCCGGCGCCGCTGGCTGCTTGCCCTTGCTGCGGCTGCGGTTGTGCTGGGTGGCTGCGGCCAGAAGGGCGACCTGTACCTGCCCACGACACCGGCCGCCGCCAACCGCGCCACCCTGCCCGAAACACTGCGCCCCGCCGGCACCACGACGCCGCCGGCCGCCGCACCCGTCGTTCCCGCCAGCGGCCCCGTGCGCTGACATTGCCCCATCCCATGACCCACGCTCCCCTGCCCGGCCACCCGCACATTGCGCGGCGCGGCAATGATCTCCACATCGAAGACGTGTCCCTGGCCGATCTGGCCCGCGCCCATGGCACGCCCCTGTTCGTGTATTCACGCGCATCCATGCTGTCGGCGCTGGCCGCCTACCAGCGCGGCTTGGCGGGCCGCAAGGCCAGAATCTGCTACGCCATGAAGGCCAACTCGTCGCTGGCGGTGCTGCAGGTGTTCGCGCAGGCCGGCTGCGGCTTCGACATCGTTTCCGGTGGCGAACTGGACCGCGTGCTGGCAGCAGGCGGCAAGGCGGCCGACGTGATCTTCTCGGGCGTGGGCAAGACACGCGCTGAAATGCGCCGCGCGCTGGAGGCGGGCATCGGCTGCTTTAACGTCGAAAGCGAAGCCGAGCTCGAAGTGCTCAGCGAAGTCGCCACGGCCGTCGGCAAGACCGCGCCCGTGAGCATCCGCGTCAACCCCAATGTAGACCCCAAGACCCATCCCTACATCTCTACTGGCCTGAAGGGCAACAAGTTCGGCGTCGCGCACGAGCGCACACTGGACACCTACCGGCGCGCGGCTTCACTACCGGGCCTGAAGGTCGTGGGCATCGACTGCCATATCGGCTCGCAGATCACCGACGACACGCCGTACCTGGACGCCATGGACCGCGTGCTGGATCTGGTCGAGGCGATCGAGACCGCGGGCATTCCCATCCACCACATTGACTTCGGCGGCGGCCTGGGCATCAACTACAACGGTGATACACCGCCACAGGCCGATGCGCTGTGGGCCAGCCTGTTCGCGCGGCTGGACGCGCGCGGCTTCGGCGACCGGCAATTCATGATCGAGCCCGGCCGCTCGCTGGTGGGCAATGCTGGCGTGTGCCTGACCGAGGTGCTGTACCTCAAGCCCGGCGAGCAGAAGAACTTCTGCATCATCGACGCGGCCATGAACGACCTGCCGCGACCGGCCATGTACCAGGCGTTCCATGCCATCGAGCCGGTGTCGCTGCGCGGCGGTCCGCCTACCACCTACGACGTGGTGGGCCCCGTGTGCGAAAGCGGCGACTGGATCGGCCGTGACCGCAGCCTGAACGCGCAGCCCGGCGACCTGATGGCCGTGCTGTCAGCCGGTGCCTACTGCATGAGCATGTCCAGCAACTACAACACGCGCGGGCGCGCCGCCGAAGTGCTGGTGGACGGCAGCCGCGCGCACCTCATCCGCGAGCGGGAAACGACCGCCGACCAGATTCGCGGCGAACGGCTGGTTTCCTAGGGCTTGCGTGCGCGCAGGCGGCGCACCAGCCGCCAGCCCAGCAAAACGCCCAGGATGGCCGCATACACCGCCACCTCGGCAAAATTGTTCTTGCCCGCGCGCATCCAGAAGAAATGCAGGATGCCAAGGCCCGCCACGACATACACCAGCCGGTGCAGCGCCTGCCAGCGCCGGGCGCCCATCGCCTTGATGGCGCGGTTGAAAGAAGTGGCGGCCAGCGGCGTGAGCAGGACGAACGCCGCGAACCCCACCAGGATGAATGGCCGCTTGGCAATGTCCCGGGCGATATCACCCAGGTCGAAGCCCATGTCAAACCAGCCGTAACTCAGCAGGTGCAGCGCGGCATAGAAATACATGAACACCCCCAGCATGCGCCGCAATCGCGCCAGAGCTGGCGTGTTCGACACCACGCGAAGCGGCGTGACCGCGAGCACGATGCACAGGAAGCGCAAAGCCCATTCACCCGTGGAGCGGATCAGATGCTCTGCCGGATTGGCGCCCAGGTTGTTAGTGAGGGCACCGTAGAAGAGCCAGGCAAACGGCAGCAGACTGGCAACGAACACGGCCGGCTTGGCCAGGGGGTGCAAGAGCACCCGGCCCAGCGGCTGCATCAGTAGAACTTCTTCAGGTCCATGCCCGCGTACAGCTGGCCGACCTGCGGCTCATAGCCGTTGAACATCAGCGTCTTGCGCTTCTTGGCAAACAGGCCGTCCTCGCCGATGCGCCGCTCGGTCGCCTGCGACCAGCGCGGATGGTCCACGTTGGGGTTCACGTTGGAATAGAAGCCGTATTCCTGGGGCGCGGCCTTGTTCCATGCGGTGCGCGGCTCTTTCTCTGTAAAGCGGATCTTCACGATGCTCTTGCCGTTCTTGAAACCGTACTTCCAGGGCACCACCAGGCGCACGGGCGCGCCGTTCTGGGCGGGCAGCACCTCGCCGTACATGCCGAAGGTCAGTAGCGCAAGCGGATGCATGGCCTCGTCCAGGCGCAGGCCTTCGACATAGGGCCATTCCAGTACGCGGGAGCCCACGAAGGGCATGGTCTTGGGGTCAGCCAATGTGTGGAACTCCACAAATTTCGCATTGCCCAGCGGCTCCACGCGTTTGATCAGTTCCCCCAGCGAATAGCCTACCCAGGGAATCACCATCGACCAGCCCTCGACACAGCGCATGCGGTAGATGCGCTCTTCCTGGGCGCTGAGCTTGAGCAGGTCTTCCAGCGTGTATTTGCCGGGCTTTTTCACCAGGCCCTCGACCTCCACGGTCCAGGGCGTGGTCTTGAGCGTGTGGGCATTTCTGGCCGGATCGGACTTGTCGGTGCCGAACTCGTAGTAGTTGTTGTAGGTGCTGGCGTCCTTGTAGTCGGTCGTCTTTTCCATCACCACGGCGCCGGACACCGATGTCTTGCCACCCTGGAGCGCCGCCAGCTTTCCGGGACGCGGGGTCTGGGCCAGGGCTTCGCGCGATGCCCAGCTGGCCAACGCAGCGCCAGCCGCACCGCCAGCCAGCAGTTTCATCACGTCGCGCCGCCCGGCATGCACCGCGCGCGGCGTGATCTCGCTGGGCACGGGGTGGTTGAAGCCGTTGTCGTGGGTTCTGATCAGCATGGTGTGTTCCTTGTGATGGGCATTGGTCACTCTACGCACGCGCTTCTTACAGGGATTCAGCCCCCTGCGGCGTCAGGGTCACAGGTTGCCGTAGCTGTGAAGCCCCGACAGGAACATGTTCACGCCCAGAAACGCGAAGGTGGTCACTGCCAGGCCGACGAGCGCCCACCAGGCCGACACGGCACCCCGCAGCCCCTTCATCAGCCGCATGTGCAACCAGGCGGCGTAGTTGAGCCAGACGATCAGCGCCCAGGTTTCCTTGGGGTCCCAGCTCCAGTAGCCGCCCCAGGCTTCGGCGGCCCACAGCGCGCCCAGCACGGTGGCGATGGTGAAGAACGCAAAGCCCACCGCGATGGCCTTGTACATCACGTCGTCCAGCACCTCGAACGACGGCAGGCGCTCGGCGATGCGCCGGCGCGCGGCCAGGATGCCCGCCACGATCAGCGCCGAAATGCCGAAATACACGATCCAGTAGCTGCTGCCTCCGTCAACCGATTTGCTGCGGAACACGATGGGTTCGAAGCACAGCACCACGCCCAGCAGCCACAGCGGCGCGAGTTTGTACCACCGCGTCTCGGTAGCCTGCTGCTTGATGAGGTAAGCGAACGCCACCATGGCAGCCAGGGCAAAGGTGCCGTAGCCCACGAAGTTGGCCGGCACGTGCAGCTTCATCCACCAGCTCTTGAGCGCGGGCACCAGCGGCTGGATCTCGTGCGCTTCACGCACGACCGTGTACCACAGCAGGAAGCCCACCGCGGCGCTGACCACCAGCATCACGAATGCGCCCAGGGCGCGCGTGCGGTACTGCGCCTCGAAGTAGAGGTAGAACAGTGCCGTCATCCAGCAGAACAGCACGAACACTTCGTACAGGTTGCTCACGGGGATGTGGCCGATGTCCGGGCCGATCAGGTAGCTTTCGTACCAGCGCACCATGGTGCCGATCAGCGCCATGACCACCGCGGTCCAGGCCAGGCGCGAGCCCAGCAGCTCCAGCGTGGGGCCCTGCCCGCGGGCGAACATGCCGCCCCAGTAGAACAGCGTGCTCATGAAAAACAGCATGCTCATCCACAGGATGGCCGACTGGCTGGACAGGAAGTACTTGAGCCAGAACACCTCGTCCGCGCGCGCCAGGCTACCCTGGTAGGCCCAGATGGCCAGCAGCGACAGCGCGGCCACGCCGGCCATCAGCGCACGCAGGGGACGCCAGAACCAGCCCAGCCAGATCACGGACGGGATCGCACCCAGCAGGATGGCCTTTTCGTAGATGTCCATGTAGGCGCCGTAGCGCGACAGCGCGAACAGGCCGCCGGCAATGGCCAGCACCGCGAAAACCCAGTCCAGCCCGTTGCGGCGGGCCAGGAAGCCCTCGTTCAGCGTCACGGTGACGGTGCTGCCCGTGGTGGCATTCGTGGCGGTGTTCATGGCTTGACTCCGATGAGTTTGGTCTTGAGCATGTCGAATTCGCGGTCGGTGTCCAGGGTCTGGCGGTTGCTGGACAGCGCCATCGTGGCCTGCGAACCGTCGCCCTGCGGCGCCAGCCACACCCACAGGCGGCGCTCACGGACATACAGCATGGCAAAAACACCCAGGATCAGCAAGGCGCAGCCCAGGTAAACGATGTTGCGGCCCGGCGCGCGTGCCACCTGGAAGACGCTGGCCTGCACCTGCGTGAAGTCCTTGAGCTGGAAGCTCATGGGTGCCGGATACAGCGGCACGTCCGACAGGGCCAGCACGGCCTGCGTCATGAAGGCCTGCGTCTTCTCACCGGGTTCCAGCGGCTTGAGGCCGGCGCGCTCGCGGGCCATCTGCGCCATCTCGAACAGCACGCCGTTGAGGATGCGCACCAGCACTTCGCCAGCGCGTGCGCGCTCGGCCTCGGGCACGTTGGTTTCCATGAAGTCCGAGATCGCCTGCAAGCCGCCGGTGGCCTTGCCATTGGGGCCGGCTTCCGCCCCGGCGAACAGGGCCAGCGCGCGCGACGCCGATGCCGCCAGCTGCCCGGCCAGCTCGGGCCGCGACGGGTCCGTGGCGCGGGCGGCGTAGCGGCGCACGGCCTGCTCGCGCAACGCCGGATCGGTCAGCGTGGCCCGCAGTTGCAGGAAACCGTCCAGCCCACCCTGGTCGTCGGCGGGGATGCGCAGGTAGCGGAAGGACTCAGCCGGCGTGGAGCGCATGCCCATCAGGAACACCGGTGCGCCGTCGCCCATGTCCACGGGCAGCATGTAGTTGTGGAACTCGGTCGCCTGGCCGGCCGCGTCGCGCAGCTTGTAGGTGATGCTGGGGCCGACGTTGCGCAGCTCTTTCTTCGTCACGGTCTTGTTGGCCGCACCCAGGCGCGAATCGATCGACTCGCGCAGATCGACCTTGCGCACGTCCACGCCCTGCGCGCCATTGCCGGAGAAATTCTCGACGTTGATGATGCGCAGCGCCGTGTACTCCAGCGTCATTTTTTCGGCGCCCGTGTCCTGGCCGCGCGTGAGCTGGCTGGACCCGCCGATCGCGCCCTGCACCTCGAAGGCCTTGCTCACGCCGTTCATGGGCACGGCCTTCAGCGTCACCGACGAGCCGCCGTCGTCAAAGCTGGACTGGTAGATCTCGATGCCGCGGTGCCGCGCGGGGTGGTTGACCTCCACGCGCGCGGGAATCTTCTCGCCCGTCTCGCGGTCGTGGATCACGATTTCGCTGGCAAACAGCTTGGGCATGCCGGTGGAGTAGTGCTCGACGATGAACTTCTTCAGCTCGATCGCGAACGGCAGTTCCTGCAGCAGGATGCCATCGGACTGGTTCAGGATGGCCGTGGACGACTGCGTGCCCTCGGCCACCAGGATGTTGCCCCGGAAGGTCGGGTTGCGGTCGGACAGCCGGTGCTCGGGCTTCACGTCGGCGATCATCCCGCCGCCGGCGTAGGGCGTCTTGCCGTTGAACCACATCTGCGCGCGCACGATCAGGTCGCCGTCCAGCAGGCCGCCCACACACACCAGCACGATGGCGCTGTGCGCGGCCAGGTAGCCGATCTTGTTGGCCGCGCCCGCCCGGGCGGCCACCATCCAGCCGTCGCCCTGCGGCGTGCTGCGCTGCTGCAGGCGGACCTTCCAGCCGCCGGTGGCCAGCGTCTGCCCTATGCGCTGCGCCGCGGCCTGCGGCGGCTCGGTCAGATCGGCGCCGGCGCGGTGGTGAAAAGCCTTCAGGGCCTGCTCGCGGATGTTTTCCTTGTAGGCCTTCAGGTCGTTGAAAATCTTGGGCGTGTTGCGTGCAATGCACAGCGACGTGCTGACCACGAGGAACGCCAGGATCAGCAGAAACCACCAGGCGCTGTAGACCGCGTTGAGCTTGAGCGACAGGAACAGCTGGGCCCAGAACGGCCCGAACTGGTTCATGTAGTTGACGGCGGGTTCGTGCTGCTTGAGCACCGTGCCGATCACCGAGGCAATGCAGATGACCGTGAGCAGCGAGATCGCGAACCGCATCGACGACAGCAGCTCCACAGCCGAGCGCAAGGCCTGGGAGCCGGTACTGACGCGAAGCCCTTGGGTGGAAGCTGACATCTTGTCTCGGGATGCGGGAAAGCGATGAAAGAAAAAAGGCGGGGCCTCTTGAAGAGGCGCCCGCCCTGTTTGGTCTGGTTGCCGGCGGTTAGTTCAACAGCCGCTGATCAATTCAACGCAGGCCGGCGATGTAGTCGGACACCGCCTTGATCTCGCGGTCGTTCAGCTTCGCGGCCACCTGGGTCATCTGGGCGCTGTTCTTGCGGCCGCCGTCGCGGAAGGCCTTGAGCTGGGCGTCGGTGTAATCTGCATGCTGGCCGCCCAGGCGCGGGTACTGGGCCGGGATGCCGCTGCCGCTGGGGCTGTGGCAACCGGCGCAGGCGGCAATGTTGCGGTCGGCGATGCCGCCGCGGTAGATGCGCTCACCCAGAGCGACAAGTTCCTTGTCCTTGGCAAAGCCGGGCTTGGTCTTCTTGGACGCGACCCACCAGGCGATGTTCTTCATGTCGGCGTCGCTCAGCTGCGAGGCAAAGCCCTGCATCACGGCGTTGGCGCGCTTGCCGGCCTTGAACTCCTGCAGCTGCTTGACCAGGTATTCGGGGTGCTGCTGCGCCAGCTTGGGGTTGGCCGGCGAGCCGGAATTGCCGTCCGCGCCGTGGCAGGCCGCGCAAACGGCGGCGAACTTGGCCTCGCCCTGCACGAGGTCAGGCTTGGCGGCCTTGGCGCCTTCGGCAGCGGGAGCCGGGGCCGCGGCAGGCGCCGCAGCGGCGGGCGCTGCAGCCGGCGCGGACGCTGCCGGTGCCTGGGCCTGGGCGGAGATAGCGGTGGCCGCCAGGGCGGCTGCGGTCAGCAGGGAAGCAAGCAACTTCATATCGGGGGACTTGTTTATTGGCGCAAAACCCTGCGATTCTACAATGCCGACTCGGGTTTCCCCTCCTTATCAGCCCCATCCCCCAATGACTCTTCCCGCCGCCCCCGCCGCGCCCACCCCCACGGCACTGGGCTGGATGCACACCGCCCGCTTCCTCACGACCGCACCCCGGCTCGAATTCCTGCCGCCGCTGTCGGTGCCTGAAATCGCCTTCGTCGGCCGTTCCAACGCCGGCAAATCCACCTGCATCAACACGCTCACCCAGCAAAAGCGGCTGGCGTTCGCCTCCAAGACGCCGGGCCGCACGCAGAGCATCAACCTGTTCAGCCTGGGCAAGCAGGGCGTGACCGACGCCGTACTGGCCGACCTGCCGGGCTACGGCTACGCCGCCGTGCCCAAGCAGGACAAGCTGCGCTGGCAGCAGGTCATGGCCAACTACCTGGTCACGCGCGAGAACCTCACCGGCATCGTGCTGCTGTGCGACCCGCGCCACGGCCTGACCGAGCTGGACGAAGTGCTGCTCGAAGTGGTCCGCCCGCGGGTGGAAGAAGGCCTGAAATTCCTGGTGCTGCTGACCAAGGCCGACAAGCTCAACCGCGCGGAAGGCGCCAAGGCCCTGTCCATTGCGCGACTGCAAGCCGGCGGCGGCGAGGTCAAACTGTTCTCGGCGCTCAAGAAGCAGGGCGTCGACGAGGTGGCCCGGCTGCTGTATGACTGGGCCCATCCGCCGCAAGGCGACGAACCCGCACCCCCGCCATGATCGAACAGTTCCAGCTTGCCCTGCCCCACGGTGTCACCCTGAGTTGCCGCGCGGCGGGCGAGCGGGGACGGCCGGTGCTGGTGTTCCTGCACGGTTTTCCGGAAGCGGCTTTTGTCTGGGACGAACTGCTGGCGCACTTTGCCGCCCGGGGCTATCGCTGCGTAGCGCCCAACCTTCGGGGCTTCGAGCGGTCCAGCGCACCGGCCGACCCGGGCGCCTACCGGCCCAAGCACCTGGTGCAGGACATCGCGGCGCTGATCGCGGTGGAATCGCCCGGCGCGCCGCTGGCCTGCCTGATCGCGCACGACTGGGGGGGCGCCGTGGCGTGGAACCTGGCCAACCAGCGGCCCGAGCTGATCCAGCGGCTGGCCATCATCAATTCCCCGCACCCCGGCACCTTCCTGCGCGAGCTCAAGTCCAACCCGAAGCAGCAGGCCGCCAGCGCCTACATGAACTTCCTGATCCGCCCGGATGCGGAGGCCCTGCTGTCCGCAAACAACTACGCGCGCATGTGGCCGTTCTTCAACCGCGTGACCGACGGCAGCGACCAGCCGCCCGCGTGGCTGACCGACGCCGTCAAGGACCAGTACCGCGCCGTCTGGAACATGGGCATGACCGGTGGCTGCAACTACTACCGCGCGTCGCCGCTGCGCCCGCCGCGGCCTGAAGACCCCGCCGCCGCCGCGGTCGAACTGCCGCAGTCCATGCTGACGGTGAGCGTGCCCACGCTGGTCGTCTGGGGAATGGACGACGTGGCCCTGCCACCGGACCTGATCGAGGGCCTGGACACCTACATCCCCCGGCTCACGCTGCACAAGGTGCCCGGCGCGTCGCACTGGATCGTGCATGAGCAGCCGCAGCTGGTGGCCGCGCACTTGGGCGCGTTCCTGGCCGCTCAGTAAACGTCCGGTTCGCCCGGCGGGCGCGTCTTGAAGCGCTTGTGCACCCAGTAGTACTGGGCGGGCATGGCGTCGATCCAGTCCTGCAGGCGCTCGTTCATGAACGCCGTGTCGGCCGCCAGGTCGTCGGTGGGGAAACCGGGCCAGGGCGGCATCACCCGCACCTCGTAGCCGCCGGGCGTCATGCGCGTGACCACGGGCACGACCTGCGCGCGTGACAGCCGCGCAAAACGCGACAGCGACGGCACGGTGGCGGCGTTCACCCCGTAGAACGGCACGAAGATGGATTCCTCGGGCCCGAAATTCATGTCGGGCAGCAGGTACAGCGGCTCGCCCGCGCGCAGCGCCGCCACGATGGTGCGCACGCCGTCGGCCCGGCCGAACAGGCGCCCGCTGCCAAAACGGCTGCGGCCGGCGTGGATCCAGGCATCGACCACTTTGTCGGCCTGGTCGGTGTAGATGGTGGTGAAGGCCCGCGGCAACTGCTGCGTCAGCGCCGTCCAGCCCGCGTCGAGCCCCACGAAATGCGGCGCGAAGATCACCGTGGGCGCGCTGCCGGCCAGTGCCTGCACGTCACCCGTCAGCGCCAGGCGCCGGCGCGTCACGGCCGGGTCGCCATGCCACAGCCAGCCACGGTCCAGCCAGGCCCGCGCGAAATGCACGAACACCTGCGGCACCAGCGCGCGGCGCTGCGCGTCGGTCCATTGTGGAAAGCACAGCGCCAGATTGCGGCGCACCACGCGCCGGCGCGGCACCACCACGGCATACAGTGCCCAGCCCAGCCCCCAGCCCAGCGCCCGAACCCAGGCCAGCGGCAGGCGGCCCAGCAGCCGCATGAACAGGACGCCCAGGGAACTCAGCATTCGGACCTCATCCGGCTACGTCCTCGCGCGGGGCCTTGTAGCGCGCATAGCCCCACAGGTACTGGCCCGGGCATTCACGCACAAGCGACTCCATGGCGGCGTTGACCTGCCGCGCCGCCACGGCGGCGTCGGCGGACAGAACAGCGTCCAGCGGCCGCACGTGGATGACGAACCCCCGCCCCCAGTCCAGCCGCTCGCCCCAGGCCAGCAGCACCTGCGCGCCCGACTGCTGCGCCAGGCGCGCCGACAGCGTCATCGTGTAGGCCTCGCGGCCAAAGAAAGGCGCCCACACACCCAGCCCCAGCGGCGGCACCTGGTCGGGCAGCAGGCCCACGGCCTCGCCTTTTTTCAGCGCCTTGAGCATCTGCTTGACGCCCGACAACGTGGTGGGCGCCGTGGCCAGGCCGGGGCGGCTGCGCGCGCCGTCCACCAGCTCGCGCAGCCAGGGCTTGCGCGCGGGGCGGTACAGCACCGTGATGGGCCCGCGCGCCGCGCCGAAACGCTGCGCATAGCCCTGGGCCGTGACCTCGAAGCATCCCAGGTGCGGGGTCAGGAAGACGATACCGCGACCCTGCGCGTGGGCTGCGTCGATCCACTGCGCGCCGTCCCAGGCGATGGGCACCGCCGCCCCGAACCACAGGCGCGGCAGCTCCGCCACCAGCCGGCCCGTCTGGCCGATGGCAGCGCGCAGGCCGGGGCGCCCGACGCCGGCCTGCGCCGCGTTGTCCGCAAAACGCCGCCGGTACACGGGCGAGCCCAGGTACGCCGCCCAGCCCAGCGCCCAGCCTGCCGCGTGCAGCAGCCACAGCGGCAGGACCGACAGCGCGCGAAACAGGGTCAGCATGGTCTGGTTAAAATGCGGGGGTCGCCGAGTTATGAACTACTTGCAGGGCGACGTTAAAGAAAGCTGCTAAAGCGTTCGCCGAAGCTCCATGCCAGGCAACGCGCCTTGCAACCCGACGGAGTTTATTCAAATGGCGAACGATTTCCTCTTTACATCCGAATCAGTCTCTGAAGGCCACCCCGACAAGGTCGCCGACCAGATCTCCGACGCGATCCTGGACGCGATCTTCAAGCAGGACCCGCGTTCGCGCGTGGCGGCCGAGACGCTGACCAACACCGGCCTGGTCGTGCTGGCCGGCGAGATCACCACCAACGCGCACGTGGACTACATCCAGGTCGCGCGCGACACCATCAAGCGCATCGGCTACGACAACACCGACTACGGCATCGACTACAAAGGCTGCGCCGTCATGGTCTGCTACGACAAGCAGTCCAACGACATCGCCCAGGGCGTGGACCATGCGTCCGACGACCACCTGAACACCGGCGCCGGCGACCAGGGCCTGATGTTCGGCTACGCCTGCGACGAAACGCCCGAGCTCATGCCCGCGCCGATCTACTACGCCCACCGGCTGGTGGAGCGCCAGGCCCAGCTGCGCAAGGACGGCCGCCTCCCGTTCCTGCGTCCCGACGCCAAGAGCCAGGTGACCATGCGCTACGTGGACGGCAAGCCGCACAGCATCGACACCGTCGTGTTGTCCACCCAGCACAGCCCCGACCAGAGCGAATCGGCCACCAAGCTCAAGGCCAGCTTCTATGAAGCCGTGATCGAGGAAATCATCAAGCCCGTGCTGCCCAAGGAATGGCTGGCCAACACCCGCTACCTGGTCAACCCCACGGGGCGCTTCGTCATCGGCGGCCCGCAGGGTGACTGCGGCCTGACGGGCCGCAAGATCATCGTGGACACCTACGGCGGCGCCTGCCCGCACGGCGGCGGCGCGTTTAGCGGCAAGGACCCGTCCAAGGTGGACCGCTCGGCCGCCTACGCGGCCCGCTACGTCGCCAAGAACGTCGTGGCCGCGGGCCTGGCGCGCCAGTGCCAGGTACAGGTCGCCTACGCCATCGGCGTGGCCAAGCCCATGAACATCACGGTCTACACCGAAGGCACGGGCGTGATTCCCGACAACGAGATCGCCAAGCTGGTCGAGGCCCATTTCGACCTGCGTCCCAAGGGCATCATCCAGATGCTGGACCTGCTGCGCCCGATCTACGAAAAGACCGCAGCCTACGGCCACTTCGGCCGCGAGGAGCCCGAGTTCACCTGGGAAAAGACCGACAAGGCCGCCGCTCTGCGCGCCGCCGCCGGCCTCAAGTAAATCAGTTCAGCGCTGTTTGCTGGCGCTCGTACTCGCCGCGTTTCAGGGCCACGTAAGTGGCCCTGTCCATTTCACGCAGCTGGCGCGCATACCGTTCGCTGGCGTTGAACCAGGCCTGGATGCGCCGCTCGACCTGTTCGCCTTCGGGCGCTGCCAGTGACGCCAGATAGGCGTCGATGGCCAGGTAGTAGCGCATGGCGTTGCGCTCCACCACGCCGCGCACACCGTCGATGTACTGCGGCCGGCCGTTGCCGTCACGGCCCGTCACGGTGAAGCCCACCTTGTCGGCACCGGCCGTGGCCAGATACCCCTGCAACGCAATGCGGCCCATGGCGCCGTAGCTGTACGAATAACTCAGCCGCATGAAGGTGCGCCCGCCGTCCAGCGGCACGGCCGCCACCACGATGCGGTAGTCGCGCGTACCCACCGGCCCTTCGGCGGCCGACAGGCGCGTTTCAAAATAGTCCGGCGTCGACGCGACGCGCTGCCAGCGGAAGTCCAGCGGGTACGCGTCCTTCAGCGGCTGGTCGAATTTGCGGCCGATGCGCATGTTCAGCATGGGCTGGCCGCCCGGCCCCTGCGTCTGTGCGCGGCAGTATTTGGTGTTGAACGGCAGGATCAGCACGTCGCACCAGGCCGCTGGCTCGCGCAGCGCGCTGCTCATCCGTGCAAACGGGTGGTCCAGCACGGCATGGATTTCGCCGCTGAGCATGTTGCCCGACGCGGTGGATTCGATGTGCATCTCGCGCCCGAAATCGTTGCGGGCCAGTTGCGGCGCAAATTCGGCGTGGCGCGCCTTCAGCGCATCGGCCGCGGGGACGGCCAGCGCCGTGCCCGAAAGCGCCAGTGCGCCCAGCAGGCCGGCGGCCAGGGTCATGCAGAGTTTGTTGATCATTGCAGCATCCTTCATGGCTGAAACGATGCTAGGGCGACGCGGTTGACGCAGGTGTCGGTGTGCCGCGCGCCGTGGCGCGGTGCCCGTCCTACACGCAACGACTGAAAAGGCGCGTCAGGCGCCCGCGCGCGAAGGCTGGAACCCCGACGCGTGAAACCCCGGCCGCCAGTGGCGGCTGTCGGGTTCGTCGAACTGCTGGAAGTCCAGCACCGACAGCACGTCCAGTTGCACGCCGCCCATGAGCAGCGAGCGCGGCGTCACTTCATACAGGCAGCCGCCGCGCGAACCCATCAGCAGCGCCAGCCGCATGCGGGGCTGCGCAATCTGTTCCCAGGCACGCACCAGTCGCGTGCGCACGAGGTTGTCGTGGCACTGCACGAACTTGAGTTTGTGGTGATCGCGCACGAGCGCCACGGCGTCGGCATACGCGCCGCCCGCGCGGTCCCGCGTGCGGAAGTTGCCGGCCAGGTCCATCGTGAAGGTCAGCAGCGTGCCCTCGCAGGTCAGCGTCAGGTGGCTGCCCGTGAGGTTGCCGGCCGGGGCATCGTATTTGTAGGCCAGGTGCAGGGGGGCGGAGGTCTTGCGAAGCGAGTACTTCATGCGGGCGACGTTAGGCGCGAAGGGCTGTCACAGGTGTGAGACAAGGTAACTGAATGTGGGCATCAGTTCGTTGGCGGCTGGGTGTGCCGGAACAGGACTTCACCGCTGGGCACATGCACGACGCGGATCTCGCCGCCCAGCGGCAACGTATCGCTTTTGGCGGCCACCGCGACGGCCAGCGACAGGTCGCCGAACGGGCGCGACAGCCGCGCGGACGGCACGAAGCGGTTGAAGATCGCATGCTGGCTTTCGATCCGGTATTGGGCGCAATCCATGACATTCCCCCTTGATCAGGCGTTCATGGTAGTGCGCATGCGTGACGGCGCGATGATGGTTTTGCAGCAAGCTGTGACACATGAAACCAGATGCACACAGGCGGCCTGGCGTGCTGCGCCGCAGCATCCCGGGCCGGCGGCGGTTCAGATGAACAGCGGCAGGTCCGCCTTCTTCAGCGTGCGCAGCACGAAGCTGGATTTGCTGTGGCGGATCCCCTTGATTTTGTAGAGCCGTTCGCGAAGCAGGCGCTCATAGTCCTTGGTGTCGCGCACCGCAACGCGCAGCAGGTAGTCGTATTCGCCGGACACGAGCCAGGCCTCGATCACCTCGGGAATGGCCGCCAGCGTCTCACCGAATTTTTCAAGTGTGTTGTCCGAATGGCTGTCCAGCGTGACCTGTACCAGCACCGTGTCGCCCAGCCCCACCGACTGCGGGTTCAGGCGGATGGTGTAACCCTCGATCACGCCGGCCTCTTCCATCTTGCGGATGCGGTTCCAGCAGGGCGTGGGGCTCAGGCCCGCGGCGTCGCTCACCTCCTGCAGGCTGGCGCGCGCGTTGGCCTGCAGCACCTGAAGGATTTTTCTGTCTACTTTGTCCATGAAGCTGAATTATCTTCCTGATGACTAATTTCAGAAGGATTTTCTAAATGAGAGTGAATTTCAGCAAAAGCAGGAAAGACTTTCCGCCCCGGCAACCGCATACTTTCCCCACGGCGGCCCCACTTACCGGTGCAGGTTTTCCGGCAAACGCCCCGGCGGGTTATCCCCCGCCGGGGCGTTGTGCTGCCTGCGGTAAAGCTGCGTGATTGCGCCGCTTATCGCGCCATGGCGACGCCGCCTGGCGTCCCAGAATCACGTCTGTCACACCCCAGTCCATGGATACCGCAGGCATGAGCGTTCCCCCTTCCGGCAATGGCCGCTACGCGGACCCGTCGCACCTGGCCGCGGGCTGGTATTGGGAAACCGACAGCAGCCACCGGCTGGTTCACGTAGAGCCCGCCGCGCTGGCGGGACCGGCACCAGAGCAGGCCCTGGGCCTGCCGCGCTGGGAACTGCCGGGCCCCGAGGCGCCGGACAGCAGCCGCTGGCAGGCGCATCAGGCGCTGCTGGCGCGGCGCGAGGCGTTTCATGATTTCCCCCTGGACCTGAGGGACGCGCGCGGCCGGCTGCGCCACCTGCTGATCAGTGGCGAGCCCGTGTTCGATGCGGCGGGCGCCTTCACGGGCTACCGCGGCGTCGGCCAGGACGTCACCGCGCCGCGCCGCGCCAAGCGGGCGTTGCTGGCCGGTCCGGCGGGCCTGTCCGCGGTGATTCAGGCGGCCGCGGACGCCGTCATGGTCGTGGACGGCTATCAGAGCATCATGGTGTTCAACACGAGCGCGGTTCGCATGTTCGGCTGTGACCGCACCGAGGCGCTGTATTCACCGCTGGCGCGCTTTTTCCCCGAGTACCGGCTGGACGCGGACGCTGCGTCCATGCCGCCGCAGGCCACCACCGCGCTGCGCAGCGACGGCCACGGCTTTCCGGCCGAGCTGTCGGCCACCCGCATCGAAGCGCGGAGCCAGGTGCTGTTCCTGCTGCTGGTGCGCGACCACACCGCGCGCGCGCTGGCCGAACGCCAGCGCAGCCTGCAGGAGGCTCAGGCCCACGACGCCAAGCGGGCCGAAGCGCTGGCCACCATGTCCGGGGGCATTGCCCATGACATCAACAACATCGTGGCGGCGGTGTTGGGCAACGCCGCGCTCGCGCGCGAGCGGCTCGCGGACCCCCAGGCGCTGGCCGAGTGCCTGGAGCAGATCACGCAGGCCGGGCTGCGCGGGCGCGAGATGGCGCAGCGCATCCTGGCGTTCGTCCGCCGGCCGGCGCCGGTGTTCCGCACGCTGACGCTGCAGGCCGTGGTGACGGACGCCGTGCGCCAGTTGCGCGCGGTGCTGCCGCCGGGCCAGCGCATCTCGCACCGGGCCATCAAGACGCCGTTGCCCGTGCATGCCGACGCCGCACAGATCGCGCAGGTGGTGATGAACCTGGGCACCAACGCCTGGCAGGCCCTGAACGGTCGCCAGGGCCTGATCCGCATCCTGGTGGACCGCCAGGGCGCGCAGGCGCGGCTGCAGGTCTGCGACGACGGCCAGGGCATGGACAGCAACACGGTGCAGCACGTGTTCGAGCCGCTGGGCGGCGCGCACGCCGCCGGCGAAGGCTCAGGCCTGGGGATGGCGGTAGTGCACGGCATCGTGCGCGCACACGGCGGACGTATTGACGTCTACAGCGCGCCGGGCCAGGGCGCCACTTTCGAGATCTTCCTGCCGCTGGCCACCGCGCCACAGCCCTCCCACGCGCCCGTTGATGCACCCGCACCGCCCGCCGCACCCGTGCGCCGCAAGACGGCCCCGCACATCGTCTACCTGGACGACTACCCGGCCATGGTGCTCATGGTGCGCGCCGTGCTGCAGGCCCGCGGCTGGCGCGTGACCGGCCTGGAGGACGCGCGCGAGGCGCTCGCATTCATCCGCGCGAACGCGCACGACATCGACCTGGTGGTGAGCGACTACAACATGCCCGAGCATTCCGGCCTGGAGGTGGCGCGCGAAGTGCAGCGCCTGCGTCCGGGCCTGCCGGTCGTGCTGGCGTCCGGCTGCCTGACGGACGAGCTGCGTGCCGGCGCCGCAGATGCTGGTGTCCGTGCACTGTTTGACAAACCACGCGGCGTGGACGAGATGTGCAACCTCATCGCCGGTATCCTTGGATGCGCGGTGCCCGAACCCGCCGCCCTGACCGTCTGATCATGGACTCCAAATTCGATCCCACCGACCCCGGCGACCCGTTCGCCCCCCTGCATGAGCTACTGCAACTGCTGCCGGCCGACGTGCGGGCCAACATGGTGACCATGTACCGCGACGCCCTGTCCACCCAGGCGCAGCTGATCGCAGACGCCGTCGCGGGCAACGATGACGCAACGCTGCGCGACCTGGCCCACAAGGTGGCGGGGTCTGCCGGCATGATGCAGAACGCCCTGCTGTCGCGCGCGGCGCGCCGCATGGAGCTGGCGCTGCGCGAGGGCCGCCCGGACGCCGCCCGCGAAGCCTGGCCTGAAGTGAGCGACTGCATCCAGCAAACCCTGCGGGCGCTGGAAGGCCTCTGAACGGCAGCGCCCCTGCGGCGCGCCGCCCGCGCCATCAGGAAGTCTTGACGCCCAGCCGCGCCAGCAGGTGCGGTGCAATGGCCGCCAGCGGCAGCACTTCATCGGCGGCGCCGGCGGCTATCGCCTCGCGCGGCATACCGAACACCACACAGCTCGCCTCGTCCTGCACCAGGTTCCAGGCGCCCGCGTCGCGCATCTCCCGCATGGCGCGCGCGCCGTCCGCGCCCATGCCCGTGAGCATGATCCCGGTGGCCCGCTTGCCGGCATGGCGCGCGACAGACTGGAACAGCACTTCCACCGACGGCTTGTGGCGGTTGACCGGATCGCCGTCGGCGACCCGGGTGATGAATGCCGGCCCCTGGCGCTCCACCCACAGGTGGCGTCCGCCCGGCGCGACATAGGCATGGCCCTGCATGACCCGCGCGCCGTCCACCGCTTCGGCCACATTCAGCGCGCACAGGCTGTCCAGCCGCGCGGCAAAGCCCGCTGTAAAGCCCGGCGGCATGTGCTGGGTGATGACGATGCCCGGCACATCGGCCGGCAGCGCGCACAGCACTTCCCGGATAGCTTCGGTCCCGCCGGTGGAGGCGCCGATGGCGACAATTTGTTCACTGGGCCGCGCGGGCCGCTGCACCGCCGTCGGCTGCGGCGCGGCCACCAGCGGCGGGGGCGAGATGCGCCGGGCCACGCGCGCCATCGCGGCGGTGCGGATCTTTCCCGTGATCTCAACAGCTGCATCGTCCAGCCCCGCGCGCACAGCGAACGTGGGCTTGGCCACGAAGTCCACCGCGCCCAGTTCCAGCGCGCGCAGCGTGGTCTGCGTGCCGCGCGCCGTCAGGGTCGAGATCATCACCACCGGCATGGGCCGCAGGCGCATGATCTTTTCCAGAAAGTCCAGCCCGTCCATGCGGGGCATTTCCACGTCCAGCGTGATGACGTCCGGGTCCAGCGTGCGGATCACCTCACGCGCCGCATACGGGTCACCGGCCGTGCCCACCACACGCATGTCCCCGCTGCGATTGATGACATCCGTGAGGATGCTGCGCACCAGGGCCGAATCGTCCACCACCACGACACGTATCGTCATCAGAAAAGCTCCACGTCGCCGCCGCGCGGCTGTTGAACCAGTTGCGCCCGGTAGCGGGCTTCCTGGGCCTCGAATTCGGCGCCATGGGTGGCCGGAAGCCGCTTGCACATGACCTTGCCACTACGGGGGAACTGCACGATCTTGCGCGGGAAGATGTCCAGCACGTCGCTGGCCGTGATCGGGATGTTCTCCTGCGCCAGGAACGCGCGGACGAACGCCACATTCTTGTCGCCGATGGAGGTGCCCGCCAGGCTCTTGACCACCTGGCCGCCTCCGAAAATCTTGGCGGTCATACCCCCTCGGCGCGCACCGCGCTTGAGCATTTCGTTGATCAGCAGTTCCATCGCGAACGCGCCGAAGCGTCCGCTCTCGCCACCGTCACCGCTGTCCGGCAGCATGAAATGGTTCATGCCGCCCACGCAAGCTCCCGTGTCATGCAGGCAGGCTGCGACGCAGGAACCCAGGGTGGTGGTCACCACGATGTCCTGGTCGTAGACGAAGAACTCGCCGGGCAGCACCTTGACGGCAGCCCGGCCGAAACCCGGGTCGTGGAATACGAAGGATGCCTCGTGGTCGCGACGACGCAGCCGCTTGAGGCTGGCCACGTCGGGCAGGCCGGCGGGAACGTTGGGGGCGCCGCCCATGTTCAGCCGCCGACAGGCGCGTACACCGTCTTGCCCACCAGGCGGAAGAGATCGCGGTGTTCGGTGAAATTTTCGGAATGACCCACGAACAGCAGCCCGTCCGGTCTCAGCGCCGCATGCAGCTTCTGCAGCACGGCACGCTGCGTAGGCCGGTCGAAGTAGATCATCACGTTGCGGCAGAAGATCACGTCGCAGGCCTCACCGCGCCACTGGTCGGACAGCAGATTGAACTGATGCAGCGCAATCATCGACCGCAGTTCCGGCTTGACGCGTACGCGCCCGGCATTCGCACCGGTGCCCTTCATGAAGTGGCGGTGCAGCAGCGCCGGGTCCAGGCTCGCCACGGACTCCGCGCTGTAGGCGCCGGTGCGCGCGGTCTCCAGCACGCGGGTGTCGATGTCGCTCGCCTCGATGCTTACGGATGCCTGGGCGCCCAGCGTGTCACGCACGGTCATGGCGATGGTGTAGGGCTCCTCGCCCGTGGACGCCGCGCAGCACCAGATGCGCTGCTGCGCGGGGTGCCGCTTGCGCAGGTGTTGCGCGAGGACAGGGAAATGGTGCGCCTCGCGGAAAAACGAGGTCAGGTTGGTCGTCAGGCAGTTCACGAACTCCTGCCATTCGGCGGGGCTCGCATTTTGCAGCGAATCCAGGTAGGGGCGGAACGACCGGTAACCGCATTCGCGCAGGCGGCGCGACAGGCGGCTGTACACCATGTTCTGCTTGCCCGGGTTCAGGTCAATACCGGCCTTGGCGCGGATCATGGTGCGCACGCGCTCGAAATCACCCGCGCTGAACTCGATATCCCTTTCGGTGACGGCGGCATCGGTCATGCCCGTACTCCTGCGGTATGTGTCAGGCGGCCGCTGCCGGGGCCAGACGGAACGTCGTGACCAGCCGGGCCAGGCCGGCGGCCTGGTCCTTCAGGCTCTGGGCGGCGGCGGCGGCCTCTTCGACCAGCGCGGCGTTCTGCTGCGTGATCTGGTCCAGCTGACCCACCGCCTGGTTGATCTCGCCGATGCTGCCGGCCTGCCCTTCGGCAGCCGCGCTGATGCCGCCCAGCGCCTGCGTGACACGCTGCACGCTCTGCACGATCTCGTCCATGGTGGAGCCTGCTTCCTGCACCAGGCGCGTGCCGGTGCCGACCTTCTCGACGCTGGCGCCGATCAGCCCCTTGATTTCGCGCGCCGCTTCGGCGCTGCGCTGGGCCAGGTTGCGCACCTCGGCGGCCACCACGGCAAATCCGCGGCCCTGCTCGCCTGCGCGGGCGGCTTCCACCGCCGCGTTCAGCGCCAGGATGTTGGTCTGGAATGCAATGCCGTCGATCACGCTCGTGATTTCGGAAATGCGGTTGGAGCCTTCGTGAATCTCGGACATCGTGGCAACCACCTGCGACACGACCTCGCCACCCCGGCGCGCAACGCCCGCGGCCGTGTCGGCCAGGGAGTTGGCCTCATGGGCCGAGCCGGCGGACTGCCGAACGGTGTCGTTGAGCTGCGCCACGGACGCGGCGGTCTGCTGCAGGTTGCTGGCAGCCTGCTCGGTGCGCGAGCTCAGGTCCAGGTTGCCGGTGGCGATCTCGGACGTGGCCACACCCACGCTTTCGGTACTGGCACGGATGCCATGCACCATATCGCGCAGGTTGACCTGCATGTCGCGCAGCGCGGCCTGCAGGTCACCGATTTCATCGCCACGGGTCTGCTCGATCGCGTGCGTCAGATCGCCGGCAGCGATGTTGCGTGCGCTGGCAATCACGGCGCGCACAGGCTTGACGATGCTCCGCGCGACCAGCCAGGCCATCAGCCCGCCCAGCGCCAGGGCCACGGCGGACAACACCGCCAGGGTGGCCATGGCACGGCGAAGGTCTGCTTCCATGGCAGCGGCTTGCGCCGTCATCTGGCCATCCACATGGGCCAGCACGGCGTCCAGCGTCTTGAGGTAGGCGTTGGCTGCGGGCACCATCTGGGTATCTACGGCGGCCCGTGCTGCGGCGGCTTCACCCTTTTGCATCATGCGCTGCATCAGTCCCGCGCGCAGGTCCAGGTACGCCTTGCGGGCCTTTGCCACGTCGGCCATCAGGGACAGGGCGCGCGCGTCGCGCAGATCTGACTCCAGGACCTTTTGCACCTGTGAAATGCGAGCCGACACAGCCTTCATCTCGCCGCCCGTCCATTCGGCCAGTTCGGGCGGGCTACCCGCCTTGGCCAGCATGACCGCGCGGATCACGTTGGCGCGGGTCAGTGCGTTCCATTCAAAGACCAGACCGCGGCTTTGCACCAGCGCGCCCTGGCGCAGCTGGAGCTCGCGCATGCCGCGCATCTGCTCCAGCGCGGCCAGAACCATCAGGATCTGCAGCGCCAGCAGGACACCGAAAGCCAGGCCCAGCCGGGCCCAGAGCTTGAGCTTTTTCAGCGCTCTCATGTCACAGCTCCGTCGCGCCCAGGGCGGCATCGCCCAGCAACGCCTCAATGTCCACCAGCATCAGCATGCGTTCACCGACGCTCGCGATGCCGGTGATGAAGTCCGATTCGCCGCCGCCCGATAGGGTCGGCGGGTCCTTGATGGCCGCGGCTTCCAGGTTCAGCACGTCAGACACCGAGTCGACCACCACGCCAACCACGCGGCCCTGCACCGCCAGCACGATCACCACGGTGAAGTCGGTGTAGTCAGCGGTCTCGCAGTTCAGCTTCAGGCGCAGGTCCACAACCGGCACGATCACACCCCGCAGGTTGACCACGCCCTTGATGAACGAGGGTGCGTTGGGGATGCGGGTGGGCTGCTCGTAGGAGCGGATTTCCTGAACTTTCTGGATATCCACGCCGTACTCTTCCCCACCCAGGCGGTAGGTGAGGTATTCGCCGGCCCGAACCGCCGGGGCCCGGCGTTCGGCTTCGTGACGGGCAATGTGGGTACCTTCGGTGATCATGTCCATGGGGGGCTCCTGTCTTCAGAACTGGGTCCATTCGCCGTCATCGCCCGCGGGGGCGGAAACGGGTTGGGCGGAGGTGGGCTGCGCCTTGGGGCGCAGGGGGGAAACAAGGGGGGGTGCCTTGGCCACGGGGGCCGGCACAGCGGGGACAGCGCGCACGGCGGGCGCGGCGGGGGACCGCGCTGCGACGGGTTCGGCCGCGGGAACCGCAACGGGTGCGACAACCTGCGGTGCGGCATGGCCGTACACGCCGTCGATGCGGAACGACGCCACCGAACCCACAAGCTCCGCGGAGCGTGACTTCAGGCTGCCGGCGGCGGCGGCCAGCTGCTCAACCAAGGCAGCATTTTGCTGCGTGACCTGGTCCAGCTGGGTCACGGCTTCACCGACCTGGCTGATGCCCTGGGTCTGCTCGGTCGCGGCCGTGCTGATCTCGGTGATCATGTCGCTCACCCGGCGCACCTGCGCCACGATGTCGGTCATGGTGCGGCCGGCGTCGCCCACCAGCTTGCTGCCGGTCTCTACCTTGCCCACGCTGTCGCTGATAAGGCTCTTGATCTGCTGCGCGGCCTCGGCGCTGCGCTGGGCCAGGTTGCGCACCTCGGCGGCTACCACGGCAAAGCCGCGGCCCTGCTCACCGGCCCGGGCGGCTTCCACCGCCGCGTTCAGCGCCAGGATGTTGGTCTGGAATGCGATACCGTCGATCACGCCGATGATGTCGCTGACCTTGCGGCTGGAGGTGCGGATGTCGTCCATGGTGGAAACCACCTCGCCCACCACGCGTCCGCCCTGCTCGGCCGCGGAGCTGGCCGACACGGCCAGCTCGCTGGCTTCGCGCGCGGTGGCGGACGTGTTGCGCACGGTACCGCCCAGTTGCTCCATGGACGCAGCGGTTTCCTGCAGGTTGGACGCCTGGCGCTCGGTGCGCTGGGACAAGTCGTCGTTGCCGTTGGCGATCTGGCTGGAGCCGGCGGCGATGGATTCGCTGCCCTCGCGCACCTGCGACACCACGCGGGCCAGGGCCTGCGTCATCAGGTCCAGCTCGCGCAGCAGCCTGGCTGGTTCGTCCCGGCCGGTGGCCTCGATGCGCACCGTCAGGTCGCCCTGGGCCACGGTTTCGGCGATCTTCACGGCCTGGCTGATCGGCTGGGTGATGCTGCGGGTGATCAGCAGGGCTGACAGGGCGCCCAGCATCAGCATGGCGACGACGACGGCGATCAGGATACCCCGGGTCATCCGGTAACGGGCTTCGGCGGCCTGCGCGGCGGCGTCAGTGTCCTTGTCCTGGAACGCCACCATGGTCTCGATCACTTCAAGCCAGCGGCTTTGCGCCGGCTGCACCTGCTCGGCCAGCATGCGGCGCGCCTCGACCATCTTGCCGGCCTTGACCTGATCGAACAATGCGGTCGTCAGTGGCCGGGTGATGTTCTTCTGCTTCTGGATCCCGGCCAGAATTTCACGCTCGCGGGCAGTCGTGTCATCTGACATGGACCTGGTCAAAGCTTCTTCGGCGGCGTCATAGCGCTTGCGCTCGACCGTGAGCTTGGCCAGGGCCTCGTCGCGCTCGGCAGGCGTGGCAGCCAGCATCAGCTCCTCGGAGGCCGCCGTCGTGCGGTTGATGGCGATCAGCATGCGGTTGGACTGGCGAACCTGCTCATTGCTGACGTGCACGATGTCGTTCAGCCGCTGCTGGATGCCGGACATGCTCTGCAAACTTGCAACACTGGTTGCCACCAGGGCCAGCAGCAGCAGTCCGAAGCCGCCCGCCAGGCGAGCGCCGATGCGCAGGTTTCTGAGGATGCTCATGGGGTTTCTCTCGAGATTTTTGAGGGTGTTCAGAATCGGTTTTCGGCGGGATCAGGAAGGACTTGAGCGGGGTCGCTCAAAAGCCCGATCCACGAACCAGCGCGCCCACGTCAAGAATCAGCGCGACACGGCCGTCGCCCATGATGGTCGCGCCCGACACGTTGGGAACGCGACGGAAATTACCTTCCAGGTTCTTCACCACGACCTGCTGCTGCCCCACGATGCGATCCACCTGCAGCGCCACGCGCTGGCCTTCGGACTCCACGATCACCAGCATCAGCTGGTCGCCCTGGTCGTTCAGGCGACGCACCGAGAAGGTCTGGTCCAGCGCCACGATGGGCAGGTAGTCTTCGCGCACCTTCACCACGCGCGAGCCGCCGCCGGCCAGGGTCTTGATGCTGCTGTCGGGAGCCTGGAACGATTCGACGATGCTGGCCAGCGGCAGCACGTACAGCTCGTCCTCCACCGCCACCGACATGCCGTCCAGGATGGCCAGCGTCAGCGGCAGGCGCACGCTCACGCAGGTGCCCAGGCCGGGGGCGGAGTCCAGCTCCACCGAGCCGCCCAGGGCCAGGATGTTGCGCTTGACCACGTCCATGCCGACGCCACGGCCGGACACGTCGGTCACGACCTCGGCGGTGGAAAAGCCGGGGGCGAATATCAGCTGCCAGACATCGGCGTCGGCCATGTTGTCGGGCAGCGCCATGCCGTTGCCCCGCGCCTTGGCCAGGATGCGCGCGCGGTCCAGGCCGCGCCCGTCGTCGCGCACCTGGATCAGGATGCAGCCGCCCGCATGCTGCGCGCTCAGCGTCAACGTGCCCTGGGCCGGCTTGCCGGACGCCAGACGTTCGCCCGGGAGCTCGATGCCGTGATCCACCGAATTGCGCACCAGGTGGGTCAGCGGATCGGTAATCTTTTCGATCATGCCCTTATCCAGCTCGGTCGCCTCGCCCTGGGTCTGGAAGTTGACCTGCTTGCCCAGGCGCTGCGCCAGATCGCGCAGCATGCGCGGGAAGCGGTTGAACACGTCGCCCATGGGGATCATGCGGATCGACATGACCGAGTCCTGCAGGTCGCGCGTGGTGCGCTCAAGATCGTTCAGGCCAGACACGAGCTGCTCGCGGGCCGGGCCGTCCAGACCTGCCGCGCGCTGCGACAGCATGGCCTGGGTGATGACCAGTTCACCCATGAGGTTGATGAGCTGGTCCACCTTTTCGACCGACACGCGGATCGTCGCGTCGCCGCCGGCTGCGGCCCGCTTGGGAGAGGCGCCGGGCGCCGCCGCGCGGACCGCATCGGCCGGCGCCGCGGCGCCCTGTGGCGCAGCCGCGACCGGTGCCGCGGGGGCCTCGGCTGGCGGCGCGCCAGGCGCGCCATCGAACAGGCCGTAGCCCGGTTCCTCACGCGCCCAGGGCGTGATGCTGATCTGCTCCCGGTCCACGTGAAAGCCGCACAGGTCCAGCAGATCGGCGTCGCTGGACTGCGTGATCAGGTGAAAACGCACACAGTTCTCGGGCTGATCCGGCAGCGGCTGAACGCGTGACAGTTCGCCCGCACCCTTGACTTCGGCAAACAGCGTGACCAGGTCGTCGGCCACCGACAGGCTTGTCAGCGGGCCGGCAATCACCTGCAGGTCACGCAGGCCGCCGGATGCGACGACGGGGGCCGGGGCCGGCGCGGCGACCAGCACGGCAGGTGCTGCGGCGGCAGCAGGCGCGGCAGCAGGCGCGGCGGCGGGCGTGCCAGGGGTGCCGTTGACAAAACCCTGCAGCTGCGCGGCGATGTCGGTCACATCCACGGGCTGCGCGTCGCCGCTCTGGCGGCGCTGCAACATCGACTGCAGCGCGTCGCCCGCGGCAAGCAGGGTGTCCACCATGGGTGCGGACGGGTTCATTTCATGGCGGCGCAGCCGGTCCAGCAGCGTTTCCATGGTGTGCGTCAGTGCGGCCAGGTCCTCGAAGCCGAAAGTGGCCGCGCCGCCCTTGATCGAATGAGCGCAGCGGAAGATGGCGTGCAGCGTCTCGTCCTGGGGTGCCTGCACATCCAGGCCCAGCAGGTGCTGCTCCATGGCGGCCAGGTTTTCGCCGGCCTCTTCAAAGAACACCTGGTAGAACTGCGTCAGGTTGAAGGCGCCTGCGCCGTTACTGCCAGTGGATTCGGAATTGGTATTCATGGGTTTCCCTTGTTTGGACCGGTTCAGCCGGCAACCTTGCGGATCACTTCAATCAGGCGGGCGGGGTCGAACGGCTTGACCAGCCAGCCGGTGGCGCCCGCGGCGCGCCCGGCCTGCTTGATCTCGTCGCCCGACTCGGTGGTCAGAATCAGCACCGGCACGTTGCGGAACCGATCCTGCGCCCGCAGCGACCGCGTCAGTGACAGACCGTCCATGCGTGGCATGTTCTGGTCGGTCAGCACCACGTCGTAGTTGCGGCCCTGCAGCTTTTCCAGGGCATCCACGCCATCCACCGCTTCGGTCACCTGGTGACCAGCGGACCGGAGCGTGTACGCCAGCATCTGGCGCATGGCGGCGGAATCATCAACAGCAAGAATGGACGGCACGGACAGCTCCTGGTGTTTGCATCGCGGGGACAGGACGCCCCACGGGGTTGTGCAGGAATTGTTGGTGGCGACCGGCAGGAACAAATGCCGGACAAGCGGGGGGTTCACCCCCCTTTTCCGGGGACGGGGGGCCGGGTTGACACCTATGCTTGGCCCGTCAACCCTGCGACCCGCCCATCACCATGCTGCAACTGCTGGTCATCGAAGATTCCCCGCTGGACTACGAAATGCTCGTCGCCCGGCTGGCGCTGCACGGCGTGCAGGCCAGCGGCACCCGCGTCGAAACGGCGGCCGAGCTGCACGCGGCGCTGGACATGCAGGCCTGGGACCTGGTGATCTCCGACCACCACCTGCCCGGCTTTTCCAGCAGTGAGGCATTCGACATCGTCAACGCCCTGCCCGACCGGCCGCCGTTCATCATCGTGTCGGGTGTGATGGGCGAGGACGCGGCCGTGGAAGCCATGCGCCGCGGCGTGGACGACTACCTGATCAAGGGGCGGCTCGCCCGGCTGGGCATGGCCGCGCGCAACGCGCTGCAGGCGTCGCGCGTGCGTCGCGAAAAGGCCGATGCCGAGGAACGCCTGCGCGAGTCGCAGCAGCAACTGGCCAACCTGTCCACCCGCCTGCAGACCGCGATCGACGAGGAACGCGTGGCCATCGCCCGCGAAATCCACGACGACATCGGCGGCTCGCTGACGGCCGTGAAACTGGATCTGGAAGTCATCGAACGGCAGGTTCCCGGCCCCCAGGCCGAACGGGCGCGCCGGGCGCTTCAGACACTGGCACAAGCCGCCCAGGCCAGCCAGCGCATCATGCGCAACCTGCACCCGCCCATCCTGGACGCGGGGCTGATCGCCGCGCTGGAATGGCAAGTGCGCGAATTCCGCGAGCGTTGCGAAATCGGCATCCGCTTCACGACCAATGTGACGACGGTGCAGGTGGACACGCGCGTGGCCATGGCGGTGTACCGCACGCTGCAGGAGGCACTGACCAACATCACCAAGCACGCGGACGCCAACCAGGTGAGCGTGGACGTTCACTTTGGCGCAGGCATCCTGTCCATGGAAGTGTGCGACAACGGCCGCGGATTTGACGGCGCCCAGCTGCGCAAGCCCGGCTCACTGGGGCTGCGCGGCCTGGCCGAACGGGCCCGCGCCGTGCACGGTCGCGTGGACATCACATCGTCCCACGGACGCACCACGCTGCTGCTGTGGGTGCCGCTGTCCGGCGAGGCCGACAGCGGCGACGATGCGCCTGCCACGCCCGGGTCGTCCGACGCTCCCGCAGACGCAGCCCCCGCGCCGAAGGGCGCCGAGTTCCCGGCGCCCCCCCTCCTGGAAAGACTTGCCGCATGATCCGCCTGATCCTGCTGGACGACCACACGCTGATCCGCCGCGGCATGCGCGACGTGCTGGAAGGCGAAGCAGGCCTGGCCATCGTGGGCGAGGCCGGCAGCCACGACGAGCTGCGCGCCGTGCTGGCGCAGACGCCGTGCGACGTCATCGTGGTGGACATCAACCTGCCCGGCATGTCGGGGCTGGACATCATCGAGGCGCTGCAGCGCGACGGCGGCGCGCCGCGCATGCTGGTCGTGTCCATGTACCCTGAGGACCAGTACGCCGTGAAGGCGCTGCGTGCCGGGGCCAGCGGCTACGTCAACAAATCGGCCGGCTCGGACGTGCTGATCGAGGCGATCCGCCAGGTGGGCCAGGGCCGCAAATACATCTCTCCCACCGTCGCCACACTGCTGGTGGACCAGATCGCCGCGCCCGAACGCATGCTGCCGCACGAGCGGCTGTCCGAACGCGAACAGCAGCTACTGGTGATGATCGCCGGCGGCCAGCCGCTGGCCGACATCGCCCGCCAGCTGGACCTGGCGCCCAAATCGGTCAGCGTGTACCGCGCGCGGCTGATGGAAAAAATGAAGCTCGGCACCCAGGCCGAACTGGTGCACTACGCGATGAAGCACGGGCTGCTGCAGCCGGCCAGCGCCTGAGCCTGCCGGCCCGTTGCGGCCGTTCCTTCTCCCCCGAACAGGGGACGCCATCGCCCGCCTGACGCTCTACGATAACGGCCGAACCCCACAGGAGCGGCCATGTACCGAGTGATGCGAACCCTTTGCAGCCTGGCGCTGGCCGTGCTGCTGCACACGCCTGTCGCCTCGTTGGCGCAGCCGCAGCCGGCGCAGCCGTGCCGCGCGCCCAGCGCGGGCGGCTACTTTCCCCAGCAGTTCACGGACCGGCGCGCCGTGCTCGTCTTCGTGCACGGCGTCATGGGCGACCCGGTCAAGACCTGGCTCAGCAGCCCCGTGATGGGCGCCGACGTCTTCTGGCCCTGCCTGCTGCAAAGCGAGCACGACACCTTCGGCGCCGCCAACACCTACCTGTACGGCTTCGTGTCCGGCGCCCTGTCGGCCAGCCCGTCCATCGACGAAGCAGCGCGCCGGCTGTTCGCCGACCTGGAGGCGTCGGGCGTGTTCCGCGACCATGCCCACGTGGGCTTCGTGGCGCACAGCCTGGGCGGGCTGGTGGTCAGCCGCATGATCGTCCTGCATGCCGACCGGCAGCGGGAAATGCAGCGCATCCGGTTCACCCACTTCTACGGCACTCCGGCCCAAGGCTCCGAGGTTGCGGCGATCGGCGAATTCCTGTCGGGCAACCTGCAGTTCGCTGAACTGCGCGACGGGGCGTCGCTGGAGCCGTTCGTGGGCCGCTGGCGCGCCGCGTCGCGCCAGCTTGGCATCGCCAGCCACTGCGTGGCCGAAATGAAGCGGATGAGCATGCTGCCCTGGAAAGACCCGGTGGTGCCCGAAGGCAGCGCATGGGCGCTGTGCGATGCCGAGAGCAACCGGACCCGGGCCTACCTGGACCATTCGGAAATCGTCAAGCCCCGAACGCTGCAGGACGAGCCGCTGCGCGCGCTGCGCTCCAGCTACGTCAAATGCATCGCGCCGCGCGTGCGCAACGGTGCGGTGCGCAGCATCGCCAACCAGGCCGAGGGCCAGTCCGCGATCGAATGGATGAACCGCCTGCGCCACAACCTGGACACGGGCCCGACGGCCGAATGGAACCCTGTGGCGCAGGTCAAGCTCGCCCTGAGCCAGACGGCTGACGGGTCCTGGAAGCGCTACGTGGCCCCCAACGCGGGACAGCCCAGCTTCGCCACGACCGACTACTCGCAGCTGGACGTCAACTCGTTCTCGCAGCTCTTTCGCACGCAGATGGAAAACCGCCTGAAGAATGCCAACGTCGAATCGGTGCTGCTGTTCCAGGACTTCGCGGCCTACATGGCCGACGGACTGGCGCATGAGCTTCAGGACAAGCTGCTGGCCAGCGGCTCCGTCTCGCCGAAGGACCTGGCCGTGGTGCTGAACATCCAGGCGCCGGGGCCCGCCGGCCGCGTCGTGCTGTTCGTGCAGAACGGCACCCCGCCCGGTGAAATGCGGGACGCCAGGCTGCTGGGTTTCGCGTTGGCAGCGGACACACGCAACTGCCTGAACTAGGGTCTGTTGGCACTACGCTGTTGCTGACGATGGTGTGGTATCGCTCGCTGCTTCGCGGCAGGCCAATGCAGGCATGCCAACAACGGGGCACAAAGCCACGTGGGCGGTGTGCGGGGTTCTGCTTCGCGGCAGGCGGTAGCCGGCGGGGGCGATCTCTGCGGCGGCGAGGAGCGCAAGGGGGAGTGTTGGCGCGCGTCAGCGCGCAACGTGCACATGCTCGCCGCGGCTGTCCGAGCGGAATGGAGCGAAGCGCAATGCAGCGAGTTCCGCGGCGCAACCGACCCCTGAGCACCGGAGCGGAGTCTGTGCGCAGCACAGACCGCCGAAGTGTGAGCCCCCGCCGGCTACCGCCTGCCGCGAAGCAGCGAGCGATACAGCAGCATCACACGCAAGGCGTAGTGTCAACAGCCCCTGGCGCAGCTACCGCAGCGGCGCCAGAAAAATCGCCAGCCCCTCCTGCATGGGCCCCAGCAGGTGGCCCGTGCCGAACGCCAGCGCCGCCAGCCCTGCCAGCAGCGTCACCGGAAATCCGACCGAGAAGATCGACAGCTGCGGCGCCACGCGCGACGCAAAGCCCAGCACCAGGTTCACGAACAGCATCAGCATGGTGACCGGCAGCGCCAGGGCCAGGGCCAGGCGGAACACGTCGGCGCCCAGCTTGTCCAGGCGCAGCACCGCAAACGCCGAGAACGGATCAGACGCGATCGGAAAACTCTGGAACGTGGCGACCAGCGCATCCACCAACACCAGGTGTGCGTTCAGGGCCACGAACAGCATCATGCCCAGCGTGTTCAGCCAGGTGCCCACGGCCGATTCGGTGCCGCCGGTCGGATCGAAGAAGCCCGCGAACGAAAAACCCATCTGCAGCCCGATGAACTCGCCCGCGATTTCGAACATCGCAAACAGCAGCCGCGCGGCGAACCCCATGGCGAGCCCGATAACCACCTGCTGCGCCACCAGCCCCAGGCCCGCGGCCGACGCCAGCGTGAGCCCCGGCGGCACGTTGGCGAACGGCGCCACCAGGAACGCGATCACCGCGGCCAGCGCCACGCGCGCACGGGGGGGGAACGACTTGTGCGACAGCAGCGGCGCTGCCGAGAACAGCGCCAGGATGCGGATGAACGGCAGGAACGCGCCCGCCAGCCAGGCGTCCAGCTGGGCCTGGGTGAAGGTCATCATGGGGCTTCAGCCCACCGCCGACGGAATGGCCTGCAGCGTCTGGCGGATCCAGTCCACCAGCACCGACACCATCCACGGGCCGGACACGGCCAGCGCTGCCAGCACGGCCAGGAGCTTGGGCAGGAACGACAGCGTCGCCTCGTTGATCTGCGTGACGGCCTGGAACAGGCTGACGGCCAGCCCCACGGCCAGCGCCGTCAGCAGCGCCGGCGACGCCACGGCGATCAGGATCTCCATCGCCATGCGGCCAAAGGACAGGACGGCCTCGGGCGTCATGACGCGCCCCCGAAGCTGGCCACCAGCGAGCTGATGAGCAGGTTCCAGCCGTCGGCCAGCACGAACAGCATGAGCTTGAACGGCAGCGCCACGAGCACGGGCGACAGCATCATCATGCCCATGGACATGAGCACGCTGGCCACGATCAGGTCGATCACGATGAACGGGATGAACACCATGAAGCCGATCTGGAACGCGGTCTTCAGCTCGCTCGTGACAAAGGCGGGCACCAGCACGCGCATGGGCGTCTGGGCCGGCGAAGTCTTGGCGTCGCCGCCGCCGATGCGGTTGAACAGCGCCAGGTCGGCCTCGCGCGTCTGCTTGAGCATGAAGGCGCGCAGCGGGTCCGAGCCGCGCGCGACGGCGTCCTCGAACGACATGCGCTGCTCACTGTAAGGTTTGTAGGCGTCCTGGTAGATCTTGTCCAGCGTCGGCCCCATGATGAAGAACGTGAGGAACAGCGACATGCCCACCAGCACCTGGTTGGGCGGCGTGCTCTGCAGGCCCAGCGCCTGGCGCAGCAGGCTCAGCACGATGATCAGCCGCGTGAAGCTGGTCATGAGCAGCAACACGGCCGGCAGGAACGACAGCGCGCCGAACACCAGCAGCGTCTGCACGGGCACCGAATAGGTGGTGGTGTTGCCGCTGGTCTGGGCCACCACGCCCACGGGGATGGACTGCGCCAGCGCCTCGCCCGCGCACAGCGCAAGCGGCAACGCTATCGCCAACACGCGGCGCAGCGTCATGCGGACTTCTCCGCCTCGCCCAGCAGCGTGACCTGGCTGGCGGTGGCGCCCAGCACCAGCACGCGGCCCTGCACGCGCACCAGCAGCACGCGTTCGCGCGGGCCCAGCGCCAGCTGGTCCAGCAGTTCGAGCTGGCGGGACTGCGCGCCGGGGCGCAGGTTCTGCAGGCGCTTCATGACCCACAGCGACCCGGGGATCATGGCCAGCACGGCCAGGAACATCAGCACAGACCAGGTGGTTCCTTGCATCGTGGCGCCCCTCAGCGGCTCAGCCGGCGCATGCGCTCGGACGGCGTGACGATGTCGGTCAGTCGGATGCCGAACTTGTCATTGACCACCACCACTTCGCCCTGCGCGATGAGGAATCCGTTGACCAGCACGTCCATCGGTTCGCCAGCCAGCGCGTCCAGCTCGATCACCGAGCCCTGCGCCAGCTGCAGAATGTGCTTGATGGGAATGCGCGTGCGGCCCAGCTCCACCGTGAGCTGGACGGGAATGTCCAGCACCATGTCGATGTCGTCGCGGTTGGCGGGCGCCGCGCCCGCGCCCAGCTCGTTGAAGATCGCCGGTCCGGCGGGAGCGGGCTGCTGGCCCTGGCCGGCCTCGGCCAGCGCGGCGGCCCAGTCGTCGGCCATGGGTTCCTGCTCAAGTGCGTTGTCAGCCATGTCAGTTCCTCGTGTCGCCCGCGGCGCCGGGGTCGGGCAGCGGCTGTGTCATGAATTCACGGATGCGCACGCCGTAGCGCGCGCCCAGGATGCCGTAGTCGCATTCAAAGACGGGCACACCGTCCACCTTGGCCATCAGCGTGGATTCGCGGTCCAGTTCGATGAAATCGCCCACCTTCAGCTGCATGAGCTCGCCTACGGTCGCGTGGCTGTGGGCCAGCTCGGCGGCCAGCTCCACGCTGGCCGCCTTGATCTGCTGCGTCAGCAGCGTGACCCAGCGGCGATCGGGGCCGCCCTGGTCGCCCTGCAGCGGCGAATACAGGATTTCGCGGATCGGCTCAAAGGTCGAGTACGGAATGCACACGTGCAGGTCGCCACCAATGTCGCCGAACTCCACGCGGAACGTGGTGGTCACCACGATCTCGCTGGGCGTGGCGATGTTGGCGAACTGCGGGTTCATTTCGGACCGGGCGTACTCCAGCTCGATCGGGTAGATGGTGGCCCACGACTTGGCATATTCGGCAGCGATCACCTCCACCATGCGCAGGATGATGCGCTGTTCGGTGGCGGAAAACTCACGCCCTTCGATGCGGGCCTGGTTCTGGCCGGAGCCGCCGAACAGGTTGTCGATGATGGTGTACACCAGCACCGGGTCGCAAATCAGCAGGCCCGAGCCGCGCAGCGGCCGCACGTGCATGACGTTGATGTTGGCCGGCACCGCCACGTTGCGCAGGAACGCGCTGAACTTCTGCACCTTCACCGCGCCCACGGCGATGTCGGGGTTGCGCCGCATGAAGTTGAACAGGCCGATGCGGAAGTTGCGCGCAAAGCGCTCGTTCACGATTTCCAGCGTGGGCATGCGCCCGCGCACGATGCGTTCCTGGCTGGACAGGTCATAGGTGCGGATGCCCGTGCCGTCGCCCGCGCCCTCGCCGGTGCCGTCGGCCGGGTCTTCGCCGTTCACGCCGGCCAGCAGCGCGTCGACTTCCTGCTGTGACAGGGGCTGTGCCATGGCTTACTGAACGATGAACTGCGAGAACAGCACGTCCTGCACCGGGCTGTCGGCCGGGGCCGGCATCAGGACGGCGGTCGGCGCAGCGGGTGCAGGTGCAGGTGCGGCCACAACGGGGGCAGCAGGTGCATGGGCAGAGGCACCAGATGCATGGGCGGGCGCCGCGGCCGCCACGGGCACCATCGCGTAGCCCGCAGGCACCACCACGGCGGGTTGGACGTAACCCATGGCCTGGGAAGAGCGCTGGCGGATCTGCTGGGCCAGCATGCGCTTGCCTTCGTCGCTCAGCAGTTCCTCGATCCGCTTGGACGACAGCAGCAGCAAGACTTCATTGCGCACGGCAGGCAGGCGCTCGTCCAGATCCTTTTCTGCGGCGCTGTCGCGAAGCTGCAGCGTCACGCCCACCTGGGCATAGCGCTCGCCGTTGGGATCCTTCAGGTTGACCGTGAAAATTTCCAGCGTCTTGAAGATCGGCTTGGCGGCCGGCTTCTTTTCGGCCACCGGCGGATGCGCCGCATCGGGCGCCTTGTTCTTGCCCATCATGAACCAGGCCGCACCGCCACCGCCGCCAGCCAGCACGAGGCCGGCCACGGCCAGGATGATGATCTTTTTCTTGCCCGATTTCTTGGGCGCGTCGGCGGGGGTTTCGGCGGACATCTTGGCTCCTTGCAATGAATTCATTGTGCGAAGCAATGAAGGGTTGCGATGCGCCGATAAGCCCCCCCAAAAGCCGCCCTTTTTGCCACGGCGCCGGCCGCCGGGCCGCCCGCGGGATCAGGCGTACAGGTCCAGCATGCCGCGCGTGGCGCGCGCCGGCGGCAGGGCCACCGTGGCGCCAGCACGCCCGGACCCGCCATCACCGACCGGCGTGCGGGCTTGCGCCGCGGCGCTGTCGCGGCCGTCGGCGGGGGGTTGCCGCCCATCGGACACGCCGGTGTGGCCCAGGCTCATCCCTTGGGCGGCCAACATGTCGCGCAGCGCGGGCAGCGCCTGCTCGATGCTGTCGCGCGTGAAGCCATGCATCGCCGCGAAGCTGATGTCGGCCACCGTGCCCTGGGCCTGCGTGCTCAGGCTCAGCTGGATCTGGATGGGCCCCAGGTCCGCCGGGTTCAGGCGCAGCTCGGCCTGTTGCAGGCCGCCGTCGGCCAGAAACAGCACCTGCGACGCCAGATCGCCGGCAAAGGCCGGTTCACCGGGCCGCGAAGCGAGCGTGGCCTGATGCACCGGGCCGGACGGCAGGCCGGCATCCGGACCGCCGGCCTGGGACGCAGCCTGCGCGCCCGCCAGGCCGGCGAGCGCTGCCGGGTCCGGCGGCGCCTGCGATGTCTTTGACGCAGCAGCGGCTTCTGCGCCGCTGGCGCCTGTGGTGGCGGCAGCCAGCGCTGATGCCCAGGTGGGCGGCGCGGCGCCGGCACCGGCTGCCGGCACGTCCGGTGTCACGCCCGATGTGGCACCGGCAGCTTGCGCGCCCGCCCCGCCGCGAACGGCGCCCACGGGCCCGGCGCCCGCGCCAGCGCCCGTGGCGCCAGCCAGCGCAGCAACCTGCGTGTCCGCCGGCCCGGGGGCCTGCAGCCCCGGCAGCCCCTGCCCCGCCGTGCGAGCCTGCACGTCCGCCTGCGCAACAGCCCCGGCGCCCTTGCGCGCCGTCGCCTGGGTTGGCGCGCCCGCGGGTGCGCCAGATGCAGGGTCGGCGGGGACACCGGCTGCTGCGCCTGCCATCGCCGCGGTGTCACCGGCTGGCAGCAAGCCGTCAGCTTCACCCGCCTCGCCCGCTTTGCCCCCCTTGCCCGCCGTCACGGCGGCGGCCTGCGGCGACGCGTGATGGTTCATGAGCAGCGCCATGCCCGCCAGCGGACCGGTGTCGGCGGTCGGCACCGTGGCGGCCGGGGCAGCTGCCTGCCCTTCGGTCGTGGCAGGCAGGCCCGGCGGGTCGGCCCCGTCCTGCGCATCCCGGCCGGAAGGCGCATCCGTTGCAGGCTGCTCGCCCGCCCCGGACGCGCCCGCCAGCAGCGCCGCGAAACTGAGGCTGCCATCCTCTTGGGCCCCGCCGGGCGCCGCGGGCGCCGGCGCGGATGCAGTTGCAGGCCGCGCGGTGACGGCGCAAAGGCTCATGACAGCGCCCCGCCGAACTCGCCGGGGCCACGCGCCGCCACGGCGTGTGCGGCAAACTCGTCGGCCTCGCGCTGGCTGCGGCGGCTGTCGCGGGTGGCCTGGGCATGCGCCTCGCGGCGCTGCCAGGCCTGCAGGGCCACCACGCGCCGCTGGCTGTCCAGCAGCTGGCGCTGGGCCGCGTCGTTGCGTACACGGCGGCGCTCGCATTCCTGCCGCTGCTGGGTGATGGCTTCGTCCAGCCGGCCCACGAAGCGCTGGTAGTCCTGCAGAGCCTGCGCGTCCGCGCAAGCGCCCGTGGCCGCGGGTGAGCGGGCCAGAAAGTCGATGCGGAAGTCATCCAGCCGCTGCAGCACAGACTGTGCCGTATTCAGCGTCACCAGTGTGTCGCGGGCTTCGGCCACATGGCGGTCTCGCAGTTGCTGGGCGCGATCGATCAGCATGGGTATGAGGTTGGTCATCATGCGTTCGCTCCTTGTGCTGTGTTGCCGGCCAGCGCCACCATCGCCTGCAGCGCGGCCGTGCTTTGTTGAAGTGAACAGCCTTCGCGCATGTCTTGCTGCAGGAAGGCTGCGACCTGCGGGTACAGCTGGATCGCGCGGTCGGTCTGCGGGTCACCGCCGGGCACGTAAGCGCCCACGGCCAGCAGGTCGCGGTTGCGCTGGTAGCGCGCATACAGCGCCTTCAGTGCGCGGGCCTGGCGCAGATGCGCGTCGTCCGTCACGTTGTGCATTACGCGCGAGATGGATTGCTCGATGTCGATGGCCGGGTAGTGGCCCTGCTCGGCCAGCGAGCGCGTGAGGACGAAGTGGCCGTCCAGGATGGCGCGCGCGTTGTCGGCGATCGGGTCCTGCTGGTCGTCGCCTTCGGCCAGCACGGTGTAGAACGCCGTGATGGAGCCGCAGCCGTTCAGCCCGTTGCCGGTGCGTTCCACCAGCTGCGGCAGGCGTGCGAAGACCGACGGCGGGTAGCCTTTGGTGGCGGGTGGCTCGCCCAGGGCCAGCGCCATTTCGCGGTGGGCCATGGCATACCGCGTGAGCGAATCCATGAGCAGCAGCACGTGCTTGCCCCGGTCGCGGAAATGCTCGGCCAGCGCCGTGGCATAGGCCGCGCCCTGCATGCGCATGAGCGGCGGCAGGTCAGCCGGCGCGGCCACCACGACGGCGCGGCGCAGGCCCTCTTCGCCCAGGATGTCCTCGACAAATTCCTTCACTTCGCGCCCGCGCTCGCCCACCAGGCCCACGATGGTCACGTCGGCCTGCGTGTAGCGGGCCATCATGCCCATGAGCACAGATTTGCCGACGCCCGATCCCGCGAACAGGCCCAGGCGCTGGCCCCGGCCCACGGTCAGAAGCGCATTGATGGCGCGCACGCCCACGTCCAGCGGCTCGCGCACGGGGTCACGGTCCATCGCGTTCAGCGGCTCTCGTGCCAGCGGCTCCGAATGGGCGCCAAACAAAGGGCCCGCGTTGTCCAGCGGCTGGCCTGCGGGGTCCACCACGCGGCCCAGCAGCGCATCGCCCATGGGCAAGCGGCGCGCGTGGGGGTTGCGCAGCGTCTGCGACGCCGGTTGCGGCGCGGCGGGCATGCCGTAGTGCAGGCCCTCGAACGGATAGCTGATGGGCTCTACCACCGCGCCGGGCGACAGGCCCTGCAGGTCGCCGGTGGGCATGAGGAACAGGCGTCCGCGCGAAAAGCCCACGACCTCGGCCTCGGTCATCTGTTCGCCGTCGCGTACGCGGCACACGCTTCCCAGCGGCAGGCGCAGGCCCGTGGCTTCCATGACCAGGCCCGACACGCGCACCAGCCGGCCGCTGAGCGACAGCGGCACGCCCGGTGCGATTAATGCGCTGTGGGCACGCAGGTGGGCGCCCATGCGGGCCGCCATGGTGTGGGTCGTGGTCATTCCAGAGGCTCCCCTTCGCGGCCCAGCGCGTCCATGACAGCCTGCCAGCGTGCTTCAAAACTTGCGTCGGCGACGCCGGTGTCGGCTTCCACGCGGCAGCCGCCGCGGTGCAGCGATGCGTCGTCAAGCAGTTGCCAGCTACCCGCCGCAGGCATGCCCTGAAGGTGGTCGCGCAGCTGTGCGGCGTCTTCCGGATGCACCCGCACCTGCAGGTGGCTGGCGCCTTCGCCCAGCGCACGCAGCGCCTCGGCCGCCACGGG
Organism: Ramlibacter sp.; assembly: GCA_041905405.1. Taxonomy (GTDB): domain Bacteria; phylum Pseudomonadota; class Gammaproteobacteria; order Burkholderiales; family Burkholderiaceae_C; genus RAM1. Next base: position 28,792 of record JAYRLC010000004.1, on the reverse strand, counting down.
CAGCAGCGACGCGGGATCGGTGGCCAGCTCGCGGCGCAGCACCTGGCGCGCGATATCCACCGCCAGCGACACCAGATCACTGGCCACCTGCGACTGCAAGGCCGCCAGCTCGCCGCGAAATGCATCGACCAACACCTGCATCTGGGCGGCCACGTCGGCGGCCTTGCGGGACTGGAAGTCGTCCAGCGCCTGCGAGCCTTCGCTGTAGCCCTGCTGCAGACCGGCGCGGGCCCCCTGCTCGAAGCCTCGGCGGCGGCCCAGCGCATAGGCGGCGCGGGCGGTTTCGTTGGTCAGGTCGCGCGGGCTCAGCGGCGGCGGCGCGCTGGCGCTCAGGGACAATTCGCCCATGGGGAAGGCCGCCACGCCGCGCAGCGATTCGGCCGCAATGATGCGGCTGGCCGGTGGCACCGTTGGGGCCTGCGGCGCCGGCAGGGGCAGGGCCGGGTCAGACAAAGCTTTCATCGCCCCCGCCACCGATCATGATCTGCCCTTCGTCGCCCAGGCGGCGAACGATCTTGAGGATTTCCTTTTGCTGGGCCTCGACCTCGGACACGCGCACGGGCCCCTTGGACTCCAGGTCTTCGCGCAGCGTTTCGGCCGCGCGCGAGCTCATGTTGGCGAAGATCTTCTCGCGCATCGCAGGCTCGGCGCCCTTGAGCGCGACGATCAGCACGTCCGACGCCACTTCGCGCAGCACCAGCTGGATCGCCTTGTTGTCCAGCTTCATCAGGTCGTCGAAGGTGAACATCTGGTCTTCGATCTTCTGCGCGAGGTCGGCGTCGGCCGTTCGCACCGAATCCAGCACAGCCGTCTCCACGCTGGCGCCCATCAGGTTCAGGATCTCGGCCGCCGTCTTCACGCCGCCCAGCGGCTGTTTGCGGATGCGCTCGCCGCCGGCCAGCACCTTGGACAGCACCTCGTTCAGTTCCTTCAGTGCGTTGGGCTGGATGCCGTCCAGCGTGGCGATGCGCAGCACCACGTCGTTGCGGGTGCGCTCGTCGAAGGAGCCCAGCACGCCGGATGCATGGTCGCGGTCCAGGTGGACCAGGATGGAGGCGATGATCTGCGGGTGCTCGTTGCGGATCAGCTCGGCCACGGCAGCCGCGTCCATCCATTTCAGGCTTTCGATGCCGCTCACATCGCGGCCCTGCACGATGCGGTCGATCAGCAGGCCGGCCTTGTCCTCGCCCAACGCGAGTTTCAGCACATTGCTCACGTAGGCGCCGGTGTCGCTGACCAGCGAGCGCTGCGAATCGACCTGACCCTCAAAGCGGGCCAGCACGTCGTCGAACTGCGCATCGGCCACGGTGGTCAGACGCGCCATGCGCTCGCCCAGGCGTTGCACTTCCTTGGGCGCAAGGTATTTGAAGACGCCGGCGGCGCATTCCTCGCCCAGCGCGAGCATGAGGATCGCGCCGGCGTGTACGCCTTCGTCTTCGCTGGAATCGGAACTGGCCATGTTCTGGAACTCCGGTCAGGCAGGCTGGTTGACCCAGCTGCGGACCACGTTGGCCACGGTGGCCGGGTCCTGCTTGGCGAGCTGGCGGATGTTTTCGAGCTGCGCGGTGCGGGCCTGCTGCGCGGCGGCCTGCGCCGTGGGCAGCAGCGGTACCGAAGGGTCGGCGCCGGCGATGGTGACCTTGCCCTCAACGCCGTCAGGCGTGGGCAGTGCGATCGCGTCCTGCACCGACGCATCCACGATGCGACGGGCCGGCGGCGTGGCGCGCGCGGCCTTCATGGCCGGGCGCACCAGGCCCAGGATGATGATCAGCGCAACCAGCGGCATCGCCAGCCAGGGGGCGAAGCTCCTGGCCAGCTCGATGTTCTCCGGCTGGCGCCACAGCGGCAGCTCGGGCGCCTTGGGACCCTGCACGTCGGTGAACTGCGCATTGACGACGTTGACCGAATCACCGCGCTCCTTGCTGAAGCCCATGGCCTCGCGCACCAGCGCGTTGATCTGCTCCATCTGGGCAGCCGGAATCGGCTTGGTCACGGACTTGCCGTCGGTGCCGGTGGTGGTGCTGTTGTTCACGATCACTGCGGCGTTCAGGCGGCGGATATTGCCGGTAGCGCTGCGCACGACTTTCACTGTCTTGTCCACTTCGTAGTTGGTCACGGCGTCGCGCTTGACGCCCGACGCCGCGCCACTCGCGCCGCCCCCTGCATTCAGCGCGCCAGGCGCGCCGTTAACAGGTGAGGTGGGCGTGGCCGGCGGCTGGTTGGCCAGCGCGCCGGGCACGCCGCCCTGCTGCGCCAGCGGGGCGCCGTTGGCGCCGCCGCCCGGCGCTTCGGACAGCTGCTGACTGCGCACGGCGGCCGGGGCATTGCCCTGGTTGGGCGCATACAGCTCGGCGGTGGATTCGCTCTGCGTGAAATCGATGTCAGCCGTGACCTGGGCGCGCACATTGCCCGCACCCACAATGGGCTCCAGGATCGCCTGGATGCGCGAGGACAGGCTCAGCTCGGTCTGGCGCACGTACTGCAGCTGCGATTCGTTCAGGCCGTTGGGTGATTCGCCCGGCGGCTGCGACAGCAGCGCGCCGTTCTGGTCCACCACACTGACGGCGCGAGTTGCCATCTCGGGCACGCTGGAGGCCACCAGGTGCACGATGCCAGCCACCTGGCTGCGGTCCAGCGTGCGGCCGTTGTACAGCGTGAGCAGCACCGATGCCGAAGGCTTTTGCTGTTCGCGCATGAAGGCCGTCTGCGCGGGCAGGGCCAGATGCACGCGCGCAGACTGCACGGCCTGCAGCGCCATGATGGAGCGGGCCAGCTCACCTTCCAGACCGCGCTGGAAGTTCAGCCGTTCCTGGAACTGGGTGACGCCGAATTTCTGGGACTCCATCAGCTCGAAGCCCACGGTCCCGCCCTTGGGCAAGCCCTGGGACGCCAGACGCAGGCGCACGTCGTGCACGCGGTTGGCCGGCACCATCAGCGTGCCGCTGCCTTCCGTGAATTTGTAGGGGACATTCATCTGCGACAGCGCCGCCAGCACCGCGCCGCCGTCGCGGTCGCTCATGCTGGCGTACAGCACTCGCCAGTCGGGCTCACGGCCCATGAACAGCGTCATGGCCATCACGCCGGCCAGCAGCGCGGTGCCGGCAACCAGGGCGATCTTGTTGCGGGGGGGCAGTTGGGCCAGCCGGCTCAGCGGCGCGGGGGTGGCGGGTTTGGCAAGGGCGTCGTCAGCCAGTGTGGCGGGGGCAAGCGTGGTGTCCATGCCGGTGATTGTTGGTCCCCCGCCGCAAAACTTGAGCCCCGATATGCGGCGGGATACCGCCGTTATTCGGCGGTCCGGTCCGCACCGCAAACCCTAAAGTTACGACCATGCAGATACAACCCGCCAGCTCCGCACTGCCCACCCAGATGCTGGACGCCTTGAAGCGCAACGCCGCTGCCCAGCGCGCGGCGCAAGGTGGTGTCTCGTCCGCCCAGCCGGTACAGGGCACTTCGTTCACCGGCGCGCTGGACCAGGCGCTGCGCAACGTCAGCGCCACGCAGCAGCAGGCCACGCAGCTGGCGGATACCTTCCAGCTGAACCCTGCCGGCGCCAGCCTGGAGCAGACCATGGTGGCCATGCAGAAGTCGCAGATCGCCTTCCAGTCGGCGCTGCACGTGCGCAACCGGCTGGTGTCGGCCTACAGCGACATCATGAACATGCAGGTCTGAGCCTGCAGTCTCTGACTTACCCGGCCTCGTTCAGGGGTCCGACGAGCCTGGACAGGTCCGCCTGTGCCTTGATCATTTGCTCTACCGCGTGAGACGTGTTGAACCTGTGACGCTGACCCTTTGCGAACTGCGTCAGTGTTTCACGTTGATCGCGCGCCGATTTCAGTGCCTTGATTGCCTCACGCAGGCCTCCCGGCTGGATACTGCCCTGCCCCTGCGCGAACTTGTCCAGCGCCACTTCAATCGTCTGCGCGTGCCGATCAATCTTTTCAGAGCACGCCAAGGCTCTGCCCAAATCATGCGCGAGCGCGCTCTCGCGATAAAGCCGATCTTCCCCGCCGACTTTCAGCTTCCGCTTCACCGCCGCCAGCGATTCCCGCAGGGTTTGGGTCGCCCCGGATTCAACATGGTCCACGGGGAGGAGCTGCGCATCGATCATGCCTGCCAGCACCTGATTCAGCTCGTTCCAGGCCTGCTTCAGGTTCTGCATCGCCATATCCGGCACGCCTGTCTTGTGATTTTTGAGCTGATGCGACAACGCCGTCTGCTGTGCCTCCACCCCGCGAATCTTTTCGGCCAACGATTTGCCCTTGTCACGCATGTCAAGAGCCCGCTGTTTCAAGGAGGCGAGCTCCCCGGCCATGTCCTGGTACAGGGGAATGAGCCGTGCCCCGGCGAGCATATTGTCCCGCCAGCGCTGGGCATCGCCGGCGGCCACTTCCTCTTTTGCCATGTAGGCAACGAACTCCTTCAGCTGGGCCGTGCCCTTGCTATCCCCGCCAGCTATGGGAAGCGCCTCCGCATGGAGCAATATGCATTGGTCTTGACGGTCTGGGAGTCGGCACCATTCAGGGCAAGCTCTGCACCGTCACCGCAGCCACTCGAACCGCCCCTTGGGCAGGCTGTTGATCAACTGGTCCACCTTGTCCTTGACATCTGGCTGCAGACCCGTCGCGTGCCTGGTCATGAAGCTCTGCAATGCAGCTTTCGTGTCGGCAGCGGACACGCCTTCCCCGTACTGCGTCAAAATCCTTCGCAGCACCGTGGACCGCAGTGTGGCGTCGGCGTAGCGTTCAAACTGCTGGACCGGTGTGCCGCTCGTCCCGGACGGCGCCTTGGCGAATCCCTGCTTCGCAATCACCTCGATTTGCTGGTCATTCGATGCGATGCTGCGGCTTAGCATCGTCACCAGCTCCCTGCTCTGCGCCAAAGGGGTGAGCGGAAGCTCCTGGACGAAGGCGGTGATACTTTGAGCCGCCCCCCCGGTGCTGTCGGCGAGTTTCCGGGCGCGCGCCCGTATGGATGGAAAGCTGCTGCTTTTGTTCAGGTCGAATTTATCTGCAAGCGCATCGGCGCTAAGCTCATGTGCATTCTCCAGACAGCTTTGCCAGCGGGCTATTTCGGGAAGAGCCGTCTCCGTCAGATTTTTGTGCAGCCTTTCGAGCTTGTTGATCTTCCTGTCGAGCTCGACGATGTAGGCTCCCTGTTTCGCATACTCACTCGGAGGTAGATCTTCCTCCTCTTTAGCTTTGACTTTGCGTGCCAGCGCATCGATCTGTTGCCGGACAACCGCAGCTTTTCGTGAGGTTCGCGTAGCCCAGCTGTCAAGCTCCCCCTTCAATTTGACAAGTTTTCGCTCTTGCGCGTTGCGGAAATGGCTCTGCAATTTGGCCTGAGCCTGCCGGACTTCCCTGGGCGCTGCGTCCAGCGGCAGGATCAGCCGGCCGATATTGCCGAAGGTTTCACAGTTCGCCGCCAGCCGCCTGAAGTCGTCCCGTGCCTTGATGGCCGTCGCCCCGCCGGTCTGCGCCCAGCGGTCCAGCGCCTCAGCATTGCGATGCAGCAATGCCTTGAGCCCGGGAAGCTCCTCGTACGACGCCCGTGGCTCCGCTGGCGGAAGGGCTCCCGGTGTCGGCAATTGCGTGGGGGCAGGCTGAACCCGAGCTGGCGCAGGCTCCATCGCTTGCTGCTGCGGTGGTTCTGCCTGCGCCGCCGACGTTTTTTCCACCAATGCCCGGGAGGATGTGTCCAGCGAATTTCTTTTGGTTTCCCGCTGAGACGCAATGGGAGCGCCCTGAAGCCCCCATTCAAAGACGCTCGCGGACGGTGATTCGGGTGTTGTGGCGCTGCGGCTCAAAGATTCTGCGTGGGAACGCACGCGTGATCGCTCCGGCACGTCAATCGCGGTGGGCGACCCCGCAAGCGTCGATGCGATGCTGAATCCACGCATGCGAGGTGTGCCTGTCGTTTCCGAGACGCGGGGGCTGCCATCAGGTCCGATGCGGCTCTGAGGGCTGCTTTGCATGCGTGACAACGAAATGGAACCAAGAGAGATGCTCATACTGCTGCCTTTTTGACCGCTCATGGTTTGCGACGATTGCCGTCGCACTTCGCCCCACGAGTCGCAGCTTCATCCTACGCACCGGCATCCCGCGCAACAATATCCTTAGGTCTTCCGCATCGGGCGCACTTTGGTATGGTTTGTCGCAACGCCCAATGACAGGGCAACGGTCTCAATGCAGCGTCGAGCTCGCCTCGCTCACCACGAACGAGCGCGGGTCCAGCATGGCCGGCAGCGGTTCGCAGATGCGGCGGATCTCGGCGTCGTTGGTCAGGATCGCGCGCAGGATGCGCAGGCGCGCGCCCTGGTCGCGTTCGCGCAGCGGCCGGTCCTGCGCGATCTGGCGAAGGCGGGCCACCACGACGGCGCAGGCGCCTTCCAGGCGGCAAACGCTGTCCCAGTCACCGTTGCGTGCGGCCTGCAGCATTTCATGGCTTGCGCATTCCAGCGCGGCGTAATAGCTCAGGAGGTCGTCGCATTCGTCGTCCTGCATGGGGCTGCCGGTCATGTGGTTTTCTCCTGTGTCAGGCCTGCAGGCGGGTGTCGGCATGGGCAGTGGCGCCGCCGGGTTCGATCTCGGCCCAGGTCGCGCGCAGGTCACCCAGCAGTTTGGCCACTTCGGCCAGCGGAACGTCGTTGTTGTGCAGGTTGGCGATGAAAAGGCGCGACACCATATGGTCGTACAGCGCGCGCAGGTTGTCGGCCAGCGCAGGGGCGCTGTGGCTTTCGAGGGATGCCTTCAGGCCTTCGTCGATGATGCGCATGGCCTTGGACAGCGTGCTCACCTTGGTGGCCGTGTCACCCGTGGCCAGCGCGTGGCGCGCCTGCAGTACGGCGGCGATGGCGCCGTCGAACAGCAGGATGACCAGCTGGTGGGGGCTCGCCTGCGACACCGCCGTTTCGGTGCCGATGCGGCGGTAGTGGTCGATGGGGGGAAGGGCGGTGGCAAACATCTGGAATGTCCTTGTTCCAGTTATCGGCCGGATGGGCGCCGTCTTGAGCGCCGTTACGCCCGGTCCACGCCCTTACTGGGTGGTCTGGTTCAGACCGAGCGCCGATTTCATCTGAGCCATTTGGGCATTCAGCGAGCTCATCTGGCTGTCCAGCCTCTGGTACTGGGCGCGCAGCCGCGCCTCGGTGCGCGTGAGCTTGTCCTGCTGTGCGTCCTGGGCTTTCTGGTTCAGGTCCAGGCTGCGGCTGATGCCGGTGGTGCGACCGGCCAGCACGCCGGTGTCGGCGGTGAGCGCACTGGCCCAGTCCTTGAACCGGACGCCGAACCCGCGCGACGCGGTGTCCGCGCCTGACTGGGTCTGCGCGAACAGGGCCGACAGCTTGGCCGGAGTGGTCAGCAGTGGCGCAAAGCGCGTTTCGTTGAGCTTGAGCGAGCCGTCGCGCTGCAGCTCGATGCCCGCGTTGATCAGGCTGTTGGGATCGCCCAGCCCTGTCACGGCGCCGTGCAGGAGGTTGCGCAGCGAATTGAGCACACCGTTGGCCGTGGAATCAGCCTGCAGCGGCCCGCGCGCTGCGCCCGAGGGATCGGCCTTGGTCTGCTGCTGCAGCAGCGTGTTCAGGCTGTTGTAGGCGTTGACGAAGTCGTTGACATTTTTGCGCACGGCCATGGCCTGAACCGACACGGTCAGGTCCACGGGCTGGGTGGTCACGCGGTTCAGGCTGAGCGTCACGCCCTGCACGGCATCGGCCGGCTTGTTGGTGGCACTGGTCAGCGCCACGCCGTTGATGGTGAACTGCGCATCCTGTGCCGTCTGGGTCTGCGTCAGGTTCTTGCCCGCGCCCGCTGTGGCCGCAGGGTCCCAGGCCAGGGCCGACAGGCCCGCCGCGTCGGTGTTGTTGCCGTCGTCGTCGGTGGCCTTCAGGCGGATGGAGCCGGCTGCGCCGTCGGGCCCGGTCAGCACCAGGCGCGCGCCCGAGCTGCCGTTGACGATGCTGGCGGTCACGCCCGCCCCGGCCGCATTGATGGCGTCACGCACACCGGCCAGCGTCTGGTTGGTCGCGCTGATGTTGATGAGCTTGGGCAGCGTGCCGCTGTTGGGGGTGAAGACGCCAGCGTTGGTCGTGCCCAGCTCCAGCGTCAGCGTGCCGGTGCCCACTGTGGTGGTGGATGCCGCGAAATAGCCGCTGGCCAGCGACTGCGATTGCGCGAGCTGCTGCACCTCCAGGCGGTATTTGCCGGCGGTGGCGGTGCTGGCGGCGGTGGCGCTGACCGAAGCACTGTCGGTGCTGTCGGCCACCAGCGGGTTCCAGTTGGCCGCATCGGCCAGGCGCGTGGCCACGTCGCCCAGGCTGGATATCTGGCTCTTCATGCTGCCGAAGGCCGACAGCCGTGTCTGCATGGTGCTCGCCGTGCCCTGCAATTGCGTAAGCGGGCGCCGTTCCAGCGCCATGAGCGAGGTGACGATGCTGTTGACGTCCAGGCCGCTGCCGACGCCGGTGCTGGTGATGGTGGGCACGGTGGATCAGCCTGGGTTGTGAGGGGTTTCAGCCCTTGAGCAGCGACAGCACCTGCTGGGGCAGCTGGTTGGCCTGCGACAGCATGGCGTTGCCGGCCTGCTGCAGGATCTGCGCGCGGGTCATGTTGGCGGTTTCAGCCGCGAAGTCGGTGTCCATGATGCGCGACTTGGCAGCTGTCGTGTTTTCGGCGCTGATCTGGATGTTGGCGATGGCCGTTTCAAAACGGCTCTGCACCGCGCCCAGGTTGGCGCGCGCGCCGTTGATCTGGGCCAGCGCCGCGTCGGCCTGCTGGATGGCCAGCTGCGCGCCGCCGTAGGAGCTGATGTCCAGCGACGCCATGTTGGCGCTGGCGGCTGCCGTGGCCGAGTCAGCCGCGACAAAGCCCACGCTGGCGCCGGCGGCGCCGGTCAGCGTGATGTTGCCCGACGAGGTCAGCGCGATCACGTTGTTCTGCGCGTCAAAGAACGCGCCCACGCCCGTCGTGGTGCTGATGCGGTTGATCGCGTCCACCACCTGCGCCTGGCGTTCCTGCGTCGTGCCGGCCGCGGCCAGCACGCCAATGTCGGTGCCGTTCACGGTCAGGTCGCCCAGCGACGTGGCCGTCAGCGTCGTGATGGCCGTGGAGCTTTGCGTGGAGGCACGGTTGACCACGCCCATGCCGGCCAGCTGCGCGTTGGTGATGCTGGACACGGTGATCGCCTCGCCGGCGTCCGCGCCCACCTGGAACTTGGCCGCCGTGAAGCTGCCGTCCAGCAGCTTGGTGCCGTTGAAGTTGGTGGACTGGGCCACGCGGTCGATTTCCTGCTTGAGCTGGCCGACTTCGGTCTGCAGCGCGGCACGGTCGGTGTTGCTGTTGGTGGCGTTGGAAGACTGCACGGCCAGTTCGCGGATGCGCTGGACCATGTCGCCGATCTTGCCCAGCGACCCTTCGGCCGTTTGCGCCAGGGACACGCCGTCGTTGGCGTTGCGGGCGGCCACGTTCAGGCCACGCACCTGCGCATTCATGCGTTCGGCAATGGCCAGGCCGGCGGCGTCGTCCTTGGCGCTGTTCACACGCATGCCGGTGGACAGGCGCTGGATCGACGTGTTCAGGGACGCCTGGGAGGCGGAAAGGTTGCGCTGCGTGTTGAGCGACGCGAGGTTCGTGTTGATGACAGAGGGCATGACGAGCTCCAATCGAAAAAAACTTTTTCAACCGGATCTCCAACTGACCGGACCCGGGACCGCTCGGCAGGCCAGTGGCACTGCCGGGTGTCCAGACTGTGCGCCGGATGCTGCGCCACCGAAGCACGGAAAAAGGGCCCGGAAAGGCCCCTTTTCGCCGGTCAGACGGAATCAGCGCAGCAGCGACAGCACCTGCTGGGGCAGCTGGTTGGCCTGCGACAGCATGGCGTTGCCGGCCTGCTGCAGGATCTGCGCGCGGGTCATGTTAGCCGTCTCGGACGCGAAGTCCGTGTCGGTGATGCGCGACTTGGCCGCCGTGATGTTCTCCGAGTTGATCTGGATGTTGGCGATGGCGTTGTCGAACCGGCTTTGCACCGCGCCCAGGTTGGCGCGCGCGCCGTTGATCTGGGCCAGCGCCGCGTCGGCCTGCTGGATGGCCAGCTGCGCGCCGCCGTAGGAGCTGATGTCCAGCGACGCCATGTTGGCGCTGGCGGCTGCCGTGGCCGAGTCAGCCGCGACAAAGCCCACGCTGGCGCCGGCGGCGCCGGTCAGCGTGATGTTGCCCGACGAGGTCAGCGCGATCACGTTGTTCTGCGCGTCAAAGAACGCGCCCACGCCCGTCGTGGTGCTGATGCGGTTGATCGCGTCCACCACCTGCGCCTGGCGTTCCTGCGTCGTGCCGGCCGCGGCCAGCACGCCAATGTCGGTGCCGTTCACGGTCAGGTCGCCCAGCGACGTGGCCGTCAGCGTCGTGATGGCCGTGGAGCTTTGCGTGGAGGCACGGTTGACCACGCCCATGCCGGCCAGCTGCGCGTTGGTGATGCTGGACACGGTGATCGCCTCGCCGGCGTCCGCGCCCACCTGGAACTTGGCCGCCGTGAAGCTGCCGTCCAGCAGCTTGGTGCCGTTGAAGTTGGTGGACTGGGCCACGCGGTCGATTTCCTGCTTGAGCTGGCCGACTTCGGTCTGCAGCGCGGCACGGTCGGTGTTGCTGTTGGTGGCGTTGGAAGACTGCACGGCCAGTTCGCGGATGCGCTGGACCATGTCGCCGATCTTGCCCAGCGACCCTTCGGCCGTTTGCGCCAGGGACACGCCGTCGTTGGCGTTGCGGGCGGCCACGTTCAGGCCACGCACCTGGGAGCTCATGCGCTCGCTGATGGCCAGGCCGGCGGCGTCGTCCTTGGCGCTGTTGATGCGCAGGCCCGTGGACAGGCGCTGGATGGAGGTGTTCATGGCGGCTTGCGAGGCGCCCAGGTTGCGCTGGGTATTGAGCGAAGCAACGTTGGTATTGATGACGGAAGGCATGACAGATTCCTTTAAAGAGTGCGTTAGAGAGTTCCAAAGTGGGTTCACAAACCGGAACCCTCGTTAAACACCGCGAATCTCTCGCGGCCCTCGGGGCGTGCCCCGTGAACCTGATATCGACGGGCCTTCACACGTCTTTAATTTTTTTGTCAAGCCCCCGGCAGGACCCTCAGGCAGGGTTAAGCGGATTGCTTATCAAGAATTAGGCATTCGAATGCCGGGTGAATGGGAAATTTGCTCATTCAGGTTTTGGTTGCACCAAACACAATTCCTCACATCCGAGCAACAAAGCTTCACAACCCACACGAGAGGAAACGAAATGGACAACGCCACCCTGCTGAATGAAATCCGTGACATCAACCTGTCTTACCTGATCCTGGCTCAGGCCATGATCCGCAGCGACAAGCCGCAAGCCCTGTTCCGCCTGGGCATGACCGATTCCGTGGCTGACATGGTTTCCCAGCTGTCGCCGCAGCAGCTGGTGCGCGTGGCCTCGCGCAACCAGCTCATGTGCGCCATGCGCTTTGACGATGAACTGATCTGGGGCCTGCTGACCGACAGCCACGAACCCGGCAACGGTGTCACCCAGACCGCAGGCCGCCTGCACGCCAGCGTGCTGATGGCCGGCCACCGCGCCCTGGCCAACTGATCGTCCGCAGATCCGCATGCACCACCGGGGAGCACAGATATGGCCACCAAAAGCCTGCTGAACGAAAGCCAGGACGTCGAGCGCGCCGTCCGCCTGATCAACATGGGCGCCCGCATGGCGGTGCTTGAATCGGAAACCAATCTTTCACACGAGCGCCTGCTGCGCCTGTACCGTGAAGTCACAGGACAGTCTCCGTCCAAAGGCCAGTTGCCCTACTCCACCGACTGGTTCGTGTCCTGGCAGCCCAACATCCACGCGTCGCTGTTCCTGAATATCTACAGTAACCTGGACAAGGCCTGCGAGATCGACCAGATCGACCTGATCACCACGGCGTGGCGCCTGTACACGGCCGACGTTCAGGCCATGGGCGTGGAACCCATGCTGTCCATCACGCGCGCCTGGCGCCTGGTGAAGTTCGTGGACAGCAACATGCTGTGCCTGACGGGCTGCACCCACTGCGGCGGCAACTTCGTGACGCGCACGCACGAATATGGCAAGGGCTTCAAGCCGTTCGTCTGCGGCCTGTGCGCGCCGCCCGCCCGCGCCGGCAAGAGCCGCCGCGAAGGCGCAATCCACTGATCACATGGCGCGGCAGGCTCAGCCAGCGCGCGCCGCCAGCTCCACCGTCGCGCGGGAATAGTCCACGCGGTGCCAGGCGGGGCAGGCCTCGCTGCCGTCCAGCACGCCGGGCGAGCCTTCGCGCAGCGGTCGCTGCGCATAGACCCAGATCGCGCCCTCGGGCCCGTGGGTGAAGCCGTCGAACCAGGCGTCCTGCCCGTTCACTCGCACGGGGCTGCCACGCTCCAGCGCGGCGAAGTCGCCGCGCGATGTGAGGGTGCAGGTTTTCGCAGGACGGGACGGGGTTGAATGCCGCATGGTTCTCCTCTTATCGACAGGAATCCATGAAACCTGACCGACGCACCATCCCTTCTGTACCTGCGCGCAGGACACAGACTCAAGTCGGCATGGCCCCTGCCGAAATCCTGCCTGTGGAAACCGGCAAGCCCGCCGGCCCTTGAATCCCGGAAAGCACAAGAATCATGTTCGTCATCGCAGGTTACATCGTGGTGCTCGGTTGCGTGCTGGGCGGCTATGCGATCGCCGGGGGCAGCTTCGGCGTGATCATCCATGCCGCGCCGCATGAGCTGTTCACCATCTGCGGGGCGGCGCTGGGCGCTTTCCTGGTGGGCAACAGCAGCAAGACCATCAAGGCCACGCTGAAGTTCATCCCCAGCCTGCTCAAGGGCTCCAAATACACCAAGGCGCGCTACCTGGAACTGATGGCCCTGCTGTTTGACACGCTGACCAAGGCCCGCAAGGAAGGCCTGATGGCCATCGAAAGCGACATCGAAAAGCCGCACGACAGCCCGCTATTCAAGAAATACAAGATCATCAGCGCCGACCACCACCTGATGGAGTTCATCACCGACTACCTGCGCATGATGGTGTCGGGCAACCTGAACGCGCATGAGATCGAGAACCTCATGGACAACGAGATCGACACCCACCACCACGAGGCCCTGGTGCCCGCCGGGGCCATCCAGTCCATCGGCGACGGCCTGCCGGCCTTTGGCATCGTGGCGGCCGTGCTGGGCGTGGTCAAGACCATGGCGTCGGTTGGCGCGGCGCCCGCGGTGCTGGGCGGCATGATTGCCGGCGCGCTGGTGGGCACGTTCCTGGGCATCCTGATGGCGTATGGCTTCGTGAGCCCGCTGGCCCAACTGGCCAACCAGAAGGTGGACGAGTCCACCAAGGAACTGCAATGCGTGAAGGCGGCGCTGCTGGCCAGCGTGCAGGGTTATGCCCCGGCCATTGCGCTGGAGTTCGCCCGCAAGGTTCTGTATTCGACAGAACGCCCCACCTTCACCGAGCTGGAAGGCCACGTCAAGGGCAAGAAAGCCGCCTGATCTTCACCGCTCACCGGTCGCATGCCAGCAGGTACTTGCCCACCAGCCGGGTCAGCACCGGCACGATCGGGCTGCCTTTTTTCAAGCAGATAAATGACCCGCTTCCCAGGAGATCGGGGGGAACACCGGGCAATTGCATGCACGGGGCCAGATCGCCGCTGAAACCGCCTGGGGCCGGTAGGCCATATGCCAGATCGCGAGATCAGGATCCGGACTGAGTGGCTCGATCAGCGGCTGAGCACCGAGGCCCACGCACCGCGATCTTGTAGACCTGCTCGGTGCGGTCGTAGCTCTGCGCGGTTTCGACCGGCAGCACGACCTTTTCCTGGTGCGTTGATGCTTTCATCCAGATTGAACCGGCTGCGGTCCAAAGGCCCGCGCAGCGGTCGGTTGCCTGCAGACGCCGGGATCGCTGAGGCTGCGGGGCCTGGATCTGGCTGACTGGATGTGCATGGTGGTCGCGGGTCGGGGGGGGTGATGAACACCACGCTACCGGGAACACGTGGCGCGCGCACCCAACGAACGGATGCCCCACTTGTGTCTCTCAAGTCCCGCGGCGCCGGGCCGAAAAGCAGGAAAGCTTTCATGCAAGGACACCCATCATGGCCGCCGGCGGAAAACTCCAGCCCATCATCATCAAGCGCGTCAAGAAAGGCGGCCACGGCGGCCACCATGGCGGCGCCTGGAAGATCGCGTACGCGGACTTCGTGACGGCCATGATGGCGTTCTTCCTGCTCATGTGGCTGCTGGGCTCCACATCGCAGGGCGACCTGCGCGGCATTGCCTCATATTTCCAGAGTCCGCTGAAGATCGCCATGGCTGGCGGCAGCGGCTCGGGCGACAGCTCCAGCATCCTCAAGGGCGGCGGCGGTTCGCTCACGCGCAGCGCCGGCAACGTCAAGAACGGCGACGTTCAGGCGCCCGCCCGCAACATCAACCTGCAGGCCCTGCGCGCCGAGATCCAGTCGCGCGACGCCGACCGCATGAACGAGGTCCGCGCCCGGCTGGACCAGGCCATCCAGGCCAACCCGGCGCTGGCCGGGCTGCGCCAGCAGATCCGCATGGACGTAACGGCCGACGGCCTGCGCGTGCAGATCGTGGATGACCAGGGCCGCCCCATGTTCGACGTGGGCAGCCCCCGCGTGAAGGACTATATGCGCGAGCTGCTGCGCAGCATCGGCCGCCTGCTGGACAGCGAGGACGCCCGCGTGATCCTGTCCGGTCACACCGACGCGTCACCCTACAGCGGCGGCGAGCGCGGCTATTCCAACTGGGAGCTGTCCGCCGACCGCGCCAACGCTTCGCGCCGCGAGCTGCTGGCGGGCGGCCTGCGCGAGGACCGCGTGGTGCGCGTGCTGGGCATGGGCTCGTCGGTGCCTTTCGCGGCCGATGACACGCTGAACCCCATGAACCGCCGCATCTCCATCCTGGTGCTGGGCCGCGTCGGGCAGGAACGCTATGCCCGCGGCGCCGAAGTACCCGTTTCCGAAACCCAGGCGCTGGAACAGCTTCTGTCCCGCGACGCGCCCGATGCCGTGCAGGCCGCCAGGGCTGCCGCGGCTTCCACTCCCCCAACCCCCGCAACACCCACAACCGCTCCGGAGGCTCCTCATGCCCGCACCCACTGACCTCAAATTCCTGATCGTGGACGACTTTTCCACCATGCGGCGCATCGTGCGCAACCTGCTGAAAGAGGCGGGCTATGCCAACGCCGACGAGGCCGAAGACGGCGTCGCCGCGCTGCAGAAGCTGCGCAACAGCTCGTTCGACTTCGTGGTGACCGACATCAACATGCCCAACATGAACGGCTTCGAGCTGCTCAGCCAGGTGCGTGCGGACGCCACGCTGAAGCACCTTCCGGTGCTGATGATCACGGCCGAGGCGCGCAAGGAAGACATCGTCATGGCCGCCCAGGCCGGCGCCTCCGGCTACATCGTCAAGCCTTTCACCAAGGCGACGCTGGAAGAGAAGGTCGCCAAAATTCTGCAAAAGCTTGCCGTTCCCGCCTGAGGTCCGCCATGGTTGCCCAAACTACCCCCATCAACCCGGAAGCCAACCTGGCGCCGGACGTCCACAAGCGCATCGGCGAGCTCACGCGCGTGCTGCATGACGCATTGCAGCAGCTGGGCTATCACAAGCCGATCGAGCAGTCGCTGGGCGCGCTGCCGGACGCACGTTCGCGGCTGAACTTCATCGCCAAACTCACCGGCGAAGCCGCCGAGAAGGTGCTGAACACCGTGGACGCGGCGCAAGGCCAGCAGGACGCGCTGGTGGCCGAAGCCGACAAGGTCGCAGCCGCGCTCAAGACCGACCCGGTGGGCACGGTGGCGCGCGGCGACATGCTGAACTTCATCGACCAGGTCAAGGCCAATGCCCAGGTCACGACGGGGCAGCTGAGTGACATCATGCTGGCGCAGGACTTTCACGACCTGACCGGCCAGACCGTTCGCAAGGTGGTGGAGGTAGCCGCCACGCTGGAAGAGTCGCTGGTCAAGCTGCTGCTGGAAACCACGCCGCCCGACCAGCGTCCGCAGTTCTCGGCCGCCCCGCACGAAGGCTTCATGAACGGACCCGTGCACGACGCGCCTGAACGCTCCGACGTGGTCACCAACCAGGCGCAGGTGGACGACCTGCTGGAGAGCCTGGGGTTCTAAACCGACTGGACGGCCGACAGGATCTCCGTCAGCCGCACCGCCGCCGGCGGCAGATAGGCGCCATCGCGGTAAGTCACCACCAGCCGCCGCCGCATGGTGGCTTCGCGCAGCGGAATCTCCTTGAGCCCCGTGCGCCCCGGCCGCGCGCTCAGGTGGTGGCGCGAGATGAAGCTGAGCAGGCCCGTCTGCTCGATCAGCGTGGGCAGCATCAGCAACATGGTGCTTTCCACCTGCACGTTGGGACGCGGCAGGCGGCGGCGGTCGAACACGTGGTCCAGCCAGTCGCGCGTGGGCGCGCCGGGCGGCTGCAGCACCCAGCGGTAGCGTGACAGGTCCTTCAGCGTCGGCGTCGTCCTGCTGCGAAACAGCTCGTGGTTGGCCGCGGCGGCCACCACGATGGCGTCCTCGGACAGCACGCGCGACACGAAGCCCGGCGCGGCGGCCGCGGTCTCGCTGCCGACCATAAGGTCAATCTCGCCCTGGCGCAGCAGCGGCTTGAGCGTTTCCACCAGCCCCACCACCGTGCGCAGGGTCACGTCAGGCCCTTCCTGCAACAGCTGGCGCGCGGCCGCCGGCAGCAGGAACTGGGCGGCCGTGGGCACGATGCCGATGCGCACGTGCCCCGCCAGGCCCCGGCCGATCGCGGCGATCTCGCGCCGCGCGTCTTCCACGTCGAACCGCATGCGCTGCGCCCATTTCAGCAGCACCCGCCCCGCCGGCGTCAGGCGGATGCCCCGGCCCGCCCGCTCGAAAAGCGGCGCGCCGCAGGCTTCTTCAAGCCGGCGCACGCTGCTGGTCAGCGCGGGCTGGGTGCGGTGGAGCTGGGCCGCCGCGCGGCCCATGTGCTGCAGCTCGGCAATCGTTTCGAAGTAGCGCAGGTCACGCAGGTCCATTGCAAAAGCCAGATTGATGAATCGGAAGAAATTATCGATTGGACCGTGGGTGATCGGCAACCCATACTTCGCTCACTAAACCAAGGAGACAAGCATGATCCCCGCTCACGCCACACGCCGGGCCGCCCTGGCCACGTTCGCATCCGCCGCCGTCCTGCTGTGCGCCACTGGCGCCCTGGCCCAAAGCTGGCCCAACAAACCCATCCGCCTGGTCGTGCCGTTCCCGGCCGGCGGCGGCACCGACATCATTGCGCGCGAAGTGTCCGGGCGCATCACACAGAACACGCGCTGGGCCTTCGTGGTGGACAACCGCCCCGGCTCCGGTGGCAACCTGGGCGTGGACGCGGCGGCCAAGTCGGCCGCCGACGGCTACACGCTGGTGCTGGGCCAGACCAGCAACCTGGCGATCAACCCGTCGCTGTACAGCAAGCTGCCCTACGACCCGGTGAAGGACCTGACGCCCATTTCGCTGGTGGGCAGCTCGCCCATGCTGATCGTCGTGTCGGCCGATTCGCCGTACAAGACGCTGGCCGACGTGATCGCCGCTGCCAAGGCCAAACCGGGCACCATCAACTACGCGACGTCGGGCAACGGCACGGTGGCGCACCTGACGACCGAACTGTTCCAGCGCGAGTCCGGCACCAAGCTCACGCACATCCCGTACAAGGGCGCGTCGCAGGGCATCAACGACGTGATCGGCGGGGCCGTGCAGCTGTATGTGTCGTCCGTGCCCACGCTGATCGGCCACGTCAAGAGCGGCAAGCTGCGCCCCCTGGCCGTCACCTCGCTCAAGCGCGTGGACGACCTGCCCCAGACGCCCACGGTGGCCGAGACCGGCCTGAAGAACTTCGAGGCCGCCACCTGGTTCGGCCTGCTGGGCCCGGCCAAGCTGCCGCCCGAGATCGTGAACCAGATCGCCGCCGAAGTGACCAAGGCACTGGCCAATGACGAGCTGCGCAAGAAGATGGACGACCAGGGCGTGGACGTCACGCCCAGCTCGCCCGCGCAGTTCGGCAAGCTGATCCAGAGCGACATCGCCAAATGGGGCAAGGTCGTGAAGGAATCGGGCGCCAAGATCGACTGAACTTTTCCATAGCGACAACACCCATGAGCCTTCCCGACATCGTCCGCAACTTCGACCGCGTGCCCGCCAGCGTGGTGCAGCAGGCCGCGCAGTTCCAGGCCGCGATCCTGGCCGACGTGGCCGGCCGCCGCGGCGCGCTGCACGGCCGCATCAGCGCGCTGCGCCCCAGCATGAAGCTGGCCGGCACGGCGCTGACCGTGGAGGTGCGTCCCGGCGACAACCTCATGATCCACGCGGCCATGTCGCTGGCCCAACCCGGCGACGTGCTGGTGATCGACGGCAAGGGCGACCAGACCTCGGCGCTCATGGGCACCATCATGATCACGGCCTGCCGCAAGCTGGGCATTGCCGGCGTAGTGGTGGACGGCGCCGTGCGCGATTCGCTGGAGATCGAGGAGATCGGCTTCCCGGTCTTCAGCGTGGGCACCAACCCCAACGGCCCGACCAAGAACGTGGGCGGGCGCATCGGCCACCCGGTGACGGTGGGCGGCGTGACGGTGCACCCCGGTGATTTCGTGATCGGCGACGCCGACGGCGTGGTGGTGATCGAACGCGACAAGATCGCGTCGCTGATCCCGCTGGCCGAAAAGAAGGTGGCCGACGAGTCGGCACGCATCGCCGCCATCCAGGCCGGCGACACAGCGGCCAAATGGCTGGACGCCGCGCTGCGCACGGCCGGCGTGCTCAAGCAGGGGGAAACGCTGTGACGGCCAAGCCCCGTCTGCTGGTCACCGCCGCCGACCTGGCGCCGCAGGCACTGGCGCTGCTGACGGACTTCGACGTCGTCTATGCCGGCAAGACGCCGACCGAGGACGACATCGTGGCCCTGTGCAGGCAACACGACCCCGTGGCCATCATCGTGCGCTACAGCAAGGTGGGCGCCGCCGCCATGGACGCAGCAAAGTCGCTGCGCGTGATCTCCAAGCACGGCAGCGGCACCGACACCATCGACAAGGCGGCGGCCGCGCAGCGTGGCATCGAAGTGCGCGCCGCCGTCGGCGCCAACGCGGCGGCCGTGGCCGAGCATGCGCTGGCGCTGCTGCTGGCCTGCGCCAAATCGGTCCCGCAGATCGACGCGCGCATGCACGCAGGCCACTGGGACAAGGCCACGCACAAGAGCGTGGAGCTGTCCGGCCGCACGATCGGGCTTGTAGGTCTGGGGGCCATCGGCCTGCGCTTTGCGCGCATGGCGCATGCGATGGACATGCGCGTGATCGGCCACGACCCGTATGCCAGGAACTTGCCCGACTATGTACAGGCCGTGGACCTGGACACGGTCTGGCGCGAGGCCGACGCGATCTCGCTGCACTGCCCGCTGACCGCGGACAACCGCAACCTGCTGAATGCCGACACGCTGGCACGCTGCAAGCGCGGCGTGATGGTGGTGAACACCGCGCGCGGCGGCTTGATCGACGAGGCCGCACTGCTGGCGGCCGTGCAGTCGGGCCAGGTGGCCGCGGCGGGGCTGGACAGCTTTGCGGTGGAGCCCATGACGGTACCCCACCCGTTCCAGAACCAGCCGGGGTTCATCCTGAGCCCGCACATCGGCGGCGTCACGCGCGACGCCTACGTGAACATGGGCACGGCCGCCGCACGCAATGTGCTGGCCGTGCTGGAACTTCGCCTGGAAACGCAGGCCTGATGCACAGGAACAAGGAATAAAGATGAACCGCCGCACCCTCACCCTGGCTGCCGTCGCAGCCGCTGCGTTGCTTGCCACCGGCGCGCACGCCCAGGCATGGCCCGCCAAGCCCGTGAAGATCGTCGTGCCCTACGCGCCCGGCGGCGCCGTGGACGTGGTCACGCGCAAGATGGCGCAGAAGCTGACCGAGCAGACCGGCCAGAGCTTTTTTGTCGAGAACCGCCCCGGCGGCACGGGCACCATCGGCGCGCTGCAGGTCGCGCGGGCCGACGCCGACGGCTACACGCTGATGGCCAACGACACGACGTTCTCGCTGATCCCGCACATCTTCAAGAAGCTGCCGTTCGACCCCACCACCGACCTGGTGCCCGTGTCGGCCTACGTGTTTGCGCCCATGGGGCTGGTGGTGTCCAGCACGTCGCGCTACAAGACACTGGGCGACATGGTGGCGGACGCAAGGGCCAACCCCACCAAGGTGACCTATGGCACGGGCGGCCCCGGCACCACGCCGCACTTTGCGACCGAGGCGCTGGGCATGGCGGCCGGCGTGAAATTCATGCACGTGCCGTTCAAGGGCGCGGCCGAGGCGACGCAGGCCATCCTGTCCAGCACCATCGACACGCAGATCGCGTCCACCACGGGCCTGATGGGCAACGTCAAGGGCGGCAAGCTGAACATGCTGGCCGTCAGCGGCGAAGCGCGGCTGGCCGCGCTGCCCAACGTGCCCACCTTCCGCGAAGCCGGCGTCAAATGGCCGGGCGTGGTGAACTGGACCGGCCTGTGGGCGCCGAAGGGCACGCCCGCCGCCGTGATCGACCGCCTGCAGACCGAAGTGGCCAAGGCCATGGCCACCGCCGACATGAAGACCTTTGCCACCGACATGGGCGCCGACCCGCGCGCGGTGGAATCGGCCGTGTTCGCGCGCATCCTGAAAGAGTCCACGGCCAACTGGGGTAAGGTGGCGGCCAGCACCGCGTTTGAGCGTCAATAGAAGTCCTTGAGAACCTCCGTACGCAGAGGGCGCAGAGATTTCGCAGAGGACGCAGAAGAATTCAAAAAGAAAATTCAAAAAAAATTTGGTTTTCTTTTCTGCGCCCTCTGCGTAACCTCTGCGCCCTCTGCGTACGGAGGTTAAAAAACCGAGCGCGATCCCCCATGCACCTGCACCAGCCCACAGTCCGCCCGTTCGAAATCTTCACGTCCATGCCGGCGAAATACCGGCAGACCGGCGTGCGCAGCGAATGGGCCGACGTGAACCAGGGCGGCCGGCTGGCGGATTCGTTCCTGGAAGGACCGGTGTTCGACGCGGCGGGCAACCTGTATGTCACCGACATCCCGTTCGGCCGCATCTTCCGCATTGACGCACGGGGCGAATGGGACCTGGTCGCGCAGTGGGACGGTGAGCCCAACGGCCTGAAGTTTCTGTCGGCCGGCGAGCTGCTGGTGACCGACTACCAGAACGGCCTGATGGCCGTGGACATCCAGAGCGGCAGCGTTCGCCCCTATCTGGCGCGGCGCAACAGCGAAAGCTTCAAGGGCGTGAACGACCTGGTGTTCGACAGCCAGGGCAACCTGTACTTCACCGACCAGGGACAGACCGGCCTGCACGACCCCACGGGCCGCGTGTACCGCCTGCGCCCCGACGGCAAGCTGGATCTGCTGTTGCACAACGTGCCCAGCCCTAACGGCATCGTGCTGTCGAACGACGAGCGATTCTTGTACGTGGCCGCCACGCGCGGCAACTGCGTGTGGCGCATGCCGCTGTTGCCCGACGGCAGCGTGGCCAAAGCCAACCAGTTCTTCACGTCGCACGGCCCCAGCGGCCCGGACGGACTGGCCATGGACGAAGGCGGCCGCCTGCTGGTGGCCAACCCGGGCCTGGGCTATGTGTGGGTACTCAACCGCTTTGCCGAAGCCGAAGAAGTGCTGACCGGCGAGCGCGGCGCGTCGCTGACGAACATCGCGTTCGGCGGCGCAGACCGGCGCACGCTCTACTGCACCGATTCGACGCACGGGACGGTGCTGCGGGTGGAGATGGCGGTGGCGGGCGCCAGACTGAACACGCCACGGTAAACAGGGCCTGCGTCATTGCGGGCTCGACCCGCAATCCATGCGCCGCCTATCCGCGCAACACGTCTTCAGCCAACAGCAGGCAATCGTCAAAGGACCGGTCGTACGCCAGCCGGTCGATCCTGTCGAATTCGGTGCGCGCCAGATCATGGCGATCCACCAGACGCTGCAAAAATGCCTGCGCATGACGCACCATGAACGGCCGCGCCACAGCGATCGCCTGCGGGTCAAGCTCGGCCACCGCGCACAGGTCGAACAGGTCCCGTGCCTTGGCCATGTAGCCGCGGTGGTGCATCTTTTTGGCGATGATTTCAGC
Source organism: Ramlibacter sp. (assembly GCA_041905405.1). GTDB lineage: Bacteria > Pseudomonadota > Gammaproteobacteria > Burkholderiales > Burkholderiaceae_C > RAM1. Next base: position 6,629 of record JAYRLC010000004.1, on the reverse strand, counting down.
GCTGGTTTCGACCCGGATATCGCGGCCCTTGTATTGCACGAGATCCCAGGGGACTGCGGTCAACGGCGTCCCCACGACGATGTCGATCTCGCCCTCGGGCAGGAAAAGTTTGGTGTACTCCGCGCCCTCCTCGTAGTCGGTCGTCAGTGCTTCAGCCACATCCGACAGGCGCGGCGAGACATGGCCCAGATACTGTGGGTCGGGCACGAACAGGTCGATGTCCTTGCTCAGGCGATGGTTCAGCCGCAGCATCAGTACCGTGCCCCCGCCAAAGCTCCAGACCGGCCCGGCCACCACCGTGGCGAGGTGGTCGGTAAGCCGGAACGCCTGTGCCAGCAGTCCCCGCCAGGCGCCAGGCAACGAGAAATCGGGCAAGGTCATGACCAGAGATCCCGCGTGCAACCGAGCGCCGTGGCCAGGCCACGCATCTTCTGCCAGGTCACCTTGGCCGGCGCGCCGTCTTCGCGCTCGAGTTGAAGGGCCACATCCGACAGCACACCCACGGGCGCTTCATCCAGCAGGGATCGCAGATGGGGAATGTAGCTGGGCGCGACAACGCCCTGCAGCAAGGCCGACCGCAGCGTGTCCGCGGGAATCGCGTCGCCATAACTGACGCTGGCCGTGCGGGCCGCCACGTCCAGCGCACGCGACAGATCGTCCCGCACCCGGCGCACGCCCAGCACACCCAGCCCGTAACCCAGCACATTGGCCAGTTGCTCGGCATTGACCAGGCTCAGGTTGGCGATCCGTCCGGTCTCCAGCTGGTTGATCGTGACCCGCGACAACCCCGACAGGGCTGCCAGTTGCTTCTGGGTCAGCCCCATCTCGGCCCGCTGACGCCTGACCAGCAGCGAGAGCTCATTGAGGATGGGCATGCGTAAAGTTTGATTTACTTGTCTTTATTTTGACAAATAAATTCAACCTGTCAAAGTTAAATATTTTTTATACTGCAAGTTGATGGTCACAGGAATAGAGGCACCCCAAACGTCCCCGCCAGTGCCAACCAGGCAAGCTCAACCATAGTGAGAGAACACAACATAGCCAAGCGAAGGGATCACCAGCAACTGCGCTTCGTGTTTGGTCGTGTAGTACGCGCCGCCTTGCTTGGCTGCCGCGATGATTTCCCGTTCGAGCTCGCTGCCGACCACCCTGCACATCAGCCAAGTTCCTTCACTGGTCCAATTCAGCGGTACGGGCGTCTGTTTCCATGGCTGGTAAGTGTAGAGATGATGATCCCGATCGGCGACGTCCAAATGCCCGCGGGCTTGGGTCGCCGAGTCAAGGGCTTCGATGCCCTTCTTCTCGATGGCAGCCAGCGTCTTCGCAGACAACTTGTAGACCGCTACGCCGCAACCTTCACGGAAGCCAGACTCACTGCCGGCAGCCACCGGATACGCTATTTCGAGCTGCGCAGGCACAAACCGGGCATACCAATAGAACTGAAGCGCCTGATAGGCCAGCAAAGGGGCTGCTGCAGATGCAATCAGGAATCCGAATTTTTTCCTCTTCCAGAGCGCGAAAAGAACATACAGATAGATGAGGAAGATTGCCACCGCAACCAACAGAAAAGCAAGAAGCATGGTGCAGCCTTTGTCAAGCCTTCAGCAACCGCCGCAGCGCCAGCGGCCAACCCAACGTGAACCATAGCCCAGCCAGCAGGCCCCGCAGCGCATCGGCCACGACCTGCACATGCTCGGGCAAGGGCTTGAGCAGCGCGCCCGTGCCCAGCCAGAACACCGCGAACACCACAAAGCCCGGCACAAACCGCAGCAACGCGGTGCGCAGACCGGCGTAGCGCACAGTGAAATCACGCAACGCCGTGGCCCCCAGCAACAGGCCGAGCAATATCGACGCATCACGCACCAGCGACGTGACCTGCAGCGGCGCAATTTTTACGTCGGGGTGCAAGGCGGTCGCATGGGCCACCCATTCGGCCGGCACCGTCCACCCCGCGGCCATCACCGACTGCAACGCAAACGCCAGCCCCACGATGAATAGCCACCCGGCCAGCAGGACCAGGCGCTGTTCAACCAGACTCCGCGCCAGAAAGACACGGCACACCGGCCCCTCGACCCGGCGAAACAGCAGCAGCAGCACCAGGCCAAGCACCACGCCCACGACGATCTGCGACGGAAAGTGAACGCCGAAGTAGATGCGCGACACCGAGATGCCGAAGATCATCAACAGGCACACCGCCCACCACAACGGCCGGCGCGTGAACGACGCGAGCAGCCCCCAGAACGCCGCAGCCGACTGCGCATGCCCCGACGGCATACCCGCCGCCGTGTCGCTGGAGCCCGTGTACAGCTCCGGCCGCACCCAGTACGGCCGCGGCTCCTGAATGACGATCTTGATCAGCGTGTTGATGCAGCTGGACAGCAGCAGCAACGCCGACAACCGCAGCGCGTGCGACGGCGACACGCACCAGTAGGCAAAGGCAATCACCGCCATGTAGATGGAGCCATAGCCGGCGTTGCTGAACGCCGCCATGACCGGCTTGAAGGCCGGGCCCCAGGCCTGGATGGCGGCCAGGAGGGTGAAATCGGCTTCGGTCATGACGGACGCGCCAGCGCCTTGATGCGCCGCCACACCACGGCGGGCGCCTCGGTCATGCCCATGTGCCCCATGCATTGCTGCAGCCGCTGCGGGTTGCCCTGCAGGTGCTGGATGGCCTTGGCGAGCGATGTGCGGATGCTGTCGCCATAAGCGTGCGCGGCCTTTTCGATCGCCTGTGCCAGCAGGGCGCGTGAGGGCTGCATCATGGCCAGGTCGATCAGGTCGCGGCTGAATACGCTGGCGTCGGCCCAGCGGTCGGCGTTGGCCAGCAGCTTGCTTGCGGCCATGTCCAGCGGCGTCAGCGCGGACACACCGCACAGGCGGTCCGCGTCCGCGGGCGTGTCGAGCGTCATGCGTGCCTCGAACACGATCTCGAACTTGATGGGAACACCCTCGACCTGCAACGCGGTACGGATGCCGTACTGGTCCGTGCGCACTTCGCGCAGCTGCTCCAGCACGCAGCCGGGCCGCGCGATGGCCTGCAACCCGGCGCTGCCGGAAAGCTGCTGGCGCAACTGCCGGTATCCGGCCAGGTCCGACACCAGGAAATCAATGTCCACCGATTCGCGGTATTCCCCGTAGCGCAGCGCCATGGCGGTGCCGCCGCCAAACAGGCACCCGCAGGCATCGAGCTGGCCGGCGTCCAGCATCAGCAGCACGGTGGCGATGCGGCGATGGTGCGGACGGCTAAACAAGCAGATGCCCCCCGCCCAGCGCCGCCGCCAGCTGCTGCACCAGCGTGCGTTCGCGTGGCGACAGGGCCGCGGTGTCCACGTGGCGCCAGTTGCGCTCGTACAGGTTGAGCGCCTCTTGCGGCGTCAGGGCCTCAACCCCCTGCAACTGCCAGGCCAGGCGTTTGAGTTCGGGGTAGTCGGCCAGCATGATCTGCAGCGGCAGCGCGCCCGCCGTGCCCGGCCCAGGATCGGCGAGCGGGTCAGCCAGCCGGAACGCCAGCCCCAGCGCGGCAGCAGCGGCGACGTACGCGCCCAGAGTCACGGAAGATTCGCCCCTCTCGATCCGGTACAGGGTGGGCCGCGACAGACCGGCGGCTTCAGCCGCCGTGGTGGCGTTGACCTTGAGCTGCTTGCGCCGGGCGCGCAAAGCGGCGCCCAAGCTCGCCATCTGGCGAACTTGGGCATCGGTCGAAGGTGGGGCACTGGACGGCATATTTGATTCTCATTTTATTCAAAATACCAATTTTGTAAAATATGAGAATCAAATCTATGTCGTCCTGCGCGTCACATCGTCCACGACCGGCATGAACGAGATAACGACCAACAGCGCCGCCAGCGGCACCGTCGCCAGGTAGCCCATGTGCTTGAAGCCGAGCGCGCCCAGCACGCCACCGGCCAGAAAGAACACGCACAGCAGGCCCAGCAATGACAAGCGCGCGCGGTTGGCCGGCGGATGCGGCGCATCACCCGGCAGCGCGCTGTGGCGGTACACCAGGCGGCCCAGCTCGATGCCCAGATCGGTGATCACGCCCGTGAGGTGCGTGGTGCGCACCGCCGCGCCGGAGATCTTGGTGACCACGGCGTTCTGCAGGCCCATGGTGAAGCACAGCAGCATCACCGTGGCTGGCACGAACAGGCCCGGCACCAGCGCCAGCCGCGCACCCAGCAGGCCAAAGGCCAGCAGCAACGCGGCCTCCAGCAGCAGGGGCAGCGCGTAGCGGCTGCGCAGGTGCCGGTCGCGCGCGGCATTGATCATGAAGGCCGAGGTCATCGCCCCCAACAGGAAAGACAGCACCGCGCCCAGCGCAGACAGCGCCAGCGCGGCTTCGCCCAGCGCAATGTGGTCGGCCATGGACGACACCAGCCCCGTCATGTGCGACGTGTACAGCTGCACCGCCAGAAAGGCACCGGCGTTGGCGGCGCCCGCCACAAAGGCCAGCGCAAACCCCAGGTGCCGGTCGCCGCGGTGCGAGCGCTGCTCGTCGGTCAGGCTGCGGGCGTAGTTCAGGGGCATGCAGGCATGGTAACGGACGCCCTGCCCCTCAAGGCGGGATGCTTATGCCGCGGCCCGCGTCACGCCGTGGCCGGCGGCGAAGCGGGCGCGGGCGGCCCGCCGGCAAACTGGTCGAGCGCACTGTCCAAACAGGCCCAGGCCGGGGCGCTGGCCGTCCAGATATTGGCCGTGGGCTTGCTGGCCGAAGGATCGTCCAGCGTGCCCAGGCGCACCACGGTCAGGCCGGGACGGCCCGTGGAATCCGAGAACAGCTGCGAGCCGCACGCGGGGCAGAAACGGCGCGTGACCGCGTTGCCGCTGTCGGCTGTCTTGATGTGCAGGGCGGTTGTGCCGGTGATCTCGATCGCGCCAGAAGGAAACACGGCGTTGGCCGTGCCGTTGGACGCGATGCGCTGGCAGTCCCGGCACCAACACAGGCGCGACAGGCCCGGCTGGGCGGTGATGCGGTAGCGGATGTGGCCGCAGAGGCAGCCGCCGGTGTAGGGGGGCATGGGGTGCTCCGGTTGGGGGGCAACGTCAGGGCCAGCTTGCATCATCAGCGCATGCGCCGACGTGGATGATTCCTGCCCGGCCATCATTGGGTACAAAAACCTGGATCACTGCCGTCTTGGCGTACAACGAACCGTCCGCGCATGTAGCGCTCTGCGTCGTGCCCAGCACGACCTGCGAACCCGGCCTGATTTCGCACTGCGTCACGCGGTCCAGATTGCTCCAATCGGGGCAGATGGCGTTGTCCGCCCGATAGTCCGCTTTGGAGCTGCCCGGGCGCTTCAACGACCACCAGCCGCCGAACTTGGTGTACGGCTTGCCTGCGTCAAACACACGGTACAGAACCACCGGCGCCGTGACCGTAAAGACCTTGGCCGAACACACGCCCCCCTTGCCGCTGGGCATCTGGGCCTTGCCCAGGAGGGATGGATTGGTGGATTCCGTGAGGCCGTCAACGCTGTTGCCGACAGTTCCCACACAAGGAATGCCGTCGACGCCGTGATTGGTGGAGCCGGATACAACTGCCAGATTGGCACAGCCGGAAAGGGCGATCAGTAGAGCTACCGCTGAAATGATGCGTTGGGTCATCGTGATTGCCTTAGGCTGAAACTGGATGAGATTTCCACTACTTCATGCACTTGCTGCACCTCACCAGTGCACGGCCGAAACTGGATTTGGACCAGTGCTCCAACTCATCCAGCCTTTCCGAACAGACTTTGAAGTATTTGGCAGTTGTGTAGTTGCCTCTGCTTGGGCTCGATACGCACTGCTGGGCCAGGTGGTGAACCATAGGGTACTCCGGACGCTGACCCCGCTTCTCAAGATTTGCGACAAAGCCTGCGGGATGGTCTGCCACCCAGCCCAGGTAGGCCCGCTCGTCGTCTCTGAACTCTCTGATCATGCTGCGGCCTCTCGATAGGGTCCACGATTCTAGGCACCCCAACCCCTGCGGTCCCCCTCCACATTGGCAACCGTCCACACCAGGCCCGAACAGACCACCACGCGGCTGCGGCCGCGGGCAGAAGCGGGCCAGCGATCGATTTGCATTTGTTGCTGCCAGCTTTACTGCTGCTCGCACAGCGATTTGAGAAGCGCAAGCGCCTTGGGGAAGGTGTCCAGCATGTACTGCTCCCAGTCGGGCGCCGTGTCCAGCGTGACCACGAGCTTGCAGCCGGCAGGATCGTCCGAAAACCGGTAGTTCTCGTACGCGGGCGCCCATGCCCGAACCTTGTCGCTGGACGTGTCCTCGACGCCGTTTTCGATCATGCCCAGGTGCCGGATGGAGACAAACTCGAACGGCTTGTTCTGGGCGATGACGGACGTCATGCCGTCGCCGGACGGCGCCATGAACTGGATGCGGGCGCCTTCGGCCCAGGAGCCGGTGTAGTAGGTGCCTTCGCAAAAGGCCGAAGCCCAGGCCTTGTAGGTTTCGGCGCCGAGCATCGTTTCCCAGACCTTGGGGCGTTGTTCCTGAATGGTGATTTCAAAGTGACCTGCCCCCAATTTCCGTACCAATCTAAATTCCAGAAGTCCGGGTTTGCAAGATTAACTGACTCCAGCGTTGGTCTTGCTCTGTTGCTTTGAATCGCCAGTTAACTGGCGATTCAAAGCAGCGA